>JAQTPT010000024.1 GCA_028712795.1 Methylococcales bacterium
AAAAAATTAGCCGTGAGCTTTTACGATTACGTTTATGACCGCGTGTCTGGGCGATTCGAACTTCCCTCTTTGGCAGATTTAATTACTCAAAAAGCGCAAACCTTGCAGGTTTGATGTTGGTTTTCCCCTGGAATTTAAAGTAGATACCATTTCTGCTTAAAAACACCTGAAGATTTTACCAAAGCCGCTCATGCGTTGTTTGATCGCCAGAGTATAGTTAATGCACCACCCCTCAAAACGATTGCTGATGCCAAAAATTACCTCTTGGACAATTATCGAGAACACCACGCGGCTTCCGATGCGCTTGACTTTGGTTCCCCAACAGTTCGGGAGGGCGGGCGACAGAAATATAACGGCCCAACCCTACGTGATCACCTAAAATCGCAAGGGCTGTCAGAACAGTTTGGGCTGAGCTAAATCTAGGACTGGGTTATTTTTCATAAAAGTGCATAATGCACCCAGAGTTTTTGACGTACTTCACATGAAAAAAATTCTTTTCTTCACTCTACTATTATTTTTAACTGCTTGCGGCAAATCAGAAAATGTTTTTTTAGCAAATTACCAAGTGATGCTGTCATTATGGCATTCGGCGATAGCCTAACCTACGGCACTGGCGCAGATAAAACCCAAAGTTACCCCAATGTCTTAGCTAAACTCAGTTCCCATACTGTCATCAATAGCGGCGTTCCTGGTGAAATCTCCGCCGATGGCTTAAAACGATTACCCGCGTTATTAGATGAGCAGCAACCACAGCTGTTAATTTTGATTCATGGTGCCAACGATATTTTACGCAACATGCCGCGTGAACAAACAGCGGCTAATTTGACCGGCATGATTGCTGAGGCGAAGCAACGCAATATTAAAGTCGTCATGTTAGGCGTGCCTTCCTTTGGAGTATATTCGTTGCTTGGATTGACCTCTCTTGAGAGCGCCAAAATTTATCAGCAAGTTGCTGAGGCCGAAAAAGTGCCGATTGATTTAGAATCCTTGCCAGCGATTATAGAGAATAGCAAGCTAAAGTCAGACAAAATCCATCCTAATGGACAAGGCTATCAACGCTTAGGTGAAGCTGTTTTTAAATTGCTACAAGAGACAGGGGCTTTGTGAGTTACCTGTGCCCATGATCCGTTTTTTCGTCAAGCGGATAGAAAAACAAAACCGGAGTAAGACAAAAAAGCAATCCGTTAAAAAATTGATCGCTTGGGTTGGGCTTTTGTTCTTAGTGGGGGCTATCTGGAACGTGGTTTCGCTTCATGTTTGGATTGTCGTTTTCTCTGGCGTAGCGATAATTTATATCCTTTCTTACTTAAAAAAGCGGAAGCCATGAAAAAATGTCGCTTGACGTGTTAAAGAGTTGAATGCAGGCAATACACCGGCAATTTTTGGGTGTGCAGCAAGATTTAGGCAGTTTTGCTGACTATATCTGGCAATTCGTTGATGGTAGGCCGCGCTGCACACTACCTGTAAAAATGCCGCAGACATTCCTGTTTGTACGCATACAGGCTAATTGATGAGCAAGAACCTAAAAAAACGAGGTTTTAAGTTTGTCGGTAGTACCATTTGTTATACTTGATATTGAGACAGCGAGCATGGTCAATGATCACATCGTCGTTTGCTATAGGTTACTGCGCTGATAAAGATACATTTTTCAGGGTCAACACAAGGCATGGCCTGGTATTGGAAGCAAGGAGCGTATCTTTGGCCTTAGGCACCTATACCAGCATGCTGAAATTAAAAGCAAGGATTTATAAGGAGTAGCACTATGCGCTATCTACACGCCATGGTGAGGGTTCGTGATCTTAATGAAGCCCTTGATTTTTATTGTAACAAGCTGGGTCTGATCGAATGCAACAGATCAAACAGTGAAGTCGGCCGTTTTACGCTGGTTTTTTTGCATGCTCCGCTTGATACCGAACAGGCTGCAAAAATGCACGCACCGTTGCTGGAATTGACCTACAACTGGGACACAGAATATTATGAGGGTGGACCCAACTTCGGGCATCTGGCTTTTGAAGTCGATAATATCTATCAAACCTGCCAAAAATTGATGGATTTCGGTGTTGTCATCAATCGTCCGCCGCGTGATGGAAGAATGGCGTTTATACGCTCACCGGATAAGATTTCTATCGAGCTTTTGCAACAAGGTACACCGTTGACGCCTGCTGAACCGTGGCTATCTATGGAAAATACGGGAAGTTGGTAAGCTCAATGCCGGATGCAGCCAAAACGGAGAAGCCGTAGACTGGCTTTCCCGTCCGCCAGGTAACATTCACCGTTGAGGGTAATCTAGCCTTTAGTTGATTTATGTGCTCTCAACGATAGTAAACGTTTTTGTAAAGCTAAAGTTTCTTAAAGCTTAAACGGGGTCAGTATGAATAAAACTAGATTGGAAGCTTTCAGTGATGGCGTTATTGCCATCATCATTACCATCATGGTATTGGAACTTAAAGTACCTCATGGTGATAATTTTGATGCGCTTACTTCATTGATTCCGGTTTTCTTGAGCTATGTCTTAAGCTTCATCTATGTAGGTATAACGGCCTGCAAACATAATCCATAAGACCTGCAAACATCCGTATTTTCGGCCCGAATTAACTGCAAATGTCCGACCCCTTCGACCCGAATTAAATGCGAACGGGCCCACATTATTTGCCAACAGCCTGCAAACATCGCTCAGGACCCACATTAAGTGCCAATAAGAAATCAGAGCGGAATCCCTATCGCCAAAAGGTTGTTTTGTAATTCCTGTGTCCGGGCTGGAGTCAGGTTGCCATGCAAGAATGATCGTATTTCAGCGGGTTTGGTATCAAGTAATTCTGCCAACGCTTTGGCATTATAGCCATGCCGGGTTAATCGTGGTTCTAACGAATTGATGTCTTTTGCCAGGATGGCATCAATGATTTCCGTTTCCACCGGTTTTTGTCCTATGCGATAACCTTCTTCAAAGGCTAATCTCAGGTGTTGTTCAATTTGCAAGGGTGTCGTCAATCTTTCTGCTAAGTGTGCCAAGGCTTCATCAGTAATCACATCCGTTCTTTTAACGCCTTTTTTTAAACATTTTTCAAAAAGCCAATTGATATATTCTGTTTTTTGCCCCTGTATTCCTTCAAGACTGAAAATCGTCGTTCGTGAACCAATTTCCTCCATCGCTGGACGGCGCAAATCATTTTTTAATTTGGGGTGTCCTGCCAAAATGATAGAGAGCACGCCATCGCCATCTTGCACCACCTCTATGAGGCGTTTAAGTCCAATCAGTGTTTTGCTGTGGAGGTCATGGGCTTCATCCACAAATAAAGCAATCGGTTTTTGTCGCTTTCTAATCAGCTCTTGCAGCATACGTTCGCGTCTTTCGGATTGCGTAGGTATTTTAAAATCCTTTTCTGTGGCCAGATCATAAAATAAGGCCAATATCAGGGTACCCAGATTCACTTGTCCTTTCTCTACTGAAAGTGACTTTGAAACCAGGACTTCTTTTTCCCGGGTTAATTCATCCCTGATCGCTTTTAATGTCGTCGTTTTTCCGCAACCAACAATACCAGATAATGCCACCATCTGGCCTTGCTTGATAGCGGCTTTGAGTTCTTTAAAAATTTGTTGATGGTGTTCCGTTTCAAAATAACCGGCACCTTGAAAGTTCCGAATGAGGCTGTAATATTCCATAACATCACTTAACATGCTATATTCCTTTTAATGGCGAATTAAAAAAAGCGTGTATTTGTTCGAAAATTAGGCGCTTGTTGAGGGTTTCGGCGACAATGCTATTAATAGTGTCCAGTTGTTCCGGGTTCAGTTTTGCCAAGGGCTTACCCAGTTCAGAGGCAATCGCTTGTTTTGCGGCCACTCGATCTGTGAAGGTGAATTCAACAAAAGGATCCGGATCAATAAACGTTGTTTTAGGCATTTCTTGAACCTGCGCAAAAGCAGCTAATGTTTCAGAATTAGGGTTATTATCCAGGGCAGCGCGAGACAATTGAATTTCACCCGCTAATATCTCTATTCGTTCAGCTCGTTTTTGTTGCTTGGTTTTTTTGAATGACCGATAACGCCCCAGTGGAATAGGGCCGTTGACGGAATGGTAAGGCCCATAACGTTTTTCTCCGAATTCAACATACAATTCGCTGTCAAAAAGCCCCCACCAAAGCACCGCGTATTCACCGGCCAGGTCAGGATCGACTTCATAGAAAATACCGTCAATACCGACGCGAGCATCTACCCCGACCTTACGACGCTCCGGTTCACGGGCAAAGGTACAAAATCGATCCCAGGAGCACATTTCACGGATGCCGGTGGACGGCAAATTGAGTTTCCAGTCTTCCATACGGGAATGGGCTTCAGACCGATGTTGCATGTTGTTGTAACGGATCAGAAAATTAAACAGTCATTCGTTGGCTTCAGCTTCATTTTGTGGCTCATGGAAATGATAGAGGGTTTCATGCATTTCTTTGACAGTTCGAAACGGCCTTTCAACTTTGCCTTTTGATCGAGCGGTCACCCTGGTACCATCGCTATCTTTGGGCATATGGGTTATCACTTCGATACCCAAATATTGCATGACTTGTTGAAAAATATGACTTCTGGCAATAGGCCCGTTATCGCAATAAAGCTTGGACGGAATCCCCTCAAGGACGAATTGGGCATCTTTTTTCGGTGACATCGCCGCGAACATGAACCGCAACGCGGCTTCAACATCTTCGCCGTAGACGCAGTGATATTCCTGATAAGCCGCACCGCTTCGATCATCGACGACACTGTAAATCATCAGTGTGGGCGCTCCCCGGTCTTTATCCAGCCAAAGCGGTTCTTTGACGTGTTTCAGGTCTGATGGACTGAGGTCGAATTGCCAACATTCATTGCTGTGTTCAGCCTGAAATCGGACTGCCGGCGGTTGCCGAATCAAGTAATTGCGATCATAACCCCACTGCTTCAGATAATGGTTGACGGTGGTTTTTTTAAGTTGCCCCGGATCCGCCTTGATAAAGCCTTTCGGTGTATCGAGGCCAAACTTCTAAAGCAGTCGAATACTTTCCGAGGTAGAAAGATGTCGGCCTTTTAGGTTGGACGTTCTGATTTTTATGGCGGCAATAATTTCACAGTAGGCTTCCATCTCATCTGCCGGTAATATTCTCGGTTTTCCACGGTCAGAGCGTCGTAACGGTTTAGGCCGGTTATAGTCCCGCAGGGCACGGTATAAAGTAGATTCCGATACACCATACAGTGCCGCTGTTTCCTGCATAATGGAGCGACGCGCTTTGCTTCGGTTAGGAAGGCCGCTGAGACGGTGGCGTAAACTAATCAGCGCTTCTGAAAAAATACGTTTGCCGCTCATTGCCTTTCACTAGGCACATTCAGCATTGGTTTTAAAAGAGCCAAGAGTAACCCCTCGATGGCGTAGATAGGCATATAGGGTGCTTTTGGCAATACCCAGCTTTTCTGAGATTTCGTTTACCGACAGCCGTCCTTCTTTATAAAGGGTTTCTGCTGCGCAAGCGGTGGCTTCGGCTTTTTGGGGGATGCCTTTTGGTCTGCCGCCATTCCGTCCCCTGGCTCTGGCTGCGGATAAACCGGCCTGAGTTCGTTCGCGGATAAGGTCGCGCTCAAACTCGGCTAATGAGGCAAACAGGTTAAAGCTTAACCGACCTTGTGCCGTGGTAGTGTCAATGGGATCATGCAAGCTTTGCAGTCCGATATTTTTTTTCATTAAATCATTGACCAAACCAATCAGGTGATTGAGCGATCGACCTAAGCGGTCTAATTTCCAGATCACTAACACATCGCCAGGGCGAAGGTGGTTGATCATTTCATTGAGGGCAGGACGCTCTGTTCGCGCACCACTGGCAATATCCTGGTAAATCTTTTCACACCCAGCTTTTGTTAAGGCATCAATCTGGAGTTCTAAATGTTGGTCTTTGGTCGATACCCGTGCATAGCCAAGTTTCATGAAAATGGGTTCCCTAAAAAGTTTGATTATTTCATCTTGTCATCGTATCTTAGACTTTGTTTTATAAAACCACAATACAAAACTACAAAATCAATGACTTAGATGGCAGCGGATCATGAAGACTTGGGTATGATAAAACGTTCGTTTTATCGAACCAGGAAGGCGTGCATTTAGATAGCTGCCAAAATCGCCACAGATGTGAAAGAATCTTCTATTGAATAACGGTAACTTATAAGTTACTATTTGGAATGATTGAGCTTTATGAATATACAGACACGGACGGTCGCAGCCCTTTTGCGGATTGGTTTAATGATCTTGATGCATCGGCTGCCGCCAAGATTGCGACGGCGCTTGTTCGGGTGGAGCAGGGAAACTTTTCAAATGCCAAAGGAGTCGGCGCAGGCGTATTCGAATATCGCGTCGATTTTGGCCCAGGTTATAGGATTTATTTTGGGAAGGATGGCGAGCGGCTTGTGATCCTGCTGGCGGGTGGCACGAAGAAGCGACAACAGCGCGACATTGAGGCCGCACAAGCCAGATGGGACGATTACAAACAGAGAAAGCGCCATAGAGGTGGAAAATGACATTGACTCGTAGCTTCAAAGAAACCGTGATAGCCCGTATCGGGCGTGATACAGAGTTCCGCGATGCGTTACTACGCGAAGGAGTAGAATGCCTGTTGTCCGGTGATGTGGATACCGGCAAAGCTGTTTTGCGCGATTATATCAACGCAACTATTGGCTTTGAAAATCTTAGCGAGGTCACCAACACTCCACCCAAAAGCCTTATGCGGATGTTCAGTCAGAAAGGCAATCCGCAGGCTAAAAATCTGTTCGCTGTGATTTCGCATCTTCAAACCCAGAGCGGAATACATCTTGAAGTCAGAGCCGTGAGGTAAACTGTTCGCTCATTTTTGAACTGGGCACACCTCCGGTAACAACTGGCCTGCGACATGCGTTCTATTATCAGTTAATGTGGTTCCTGGCGGATGTTTGCAGGCTGTTGGCAAATAATGTGGGCCCGTTCGCATTTAATTCGGGTCGAAGGGGGCGGATATTCGCAAATAATTCGGGCCCAAAATGCGTATGTTTGCAGGTCCTACGAATTATGTTTGCAGGCCGCTACATGTAGGTATCTACTGGAACAATCATCACCATATGCTTCATACCTGTCACAAAATCTCCGGTTCAATACTGTGGGCCAATTTACATCTATTATTCTGGCTGTCGCTGTTTCCGTTTGCTACGGCTTGGATGGGGGAAAACCATTATGCTTCGTTACCTTCAGCATTCTATGGTTTTATTCTACTCATGGCCGCTATCGCCTACTTTATATTGCAACACCTCATCATTGTCTCCCAAGGAACAAATTCCCTATTAAAAAAAGCTGTAGGAAGAGACTTAAAGGGTAAACTATCGCCCGCTCTATACATGATAGCTATCGCCATATCATTTTGGGCTCAATGGATTTCCCAAGGCTTATTCATTCTGGTGGCATTGATTTGGTTAGTGCCAGATCGACGCATCGAGAAAGTACTTGTCGATAAAGAAATATAACCCCTTAATCGAATAGACAGCCCGAGGTAATATCCAAAATAAACATCCAACGGCAGGAATAGATCGGGTGGCGGCTGTGATCTCGATAAAATTTTTACAAATCTGAATGATGACCGGTATGTCAATCAGCATCCAAATTTAACCAGTAAAAAGCGTCGAAAAATATCCAGATAGATTACTAAGTTATTGCGTTTCGATGATCTTTTTCCGCTGCTTAAATCGATAGGAGTCATTACCGGTTTCAAGAATATCGCAGTGATGGGTTACTCGATCTAACAAAGCGGTGGTCATCTTGGCATCGCCAAATACCTGAACCCATTCGACGAAGTTTAGATTCGTAGTAATGATCAATGATGTTTTCTCATAGAGTTGGCTGATAAGGTGAAACAGTAATGCGCCGCCCGATTCAGGAAATGGTAGATAACCCAATTCATCCAAAAAAAACGCATCCATCACCGCAACCTGTTTGCCCAGATTTCCGGCTTTACCCTGCTGTTTTTCTCATTCCAGTTGATTGACAAGGTCCACAGCATTATAGAATCTTGCCCGCTTACCCTGATGGATGGCGGCCACTGCCAAAGCGGTAGCAAGATGTGTTTTGCCAGTACCTGTGCCACCGACCAGGATGAGGTTGTGCGCTTGCTCCATGAAACCACCTGTGGCCAGTTGTTCAATCCGGGCTTTTTGCAAAGGTGTTTCTATTGCAAAATCGTTGCACTATTTAAAAAACTAATCTCAACTCTTACGATAGTGGAGCCTCTATTTTTTTACTAATAGCTTTTGAGGCATCCCTACCCCTAAAAACCGCAAAAAATACTCGACCGCTAATATCTTCGTTTGCCCCAAGCCGAGTAATAATTCCAAAACGAATTAATTACAATCTTCACATATTAGTCAACTGGCTTGCAGCTCATAAATCAAACAATTGCTGGTTAGACATACCTGCTTAATTTACATATAATTTGATAGTAGACAGTGCGCGATTCGAACGTGCGAGCATCGCATTAAAAGGGCTTCAAGTAATTCGTAACATACTGTTATTTATAGATTAATAATTGGACGCTCATTGCAAATTGCCGGACTTTTCGCCACTGTGCACAACCAATCCCGGCAAAAATCCGGCAATAAAAAATCCTTCTATACTTACCCTTCGCCGCTTGTCGACCCCATTGCTACCAATCAATGAAATCGGCTGAAGGGCAGCTCATAGAGTTACACCGGTCAGCCAATGAATTGTATGAATTTAATTTCCATTAAATCCATGACGCTGGGCTAACTTTAAACAATGATCGTTTTCGGGGTCCTTTTGCAACCCTGCTTTAACATATTCTAAAGCTTGAGCCTCTTGATTTAGATGAATAGCTAACCACGCCATTCGAGAAAGATCATCTGCATCAGCTTCAGTTTTTCGACGCTCTAAAACAGTAGTCATTTGTTGCGCAAGAGCTTGTATTTCCTGATAATAGTTTGTAACCTCTTGCTTGCCTAGAAGCTGGTTTAATCGATTTGCAGTGTTAGAAACATCATAGAATGGAATATCTGGCAGCTGAGATCGTTCGACAAATGCATGCATTTCGCCCATCACATCTCCTAATCGATGACAAACAAATGCGAGTGTTCGCCACGCTTCAGCAACTTGAGCCCCTCCAATTTCTGACTCTAAAAATTTATTTATTTCGTCTTTTGCTTCTAAAAAGCTCTGATCGGTTGCTGTTTCAATATGCCATTGAGCTAAAATTAACCAACCTGACGGATAGTGACGACAAATCATTTCTATGATCGGTTTATAACTCTTATAAACTTCCACAGCATCAGCTTTCTTTGCTACAGTCGCAATAAAGCCTTCTAATTTTTTTGCCAAACCAAGAGAAAGATCATTTGATCGACTAGGGCCTAGCATTTTTAGAATATCAACATCAGATTGAATTTGGGATTTTTGGGTACTGATAATTAGTTTTTTTTTGCCAAATATGCTAGCAACTAGAGGAAGACTGAGAAATTCTTGATTGTCGGTAGGGGCTGTATGGCTTTCCGTCAGGGAATAATTTAATAATGACTCAATTCCCGCTTCCACTTGGTGACGTTCGCCAGTTGATCTAAGTAGAACTGCTTCAAGTGCAAGGCGAGGTATCAACGAATTCCAAGCAGAAAGTGTCATAAACGCTCTTTGAGCACAAGGAGTTAATGCTGTATAAGTTCTCTCAAATAATGCTGTGAGTATATCGTCACTACCGGCCACTATGTGCGGGATGCTTCCGGTTTTTTTCGTTTTACTAACTTCTCCTAATAATATTTTTATAATATACGGATGCCCTTCCGATTTATTAAAAAGATCTTCTTTATATGACTTTGTCAGAATCTCTTGAATTCCAAGTCGATTGGCATATTGCGTAATAAGTTCTTCAGCCTCATTATTTGTCATTCCAGATATATCAATTGGGTAGTCTCCTTTAAAGTTACGAAGACGAGTAGTAATAAGCGCTTTATTAGGTAGACGGATAAAAGTATCAATCCAAGTAAACATTTCTAGAGGGTTCTGTGTGGTCTCGAAGTTATCAAAGATAAACAAAGATGGACCAACTTCGCTTTTCTGCAATTGTTGTTCAAAATATGACAATGGATTAAAACCTTTTGCCTTAATGTCATCATCAGAAAGTGTAAGCTTTGCATAATACTTACTCATGTCTTCAGGGCTGACAACATTTGCGTGGACAGCTTTCGGACCCGTGAATTGCAAATCTACATCGCGTGCGCTTAGCCAAACTACTGTCATATAGTGTTGGCCGTTATAAATGCTATTAAGAACTTTCAAAGCTAAAGATGTTTTTCCAATACCGCCTCTACCACGAAGAGTAATAATCGGATGCCGATCATCAAGCAAAAGCTTTAGCAATTCGGATTCCAATTCTGGCCGAGATATATAATCAATATTTGGATAAGGTGCATTCGATAAACAATTACCTTTAGGCATTAATTCACCGTGCCCTTCCGTTTCGCTAGGCGGTAAAATACCGGGAGGGGTTGAATATAATTTAGAATCGCCACTTTTCTTATTATCAGTTACATATGAAATAAGTTCGTAGGATTTTGCTGAAAAGCTACCGTTAGCATAATAAAAATCGCTCAACTCAGGATCACTTTCTAATAAAGAAACCAATCGAGGATTATTCCAAAAAATGTAAATACCATTGACAAAATTAAGAGTGGTATTCTTTTTAAGATAATCTAATGATTCACAGCCTTCTGTAATTGCTGAAACACGATATTTTCCAGATAAGTTTCTATGAAGGTATGCCCAAGGTCGCTTAAATAATGAGAAATTCGAGATAAATGTATCTATACTCTCTCTTAGATATTCTGCAGGTTGAGAAACTGTTCCTGGTCGAGTAGCTCCGTGCCCTTTTGTTTTGTTGCGAAGAGTTGAAAATAGTCGAAACCATCGCTTCATATCGGATTTCGCCGGAACATCTTCTGATTCAATATCTAATGAAGTTAACGCTTGTTTTATTGCAGTAACTGCTTTGTATTGCCAATCACCTTCACGGCAGAGCTTTGTCAGTTCATTCTGTTCAGGATATGCTTCTGTAATTAAATATTGGGAAGATGGGCCTGTAAGAACGTCATCAATTGCCTTAGCCCACTCACCAATGCCGTCTGCATGTGCAAGGGTATGTTCAATACGGTAACGGTTTCTATCTTTGTCATCGGATATGGCGGAAATCATCCCAAGCACTACCGTTTTAGTAATTGCCTCAGCAATCAAGAGCAAATCAATAAAATAAGTAAAATCAGAGTCTGATTTTGAATTTTCAGCACGTTGTAAAATCTGAGATATCGCTTTGTGGCTCATGTAGTTATTTCATTCCGTTAACTTTGTGATGATATTTTAAGAACAAGGGGAAAAGTATAACAAAGCTTTTCTGTCTAAATGGAGTCTTGCGCATTTGGTTAGCTGATTGATTATTGAATGACTGCTTTTAAAGCTTTACCGAGCATTCAACTTAAATTGTTGACAGACTGAAAATGGCAGAGGGACTAAACCACTTCACGCTAGGGTGTGCTGTGTAGCAAAGCCATGGATAGTTAAGTTCAAGTAGTTCCAGGTGGCTACCTTGACTGGAATACACAGTAATGTTCCGTATAGTAGAAGCTAACGTACAATTTTTCCTTTTTCTGAGTCCCACATTATTGATCTATCACCAAAAACCCAATTCTTGATACCGCTTGCGCTTTGACTCTAGCTCGGGAACGCTTTGGTTTATTCGTAAGGCATGTCGAAGGTATCCTGCTGCGGCAGTATAGTCTCTCATTTGTTCACAAACCTGAACAAGTCGAGTCAGTACATGGAGTTTAGCCGGTGACTTTCTATTTATCTTTTCAAGCGTGATGCGTGCCTCAGAAAAATTAGCTTCCAAACCATATATAGTAGCCATCAGAAATTCTAACTCCAGTGATTCGCCATCAAGGGACATAGCGTCTTCCAAAATTGCTTTTGCACAATCAACTTTGCGCAGAGCCAGAAAAGTTTTGATACCAAGCAAACGTATGGCTTTTCCGTTTTCATCCTCTGGAAAGCCATGCGACATTTCCCGGTTAAAGACCTCTTCAAATTCAAATAGCCTATTAGCCCGATAAAGCGCATTGAGCTGCTGGACTAACACTATGCAATCGCGAGTCTGTGAGAATTCGGCTTCGGCAATTCTTGCTGCTTTTAGATAATCTTTTTTATCCAATGCTTCAAGCACCGAAATTGACCAATCTACAGTTGTCGGAACGGCAGACAACGCGATTGAATAGCTAGGTGTTTTCAGCTGTTCTAGGCGAGCTGCATTGAATGCACTGCGCAATGAAGAAATATTCGAAAATCTATCGGATGGCTTCTTTTCCATGCAATGGGCGATAAACGAATCCAAATCCGGGTGAATATAAGAATTTATTTCACTCGGCTTCTTAATCGGCGCATGATGTCTGACCTGCGCGGGCGTATCGTGGGGAAGTTGACCTGTCAGCAATTGATAAAGCAAAACCCCCAAACTATAGATGTCACCACGAAGCAAATCTTCAAAAACCCCCTTGCGTGAAACGCTGTCAGAGAACTCGGGTGCGGCGTATAAAACAGTCCCCCCGTTTTCCCGTGTACGGACATAAATCTCTTCTGGTAACGCTGAACTCCCAAAATCAGTTAGCTTAACCAGATCGTTTGCACCTACAAGGATGTTATGTGGTTTGATATCCCCGTGAGAGATTGCCGTTGATTGGCTAGCCAAAAAACCAACTGCCTCCAGTACTTGCTCGTAGATGTGGAACAATCGCACGAAGGTATTGCCAAAATGCTGACTACGTTGCTCTAGTTTCTGAGCCAAGCTCTGACTAGGAAAGTATTCCATCTCAATGAAGAACCACTCATTTTCAGGGGGAATCCGCCCCATATCCATTATTTTGACGATATTGGGGTGTGACTCGATATTCAGTAATTCCTTACCTTCCGCGAGATGGCGATCTTCCTTAGTTAAATCTTTGGGGATTTTTACGGCGACGATTGCACCATCGCTTAACCGTTCCGCTCGCCAAACCCAACCATGGCTTCCGTCCCCCAAGCACTCCAACAATAGATATCTATTACCCAAACGCTTATTGGTGCCTGGCAGAAAATGTGCCGATTTGATATTCATGCTAACCTCACGCAACGTGTTTGCTTTAGGAACAAGCAGCCGCTTTTTTCTACTTCAAAAATGAAGCGGCTAAACAAAACCGTAACGCTTTGTAAAGGTGGCAGTTGAACACCAACCGACGATTTGAATCCATCTCGACATCGGCTCAGCAGTTTTTCAGTGTCTGGAGCAGTGACTATCCCCTTATTCCAGGCGGAAAGGATCAGAACAGATGGACTGTTATTCCATCGCATTGACGCTTCCAATAGATTACGTATTTTTTCATCAAGTTTTTGTTGACCACGAGCAGTCCCATCAAAACGCTCAAATTCAATTAATACCTTTGGTTTCCGCTGCTCACGGTCAAACCATGTCGAATCAGCGCGAATGTCAGCACCATGAGTCATCGGCGCAGGACATTCAGTTAAAGCCATAAAACCAAGATCCTGTCCAAGCATATTCCAAGCGCTGCACCCTAAGCTATGCACCAGCACATCTTCATCGCGAACCCCCCATTCCGTTAGCATTGGATATGCCTTCGAGATGAATTCAAGCGATGACATCGCAGTTATGATTCGGCGTGGCAGGTCAGTCACTAAACTCGCCCCAAACCCGCAATACTTCGGGCGACTCTCCACCGTGTATCAGAGCCTTTCCACCTATTTTTACCAGAAGTGACGCTGGAATGGATCGACCGCATACCAAAGCTTCCCCGGTTGATAGACTGGGGAGTTCATCCAGATCAGCCTTGCTAACCATATCTGAAGCTTTGGCAATAAAGCGCTGATCATCAGGATTTTTAAGGCGCATGGTAATCAAGGTGTTGCACTGGGATGTAACGTCAGCATCCAGCTTGGAGGGCCGCTGACTGACAATTGCAAACCCAACCCCAAACTTACGACCTTCACCTGCAATTTTCTTGATGATGCGGTGACTAACGGCATTGCCGCCTGATGGGGCAAAATTATGACCTTCTTCATAAACGAGAAAACAGGGACGCAAAGGATCGGTCTTACTTGAAGCCGCTCTCAAAATCTCACTAGAGATTAAAGCGCAGATCACTTGTTTAGCGGTATCACTTAGGCCTTGTAAATCGATAACCACAAGCCGTCCTTGATGGTTAGAAGGGCGACCAACCATTTTATAAATATCTGTCGGAGCATCCATCGCTGCTGAATAGAAACTTTGTGCTTCATTGAGTACGCGAGACAATTTCATCGATGCAACTGCGGCACTTCTGCCATTTAAAGCTTTGGCTTCTGCTTCGGAAAGATCATCCCAACCGCGTAATTCTTCGATGCCATCACCTAACAAATAACGAAGACGGTTAATATCTCTTGGTTCTGTCTTGTCAGCCGTTCGCCAATAACGAATAGCCACATCAAGAACGCGCTGCTGTGGTTCAGTCAGGCCAGGTAGGATTTCCGATATATCGTCCATTTCAAAGTGATCAAACTGCAATGAAAGTTGTGTGTTTTTGCCAGCATACTTGTGCTTAAAAGATTCATTCTGCGGTGTATAAACATGAATTCCGGCCCCAGCCTGCTGCAGGCGTTCCAACGTATTGCGGATTTTTGGTAAGACGTCGCGGTCACGAACATCCTCTACATCATCCAATCCTTCAGAAAAGTTCAATTGGCCTTTAGCTAATGCTTTACCGTATTCACCGTGAGGATCAAATACCACTACCGATCCATTGTTCAATGCTACAAGTCGCTCAATGATTCGTCCGACAGTATAGGATTTACCAGACCCGGTCATCGCCAGTACGGCCATGTGTTCAGTCACGAGTTTATTAACATCCAGGAAGACCGGAACCGTATTGTCACCACGTTCATAACCGACCAGATTGCCTAAATGTAGGCTGGTGTGTTCATTAAACTCGTAGAAATCGCTAAGGAACTGGAAGTCCACTGTTTCAACGGCTGCACCAGGATCAAGCGGTCGACGCGGAATCTTGATCTGTCTGGAGACTGGGTCGCGGTAACCAACCAACTCAAGGTTAGCAAACAGATTTTCACCCGTGACATTGGCGCCGGGTAACAACTCAAGCTCGGTCACACCATCGCCAAAACCTGCATTGAAAAGCATATTGGAACGATGAATCCGCGTAACGCGGCCAAGGACAGGTACAACGCTTTCGTCAGAGCGTTCTTGATGCATGATTCGGACAAACTCTCCTCGTCGGACCGAAAAGGAATCCTGCACGACCATCGTGAGCTGCGTGGCATCCCCCGTATTACCTACCAATTTTCCAAGTACCTTGTGTTTCATTATTCAAAACCCTCGTCCAGACCGGATAGCCACGTACTCTCAACTTCGTTATTCCTAAGTGCTTCATTCAATCCCTGCCGGTAATAGGCCGAGAATTTTTCCAGAATACTCAATTGCTGCCTGCTCAACAACTGCGGTAATGGCATTGCTTTTTTCCGATTTTGCATATCAAGGATCATCAGGCGCGATGCCACGGTATCCAATAATTCAGCATTCCAATCAGACTCTTCACCCGCCAATTGAGCCATTTGTATCTGGCCAGCTCGCGCGCTACGGAAGTGAAAGCCGATAACACCATGCTCCACGGCTTTCGCCGGTTCCAGGCGGGCGCGATTTTCAGTCATCCGAAAGGCAATGGTGCGGGTGAAATTGCCCAGGATGCCATTAATAAATCGGGTATCACCAATACCCATTAATCGCTCATCAAGGCCCTCAAGTTTACTTGTTGAGCTGAGATCGAAGCCATCCGAAAGCAGGAGGTGTTTACGTCCTTCCTCTGTTCTCAGATCTTGTCTGGCAATACTGACAATGGCACTGAAGCGCTCGGCCAGAATACTCGCGAGCACAGGACCACCCTGATGCCATGGAAATAAATCCTGTCTGCGCTGTTGCCAAAACTGGTCAATAGCATCACGCGTCTTAACGTACTCAGCCCAATGACGCACATTCCGTTTCAAGGGAATCATATCCCTGTCTATAAATAGCGGGGTATCAATTAAGATGAGGTTCGTAGCCGAACTTTGAGTTAATAGTTTTTCAACCAGGGCATAACAGTGCCGCATTTCGACCAAATCCAGGCGTTTACGCTGCGCTTCAAAATCAATGTCATCCAGTTCGGAAATGGAATCAGTGCCTGTTGTACTAACCTTGTTTTCCTGAATCAACAGATCAGTTCGCACCGCTGCTGATGCATAAATAAAGCCACCTAAAGCCTTTTGAATGCAAGAGTGGCTTGCAATACCGGATACTGTCAAGCTAACGACGACCGGTCTTTTGACTGCCTTGATAAGTCCCGCATCTCTAAATAGCGGCGCCACTTGCTCAATATCACGAATCTGTTTTAACAGACGCCCGGCGCTGCCGGGTAGGCAAAGTTGACTGTCGATTGCCAAAGCCTGCGCGAGATTAGTTGGTTTCATGGTTCACGCACTCCCTTTAAATGTTCTGCAAATGCCCAATAAGGTGAAGATTGCAAGTATGCCAAACCCTCATTTGTGAGGACATGGTTTTCCAGATAGCCAAGGCTTCTTAAGCGATCAAAACTCGCCAGCAAGTCAAATCTACTCAGATCCAGCAAAGGCACAGCGTTTTTGTTTAGGGTCTCCGAAAGGGCTGCAACGGAAAACACATTCATGCCATAACAACACACCAGGACCGTATTATCTTCCGGCATCAAGGCGGGCTTTACCTCATCGGCAACCTTAACCGAGGACACTTTGCCAGCTTGCCTGGAGAACCAGACCAAGAAAGACAACACTTGATCGGCATGATTCATCAAGCTGATTGACCACAAAGGCAACACCGTCGCGGCGACCAATCCACTGTTGGAATGAGCTTTCCTGTAGCGGGTATGGAAGAAATGATCGTTCCAGTAGTGACCAGCACTGGATTCGCTGCTGCCATCACTACCGTTCAATTGATACATGACTTCTTGAGCGACAACATCAGCCAGTGAATTAGCGTCCGATACCATTTGCGGAGTCGAAGAAAAACTAACCGACCAATCCAGTCCATCAACCAATGGTCCCACTTTGAAAGGCGGTAGCAATAACAGACAGCAGCCAGGCTGTCGTGCCCATGATAAATAGGTTTCTTGCTTATCAACAGCCTGTTGAAACGTTTCACCGCACACCAGTACAAACCCAGACTCCGGCAGTGAATCTTCAGACCATTCCTCGACGTTGAGAATACTGGCTAAAAAACGCCCCCGGCGATGGCCATAAAGGTCGGGCGATAAGAAGAATTTCATGCTTGCCCACCGCCAAAACTGAGCTGTACCTTCAAGATGCCTTTGTTGACCAAATTCTCCTGGATATTCGCGTCAATGGATGGATTAACGCCCTTAGTAATCGACGCCGCTAGTTCCCGCCAGGCTTTAACGTCCAAACCGGTACCTGCCAGGAGAGAACTCGCTTGTTTTTCCCATTTCAGAACTTGAGCATCCAGATAAATCTGCGTGTCATGTAGGCTTAGCTGCTTGATGTGATCAAGCATAACTGGTTCAGGTGCTGTTTGTTTACAGGCTTGGAACAACGGGATTAATGGCAGGCAAAAAAGTTCGTTGACCCTTATCAGTTTTGTTTCCCGATAGGCTTGAATGGCGTTTTCGACTTTCGCCAACTCTCCGCCAATAGGGTAAAGCTGTGCTTGAATGGGTTTCAGCAAGCGCTCTGGCACATCTAAAATAGCTGAAAACTGTCCTTTCCTGGCTTGCTCACGGAATTTCTCGCGCTCATTCTTGGCGTTCTCGCCCAAATCTTCGAACGCATCGCTAATTAGCACCAGTTTTTGTTGAAGCTGGGCGACATCGTGGGGATGACTAGACTCCGTATAATCCTCAGGCAATGGCTCCAGTAGCCGAACAATTTCAGTACAACGAGCATTCAATTCAGCCAGGTAACCAGTCACCTTTTCATATTTTTCCTTGCAGGTGCGATAAGCGCTTAAGATATTGCCGGTGATTTCTATAAAAGCAAGTTGGGTGCCGGAATCGATATTGACCCCAGCTTCATCAGACAATAGTCTCAACCGTTCTGCTGCCTTATCGAGTTGCAGGGATCGCAAGTAATGCAACAACGTGTCGGAGCTGGCTGCGCCTTCAATGTGTGTGGTTTCTGATTCGTTTTGTTGTTGCAAGGCGCCGTCCAGGATATTGGATACAGTTTGCAATGACAGTGTGAACAGGCTTTTTGGAAAATGGGTCAGCCCCTTACTGTCGGTCTCAATGTCAGTGATCAGCGCATCAATTCGCTGCTTGATTTGACTGGCAGCCTTGTCGACGTATTCGGCAAACAACCGTGCCTGCTCGATACGCTGATAAAGCGATTGTGCTTTGTCGTCCAATCGCAAGGTATTGATATTGCCCAGCGTGATAACAGGCATCAGCAAGGGTTTCACTCGACAGACCCTGGTAATTACTTCCGCCCTGCCTTGCAGAAGCACAGGCAATTTTTCGGTGATGCCAGGCAAGCTTTCTTCATCAAGTAACGCCAAGGCCTCCTCATCAATCTTCAATTTTTCAAAGCGCTGGCGAGCAGCCTTAAGTTGATCGTTGGCCTCGACAGTCTCAGTGCCAATAGGGTATTTGCCCAGTGGCGCAAACAAAACCGGAATGCGGTCATAGCCGAACACGCGCTCAAGCTTTGCCACCGTGGTCTTATAGCCATCCTCGCCACTGCCATCGAACCAGTTCTTGGCTTCAGTGATAGCATTGTCCAGCTTTGATCTTGGGTAAGACAGCCATTTAGCATGCGAGGAAGTAGCATCTTCCAGCTGTAGCAAATGCAGTTCCGCACACCACCACATCCAATCGTCGAAGACATTTTTGGGTGTAATGCCTGAACTGGGCTGAGATAAATAGCCCCAATACCAATTGCGCTTTGCCTTCTCCAGGGTCCATTCCTGTGCCTTGGAAGGGTTGGCTATGCGAGCTAAAAACAGCGGCACGCGCACTTGCGTCTGCTGAGGATTAGCAAGGTCCGTGAACAAACCGGCATGTTCATTGGTTAAAAATCCAAGCGTCAAAAACCGGTTCGGTAATGCCAAGCGCTGTAACAGCGTGGCAACATCCTCTGCATTAATGCCGTGCTTAGCGTCAATATCATTCAGTCCCAGCAGCATCGGTTCATCAATAGCAAAAAGCTTCCAGGACCGTAGAAGCAGATCCCGCTCTTGAGCATTTATTTTGCCCGTGGGCCGCAGTGGCCAGGCAATCAATCCGCGTTCATTAAGTCGCTGCCGCCATTGGTGCATGGCTTGATAGGCAAAATCCCGCAAGGCGTTAAGTTTGTTTTTAAACTTACTGGTCAGCGCACTCTCGATCAGATCAAAACCGGTGCAGTATTCCGGCAACAGGCCGATACGCTCCAGTTGATCGACCTCGCTGGCGTTGAGGCAGTATAGCAGCACATCATCCTGCAACTTTGCAGTCACGCCGCCCCGGTTATATTGTTCCATCAGATGAGTCGAAGCGGTGAATGCCATCACCGGGAACCGGCCCTCATCATTACGGCGTAGCGTTGCCAGTTGATGCAGTGATTCCAGTTCTTCGCGATTGCTTACCCATGCAAACCAGCACAGGTTATCGGGATGTAGTTTCAGCCCATCACAAAACAGCAAGCCACCACGCTGCCCGGCCCCTTGTCCGCGCAGACTGGCTTGAATGGATAAGCCCCGGTTGTTGGGGTAGGCGGGTTGCGCGTATTGCCAGTTTTTATCCAGCAACCGGAATAGACCGGTCAATCGCACTTGAAAACGTAGCGCTGTATTCCTGTTGCTGTCCTGCGCAAAGTGCTTCATCGCCAATTCAAATGCATCAGCCTGGGCAGGATCGCGGAAGATCATCGAATTTTGTTGTTGATTGCGATAGCGTAGGTCCAGGCGCAGCAACATTGCCACACTCGGCCCAATATGGGTGGCATCGGTTTCGGGAAGTTGATGCTCACTGCCGATCAGTTTTTGCCACAGCGCATCCGCCGCGAACTCTACCGCTGGGTGGTCATACAGCAAGGACAGCAGATGTTTAAATTCACCGCGTGACAATGGCACCAATAACACATCCGCTTGGCTTTCATTGATGGCGAAGGTGCGCAGGTTCTGCAACATTGCAGTCAGGCTCAATGCCTGCTCAACCGCGGGGTAGAGCCACTCATCCTTTTCTCGCTTGAATTTTGCTTCCTCCAAGGCTTGTCGGCATTTAAGGGCATCAAAGGGCATGGTGCGATAGAGACTCGCTATCGGCTCGCCATCTTCGTTGTTTAAATTGAGCAGTTCTTGAGTACGTGGCAAACACTGCGTCAACGCCACAGGTAATTGGCCATACAACAAAGCCCGTGCCACACTCTTAAGATCGTGATCACTGGTTTTAATCCCTTCAATAGCGTGAGAATCCAGCACATGCCCGGCTACCCGCCCTGAACTCTCCACCACCGCATCAAACAAATCGCCTATAGCAGGTATTGGTTTGCCGGCAGCATTGTATTGCGATAACACCGCATCGACATTAGCCATTATTACGTTAAACCAGCCAAAGTTGGCACCGCTCATCGCATAAGCCGCTTCAACCAGACCGTTCGGATAATCAAAAGCCAGTTTACGCTCAGCCTTAAGCTGCGCCACATAATCGGATACATCGGCAAACGCGTTATGTTCCAGCTCAACCAACTCGAAACGCCGGGCCACTGACTGGATTTCGCGTAACTGCTGGCCCAACAAAGGTGAGCACAGCGCCACATAGCGCAGCCACGGCAATTTGCGGCGAGGGTCTTCTTCCTTGATGGCTTTGCCAATCAGGCGGATGGCTTGACCATCCAGACGCTTGGCATCATCTTGCTCCAGACCAAAAGTCGCGGCTTCGGCCACGGTTTCCAGTTCGTCCAACACTACCAGAACGTAGTGAATACCAAATTTCTCCAGGTAGGCATAAGCCGCTTGCACCAAGCGTACCACCAAACCTTCTTCTTCATACAAAGCTTCATCGTTATGCTGATTTGCCAATTCCAGCTTGTCGGCCAATTGGCTGGCCTCAAAACCTGCCGGTTCAAGTCTACGTAAGGCTTGCTCTGCAATTTTGCTCTGGATTGAGCCATTAAACTTGCCTGTTGCCAGCGGCAGCAAAGCCTTGTATAAACCAAAGCCAAACCAGTTATCAGAGTTCTGGTAATCGGACGCCACCTGCGAATAACGGATGTAAAGCGCCAGATAGCTATCCTGGGTCGCCTGATCGAATAATTGTTGATCCTTCAGACTGCTATCGGTATCACGAATAAACCAGCCCTTGGAGCAATCATTGATTTGCGCGATCAGCTCGTGTCCCAAACGCGATTTACCTCGCCCCCATTCCCCTTCCACCGCAAATACATGGGCAAAGTTGTCAGCATCCTGATCAACCGTATGAATAAAAGTGCGATAGCGCTTGAAGAAACGGCTCTGGCCCACCAAAGGGTCGCGCGGCGGATAGTCGGAAACACCGGTTGCAGCCCAGGTGTGCAGCCTGGTCAAATGAGTAACCGCTTCCTGAGTCAATGAATTTTGCCTTTCTTTCTCACTCATTCTTTATCTCGATTACAGGGTTATAACAACAGCAAACCCTCGATACGCTCAAAATGCCGCCGATTATTGGTTGCCAGTGTCAACCGATGCTGTAAAGCCGTGGCACCGATCAACAGGTCTTCTGCTTCAATCAGCAGTCCTTTTTCCTTCAGGTCTTTGTATATCCTCGCTGCTTGTTCGGCACATGCAAAATCGAAAGATAATATGTCCATGTCCGCAAACATGGTTTTCCAATAGCGATCTTCATCTTGATTATCGCCGCGTAACAACTCGTAAACCGTGATACTGGAAACCGCGAAACGGTAGCCTTGTACGGCAAGGCGATAAAGTTCGGTTTTATCCTTATCCGCAGTCTTGGCGCGTTTGTGCGCAATAAGTATATTGGTGTCCAGGCAGATCATGTCCATTGCTTGAGATGCCCTCTTTTTTCTTCAATCGCTTGAAATTCTTCATCAGTCATCTCAGGACTATCGAGCAGGAATCGCTGAAAAGCGACGTTATCCTGCTCCTCGTTATCCGCAGGCAAAATAATCAGTTCCACCCGTTTGGCGGTGAAATCCTTTGGCAAGTCGATGTGGATACTGCCATTAATCACTTCTGTGTATTGTTTGATAGCTTGCATTAAATTTCTCCTGGAACTCATTCTTTTGGATAGACGCCAACTCGACGCATTTCACTACGCCATTGTTCAGCGACAATTCTAATAATCTGCCAAAGATGGCGGCCGGTACGGTTAAACACCTTACTGCCCGGAAGCCGGAAGCAAGCGTCGGCAAAATGTGGATGAATCAAATACTGGCCGTTCTGTCCGCTGGCTCCGTCCTGATAGCGCCAGACTGCTTGAGTCAGACATTGACCGATTATACTGGCGAGCAGAGCATCCAAAGCAACCGCGTCAGGCTGCGCCGGAAAACAATGCACACCCAAATGCTTCAAAGTAAGCAACACCAATTGCGCTAACGTCCCGCAAAGCGTTTCATCACCTTCCGGTCCCTGTACCAAGACAACGATTTGACCCGGTTGATAAGCGTTTTGCCCGGCCGGCAATTCCAGCAGCAAACCGCCGCGCGCCTCTGCCGCCCAGTTATATTGGGCATAAACTACCATTGAAAGCAGCAGCCCCCAGGGACTACTCAAAACCCAATCCGTAGCTGAAATATGATTTTCCATAGGCATCAAACCGGCCAAGAGATAAGCCGGTTCAACCTCAACTCCCGGTAAAGCCAGCAAACGGCCACTTATCCAGTTCTGATCGGCTTGTACGCCGCTAGCATCGATCATTGGCATGATGGGTAAAGTTTCGGCTCTGGTTTGCTGCAAAGCAAAACTCACCGCAAGAATCCGGGCTAACATTGGCGTTGCAGCAGCTTGCTCGGCGCTTACGCCTAACAATTCGCGTTCAATGGTAGCTGTGGGACTCATAACGAGTTGTGCCTCGGACAAGGCGGCTACTACCCAGGCTGCGGCACCTTGCAACTGAGTGATTAATTCCACCAGAGTGGCACCGTCCGCCATGTGCCCCGCTTCTTTACAGCGCGCAGCCATAATGACCAGCCAGCCATGACGAACGCTTGGCGCCAAACCCAACAAAGCTAATACCAGCTCTTGATTATTGCTAAGCCCCTGACGCTGCCTGAGCAGTTGATGACTCAATACCCAGCCAGAACTGCTGGAATGCACAACACCGAGCAAAATATTGTCCAGGGTTTGGGCGGGATCAGCCACATAACCTCGGCTAACCAGGCACTGTAACGAAGTGACAGCCTTATCCATCAAACCCCATCCTTCAGTTGCCATGCTTTCATTGCCTGTTCATTATGAATGATCCGCTTGTTCGAGCAAATTGTAAAGCTGGTCGAGATCGGCGAAAAGTGGCTGGCCTTTACCATCGAAGCCATCAGTTTTCAGGCGGTTCAGGATGCTACGATCAAGATTGTCATTGCCGGTTTGTAATTGGTCTTGGGCGGCGATAAACAGCGATTCATCGAGTTGGTCTTCAATCAGGGCTTCGACCAGCAATTTGGCAGAGGCCGTTAACAGCGTAGCTACTTCGCACGCCTTACCTGCGAGAACAAGCTTCTCATCACAAGCAAACCATGCCTCATGATCTCCGGCCGCGACTTCAGGAACATAAATATCCAGTAGCGCCATATCGCTTGGATAGGAGTGAGCAGTAATTCCCCGAATCGTCGATTGAATCTGCACATTCCCAAGTTTGGTTAACAAATAGGCTCGTACATAGGACGCAGGAATCTGGTTGCGGTCAACCCGTATTGTCATCACCTCAGTTGAAGGTAATATCGCCGCATCCGAGTGAACGTAGGTAAGATCCTTACCAATGTAAGACTTGTTGTGCGCCGCATTGCACATCAGGATATCATTTGACTTGAGGAATTTATCTTTCTTGTTCGGTGACTCCACATCCCTTGGGCTGCCAACGAGAAACGTCGAAGACAGATTGGTCACGGTGATCTGCTTGCATCGTTCAGTTTCTACCGTTTCTGGTTGGGTCTGCCCGTTGTAAAAGTCGGTACAGATTTCCCCCAACAATTTGAATTTCCCTTGGTGTAACCGCAGATATTCATCCACTACGCCCGGATAAAAATGTGCATCCAACCGCTCGGTCATCCGTTCAGGCTTCACGACTCGAACCCGCTTTGAGAAGTCCAAACCGGTTTGGGCAGGAATCAATGCTTGATGGTATCGATTGACTGAAGCCTCAATTGCTTTTGACCAAACCCTAAGCCGCTCGGCTTGGCGGATTTTGTCGCCAATGTATTTTTGTACCGATAGATCAGCCTTAACTATAAAAGTGCCCTTCGCGTCTGAAATACCAAGGTATTGGATGATGCTTCCGAGTGAGTAGCGCTGTAGTTGCAAAACCCCAAAACTGGAAAATAGAAAAGCAGAAACATAATCAGTATCGAAAGTACCGTTCGGTCTTATCCCAATAATGTGCTGGGTAATGTTTGCCTTTGGTATCCATTCAGGAACCTTGCAAATCTTTTCCCCCACGCTCGCTTTAACGACGAGGAGATCGCCAGGGCGAACTTCAGATGTTTTTAGCTCGTTATGGACCTCGGGGGCTAAGTGTGCAAAGTTATCAGTGAGAACTTCAAATTGCCCAACATTCCCAACCCGAAACAAAGGAATGCCAGCATTTAAATATAGATTGCTAGGTAAAAGCGATCCAAATGGACCAGAAAAGAAGTGGCCGACTTTTCCCAGATTGGCTACATTTTTGGTAACAAGCTTTGCTTCTACTGCCAAGAATTCTGGGCGGTAAAAATCAGCGTCCAGACGTTTCGAGCTCAGCTTTGATGCGCTTACGCGAGAAGTAAACATCACTCACCCCGCTTATAAGCACCAACAATCTTATCGAGATCATTTGGCACGCCCGCCGAGTAATCCTCAATATTGTTTTTGACCACATAACCCAAGGTTTCGGCAACAGCCATGAACACATCGCCTTGTGGATCAGGCAGAAATTGCTCTGGACGTTCTTTGCTGGTATTTCGCTTTTGCAAATACAAAACCGAGGTTTTGGCCCCCGTACCTGAAAGCTTGAAGGTATCCGCAGGCAGAGACAGCACGGCTTTGACAATGGCTTTACCGCCAACAAACTGGCCGGTTTTCTCGTCTTTCTTGCCCATAATATACTCACGCACATAGCGATCGCCTGAGTTACACAATACACCGTCTGGTAGCACAATCAGCAATCGGCCACCGGGGCGCAGTAATTGTAAGCAACGATCGATGAACAACACAGCCGGATCGATGGTGGCCCCGACGGGTTTCCAAATGCCCTTGCCATCCGGTTTGCTACCTAAGGCTAGACCGGAGGTGGAAGGATAAAGGCGGTACTCTGGTTTTTTGCCGTTGGAGACATTGCGTAAATCGGTGCGATAACCCGGCCATTTGGGTGTGCCGTCGTCATCCAGATATAGATCGCCCGTATCTTCCCACTTCATTTTAAGGTAATCGTAGTAGGCATTGTAGCTATCCACGACCTTTTCAGTTGGCCGAAAGCCTCCCAAAACTTGCTCCATCTCTGCCTCGTAGTGCTTTTTAGCTTCGGCATCTTTGGGGCCGAATTTAGGTGTGCCAAAAGGTGGATTCGTGCAAATCAAGTCAAAACTGTTGGGTTTCAGGAGTTTGGTCGTTAAGGAATTTGCCCAGAAAATTTTGGCCTTGGGGGCTCCTTGCAGTGCCATATTGACGCGAGCAAGCGTCACCATGTTTTCGGCGGAATCCGAACCCACAAAGCTGTTCAAGAGCAAGCCATCGATAATCTTTTTCTTTTGGGTGTTTGATACCCCCGCGACTTGATAGTTGATCAATCGCTTGAGATGACTTAAAGCAACTGAACCAAAGCCATACGAACCGCAGGTCGGGTCACAGTAACGAAACTGGTTCGACGTTATTCGTTCCATGATTGGGTTGTCATTTGCAATGTCATGCATCGCAATTTCAAGCATGGCCTGCTTAACTGGATTTGGAGTTAGATACTGCCCTAGACCACCTTTAGATTCAAAATTTGTGCGTAAAAATACATCAAAAACTCGGCCTAGTAAGTCTGCTGGCATATCAGCGAGTGAACCTGCTTGTTTAACGATTTGACTCCGGTTATCTTTGACTGGCCCCAAATCCTGGAAAATGCGTAGCAGCGTTACGAAGTTTTTTGGATTGCTTAGATATAAATCTTTATTTTTACCAACGAAAATAGCTTCGTGCGTTCCGTCTTCCAGCGTAATTACGTAATCGGGATGATCACGATATTCAGCAAATGCAGCTTTTATTTGTTCTACTGCTAACTCGCCATGTTTAGCGACATAATTGAAGTCGAAGATTTCCCGAAAAACCAAAGTCTTACCTTCAAACTTAAAAGTAAGCGTTGGATCATGACGAACTCTGAAAGTCTCAAGAAACAGGATTTTCGACACTTCAGAAATAATGTCATTCTTATTTCCAATGCCACGATCTTTGTCAATCCTATGAACTCGTTCATGAAAAATATTCAATTGTTTCATCAGTTGCGTATAGGTCATCATTGACCAACGAAACGTCGGGTCCTTTTCGAGTTGCAGATGATCAAGAATCAGATCAACTGATGGTATGGAGTCGACCGAATGGGTTCCTGCTCCGCCAAATAAACTAAAATGCGCAGTACTCTTATCGTCTTGAAGATGGGCAAAAATAGGCCACTCGTCACCATTTACGGATGCCAAAAGGTCGTAAGCCAGTAAATCGAGTTGGTCTTCTTTGGAATACTTCCAGTTACTAGGTTCCAAAGCGATCAGCAAAATACGTGGGGTCTGATTTCCTTGATTTTCTCCCCAGATCAGACCCGCTTTGACAAACTCATGATCAGATGCCAGTGGCGTGTGCTCAGTATATGCCGAGTAATGATTTCTGATTTGTTGATATCGTTGATCCAAGGTTTGTTCAGTTGCCATTGTCCTTCCAGCGTTAGGTATTTAAGCCAGCTTAACGAGCGGGCCTTTCAATTCGAGTCTTGCATCTTCCATTGCCGCTAAACGCAACATAGGTTCGGTTACTACCCTTCCGGCAGGCAGCTTGCCGAGGCACTGGAGCAGTGGCATGGGTCGGCCAGCTTTTTCCAGCAAAGCCACTATTTCGTCGGCAAGAGTTGTTTCACCTGTATTTGCGGTAGCTTCCAGGTGATAAGTTTGTTCGCTGTTCGATCCAGCCCTTACTTGAATGGTCGGCAGACAGCCCAGCCAAAGTTTAACCTGCGACTGATTCCAGCCAAGTAGCTGCCAAACTTGCGCATGATCCGACCAGACTTGATCCAGCGTAATTGCGCCGTATTTTAAGCTGCGCTGAACCGCATCAAGCATTGCATATTGGTTCATGTTCCTTTTCGCCACTGTCTATCAGCCTCTTGGTTTTCCCTGCCGGTCTTCGGTCCAGGTTTCCTGGCTTCAAACTGATTCAGGTAGGACATTTTTCCCCATAAATTGCCACACATTATACCTCGGGAAATTCATATCCAGGGGCGAACATGGCGCTTGAAACACCATAGAGTGCCAAATGATTTCTCAGCCATAATCGATATTCTTTACCTTGCTGGGTATGCCCCGATGAACAATCAACTATCCATTGACGTAAAACATAACCTGCAACGGCGGCTCTAAGCTTCAGATGCACTACGCCATTAATCATCCCGTAATCTTTTTCAATAATCTCGGGATGCTCCTGGTTTGGATGCGGTACCAAATCCAACTCAACAATCCGATTCCATTGTATGTCGGCAGAGGGCAGTTCCTGGGGCTGAACTTGGCTGTCTTGAATAAGCTCACTACGGACGACCCGAGTAAACACGAAATCACGAAATTCTTTTGATTTACGGTCAAAAGCACGAACGTGCCAACGCAAACCATCATTTACTAAGGCAAATGGCGCAAGCTCTCGGGCGGATTGTCCGCTCGAATGCGACGTGTAATGAATACTGACGATTTTTTGTTGATAAATGGCCCGAGTAATCGGCGCAAGTGTCGCCATAGCCGGTTGGTTTAACATTATTGGTAATTCGCATGTCAGCAAGGCACCACTATCGCCCGTAATACCATCACCGAATCCCTTGGATAGGGCCGTCAAGACACGTTCGGGGGCATGGTTAAATGCTGGTGAGAAGGTATCCCCAATCACATAGCATTTAGCTTTGTTATTAAAGCTAATATTGTGCGGGAAGATGTCCCGGTACTGCGCAAAATCCCTTGTGGCAACGGCCGGAGCTACTCCGAATCGTTGAATCAAATCCTGACGGCGTGCATCCCCGAGAAAATATAAACGAAATTCAATAAACATTAGCCGCTCACGTTGTGCATGGCTTAACGTTTCAATGACAGTTGGGTAAGGTGCGATGCTATTCATGACAAGACATTTTAATGATTTCGCAAGATAAAGCAACTTTTTGAATAATTGACATAATCTAAATGATTATGTATTATAGCCATGTAGATCATTTTTTATAACCTAATAGGAGCTGTTATGGCTACAAATCCACCGAAAGGCGATGGTCATCGCAATGGCGCAGTACGAGATCGCTCACAAACTCAAACACCCTCGGGGCATTGGGTCAAGCGCGACACGAATACTGGACAATTCATGGATGTTAAATCAGACGGAAAGCCTTTTAAAGGCGTAACGAAGGAAAAGTAATTCACCGACGGCTTTTGTCGATGGAATTGAATCGACAAAGCCGCTTTTTTAATGACATTTAATATTAGAGGGTAATCATTATGGGCCGCAGGCGGAGACAGAGGCAGTCCCCAGCAGAGGATTTGTTTGATTTATTATTTGAGTTGACTGGCATGTTTTGGCAAATCGGCGCTGTTGTAAGCGCAGTGCTGATGCTTGTTTCGTTTACAGCTTTCGACTGGGCGAATGACCAGTATGCAAAAACACTGTCATCACCCTATTTGGGCCAGCTGGCTCACAGCTATGGCTGGATATTTTATCTGGTACCTCTGATGATTACCGGCATAGCAATTATGCTTGGGCTGAAGTCATTTGAGTCATATCGTAAAAGTCAGTTTTAATGAAAACAGAGGGAGCGTCTAATACTCAGAATATTCCAACTCAGCCCGGCATCAATATCGGTTTAGGGGAAACGGCTCTTAAAGATGTGGTCTTTAACCAATGGCTCAAGGCGGCGCTTACTAATAAGCACATAATTGTGCTTGCTTATGCAAGCCATCGTTGCAAAGTATTTGATGATGAAGCTATTGCCGATACCCCGCTATCTGCGGCTGATCCTGGTAAAGAATCCTCAAAGACGCTAAAGAAACTGGCTAAGGCCGGTTTACTGAGGCGGATCGAATTACCTATGGACGAGTTGATTCAGTCAACCACCGCCGACCCAACCTGGAAATTATTGAAAGCAAGCGAAACCGACGTCACTGAATGGCTGAAAAAACGAAATCAGTTGTTTGGACAGGGCCGTGGCAAAGCCATCAGTGAATCTACCGCCCGACTTGTTTGGCAAGCCGCCGCCGGTCGTTGTATGTATCGTGGATGCGGAAATGATTTGGGGGTAACGCCACTGACTACCAAAGTGGCCAGGGTTGCCTATCTCGCCCATATCGTTGCCTCTGATCCAGCCGGCCCCAGAGGGGATTCTTCCACATCGCATGCATTGTCCGACAATCCTGAAAACATCATGCTTATGTGTGATGCACACCATCGGCTTATTGACCGGATCGATGAAGACGGCCATCCAGTCACTCTGTTGCGTGATATGCGTCTTGAACATGTGAGTATGGTGCGCAAAATGCTCGATGGACTTGCTTTTCCGCGAACCCAAGCCATCACGCTGTTCGGAGATATTGCCAATATTCCCACAGTTACCTCCGAACACGATATTCGCAGTTCGATGCTAGCCCGGAAACTTGGCCCACTGCCGGATGTTATCCATGCGATTAGGCGGACCCAACGAGATGACAGGCTACGGCCAGACTTTTGGGAGACTCTTCTCCATGAACATGAACTGGATATTCGAGATTTTGTTCGGTTTGGTAAGCAAACACTAGGAAATGGAGGTTTTTCGGCTGACATCTTAGCTGTCTTTCCGCTTCATCTTGTTCCAATACTGGTTCTTGCTGGACGAATTATCGGTGAGGCTCGGTGTATTGGGGTATTCCAGTACGACCGCCATCGAAAATCCTGGCAATGGGATTTAGCCGCCATGGCTCAACCAGTCGATACTTTCCAAGTAAACGATATCACCGTTGCCCATGCCGATGAAATTCTGTTATCTCTCGAACTGACAGCCTCTATCGACGAGCAAACATTACCCGAAAATATTGCCAACCAAGTTCGCGACGGTACTATTCCATGGGTTCGGATTACAGCAACTCAGCCAGACGCTGGATGTATATGCCACCCCGACGATTTGGATCAATTTACCACGGTGGCACGTAAAGCCATCAGGATCATCCAGGATGAGATTCGGCCTTCCCGAATTCATCTGCTCGGAGTATCACCCGCCAGTACACTCTTCCGCTTCGGACAGTTGCTACAAGCTGGTCACCATTCTGCTTATACCGTGTATGACCGTCCAGATAGAGGTAATCCCTTCAGGCCAGCATTGTCCATTGAGGGCCAACATGTAACTTCAGCAACATCATCAAGTAATGAATCCCCTAAAATTATTCAACTTCGCTAAAGGATGTGCCAATGGCTAAGACCAAATACGGAACTCTTGTCGAATCGGCAAGAGTGAAACGACAATCAAAATTCACAAAAAGCTTTGAAAGTCTTACTTTTGACGGCCTTCAAAAGGTTCAATCGAATTTAATTTTGTGGGCTCGAGCACTCGATGCTGTGAATAAACACATTACTATTCCGCAAGACCAAGTTGATGAGGCGGCAGGAGCCTATGCACTTATTGCCTCGGAGTTGGTAAAAAAACTTAAGTGGGATCAAAACGACATCAAAATACTTCCTCAAGGATCGTCTAGCACACAAACACTTATCAAATCACCGGATGCCTCGAAATTCGATATTGATGCCGTGTGTCAGGTCAATATTTCACGTATCGACGCTCGTAACCCAATGCGATTTTTTAATGAAATTGGTGAAGCACTTGAAACGTTTACCCCTGACCCCAAAAAGCGTTGCTGGCGTATAGAATTTCCAAACTATCGCTTTTATATCGAGTTCACGCCTTCTGTACCTCTGTCAACCGTACCTACTACAATTTTGGATTCCGTACGTTATAAACCGGCGATTGACTATCGAGATACTGCATTGGCAGTTGTAGATACACCAACAGAGCAATGGAAGACCTCGAACCCTGAGGGTATCGCCAATTGGTTAGAAACACAGGCTAAAAAAAATGTTATGCTGAATTTGGCACTAGAAAAAGCCACACTAACCTTTGATGCCAGTATATCACCAGTTCCTGATCAGGAGATACCTTTATCGGATACGCTCCGCGTTGCTATTCGTCTTTTTAAACGACACAGAGATATGTCGGTGCGCCGCGGCTATTTGAACGACGACTACAAGCCCATATCGATCATTATTACTACATTGTTGACTCAATGTTTCGAAGGCCTTGCCGACAACCAAGTCAAGTACGACCATCCTATAAAACTGTTGATTGATTTGGCAGAACTTCTACCCGGTATGATTGAAGTGCGCAACCGAGAATACTGGGTAGCCAATCCCACAGTGGAAGGCGAGAATTTTGCTGAACGCTGGAATCACGATCAAGGTGAGCGTAAAGAGGCTTTTGATAAATGGTGTAATCTTTTAATTGATGACCTGCAAAGTATTTTGTCGCATCACGACGAGGCATTAATTTCGGAACGAGTGCGAGAGGTTTTTGGATGTACTGCTGCAAAACCATCTGACCCTAAACCTAGTGTTGGGTTAGCGCCAAAAGCGCCATCACGTTTATATTCACCGCCAGCAACAAAAGGATTGGCATAGTCAAACCCGGTGTTTAAAAGTGAGTGCGAACCTTGAGCTATTTCTGGATAAACATCAATCTTTGATGCCCGAACTGAAACGGGTTACTAGGAACAAAGAGCGGTTATTCCCTATAAGATTACCTTTGTTCCCGGATGGCCGGCAATTTCAGGCGGCATGGCTGGTCTTGCCGTCTGGATTTCCCCATGAGGGTTTAGCTCGGATTCGTCTTTCCGAAGATGCCGTGCTGCGTTTACCTCATGTTGAAAGCAAAGGGGATATTTGTCTTGATGGCGACTCCGGAGTAATAAGCGGAAATACTGCGGAAGATCGGCTCAATATACTGCTCCGAAACTTCTATCTGGACTTTATTGACCCATGGCTCACTGGCGATCTAGATGCCGATTTCAGCCTTGAGGCATTGAATTACTGGACCATCCATGTTTCCAGATCAGCGTCTTTGTATGATGCTGTGACACGAATCTATACGGTTGATACTTGTTCTAAAAACCCTCGTGTCTACCAGGCGCGCCTTCTTCTTCCGGGGCGTATTGTTGTTGCGGGTGACAATCCATCTCTTGCCGACGGGATTATTAAATCTCTTGGTAATCGAGCAAGTCAGATTAGCAACGTTCTGATCGCTGATATTCCGATTTCCTATGAATTGACACCATCGACATGGCCTCGTAAAGAATTTGATCTTGAGCGATTGATTGCCAACCGACTCCCTGAGCCCCTACGTAACAAATTTGCCAAACAAACTCGCCGTCGGGGACGTGCAATCCATCGCATTGTTATTTTACGCGCTCCTCGCTGTAGCTTTGGCTTTCTTCTATCTGGTGCCCCCCCAACAGTAGTAGAAAGAGGACATAGCAAGCGTTCCTACCCGACAAGACAAATGTTACCCTTGTTTGTCGAGCGTATTGATCCATCATGGACATGTGGGCGCGATCAACACCCTGAAATAGGTAATCGTCAACAAAAGCATGTTCTTGTTCTAGGTGCCGGCGCCTTGGGCAGTTCCGTGATTGATCAGTTAGCTAAAGCAGGAATAGGCCGTATCTCAGTTGTCGATACGGAGATACTATCCACAGCTAATATTGGACGACATCTGCTTGGTGCAGAATCAATAGGAAGAGCAAAGGCTGACGTACTAGCTCAGCGTATCGCATTATCTAACCCAGCTATCAGGCTCGATCCTTTTAACATGTCCGCCCAGGCTTGGATTGACAAGCATACGCTGGCAGGAGTTGATGTCGTACTTGATCTTACTGGAGAGCCTGAAGTGCGGTGGTGCCTTGAAAAGGCTAGAAAGGTAAATCCATGTCCGCTATTGATTGGGTGGATGGAACCATACGTTGCTGCCGCCCATGCGTGCTTGGTTCCTGCTGGGGAAGGTTGGATGTTCGCCACTAGCGACCCGCTGGAGTCACTGCAAGCGATAGAATGGCCTGCGGAAGTTATGCAAAAAGAACCGGCCTGCAGTAGCGAATTCCAAGCCTACACATCGGCCGCCGCCGCACACGCTGTTGCGGTTGTCACCGAGGCGGCTCTTGCGCTGATTGACAACCATATTAACCAGCCAATCGTACGAAGCTGGGTTCGAGGGCAGAGCTCTCTTGATATGCACTATCCAGGCCTGAAACATCGCAACTGGGCAGAAAAAGCGGTACCTTTTGATGGTATCTCTATGGAACGTGTTTTTCGTGACTAGTCGAACATTCCTGCTGCCCGACAACCGAGGCCATGTACTCTTTGTTGATAATGTATTGCAACACATGTATCAGCATGCGCAAACGCGTTTTTGGCAGCGAGAGGCCGGAGGACAACTTTTCAGCACAGCCCCACATGAATCCTCGGTTGTAGTGTCCGTCGCTAGCGGACCTCACTCACGAGACGCACAGTCGCGCCACCACTTTGCCCCCGACTTACCTTTAGCCACTCGCGATCGAGAGATCCAATTCAATTTGGGCAAGCATGCCGTCGGTTTGTGGCACACTCACCCGGAAGCTAAACCCGCGCCATCGAATCAGGACTACAACACTACCCAAGAATATCTTGAGGCGTTCCACGGCATGATGGATGGCTTTCTTCTTGTCATTCTTGGCAATAGCGGTAACCCGCTTAATATGGTGGTTTGGATAGCTACAATGAAGCCATTTGGCGCATGGATCCAATTAGAAGAAATCTGAATGCTATCGTGCCAAAATTGGATTGCCCTCGGGTGCGTTATCAAGTCTGCGATACCCAACGATCCACTCAGCGGATAAACAATGCCTTAGGTGGGATTCTGGTCTATTTCCGTACTACGACTATTCATAGTAGTTACATCGTTTTCTAGCTTCACCACACTTGCATAAATGCTTAATTAGAAAAACCTTTTTTTAAATATCAATATATTCTGTTATTACTTTGAGCTTGCTACCCGCTAATGCGTTTAATGATTTACTGTCTATAGCTTTCTTCGGTCGCCAGATAGCGGCCTTTCGAACTAAAAACTCAAATTTTCACGGCTTTCCGCTGCACAGGTAGTTGCTCAAGCTTTTCGACAAGCTCTTGATGCTGCTTAATCTTGATCTGCTTCTGGTTCTTTACCACAAGGCTATTCACAATAGTCGTTACCTGGCGCTCAACACCCCCCTCACCTAGAAGGCTCTTGGTTGCCAGATCATTGAAGTCAGTAAATAGCTTCATCTGCGCTATCGCTGCTCTTTGTTTATCGGACAAATCACCACTACGGGCTTTTATGGGTGTCACCGGCTCAAGGTTCGCCGGGTACGTCTGTTCACCTGGGGCGAATATCGGCAAGAGTACTGTGCCATTGACTGCTTTAGCGGCTGCCACTGCTTTTTCTTTTCCGGGGTTACGTCCTTCCGTCAATTCCTGATGCCGATCGTTATCACCCGCGATGATAAAAGGCTTGTCGGGGAATTTTTCATGCAATAACATGGCAACACTGGGCAGGTTGCCGGAATCAAACGCGGCGACGGTGGCGAAGCCCAGCGCTTGCGATAGCGTATCGGCTGTTGCATAGCCCTCACCTATGACAATGGCCAGTGCCTTCTCAAGAGCAGCAAGCCCTTGACCGCCGACTACATGAAAAGTGTCCTGTTTAGCACCACCCGCCGCAAATCGCTTCAACCCATTACCTTGGATGGCTTGCACGGAACGGACTGCACCGCTAATGTCCTGCGCGGCCAGCAATAGATCACCGGCCGTAAAAACCAGTTTATCCGGGTTGGACTCCCGCAATGCCTTGGATTCCTTCCAGTCTTTACCAATTAGGATATTGCAAGTTTCGGGTAAGGCACCACTATCTTCCGGCACGACACGCAAATCGCCTGGTCTGGCTTGTTTCGCTTGCAAATACGGATGCTCCGCAGTGGCAATTGGCGCTACTGCCAGCAACTCACGAACAGAGCTCGCTACCGTGTTTTGTTGAGCTTTTTGCGCCGCCTCGCGTTCTTGTAGTTTAGCGGCGCTAGTGGCCTGCAACTGTGCTTTTTCCTCTTCACTCAAAGAATAGCCCTTAGCTTTCCATTTCATCGTTTGACCCGTTCTGTTGTTTTGAATGTGACCGGCTGGATGGCCGTCAAGATGTGCCACATAGAACCCCGCCCGTTCGCCTGAATTGTCGCCAATAGTCGCAATTCTGTGTGTTTTTCCGTCCATAACAGGATGTTCACCCTTAACTATACAACCCAATGAACTCAAGGCATCGGCAAATTCCTCGCGCGGTGTCATAGCAGGCGCTTGTTGGAGTTTCACGTTTTCCGGCAACCACTGCTTCAACGTGTCCATATCGGCCATTGGCCCGGCATACCACGATTTAGCCTCATTATCCCACCATGCACCCGCGCCCTTGGCAATAGCCCGTTCGGTATACGGAACGGCAAGATATTGGCGATCCGTAGGGGTCGCTTCCGCTGATACGGACTCACTTTTTGCAGGTTTTAAAGCTTTGACCGGTTGCACCCATTTTGCAAACGCTGCTAAATCGACAGCAGCCGGAACATACCAGGACTGTTTGCCACGATCCCATTTAGCGCCTAATTCCTTGGCCTGGTTCTTTTCCTTATAGGGTACCTGAAGATAGGTTTTGCCGAACTGCGCCGCATCCTTATCCCCCGTTTGTTCATGGGTCGATGGTTGCCGCTGTTGTTGCTCGATCTCTGATACCTTCTGCTGAAAAGCTGCATTGTTCACTGTGGCGGCTAACTCAGCCGTTTTTCGCAATTCCCTGGCCGCCGTTATATCCTCAGCGGTACTGTTTGGATTAGCCTTAGCCATTTCTTCCTCTAGCCTAGCCCTCTGTACTGCCTTTTCATAATCGGCAATGAGTGCGGCGGTAACATCGGCTATATTAGATGTCATCACATCCTCCGTAGCCAGTCTATTTTCAGACTGAGTTTGATTTTGCGCCTGTTGCGCGGCTTGCTCTTGCACTTGTTTTTGCTCAAGACCTAATACATAGCTCTGTATACGCTCAGCATCCGCAGCCGCACGGAAGATTTCCATTGGATCGTCATTTAATGCCTTGATCCATGAACCGACATAAGCGGCATGTTGGCTCGGATCGTGACCAATCCCCAACTCATCACCCAAAATCATGCTGGCAATCTCGGCCCTTAATTCCTCCTTGGCGTACCCCTCGCTTCCAAACGGATGCACAAGATCACGGTTTAGCCGGTCTTCATGACCACTCCAATGTCCAAGTTCATGCAATGCAGTCGCATAATAATTTTCGGCGGTTGGAAACTGGCCTTTGTCCGGCAAATGGATACTATCTGTCACTGGCCGGTAAAACGCCCGGCTGCCGCCATTGTGATGAATGTCAGCGCCGGATGCGGTTAAAATCCCTTCGGCCCGTTCAATGGGGTTCCAGGTGTGTTCCTGCTTCTGGATCGGCGGCAAACCATCGATCTGTTCCCCATTAAACACCATGGCAAAAAATCCACGCGGCCTTTCCAGCCTAACGACCTCCTTAACCGGATTCCCTTCACTATCCAGTACCGGCTTACCGTCAGCGTCCTTTTTGACATATTCTTCAGTGAATTTCCAGTAATGAATACCCGTGCCTTTCTCGCCTTTACGAACCTGACCACCTAGCCCGGTCGCCTGTTTATAAGTCATCCAGCGCTGATCATCTCGATCCTGCGACAATAATTGTATGGAGTTAATCCCTTTGTAGCGATTACCCGTTACCGGGTTATACGGCAAGAAAGTCCCTGATTCACCGGGAACCCACGGCCTTTGCCAGGGTGCTGTCCCTTCTTTAAGTTGCTGGATTAACTTGTCGGCGACCATTTCGTGAAAGGCTTTTTTATCCTTTGCTAGGCTAGACATTTGACTTGCCTCTTTAATGTTAGATTTCTCAACCAATGAAATGGAGGGTATATCGTTTAGAAAAACACCCGTCGAAGAACGGAATGACCAACCCAGTTCAGCACCCGATATCATGACACTGGCGTCCGAACTATTCGGTTTTTCCTGCTTAACCAACACATCAAGTAAACGGACATCGATCTCATCCAGAAATTCGCCAATATTCTGGTATTGTTCGACACTGTAGTGCTGTTCTGAATCGTACAAGATGGCCGCCGCCGCATTAGACATTGAGAGTGCGCGGAAAAGAGTGTCGGTCATCCCGGTGTGCTTCAACGGTAACGCCTCGCCTGGGGACATCGGCATAAAGCCTACCGGCTCATGTTGATTATTCAACAACATTAAACCAGACTCGTTAAATAGCTTGGGGATCAGGGGTTTTGAAATGTCTGGCGATGTAACACCCCCTCCCATTTTTTCGTCAAACCTGATTATTCTTTCGATGATTGGCACAGAAACCGCCGCTGCGCCAGCCTGCGCTACGCCATCGACTACTTGCCTAGTGGCTGGATTTTCGTAGCTGAAAGAACCGTTTGTAGTGATGGCGAATATTCCGTGTGCGGTAATGCCGCTGCCGTCGAAAACACGTTGAAGTTTTCGCGTGATAGCTAAATCGGCGTCAGATAACTTTGTCGCTCCACTTGGATGGTTATGATAGAAATAGATGTTCGCTGCGTCTGGTATTCTAAATGCCTCCGCTGCAACAACCGCCGGATAAACAGATGCAGAATTTATGGTGCCTTTAAATGAACCCACAATAGCCAGTGGCTTGCCATCTTTATCAGTCACTAAGGCATCAAACCGTTCGACGGCTTGCACACTAACACTTAATGCGGCCTGAGCCGCTTGATCTACTGTAGTAATGCGGCCAACGGTTAGCAGTCGTCTGGATTCTGAGATAAGTTCGGTTTCGGTGGCGTATTGGCCTCTGGTGGGTTTTTCGCCGGATATTCTGGAGGTGGGGAATAAGTCCCGTTCTCGCCCGGTTTCAGGTGCATTTGTTCCACCGGTATTGAATACTGACTGATCACTGCCGGTGGTTTCGGCGGGTTCAGTGGTCTTGTTGATTTCATTATCTGTCTCCTGTTTGTTAGGATTTTTGAATCCTAACAAATCAATTACTGGTTTCGACTCAGTAATACGCTTAAAAACATCAAGCCCTTGGTCGTCTGATGGAATAAAGACCCGCTCGGCCCAATTGATACGCTCAATAAAAGCGCCCTGATCTTTCAAAACACGTCTTTCAGCATCGGTAAAAGAACCGCGCCCCTTAATTTCTATACGGCTTTCATGATTGACCCTGGCTATTGCAATTATCCAGCCGTTAGAAAGCACGGCCTTGTTACCCTCTTTGATTGACTTGAACAGGTCGCTTGCCGACCTGTTGGATAGACCTGAATCAAGCCCCAGATTCTTGAGTGTTTGCTTGGCGGACTTCGATCCCAGCATACGACCCAGTAACTGCTCGCCTTCATCTGTTTGCAACCGCTTGATGGTCTCGGAACCCTCAACACGATCCCAAATAGGCAAGATAACGCCGACTATCATTCTCTCGATCCTGGTTTCAGTCTTCGGCGCATTGGCGACCTGCTCGTGCCAAAGCTTTTCGGCCTCTACCTTATCAATTGGCCTGGTCAGCGTGACTTTCTGGTAACTACCTACGCCATTAACGGCAACGGTTCTGTAATCCCATCCGCGACTGATAACATCGGCATTATCGATATACCTGTGCCCATTTTTTTTGATCGTATGAATAACCCCGCGACGAACGGCATTACCCTCGGAATCCAGCCTGCCGCCTAGATCCGACATAAAAAAAACTTCGCCTTTGTTGTTGCCAAACTCGGAAACAAACCAGCCGCTTAAATCATCTAAATTTTGCCGTCTCTGCGTTAACTTCGTGACCTCATTATTCCAATCGTAATAACTAACATCAGTCGTTACGGCCAACTCGACATAGCGCGTTTGCGCTCCGGTTTGCTTATCTTCATAAACCACATGTTCACGGGTCTTTTTAATGCTTGCCGCCGTCAAAGTTTGCAAACCTAGGTCATATAAGCCTTGTTGTTTCGCGTATTCAACCGCCTCTACAAGCCTATTTTCGAACTCGGCAAATACCGCATTTTGTCTATCTGTTTTAAGTGATAGCAATCTGTTCAAGAACTGCGGAATGCCCGGCATCTTACTCTCGGACAATGCGCCATTTTCATCAAGCAGATTCAACCCCATTTGTTGGGTGACATCGTGAAATGACAAATCGGTTTTGCCACGATAGAGATCAATAAAAAAGTTATTCAGCGCAAGGGTGGCATAGTGGCTTTCCAGGTTGTCAGCCGCCGTAAACATGCCCTGACTGGTCGCTTCGCGCTGGCCGCGAGTCAATGCGCCCAACTGATCCAGCCGCCGCGCTATTGACGACACAAACCGCTTTTGCGCTTTCAGATTGGTGGTCGGCAGTACATAGTGTGGCGCATTTGCCTGGTTTGTTCTGTGCGTGCGCCCAAAGCCCTGCACGGCTGCATCGGCCCGCCAGCCTGGCTGTAAAATGTAGTGGATGCGTTTACGCTGATTATCGGCCGTGTTGTCGGCATGAAAGCTGTAACCGGTTCCGCCTGCTCCCGAAAACACCAGTATGTCCTTTTTGTTAGCCTGGAACGCCTCAGCGTCAGCGCGCGCCGAATTTTTACCGCGCTTTTCCTCAACCACCTTGTAATTGCCGTCATCATCCCGCATCTGGACAAAGCGGCGACTACGGCCAGTAATCTCCGCCACCCGATCAGAGCCGAAGGCGTTGATGATTGAATCCAGCGGGTTCTCCGGAACACGAATCTGTTGCAAGGTTTCCAGTAAAGCATCCCGCAAAGCTATCGCTTCACGATCAAATATCGGATTCCCTTCCGAATCCCGAACCGGAACATAAACAGTGTTACCGTTATCGTCCTTGGACTCTTCGTAGGCCGCTACGGGAAAACCGTTGCGAACGTAGTCCGTCAACATTTGCCTTGGGGTAAAATCCAGGTCTTCAAGAGCGGTGTTATGGGCCGTTGCCTCAGCAATGATACGTTCCTGAGCCGCTTCGTTGGTGTTGACTAACTGGATAACCGCAACATTGCCGGCATCAAGTTGTTCACGAATATCATCAATCACGCAAGGGGTTTGCATCGCTGTGATGATCTGGTTGAAAAAGCGCTGATGAGCGCCCCAAAACTGCGCCATTGCCGCACTTTTCGCGTTGCCGCTGCTACCCGCCTGAGTGATTTCCAGCGCCTGCTCGACATTATTGAGAACAATTTGCCAAGCCCCGGCCAACTCGTTATAAATATCTTCCTGAAAATCAGATAAAGTATGTTCAAGCCGTTCATAACTCACGCCGTCATAAGACAGCGACCTGGCTAGATACACACCCATCGCCTTCATATCGCGACTGATTAGCTCCATTGACGCTATGCCGCCCTTCGTTACACCCGCTATAAAGGTATTAACGTCCGCGAACGGCGTACCCTCGCCCCATAAGCCCAAACGATCCGCATAGCTCAAATTACTGACCTCAGTCGCACCGGTAGCAGACACATAGGTGATACGCGCATTGGGCAATTCGCGTTGCAGATTGATCCCGGCAATTGCCTGCTGTGAAGGCTTTTTTACGCCACGTTTACCCTTAACCGCTATAGCATTACCCATACTATGCGCTTCATCAAACGCAATAACACCATCAAAGTCTTCACCCAACCAGTTTATAATTTGTTGAGCGCGGGTTTTTCCGCCCGCTTGCCCAAGATCATTCGCCTGTTTTTTCTCGCCCCCGCGCAAGGTCGAATAGGTGGTAAACAGGATGCCGTCTTCTTGCGTGATTTCGTTGCCGGCTTTGGTTTTACCTTGAAAGAAAATTTTCCCTGGATCGCCGCCGATACCAGCAAAGTCCCTTTTAGCATCCTCTATCAAACCCTCGTTGAACGAAATCCATACCGCCTTGTTGCGGCCCTGCATCATGTTATCCAGAATGATGCCGGATATTTCCCGGCCTTTGCCTACGCCGGTCCCGTCGCCAATAAAAAAGCCTTTCCGCGAACCGTTAGGCAACAGCTCAGAATGTGCTTGTCCGGCATAAACCACAGCCTCAAGCTGCGCTATCGACAATAACCCGCCCTTAATCAGATTCGCCGGTAATACGGGTGCATACGAAGGAGTTGGTGGCTCGACAGCCGACATAGCCGCCGACTGTACCAGTTTACCTGGATGTTGCTGCGCACCTTGAATGGTAAGCCGTTGCGGTGTGTAATTAGCGAATACAGAATCGGTAAACTCCGAGATATTGCCGCTTTTTACTTCTACAGTAATACGGGTTGGACTGCCGTTCATAGGGAACCCGCTTTCGTCATTTTTAACAGAACCCGTGTCAATGGTACTTGGCGGCGTGACAGTTCGTTCGTCCTGGTGGCTTGATGAGGTTTGACTGGGCGGGTTTTCTGCATAGTGCCCTACTTTATACATCCGCTGTAAGTCATCGGGTATAAACCCTAGAACATCAAGTTTCTGCTCTGGTTTTAGACTTTTCTGTTCTTTTCGCCACTGTTTTATTGCTTGCGCGTTTTGATTGGCTGTACCCAAGATAACGCCCGTTGCCTGAGAAAATGTACTTGCCGCCTTTTTGTCAACAACCAGTGTTGTTAGAAGAACATCAAATAAATGATCTTCCTCTGCTTTGGTTCTTACAATAACACCTCTGGGACTGTCGCTTTTAGGGACGCTACTATTTCCTCCAGTATCTCCGCCGCCGCTTCCTCCAACGTTTCCGATAGGATTAACTCGAATTCCATCCCCGGCTCCGATTCCGTCGTCAAGGACATCGCCAACTGTGGTCGTGCCGCTAGTTTTGCTATCAGTAGTAATGGCTCCTGAATCGGCCCGATTTCTAATAGATTGCGTTCCAGCGCCGTCCTTACCAATACCAACGCCGCCAATTCCGTTTCCGGGTTGAACGGAATCTGATTTTGATCGAGTATCTGCTTTGACTGCTGGTTTAGTGATGTTTGATTGAATTCGCTGACGATCATTTCTGATGCCCTCCAATAATGTCGGTAAATCGGCTACTGACTCGACTTTCCCGGTCAAAACCGGCTGAGTCGTAGCGCCTGTTTTATCGATAACTAAAATTTGATTATCGAAAGACGTGCCATATTTCGAATACTCCTTACCGGATATTCCGACATTGGCACGAACGTTGTATTTGTTTTCAATGTCTTTCCACCATTGATAAAAGGCAGGCCGATCCGCGGCCATGCCATTACCGGCAATGGCAACTAAACGGCCACCATCCTCCAATCGTTTTAATGCCTGCTCAATATGCCTAGCGCCGTTTGTCGTGTCACGTTGACCATGGACACGTCCGGCAGTCGATGAAAACGGCGGATTCATGACGATAACAGTGGGCGCTATGTCAGTCGGCAATACGTTGTCTAACTGTTCGGCATTCTCTTTGAAGAGCTGTGCTTTTGGAAACAATGCCGAAAGTAACGCCTGCCGCCGTGGCGCCAACTCATTCAAAATAACTACAGCACCCGCAATTTCCGGCCAAACGGCCAAATCGCCGGTACCGGCAGAAGGCTCAACCATAAAATCATCGCGCTTGACGTTCGCCACCCAATTGGCCACAAACGACAAAGCGGGCGGCGTGCTGAATTGTTGAAACTCATCCATTTCCTCATCGCGTTTGGTCTGCGTCGGCAGCTTCTGGATTCGGCTGGTTAAATCGATTGCCTTTGTTCTTGCCCATTCAGCACCTTGTTCAGTCCAACCGGAATCCTCAGTGCTAAGAAGATGGATATTAAATGCGGCTTCCAAGGCGTCATAGGCATCCTTAGTCGAATACGTTCCTTGCGCCTGTGTGCCTCCGAAGGCACGATCTGCTTGTTCGGTTAAGAACTTGCTCGTGACTTCACCATCCGCATTGAGCTTTTGGGACAAACGTAAGGCTAAAACATGCCTCGACTCATCAAAAGATAGGTCTAATGTAGCCTCACTATTCAGGTTAACTGGAATAATTGGCTTCGCCCCAGAAACAAGCCAATCATCGAATAAGTCATATTGATCTGGGTTAGATTGTTTTGCCATCTTTGATTATCCAATGCTTTCCAAATCGATACTGCTCTCTAAGGCATCAGACTCATCAAGTGCATCCTCTTGAAAAGCCCCAATGCGTTCCGCTTCATCCGGGTCGAACTCGACCATCGCACCGGGAATCATGGCATCGGTCAATTTCTCGGCCAATACATCAACAGCATCCCCTTCGCCGATAAAGGTGTCGGCACTCATTGCATCGCTGTTTAATACGGCGTTAACATCGAAGGTATCCGAATTAGCCGCCTCGGCATGATCTGGCTTGTTGTTAGTACTGATTTCATTAGTCATTGCTTCCACCTTGCTGTTTGTTACTGTTGTAATCAGGCTTACCCTTTATATCCGGGTAAGTTTGCTTGCACTCTGACTATGGTTTTCGCTACGTCTGGTTTTTCGGCGATAAAAAACCTCATTCACCCCCTTACCACGTAAAAACAGGGCGAATAACGCTCTCTATTTGCGAACGCTGGATCGGACCGAAATACCGCCCGTCAAAGGAACCGCTGTTGCTGTCAGACATAACCAGAACCTCGGAACGGCCCAACGCCCAGGAAGCTTTATAGTCAGGCAGTGGACGGCCGCCTCCATCGAATTTGATGGGGGCGCTCAAGGGCAACAGTTGACCATTCACACGTACGCCGTCAGTGCCAATAGCCACCACATCATCCTGAACCGCTAAAATCTTTTTCATCAGGTGTCCATAGCCGCCTGGACAAAATCCCGCACCCAGATACCCGCGTGTTTTTGCCATATCGAATACTGCGGCAGGCGGCGGACAAAACAGCACATAAGCACCTTTCACTATTGAATCATTGGTTAGCCGATACACCCCAACAGGAATGCTCGGCGTGGTGTTTAGCCGGACACCGGCCGCATAGGCAAGCCCGCACACAATAAAGACCGACATCATCACACCAAAACTCACCGTGAACCGCTTCATAACTTGATGCCTTCTTCGCCATGTTCAACGGTAGGCGCCTGTATGAGCTTATCGCTAACCATCGGTGCCGGAATGGCCGCCCTGGCCTTAAAAATAGGGTCTTTGAAAAATAAGGGCTGTACGCCATAAATGGCTGGGAAACCGGCCACATAAACAACCATATCGCCGGCCTTTTCAATCAAACCCTCCGCGCCCTTTACTGGCCCTGGCATCCGCAAGCACTCGTCCGGCGTTAACAGCGGCCGTTGCACTTCCTGAATGGTACGGGACACCTGCCCAAGCAAGGCCGACGTGCGCCGGCCGCTGGTGGTGATCTGTTCTTTAGAAACGGTCGTTTGACCGGTTAGTTTAGACAAGTGCTCGGCCGTCTCGACCCGATTGGGCGGAAAGGCGCTCTGAACATGACAGTTAGAGGTAATGCTTTCATCCTGGCCATAGCCCGTTTCACGGCTTTTAAGCTGGTTAATATCCTGGCAAATCAAATAACACTTGATGCCGTAACCGGCAATAAACGCCAAGGCCTCCTGCAATATTTCGAGCTTGCCCAAACTGGGAAACTCATCCAACATCATGAGCAGACGATGTTTGTAATGGGCTTTTGGTTGGCCGTTAACGAAATCCATCTTGTCGGCCAACAGCCGTACGGTCATATTGATCATGACGCGCACCAGCGGGCGCAACCTGGCCTTATCGTTGGGATGGGTGACGATATACAAGCTCACCGGCTCATCGAAATTCATCAAGTCCTTAATCCGAAAGTCCGATTGGCTCACATTACGCTGGACCACAGGATCGCGATATAAGGCGAGATAAGACTTGGCCGTGGACAGCACTGAACCGGCTTCTTCCTCCGGCCTGTCCAGCATGTCCCGCGCGGCAGAGCCGACCGTCGGATGGGTTTTGCCGTGCACATGTCCGTAGGTGACCATTTCCATCCATAACTCGGCAACATCGCGGTCGGGATCAGATAGGATGGCATCGACGGCGGGTAAAGTGGCTTCGGTTCCTTCCTGCTGTGCTTTGTACAAGACGTGCAAAATCACCCCGACCAGCAAGGCTTGAGCGGTCTTTTGCCAATGCGTTTCCAAGCCCTTCCCATCCGGATCAACCAGTAAGGTCGCTAAATTTTGCACATCACCGACCTCGTACTCGGTGGCCAAACGTATCTCATCCAACGCATTCCAGTGTACGCCGCCGCTTAATGAGGCCGGTTCAAACCGCAAGACTTTATTGCATGCATAGCGTTGCCGCCAACCCGCCGTCAATTCCCATAATTCACCTTTCAAGTCAGTGATGACGGCACTGTGTTGCCATGACAACAGCGTCGGGATGACCAACCCCACCCCTTTCCCGGAACGCGTGGGGGCATAACACAGCACATGCTCCGCGCCGTTGTGCCGTAAATAGCGCGTAATCCCCTTCTTATCCAGCCAAGCCCCCACGTAGACGCCGCCACTTGACCCCTTTTTTTGACCGGTCAGCTGTTGCCAGCCTGTTAATGGCCGTGGCAATAACCCGGCCCTTTCGATGTCGTGCTGATTAGCCCAACGCGCGGAACCGTGTAAATAGGGGTTTATTTTTGCAGAGTTCGCCGCCACCATCCTGGCCACCATTAACCCTAACAGGCCGGTAGCGGTCACCGTCATGCCGACCCCGGCGGCTTTCATAAACCCTGCCTGGAATAGTTCCCCCCATTGATAGGTCCATATCAAGATGCTCCAAGGCGCATAAATATGCTGGTAGTGGGCCCCGAGTTGAGGCTGGAATCCAAACTCATTGGCAAAGAATTGCGTCGCCGACTGCAAACCGGCCAGCATAAAAACAACCGCCAAAACAGGTATTATCTTTCCGGACTTTGGTTTATCGACTCGCACCTGCGGGCCGACCGCATTATTAAATTTGTCTTTCATCGGCTTCTGCCCTTTGTTTTAACTAGCCCAATCCCCGTGCAGGTGACTGGATCACCGATTGCTAACCGACTCAGGCGGTTCGCGGTCTTTTCATCAATGGGCATCACCAGGATAACCTCGTTGCGTTTCAAGAGTGCCAAGGACTCGCCTGCGATCCGTCTTACACCCGCAAAAGCCAAAACCCCAACGTCAGCCGTAGTATATCGCCTATGTTCCATAATATCGAGTATTTTAAGGCGTTTTTGTTCGCGTTCTTCAATATACTGATCAGCTGCCGTAAACGAGAGGGGTGTTAATTCTCCCCTAGAAACACGCCGTCGCAATGCGTTATCTGATTGGGCGCCTGGCTGCTCCAGGTGACCAGAAACAGCACCCGGCAATAACATTTCACTTCGTTTGGCGAAGCGAACCACACCGAGTTCGGACAAGTTTCGCAAACGGTTCCGGGCATCGGGCGGCGGGCTAACGGCAATGCTGCCAATGTTGGGCTTACGGGCAAATCCGACCCCGAAGTTTCCGCGTCCACGATCACGTCCAGCACCGGCATTTCGCCCGGCTGCGCCAATGCCGCCAGCGCCGCTTCCAGTTCGTCGTCCTCTGTCTTTTGCGTCATTATTACTCTCCTGTTTGGTGGTGGTTGAATGGTTTACCAAGGCAACCCGTTTACGTTCCAGTGTGGAATCGGTAAACGTCAACTGAAGATTGGCGGTCGCCGCGACTTCAACAATTTGGGACTTGAAGTTGGCTGTGCCATTCACTGTGATATTGCTTCCGTAGCGTTCCATTGCCAAGCGCAACGCCGCCTCAAAGCCCTCGCGCGTGGCTCCCCGGGAGACCTTAAGCCGATCACCATCATCTCGAATGGCAGACGATCCGACGCAATAAATGATGGTGCCTTTTTTGGTAATGCCATCCTGATCGGCTTTAACCCCCGTCCTTTTCAGCTCGCCACAACTTGCGCTAACCGTGTTGCCTTTAAGCCCGAGAGCAACCACGCGCGCACGCAGCGCTTCTAACGCCTCTTTGTCGCCCTTGGTTGCCTCGCGGCGTAACCAGTCGGCCCACTGTAGGGGCTGATACTGTTTTGATAGCCGTTCACGCTCTCGACGGTATTGTTCATTAATTTTATTAAGCTCACCTTTAACGCTTTGGCTCGTCATCACGTACAGCAACTTCTTTTCAGACCTCGAACCACCTGCCAGCTGAGTGGTTGCGCGTTTCAACCTCGCTTTACGCTTGACGTCTGCAATTAAACGATCTCTTTTCGCCCTGGCCTCCTTCCATTCCTGGGTACGATTTGCTCTCGTTCCCTGCTGTTCATTTTTGTATCGAGCAAATAATAAGGTGGTATCAAGTCGCGACCGCACTGGCCTGGCCTCATATTTCTTACCTGTGCCTTCGGTAGTAACAGGACGGGTCTGAGATTTGAACTCGCCGAATCGGTCAACCAGTTTGCCTTTCGACAGCTCACGAGCCACAGAGCTTGCTTTTACCATCAAGCCATCCTGATCAGAAATAACCAAACCACACCCGCGTTCCTTCAACTCCAGCCCGTGTGCTTGCAAAACACGGTGCAGTTCGGCCCAAGAAGAAGCCGCCTGTAATTGCTCAAGACATTCGCGCTTGATCCAGCCTAATAAGCTTTCCACTCCGGCGTGATGCTCCATATCCAAAGCACGGTTTTCACTGCCAACCCTTGCGGACTGATGATTGTCCCGTTCAAGTCCGTACTTTAGCTCCAACGCCTCACACAGCTGTCCGAGGGTCTTATGATCGTTATAGGGACTGTGAATCGTTAAACGTGTTGGATGAATTTTGTTGATGGCAATATGCAGATGAAAATTGTCGGTATCATCGTGAGCAACACTTACACGTTGATGCTCACCGTAGCCAAGCCCCTCACAAATCCTGCTCTCAAGTTCTTCTAAAACGTTGTCATCGGGACGTTCACCGGTCCTGAAACTCAAAATCAAGTGATAGGTTTTATCGGATTCGGCACGGGTATTCATGCCCTGGATGGTCGTGACTTCAATAACCGCCGCACTCAAGTCGATCGATTCACAATTCGTTACTGACGTATAGACAACACGTTCATGCTTTTCCTGGTCGTCTGCCAGGTATTTCACCAGGCTGGCGAAGTCGCTTTTTTTAACCGACTTCATGGGCACGTGCTTCGCAATCATCTTAACCAAAAAATTTAGCCGCTATAGTTACCGGTCAGCCCGAGGCATCACCACGGTCTTCATAATTTCAAGCATTTTGTTCTGAGTGTCCTCAATTCGTGCAAGCGCCGCCCGCAGGGTGCTCTCGCCAAACTGAGACGTCCTGGCATCATTCGACAGCCAGAGTTTTAATAGCCCTCCCAAACGCCCCAGGTCGCCGTTGATACGCGCAAGCTCCATGACCTTGCCATGGTCAACAATGCTCTTAGGCACATAGCCTTGACCGAGCAGACGCAAATACGCTGATGTGCTATGTCCGGTTTGCTTTGCCAATGACTCGATTACCGCTTTTTCGTCGGGAGTCACCCATACATAGATGGGTGTATTTCCCTTTCTAATGGCTTTCTTTTCTGACATGAAGTCCTCAATTAACAAAATAGCGGCGGTAGCCGCTTGGCCTCGCAGAGCAGGATTCCCGTTGAGTGCCTAGCGCGAATAAGTGGAAGTGAAGACCCTGTGCCAGCTTCAGCGGTACAGGTACTTCACATATCCTGCCCCGACTAAAGTCGGTATATTGCGAAGCATACCATTTATTTTTAATTTACGATATATTGATTATTTGTTTACTTTCTTTTAGACTGTTTAAAACGCCATGAATCAAGCTAATATCGCTATGTAATGGAAAAATAAAGGGAAAATCAAGGAAAAATCAATCAAAAATCTCATTACCCAAAAATAAAAAATCCATGTCAAAAAAACTGACAGAACTGATTGCCGAGGAAGAAACCAAGCGAAAACAGAAGGGAACCGGCGTGAAAAATCGGGCGATATTCCTGGTGCTAAGGGAAGACATCAAGGAAGCGTTGGAGGATGGCTGGGCTCTCAAACAAATTTACAGAACACTACACATCCAAAAGAAAATAACGTTTAGTTATCAGACCTTCGTTAACTATGCGAACGATCTGATTCTGAAACCTAAACAATCCCTGGTAATCATTAAACAAGAAGCCAACAGCAAAACACCATGGCAAGAACAAACCATCCAACCCACTGAACCAAAAACCAAAAAGTCGTATGAGCTACCCGGCTTTAAATTCGATCCCATAGCAAAGAAAGAGGACTTAATCTAATGGCAAAAATACACATGATTCTGCAAGGCAAGGGCGGCGTAGGCAAATCGCTGATTGCCGCCATACTCGCACAATACAAAATGAACACAGGCCAACAGCCGCTCTGTATCGACACTGATCCGGTAAACGCCACCTTTCATGGTTTCGAGGGACTGAATGTTAAACGCCTTCAAATCATGGAGAATGAAGAAATTAACCCGAGGAACTTTGACACACTGGTAGAGTTGATTGCTCCAGCCACTGATGATGTCATTATCGATAATGGCGCCAGCTCATTTGTGCCGCTTTCGCACTACCTTAATAGCAACCATGTGCCGGCTTTGTTACAAGAAATGGGGCATGAATTAGTGGTGCATACGGTTATAACGGGGAGCCAAGCCTTAACGGATACCTTGAACGGGTTCTCACAACTCGCCACACAATTCACCCAAGAGACCACCTTTATCGTCTGGCTCAATCCCTATTGGGGCGCTATAGAAAGCGAAGGCAAAAGCTTTGAACAAATGAAGGCCTATACAGCCAATAAAAGCCGGGTTTCAGCGATTATTAAAATCCCTGTACTTAAAGAAGAAACTTATGGCCGGGACTTGGCAGAGTTGCTGCAAGATCGCTTAACATTTGATGAAGCGCTGGCCAATCCGGCACTCACCATTATGACCCGGCAACGGCTCAAAATTATAAAAAGCCGTTTGTTTGAACAAATGGACTGCGCAGCGGTACTGTAATGAACCATGACCATGAAATAGAGGAAACGATCAAGGAAATCGCGGCAAAGCACGGCATAGCCGTGGGTCGCGATGATCCTATCTTGATTCTGCAAACGCTCAATAACAGACTGATGCAAGATAGCCAAAAAGCGCAGCAAGAAATGCTTGACCAGTACAAATCCGAACTTGAAGGCATTTCACACCGCTGGAGCACTGACGCCAAGGAAAAGGCGGAACGCATTTTAAATGCGTCACTCGATGCCAGTAAGGCAACGATGGAACGGTTGATGCGGGCGGGCGCAAAAGAGGTGGTTACAACGATCAAAGCAGAGGTGGACGCCTCATTAAACCGTATCAGCCACCCTATCAAGGACGCCAACCGAATCGGCCTAATGAACATAGCCGCCTCTTGTATCACTCTGCTAGCGGCGGCGGTATTGTTATGGATAACGACACACCCCTAAGCGGTCGAGTCGCCTGAGAGTACTAAACCGCGTGCAAAACTTTCCTCGGTACTTGGTTAGGAACGTGCATAAAATAACTTATGCAACTTCTGAAATTGTCGCTTCAGGAATGGCAGTATAATTCCATTGCCCCAGATGCTTATCAAATACAATTCGCATGGATTCTTTAAACCCCTCCACAAC
>JAQTPT010000025.1 GCA_028712795.1 Methylococcales bacterium
CGGACACGAGCGTCATCACCAAATAATACGTCTTTTGCTGCCATTTTTTATTCCTAACTTTTGTGTGTGATTATGATTATAAAAGGGTTTAGGTTTAACCTAAAATGCCCATGATGTCTTCTTCACGCATAACGATGAGGTCTTCACCGTCAACTTTAACTTCGTTACCTGAGTATTTGCCAAACAGCACTTTGTCGCCAACCTTGACTTCTAACGCACGCACTGTGCCATTATCCAGCTGCTTGCCATTACCTACGGCCAAGACCATGCCCTGGCTTGGCTTTTCAGCGGCAGAACCAGGCAATACAATACCGCCAGGAGTGGTAGTTTCTTCTTCAAGGCGTTTGACTATCACTCTGTCGTGTAACGGACGTATTTTCATCTATATCTCCTAACATTAAAATAAAGGGTATCTGCTATTAGCACTCGCTAGCAATGAGTGCTAATGATAATGAGCTTTTGCAGTCTGTCAAGTTCTTTGGCATCATCTCCCCTCACTCTTCACAAATAATATAACCCATGAATGACAACCAACTACTGCGGTATAGCCGTCAAATAATGCTGCCCCAAATTGATATTGAGGGACAACAAAAACTCCTGGCCGCCAAGGTATTGATTATCGGTGCGGGTGGCTTGGGCTCACCCGCCGCTATATACCTTGCCGCAGCAGGTATCGGCAGTATCACAATTTATGACGATGACGTAGTGGAATTATCCAATTTACAAAGACAGGTTGCTCATCACACTCCCGATATTGGGACTGATAAAGTTATTTCAACCCGTCAAACACTGAATAAATTAAATCCTGATGTTAATGTAAGGGCGGTCAAGCAAAGACTGAGTGGCGAAGAGCTTGATTTGGAAGTGATTAGAGCCGATGTCGTGCTGGATTGTAGCGATAATTTCTCAACCCGGTTTGCGATTAACCGTGCCTGCGTCACGCACCAAACAGCATTGGTTTCAGGTGCGGCGATACGCTTTGAAGGTCAGGTATCCGTTTTTACTCCCGGCAAAAATAATAGTCCTTGTTATAACTGCCTTTATAACAGTGATGGCGAAGAACTTCAAAACTGTGCGACCAATGGCGTTATAGCGCCCATCACGGGGATAATTGGCAGCATTCAGGCATTGGAAGCCATGAAGCTGATAATGGCTATCGGCGAAACCTTAACAGGACGGTTATTGCTGCTGGATGGCTTAACAATGGAATGGAACACCATGAAGCTAAAGAGAAACCCCGTATGCCCAACATGCAGCATGTAAGGTCATTTTCAAGAATGAATATATCCAAATTGTGCTGGTTTATTGTTCACTTTCAACGACTGCAAGGATGCATGGGGCAGAGCTACCCAGGAGCAGTTGCCAAGGCGTAAAAAGGGCTGCATAACACGTTATGTAACCCTTTTTACAACGCAGAAGATGGGCAATAAGACCAGCGAGCCGGGTTTCTTCTTCTCCGGAAATGGCCTAATTCAGATTTAGCGTAATTCGACTTACAAACACTGTAATTTCCAGATGTACGCGTTCCCGGAAATTTCATAAAAATAAATAAATACAATTTATTTTTTTGAGAATTTGCTTTTGACAAAATGAATGGCACTTTCAGCTAATTCATTGACAAATGAAGGACTATCGCCGTGTGGTTCAGTTTCGCCAAACGGCTGACCATTTTTCTGGGTATATTTGTAAATAAAATAGCCCAAGGGGGCGAACGCCACAGTTGCTATAATCCACATCCATATAAACAATTCAATAAGATCACCGGTCATAATTCCTCCTAAAAATATTAATATTATTTTTATCTGATATTACGCATACTTACCGGAAATCATTGATTTAGTGTTTTTTAAACGGAGAAATACTTGATTTCAGATATTTAGTGTAATAAAAGTTTTCTTGGAGCCTCAATATAACGCCCAATCAAAAATGCCACAAGTATAAAATTCATCGTTACAACAAAGACTTCCTGCGTGCCTTGATAAACCATGACATGGAAATAAATTGGCCTGACTTATCTTTTTAAATACGCCCTTTTCAGTTGCGTTGTAAAATAGTTCATCGTATACTTTGATCTGGCTTACTTGATCAAGCTAGCAACAATATCTAATAAACTTCTGGAGGTTCACGATGAAATGGGAAACACCAAGCTATACAGACCTGCGTTTCGGTTTTGAAGTAACAATGTACATCTACAACCGCTAAACGAATTTTCCCTGCTTAACTGCTGGGGCCGATTGGGATTGGGTAAAAGAAGGGGGTTCTCAGTGAACCCCCTTCTTTTTTTGCCTGAAAATCGTTATTCCCGTATCATTCGAGCCTTTCTATTTAGGCTTTCATCATGAAAATTAGAGTTCTTGGTTCAGGTGCAGGAGGCGGCTTTCCACAGTGGAACTGCAACTGTCATAATTGCCATCGTTTGCGTCATAAACAAATGAACGGCTTGGCGCGCACACAGTCATCCATTGCCGTGAGCACCGATAACAAAAACTGGCTGCTGTTTAATACTTCCCCCGATATTAGAGCACAACTGGAGGCCTTCCCCGCTATTCAGCCCAAAGAAGGTATTCGTGACACCGGCATTAAAGCTATCATGCTCATCGATAGCCAAATCGACCACACCACTGGAATGTTGATGCTCCGGGAAGGCAAGCCATTGGATGTTTACTGCACGGACATGGTCAAACAGGATCTCACCACAGGCTTCCCCTTATTCAACATGCTGGAACACTATTGCACGGTCAATCATCATCCTGTGCCTGTTGATGGCGGCAGCTTCACCATTCCCGCCATCGCTGACTTGCGTTTTTATACCCAGGCGTTAAAAAGCAAAGCGCCGCCCTATTCGCCTCATCGTCATGATCCGCATGAAGGTGACAATATCGGCGTCATTATTGAGCAAATTTCCACGGGCAAAAAAGTGTTTTATTCGCCTGGGCTGGGTGAAATAGAGCCGCATGTGATGGCTGCCATGCAAGCCGTTGACTGCCTTTTGGTAGACGGCACTTTCTGGACGGACGACGAAATGTGTACTCAAAACATCAGCCATAAAAAGGCCCGTGAAATTGGTCACTTGCCGCAATCGGGCGCAGGCGGCATGATAGAAGTTTTAAGCGGTGTCGCTAAAGCCCGGAAGATATTGATACACATCAATAACACCAACCCGATTCTGGACGACGATTCCGAGCAGCGTAAAATCCTCGATGCTGCCGGTATTGAAGTCGCGTACGATGGCCTGGAAATCGATTTATAGTTTTAGCCAGCGTACAAAAACCTGTTTTTGCACGCCGTTTTTATTACTTCCCAAAGAGTAACGCCATGAACAATAACGATAATAAAGCGTGGACTAAAGAAGAATTTGAAGCCGCTTTGCGCGGCATGGAAAAGTATTACCACATTCATCATCCCTACCATACCCTGATGAACGCCGGTAAACTAACCAAAGAACAATTACAAGGCTGGGTAGCCAACCGTTTTTATTACCAAGTGAGCATCCCTATAAAAGATGCCAACATTTTGGCAAACTGCCCTGACCGCGAAACCCGCGCAAAATGGATCCAACGCATTCTTGATCACGATGGTCATCCTGGTGACCCCGGCGGCATTGAGGCCTGGATACAACTGGGCATTGCCGTCGGCTTAAACCGCGAAGACATAACTTCATTAAAACATGTGCTGCCCGGCGTTCGTTTTGCCGTGGACGCTTACGTTAATTTTGCCCGAAGGGCCGAATGGCATGAAGCGGCAAGCTCTTCGTTGACTGAATTGTTCGCGCCCAAAATCCACCAGCAACGTTTGGATAATTGGCCGGAACATTACCCGTGGGTTGACGTGGAAGGCTACAACTATTTCCGAAAACGCCTGACAGAGGCAAGGCGGGATGTCGAACATGGTCTGGCAATTACGTTGGACTGGTACAAAACCCGCGAACAACAGGACCGCATGATACAAATTCTTAAATTCAAGCTGGATGTGTTATGGACGATGGCGGATGCGATGTATATGGCTTATATTAACAACATGCCGCCGTATTTTAATATTGAGGCGTAGCTTGCTAAGGTTTTGATACAACAGGAAAAATGCGATGCAATGGTCAGAAGTAATCGATAATCCGTATTTTAAGGATTTACCTTTTAAAATTGAGCTGAACCGCTATGGAAAAGTTGAAATGACTCCTGCCTCCAATAAACACGGCCGCTTGCAGTCACTCATCAGTGCTTTGCTTGAGCGCAAACTCAAAAAAGGTGAAGTGCTTACTGAATGCTCAGTTCAAACCACGGACGGCGTAAAAGTCGCTGATGTCGCCTGGTGTTCCAAGGCATTTATCAAACAATACAGTTATGAAACGCCTTATTCGCACGCGCCTGAGCTGTGTATTGAAATCGTATCGCCTTCCAATTCAAAAGAGGAGATGACTAACAAGGTGCAACTTTATTTGCAAGCCGGAGCAGAGGAAGTCTGGATTGTATGGGAAAATGGGACTGTTGATTATTACGACAAAACGGGGAAATTAGAGCTATCTGGCTATGGTATTAGCGTAAAACTATAACATTTTCGCATTAGCGATCCGCAGTTTTGAGGTAACCAATATTGGCGATTCTTTGATGAAAAAAATCCAATACGGAATTTGTCCATGCAACCAATCTATCACTAAAAGACTTCCATGATACCCATAGATTGGATAAAACAAGCCGTGCGTGACGAAGCTTATCGTTATTCACGGCATGGCGACCAAGAACGGCAAAATGATAACTTAACCTTGGCTCAAGTAGCCCAAGCTTTACTTAATGGGCGTATTCTCGAACAATATGCAGATACTGGCCGAGGCTTAAGCTGTTTAGTCGCCGGGTTTACCGATAGCGGTATTCCTATTCATGCGGTATGTGGCTCTATGGGTGAAACACTGGTAATTATCACTGTCTATATTCCTACACCACCCAAGTTTAAAAACCTTTTTGAACGAGGCAATTCATAATGTCCGAACACTGCGTATTCTGTGGTCACAAACACCTTGACAGAAAAACCACGCGCTATATTTACCAAAAAGACCAGCAGATGTTAGTAGTTGAAAATGTACCTTGCCTGGAATGTACATTTTGCGGTGAGCAATATTTTGATGCAGGGGTATTACAAAAAATCGAAAACGATTACCTCGCCATCACTCACCAGCAACGACAACCTCGGCGTGTTATGCTGGTTGCCGTTGAGGATTTTACCGCACTACCTTTATAAAACCCCTAAAACCAAACACCAATATGACCATAAACCCGGCTCTACCCATAAAATTCTCCCGCACCCACCGCTTGCAATGGGAAGAAGCGCAACAAAAAGATGTGATTCTTTATCCGGAAGGCATGGTGGAGCTTAATCAAAGTTCAGCTGAAATCCTGAAACTCTGTGACGGCACGCGCAATCTTGCCGAAATTGTCAGCGAACTGGAGCAGAAATTTAGCACATCCGGGCTTACAAACGATGTCACCGCTTTCCTGGAGGTCGCTTTACATAATGGCTGGATCAATCAAAACTAAAATCACACCACCGCGCTGGCTGCTGGCAGAACTGACTTACGCCTGCCCGTTACAGTGTCCTTATTGTTCTAACCCGATTGATTATGCCAAATATCAATCGGAATTAAGCACGGAAGACTGGAAACGCGTACTGACCCAAGCCCGTAAAATGGGGGCCGTGCAGTTAGGTTTTTCTGGAGGTGAACCTCTAACCCGTAAAGATCTGGCCGAGCTGGTTAAACACGCCAGAGACCTGGGTTATTATTCCAACCTGATTACGTCGGGTTACGGACTGACGGAAGAAAGAATTATCCAGCTTAAAGAAGCGGGGCTGGATCATATCCAGGTCAGCATTCAGGCCAGCACGCAGGAATTAAACGACCATATAGCAGGCACGGCATCGTTTGAGCACAAAAAAGAAGTCGCCCGTCTGGTCAAAAAACACGGCTACCCGATGGTGTTATGCGTGGTCATCCACCGCGAAAATATCCACCAGATGCCGGAAATTCTGGCCATGGCAGAAGAGCTTGGCGCGGATTACCTGGAACTGGCCAACACCCAATATTACGGCTGGGCACATGCCAATCGCGATTTATTGCTACCAACCAAAGAACAGTTTGAAAAGGCCGAAGCCATCGCGCAAGCGTTTAAGGAAACCGTCGCTGGCAAAATGAAAATCTATTATGTCGTGCCGGATTTTTATGAAGATCGGCCCAAAGCCTGCATGAACGGTTGGGGCACTACCTTCCTGACCATTGCACCTGACGGCGTTTCCTTGCCATGCCATTCCGCACGAGAACTGCCGGGACTGGATTGCCCCAATGTTAAAGACTACAGCGTTGAAGAAATCTGGAATGAATCGAAAGCCTTCAATTTCTTCCGTGGCGTTGAATGGATGAAAGAGCCCTGCCGTAGCTGCGATGAAAAAGAAAAGGATTTTGGCGGTTGCCATTGCCAGGCCTATTTGTTGACTGGCGATATGTACAACGCTGATCCGGTATGCAGCAAATCACCTGAACATGGCGTTATTCAGGAAGCGATAGATTCTGCAGCCAGAAGCGCATTATCGGTAAATGAAAAACCGTTGATTTTTCGTAACAGTAAAAACTCACGGCTTTTGTCGTAGGCGCTTGATTAATTCACCACGAAGACACGAAGAGCACGAAGAAAAGCCCAAAGTAAAAACTTCGTGCTCTTCGTGTCGACGTGGTGCAATGCCTCAGATCCTACAAACCTTCCCATGGCGTATATAAACCCTCAACATCAACCCCGAACATATCCAATACCCGGCCGACCGTTTCGTTCACCATAGCCTTTAATGAATCGGTTTTACTATAAAATGCCGGCATCGGTGGAAATATAATGCCGCCCATCTCCGTCACGCTCGCCATATTTCTGATATGCACCAGATTTAAAGGGGTTTCGCGGGGCATAACCACTAACCGCCTCCGCTCTTTTAACGCCACATCGGCTGATCGTGAAATCAGATTGTCGCCAAAGCCATGCGCCACAGCCGCCAGCGTTTTCATTGAACATGGCGCAATAATCATCCCTTCTGTTTTAAAACCGCCACTGGAAATGCTGGCGGCAATATCGTTGATGCCATGCGTTACATCGGCCAGTTTAAACAGTTCGGCCCGCTTCATATCCATTTCGTGCTTTAAATTCACCACGCCCGCATCAGAAATAACCAGATGCGTCTCCCATTGTTCCTGTGCCTGCAGGATTTGCAACATTCTTACACCATAAACGGCGCCCGTTGCACCGGTCATGGCAATAATTAAACGTTTCTTCTGAATCATAATATAAAGATTAAAGGTGAAAGGTGAAAGGTAAAATGGTTTTTTTAACCTTTAACCTTAGAAAACCATCAGGCTTAGGCCGGAATAAGACCACCCAAGCCTGTCCTGAGCTTGCCGTAGGGCGTAGCGCGTGGTGGCGTTTCCGGCAATATCGTCCGGTGTGCCGGAAACGCTTGTTCTCGCTTGCGCCTGAAAAGCCTTGTCCCGGCCTACAATTCTCAAGCCGGCTTTTCTGCGAACTTATCCGTAGCGGAAACCAGCGCGTCAATCATTTCTGTACCTTGGGCAATGTGTCCGGCATTAGGTAATATTATATATTCGGCCCAGGGCAAAGCCTTATTCAGGTTCATTCCTGCTTCTATGGGACAAACCAAATCCTGACGTCCATGGATTATGATGGTTGGAATATTGTATAAGATCCTGCAATTTTCAAGAATCTGGTTTTCCTTAATAAAATAATGGTGCCTGGCATAATGCAGTTCCATACATGCTTGTTTTACCATTTTATCAGTCACATGATCACTCTGGATGCTGGGTTGAAAATCGATACCTAAGGCAACCTGTCCGCCCCAAGCAGTCCATTCCTTGGCGACCCGTCTCTTTGCCACCTCGTCTTCACCCCAAAGCGCATCACATAATCCTTCCACCAGGTTCTCCCGCCCAGGTTCCGGGATACTCTCAACAAGCCGCTGCCACTGCTCAGGATAAATCCGGTTGGCACCGTCCTTGGCAAACCAATCCAAATCCTGTTGCCTAGCCAAAAATACCGCGCGAATAATCATTCCGGCTACTTTGTCCTGATGCTGTTGAGCATATAATAAAGCCAGCGCAGCCCCCCAGGATCCGCCAAACAACAGCCATTGATGTATCCCTAAGTGTTGCCGGATGCGCTCCATGTCATCAATCAAATCCTGGGTGGTATTGTTCTCCAGTTCGCCAAATGGCAGTGACATGCCGCAGCCACGCTGGTCAAAGAGCGCAATGCGGTAACGTTCAGGATTAAAAAAACGCCGATGATCGGGTTTTGTTCCTGAACACGGCCCGCCGTGCAGAAAAATAACCGGAATGCCGTCAGGATTACCGCTTTGTTCTACGTAAACTGAATGTTTGCTGCCCGTTTCAAGGAAAAATGTGTCGTAGGGAAATATTTCAGGGTAAAGGGTTTTCATTGCTTAAACAGGCTTAAATATTTTTATTGAAAGATCCTTTAAGCCGAAGCTCTTATTAAGCGCAGGCAATCTTTGCCGGATCTGAACGGCCTAAATTCCGCAGATAATAAGAAGTTACCTCAAGCCGAAAAGGAAGGCGCCGCGTATCTGCGTGACTAAAAGTAGAACTAAATTACGGTTGTTAAGCGATTTAAAAACCATGGACAGAAGGCTCGATTTATAATTAATCAATCAGGATAAAAGTCCTGCTTGATAGCATCCGACAACTCCCAAGGACAAGAGGCCGGAAAAATGGCTTCATCAAACCCTGTTTCTTGCGATGCCTTGATAGCCGCCAATTGATAGGCATCAATCAGACATTGATCCAAGCCCGGTTTTAATCCCGGGTTGTCTCTCAAAACCTTTAGAAAATCGATTCTCTGGGTTTTAATGGTCAATTGCCAACTTCTACAACGTCTATTCACTTGATGCTTCCATTTCAACAAATGAAGAAGCAACACGACCAAGCAATTTTCAAGTTCCCGCTTTTCACTTCTGCCCATTGCTTCCACTTCCTCTATCAGATTGGCGATGTCCAGTTCATGCAAGCACCCAGCCCGTAATAAGGCCGCCTGCTCTTGCGTCCAGCCGTAAAAGTCTTGATCATAGTTAATCATGTTAATGCCTACTCATTATTGAACTGTAAATTAAACGAGTGTTTTCACTTTCTAGCGCGAAGGCCGTGCGAAACACATACGTCGCGTGGGAACGAATCCATACATCTACATGCACTTAAAGGTACTCAAGTCTAATGCAAAAAAGCCAAATATCAAATAATGTTCTGCGTTTTACCTTAGGCTGGGCCGCAAATTTACAGGCAAAAAAAAGGAGGGGTTTTATCCCCTCCTTTTTTTTCGGATTTGATTTTAAGCGCCGGGCTTAGAAACCGAAGCCGATTGAACCGCCTGCGGTCAAACCGTTCACATTGGTGTTATCAAGTCGAGTAGTTGCCAGGAAATAACGTACATCAGCGCCTATATACAGGCTTTTCCAAATATTGTAATCCACACCGCCACCGAAATTCATGGCTGGTTTTAACTCGGTAATCGCATTAGCCTGAGATGGCGGGCTGATAGCGTTTATAGTGAAACCCACGGGGATAATCCACGGCCTGATACTGCTGCCTTTCAGGAATTTTATTTTTGGCGAGGCACTAATTCTCAGCATACTTTGACTTGCTGTTGTACCAGGAAGAAAAGTAGGAGCAACTAATGTCGGAGTAAGGCCACTGGTGAATGTACCCAAATCAACGTAATTAACATCCAATTCGCCCATCAATTCGGTATTGTCCATGAGACCGAACATGTTATCGTTCAGGCTTAAATCAATACCCGCTCCAAAATTCCAGCCACCCTGATGACCCTGAGTAGTATTAACTAATGGACCATTTTTTACGCCATTGCCCACACTATTGGTTGTAGCGTCCATGGATTCATCATTCCTGGTGTAGCCGCCACGGAAATATAACATATGGTCTTTAGTTTTAGCCACAACCGGCTCGGATTTAACCGACGCCATCCATGCATCCAGTTCCTGAACTTTTTGTGAATCTACAGCAGTTGTTGGCGCAGCACTGCCTACTTGCGCTCTTAAGCTGGCTATTTCGTCCTGCATGGCTCGAAGTTGTGCTTCCAAAACCTCAGCTTTTCTGTTTGCAGCAGCCGCCATGCGTTCCGCATTCGAGCTTGCAGCAACTTGTGGAGAAGCCAGGACACCTGCCATAGTTATTGTTGCCAAGGCTACGCCCAGACATAGGTTATTTTTTTTTATAGTCATTGATTCCCCCTCATGAGGTTGTTAATTTACAAAAATTTGTATTATTACAACAAATTTCAATCCACTGGGCAATAATATCAGTAAATCCCTTTCCATACAAGCATTATAGCTATTTTTTTATTACCTGTTAATCCTTAATTATCAATGGGTAACAGCAAAACCTTGATAAAAGCCAGATGATTGTATGTAAAAAACAACATAAAAACTCAAATAATCCACTTTACAACGCTGTTAAAATTTTTCGTTCAACGCGTACCCCTGATGAAAATAAAACGCCAACCCTGCACCATGAATGAATGGATAGAACCGGTAAAGAGGAAGGATGATGTATAACACAGTTTTGCCTATGTTAGCTGTGATAAAAACATCCACAACATTGTCATTCCCTATACACTATAATTTTGCTTTTAAGATTTTTCTGGAATAAGGCAGCACAAAAAATCCCTTTTGTTTTTACTTTTACCCATATCCATGACTAAAATCCCAGATATCACTATTATTGGCGGCGGCATTATCGGCCTGCTGACCGCCAGAGAACTTTTTAATGCCGGCGCTACCGTAACGGTTATCGAAAAAAACCAACTCGGCCAGGAATCGTCCTGGGCAGGCGGTGGTATTTTGCTCCCGCTTTATCCTTGGCGGCAAGCGGATGCTATCACTCGCCTGGCGCTACAAAGCCTGATCTTATACCCCGCATTAGCCGCGCAATTGATTGCCGAAACCCATTTGGACCCCGAATGGACGCCTTGCGGCTTATTGATAACCAAAAACCCTGATATTACAATGGCTCGAAACTGGTGCGATACCAACCATATTGCCTTTCAAAGCGCTGGAGCGGATTTTTTTAAAGATCTTGATACGGCTCCGGAAAATCCTGTATGGCTGCCCGAAATTGCCCAGGCCCGTAATCCCCGGCTGGTTAAATCATTAAAGCAGGATCTCATCAATAAGGGTGTGACATTAATTGAACATACCGAGCTAAACGGCATTGCTCTGAGGCGAAACCGGATAACCCGCATCGACACGACGACAGGTCAGTTTGCGGTTAACCAGCTAATCATTTCTGCTGGCGCATGGACGGGGCAATTATTTCAAAAACTTTTTCCTCAGATTGTCGCCAATGCGCCCAAAATTGCCCCAGTAAAAGGACAAATGTTGGTGTTTGAAGCCAATCCGGATACCTTGCGTACGATGGTGCTGGACGGTGATCAATACCTGATTCCGCGACGCGACGGAAAAATCCTTGCAGGCAGCACGGTAGAGCGGGACGATTTTAATAAAACCACCACGGCAGAAGCCAGGGATCGGCTGTCTGAGTTTGCCTTAAAATTGCTACCCGCGCTTAAAAAAGCCCCGCTTATTCACCATTGGGCAGGCTTAAGACCTGGCACCGAGCAGGGAATACCCTATATCGGCAAACATCCCGAAATCTGCAACTTAAGTATAAATGCAGGTCATTTTAGAAATGGCCTGGTGTTGGGCCCTGCATCCGCGCAGCTTATGGCCGATCTTGTTTTAGGCCGCCCCACAGCTGTAGCGCCGGAGCCTTATCAATTATCCAGTCCCCACTAAGCACTGAGCCCAAACAAAAGGATTTACATAATAAAGCGCTTCATCGTTGAATCTGATCCGTGTTTTCGTAAATTCGAGGGACGATACAGAATTAATAGAATTTGACAAGTTTTGTCAACTAATTGATTATTTGTTGCTAACAGAGGAAACCTTCGCCTTGGCGCAGGAAAAGCTGATCTATAACAAACTGCATGGGCCGCGCCGCGCCATCGAACCCAGTATTCTCCAGGGTGTGGTGCATTTCCGCCAATGCAGCTTTGCGCCCTATCGAAATTCGTCACGGACATCGGCACGCAAAATCTACTACCATCTTTGTTCAGGCTCCGATGCCTATCGTCATGCAGGGAAAGCGATATGTGATCAAAAACCTATCCGTCAGGATTTACTCGATCAGCTGGTTTGGACCGAAATTCTCCGCCTGCCGGAGGACCCGGCACTGACCCAGAACGAGCTAAATCGCCGACTGGAGGCTGCCCGGCAATTTGCGGTATTTCGCAGCATCAAAAGCGAACTGGCCGCGTCCCGTGTTCAACCACAAAGAAGAGCGCCGAGGGCACCTGTTCATCACCGTATTGGCCTACCAGTTCTTGCAAATCATACGCCGTGACCTGAAAGAGAGCGGCATCGACCAGAGTTGGAACTCCATTCGCCGGATTATGGCCAGCCAATGCCGAGTCACGGCCAGTTTCCTGCGCGCTGACGGACGAGCCCTGCATGTTCGCAAAGCCACCCGCGCCGAGCCCAGGCAGTTGGCTATTTATCGTGCCCTAAACCTGGATCCCGCCCCGGAGGTGTGTGCAAGACGATCGTGTAATCAAACTGATATCGGCCGCTATTTTTCAGAGTGTAGTGCCACATGGATTTTTTATCCTAATGTATTATATTGATTATAAAAATTTTTCCGAGTGTTAAATATAGCTGAGTTTCCCTACCAATCAGGAGAAATTTTGACTAAAGGGGCTCGGCCCGCTCGAACGTTGAAGTTTCTCCCCGGTCGCTCTTCATCGAAAGCTCGTTTGGGGTGAAGGCCATTATGGTGCTCGAAGTCACACTGTTAATGACACGTTCATCCTCCGCACTGATGATTTTTAGTGTGATAGTCTTGGCATTAATGGCCCATGTGCCACGAATTGTGCCGGTGACGCCCTGGGAAAGCGTGTTACTGATAAATCCTTCGGGGCGCACTTGGGCGATAAAGCTGCCATCGGCACTAAAGGTGACTGACTCCTTCATGTCGCCCACTGTCCCCAACCAATTGCCCACGATTTTTGCGCTATATTCAGTCTCATCAACCGGCTTGGCAGGCGTGCAGGCCGGGATGCAAAAAGCTATCGCCAGAAGCAAGCCGAACATGGGCAGGCACGGGATACTAATCAAAATACGCGAATGGGGCTGGAAGTTGCCGGAAGCGTTTTTTCTGTTAATCATGTCTGTCTCTTTTTTGCTCTATGTGATTAAGTAGAGGGGATCGAATTCAAGCTTTCCCCGTCCATCCTTCTGCAAAGCGAAGGTGTTTACTCTGACAACGTCCAGATGAACATTTATTCCCGCTGGCTTTCGCTGATATCCAGGGGGCCATTCGTTTTATGGGAACCTCTAAAAATTTCAAAAACACTTCTCCTTCCGGGAGAAGGATCGGGATGAATACATTAAAAAATAAGTTGCTCATGCCTCTCTCCCAGAGTAAGTGATTTTTTAGATATGTCCTTGATGACTATTTGCGGTCTAAGAGGCTGTTTAATTCATTGTTAATCATGGTGTCGTAATGACGGCGCAAGACTGAATCCGTTGGGGGTAGCGGCATGTCAGATCCAGCGCTGGTTTTAGTTTGTTGTTTTAACGTTGAATCTTCGGATAATTTTGGCTTTTCTTGCTGAAATTCTGTGCCGTCACTTTTTTTCTCGGCTTTGGGCAATGGTTTAGCTACAGCGCTGGCTTTCTGGACTTGTTGGGCTAAGGCTTTTTTGTAGGCTTCATAATGACAAATTAACCGCCCGAATGCATTTTTATCGCTTGAGCATTGCGCTATTTCAGTTGTTATCAGCGAGTCATAATGTCTTCTTAAAGAAGAGTCTGTTGGACGTGGTCCATTAAGGGATTCAATCATAGTGCGTAAATGAGTGAGATAATGTCGCCTCAGCATTGAGTCTTGAGGAAGGTTATCACCGCTTTCATTTGGGGCCAGCGTAACCGTCTTAGCTGGCGCAGGCTCTACAATAAGCGTGCTCTTGACCTCAATAGCGCTTACAGCTCCTGTTGTTTGGGTTTTCTGTACAGGCTCTCTTTTAGGCTCAACGTTTGCTGCTGTTTGTGGCTTATTGGCAGGTTTATTTTTCTGTGCGGATATTGCCGGCTTTTGAGAAGCTTGGGCTCTTTTCCTCCACTTATAAATGATCACTAGCAAAATTAAAATGGCGATAACTGCAATTAAAAGTTTGTTCATAGCACGTTGTTCCTCATTCAAAAAGAAATGATACCCTCGGATTATTCTTCATGGCTTAGCAAGCAAGAATAACCTTCAACATTCTAAAAGACTAAAAGGAGCTAATTTGGCAATTTAGGTAGCCGTCCAATAGTTTTTATTGCCCAACTATAACACTTGTATCTTCTGCTGGCGACAGCCAACTAAAGAAAATCACATCAACCCGTTGAATGATACCGCGATTAACACAGACGTCAACTTACAAAATTGAGAGGCTCAGATAAACGTATAGGGATGACTTTAATTGCCAAAAATTAGGCAGAGTATGTTTACACCGTGGATGAAATAACTTGGCCGGAATACGCCCGGTGAAGAAATTCGATCAATTACCTTAGAGTTACCGGCTCACTGTGTGATTTTTTAAGCTTACTCGGCCAGCCTTCAAAATAAACCAACCATCTTGCGATGGACAGCACGTCTTTGAGCCTATTAGCACTATTTTGAGGCGATTTTATTAAAAACCTCTGTTTTCAATTTGAAAGCAACCTAGGAGCTTGTCCGAGAATTAACATTTAACTCATTCGTCTACTATATATAGTGCCTTAAAAGAATTAAAAAGCACTACATATTGATAGCCACTGACAGGCATGTTAGTTCTCGGACAGCCTCCTGGAATAAGTAACCTGATTTTAACAAAAGATAATACTTGCTAAGTCCGGTGCAAATGAACCGCTGATTGGTTTGTTTACACCTATCGACACCTTTCACTTTCATGGCATTTTGAAAAACATACATATATAATCAAAGCGTTAAAAAAATCAGTTCAGTTGGCACAATTATAGCTCTAAAGCAGAGTAGAAACACGCAACCATCAACGAGGATTTGTATGAATGTAACTTCACTGCCTGTATTGCCAAAAACAGGCTTGGCCGGCTTAAAAGAAAACTGGCGTAGCGATTTGCTATCAGGATTTCTGGTTTTCCTTATCGCCTTGCCGTTGTGTCTAGGCATATCCATGGCATCAGGTTTTCCGCCGTCTGCGGGAATTATCACCGCGATTATAGGGGGGGTGCTGGTTTCACGCATCAGCGGGTCGTTTGTAACCATTAATGGGCCGGCCGCCGGGTTGATAGTTGTGGTGCTCGGCGCGGTACAGGAACTCGGTGAAGGCGATGCGATGGCAGGTTATCGCTTTGCCTTGGCCGCCATTGTCTTTGCCAGTGTGTTACAGATTCTGATGGGCTTTTTTAAAATGGGCCGGCTGAGTTCGTTTTTTCCGGCCTCGGTGATACATGGTATGTTGGCGGCTATTGGTATCATCATCATGGCCAAACAAATCAACGTGGTGCTAGGCACTACACCGGAAAAAGGCAGCAGTCTGTTTTCGACTATCGCGCAGATTCCGCACAGCATTATGAATCTTAATCCGGACATCGCTGTAATTGGTATTTCCGGATTAGTGATACTGATAATCTGGTCGATGATAAAAAATCCAAGATTAAAAATGATCCCGGCGCCCCTTATCGTGGTGCTGGTGGGCATGGGTTTGGCCCGCTATTTTGATCTGGAACATCAACACATGTATTTGTTTCTGCCGGATGCCCATTTTTTGCCGCATCATGAGGCAACTGTAGGACCTGCATTTCTGGTTGCGATTTCTGATAACTTCATGTCCAGCTTTTATTTTCCTGATTTTTCAAAATTTGCCACAGTTGAGTTCTGGGAAGCCGTGGTGAGCATTTGTTTGGTGGGCAGTCTCGAGAGTTTACTCAGCGCCATGGCGGTAGATAAACTTGACCCCTATAAACGCCATTCCGATCTTGACCGTGATTTAACGGCGGTGGGCGCAGGTAATTTGATTGCCGGTTTAATTGGCGGCTTGCCGATGATAGCGGAGATCGTGCGGAGTTCGGCCAACGTAAATAATGGAGCAAAGACGGGCTGGGCTAACTTTTTTCACGGCGCGTTCTTGTTTTTGTTTGTGGTATTTTTCCCCCGCCTGATTCACAGCATCCCTTTGGCTTCACTGGCCGCGTTGCTCGTATTTACCGGTTTCCGCTTGGCATCGCCCAAAGAATTTGCAAAGGTTATGGGGGTAGGCAAAGAACAGTTATTTATGTTCGTAGTGACGATTATCGGCGTGTTGGCAACCGATCTGTTAGTCGGCGTCGCCATCGGTATCGTGGCTAAATTTGCTATCCACATGCTGCGCGGAGTTCGGGTTAATAATCTGTTTAAAATCCATTTTGTAATTGAACAGCAAGATGCCAGCACTGTTGTGGTCAGCATAGTCGGCGCAGCGATTTTTTCTAACTTTATGTCGCTGAAGACTACTTTAGCCAATCTGGAAAATGGCAAGACGATCATTTTTCAAATGAACAACACGTATCTTCTTGACCATACGGTGATGGAATTCCTTCATGACTTTCAGCATAACTATGAAGGGCATGGCGGTAAATGTATATTTCTTGGAATGGAGGCTCACGACACTTACTCAAGACACCCTTTATCAGCAAGGAGAATGAAACCGGATCACATGAGCCGCCGTAAAAGCGACCATTACGGGGTTTAGTCGCGAGAGCCTCAGGACGGACGTTGTGAAGCCACATCAGCAAAATAAGTCTGTTTATGTCTAAGTGGATGCAGTATAGCGAAGCAGTTTGCCCTGCATAGAATCGATAGACAGTTATTGTCTATGTCAGAATGGTATTATGGTCGCTTGAAACATCATTTACAGAAACACTCTCAACGATAACCGAGGACTTTTATGAGAATGCCATCCCTATCCGTCATGCCACAAACTGGCTTCGCGGGCTTAAAAGAAAACTGGCGTAGTGATTTAAAGTCAGGCTTTATGGTTTTTCTTATTGCGTTGCCGTTGTGTCTGGGCGTCTCTTTGGCTTCCGGCTTTCCACCATCGGCTGGCATTATCACGGCTATTATCGGGGGCGTATTAGTCTCGCGCATTAGCGGTTCTTACCTGACCATCAATGGACCGGCTGCCGGTTTGATTGTCGTGGTTTTGGCGGCGGTACAAGGACTGGGTGAAGGCGATGCTTTGGCTGGTTACCGCTATACCCTCGCGGCGATTGTGGTGGCCAGTGTTTTACAGATTTTGATGGGAGTATTTAAGATGGGGCAGTTGAGCTCCTTTTTTCCCACGTCAGTGGTGCATGGAATGTTGGCGGCGATCGGCATTATTATCATCGCCACACAAACACACGTTATGCTGGGAGTCACGCCAGCACCCGGCAGCCTGTTATCGATCATCGCACAGATTCCGCATAGTCTGCTTAACATGAATACAGATTGCCTTCTCATCAGTTTGTTAGGCTTGCTAATCCTGATTGTTTGGCCATTAGCAGGAAGCCGGATTCCCGCTCCGGTCATTGTCGTGCTGTTGGGTATCGTATTCGCCTGGCATTTTGGTTTTCAGGAAGCGCCTATCAGCAGATCGAGCTATATGGTTGCGCTTCCCGGTAATTTTCTGGATAGTTTTTATTTTCCCGATTTTTCAAAAATAACCACAATAGCCTTTTGGGAAGCCGTACTTAGTATCAGTTTGGTGGGCAGTCTTGAAAGCTTACTGAGCGCGACGGCCGTCGATAAGCTTGATCCTTATAAGCGCTCCTCTGACCTTGATCGTGATTTAACGGCCATTGGACTGGGTAATCTGGTTGCAGGTTTAATAGGCGGCTTGCCGATGATCGCTGAAATTGTACGTAGCTCGGCGAATATCAATAACGGGGCAAAAACTGCCTGGGCCAACTTCTTTCATGGCTTGATATTATTGCTGTTTGCGGTCTTGTTTACCGGATTTATCCAAAGCATTCCGCTGGCTTCTCTGGCGGCATTGCTGGTTTATACCGGTTATCGGTTAGCTTCCCCTGAAACGTTCGCCAGAGTAAAGGAAGTAGGTAAAGAGCAGTTGTTTATATTTATAGTCACGATTATCGGAATATTGGCAACCGATCTATTGATAGGTGTCGCTGTGGGTATTGGTGTAAAACTTGCTGTTAATTTGGCAAGGGGCGTATGGCCCAATAACCTGTTCAAGATCCACTTTACCATTCGGCAACATGATAACAATACGCTGGTCGTCAAGTTATTAGGTTCTGCTCTATTTTCAAACTTCCTGCCCTTAAAAAGAGCGCTGGCCAAGCTGGAAAAAGGCAAGAATGTTATTTTCGATTTCTCGGACGGGTACCTGATTGATCATACGGTTATGGAGTTTATCCATGACTTCAGGCAGAACTATGAAGCTCAGGGTGGACACTGTCAAAAAACAGGTAAAGCCTTGGAAACGTTTTCAGATCATGCTCTTGCCGCGCGCCTGATGACTGCGGATGACAGAAAATGATTTTTATTTTAAATTTTGGACGATAGTGAGAATTTCATGATCCTTTTATCAGCTTATTGCGCAGTACTATTAAGCTTTGCTTCGGGTTTGCTGGCGCTGATGATGAATCAGCGGCAAACTCTGTTATCAATCAGTCAGTACACTATTAACAAACTCTTTAACGGCGATGCGCGTTGCCTGGACTGGGTTAATAAAAATCTTGAAGAACGGCATTTTCCGGTTTTCCTGAAGCAGGCGGTGTTTGTTTTATTGGGCTTGTCGGGTGTATTTGCGGTGATAGCCGGTTTAGCCATACTACTCGGTAAAGGGGTCATTACCGACCAGATTTCTTTAGGTTTGCCTTGGTTGCCCTGGCATGTGCGTTTTGATGGATTGTCCGGTTTCTTTTTTTTTATTATCGGAATTGCCGTCTGCGCGGTGAGTCTTTATGGCCCCGGCTATGTCCATAGCTATAAGGAAAATGAGCATCCTTTTGCCTCCCTGGGCTTATTTACCGGCTTGTTTGTTGCCGGCATGCTGCTGGTGCTGTTAGCTGATGATGCTTTCATGTTCATGATCGCCTGGGAGTTGATGTCGGTAGCCAGCTATTTTCTCGTGGCCTTTCAGCATGAAAATTCCGCCAATCGCAGCGCCTCATTCCTATATTTATTGATGGCTGAAATCGGTGCGCTGGCAATTATTCTGGGCTTTGGCGTATTGGCCAGCTTTTCTGACGGATTTACTTTCGATGCCTTGCGTGAGTCCAAGTTATCCGAAACATGGGCAAGCATTGCTTTCGTATTGGCGATGCTGGGGTTTGGCATGAAGGCCGGGATTGTGCCGGTTCACGTCTGGCTGCCCGAAGCGCATCCGGTAGCGCCTTCGCATATTTCAGCATTAATGAGCGGCGTAATGCTTAAAGTCGCGCTCTATGGCTTGATCCGTTTTTGCTTTGATTTGCTTGGCGAAGTGCACTGGCAATGGGGCGTAGTGCTGCTGATTCTGGGCACTGTTTCAGCGTTGGGCGGCATTCTGTATGCCATGATGCAACCCAATCTGAAACGCCTGCTGGCTTACAGCTCCGTTGAAAACATCGGCATTATTTTCATGGTGCTGGGTTTGTCCATGATTTTCATGGCAAACGGCCATCCGCAACTGGCCGCATTGGGCTTTCTGGCAGCTCTGTTCCATGCCTTTAATCATGCCTTGTTCAAGAATTTATTGTTTCTGGGCGCGGGCATCATTCAGCATCAAACGCATGAGTTGAATATTGACATGATGGGTGGGTTAATTAAAGGCATGCCACAAACCAGCAAGTTATTTTTGATAGGCTGCATGAGTATTTCGTCATTGCCATTGTTTAACGGTTTTGTTTCGGAATGGCTGGCTTTTCAGACGGCATTACAGGTCGATGTGCTGGACAATGGCGTGTTGCGCAGCTTAATTCCGGTCGCTGCGGCTGCCCTGGCATTAACAGCGGCGCTGGCGGCCGCATGTTTTGTCAAGGTCTACGGCATGATATTTTTGGGACAATCGCGCTCAAGCAACGCAGGCAAAGCCCGTGAAGTTAAAGACAAAGGCATGTTGGCAGGACCTGCTTTGTTGGCTGGACTCTGCTTTTTTACCGGAATTTTCCCCGGCGTGATCATTCATTTAATTAACAATGTTTCGGGTCAACTGTTGGGCCAAACCATGCCGAATGATTCCGCCTTGGGTTGGTTGTGGCTGGCTCCGGTTTCCGCCGAGCAGGCCTCCTATTCACCGCCCCTGGTGCTGATAGGAGCGCTTATTGCCGCCGGTGTTTGTTATTGGTATTTGCGCCGCAACCCGTTGACAGTCATGCGCAGGGCAGAAACCTGGGATTGTGGTTTTGGCGGGTTAACGCCGCGCATGCAGTACAGTTGCAGTGCTTTTACCATGCCGTTCCGGCGCATTTTCGCAAAGGTCTGGATTATTGACGAGCAGATCAGCAAAGACATGCAGGGCGCCATGAATCAGGATGTGGCGGCTGTGCATTACAAGCTGCAAATTCAGGATCATAGCTGGCCGCGCATATATCAACCTATAGCACAAGGCGTAAACAGTTTGGCTAAACAAGTGGGTCGAATTCAAACAGGCAATATCCGGACTTATCTCGGTTATTCGTTTGCAACCCTACTGATACTGTTATGGGTGATCAGCTGATGAGTACAAATCCAGGGCGTGCTGCGCGCGCATTAATAATTTCCATGGCGCGCGCAGCACGCCCTACAGCTCGAATCTCTCTTCAGCCTGGAGAAACCCAATGAACTGGTTGATCGCCATTTTTCAAACCATGTTATTTGTCCTGCTGTCACCGTTATTGGCGGGTTGGATTAAGTGGTGCAAATGCTATTTACAAAATCGTAAAGCGCCATCCTTATTACAGCCTTATCGTGATTTGCTTAAACTGACACACAAACAACCGGTAGTGTCTGAACAAGCCTCGTGGCTTTTTGTAACGGCGCCTTATATTATATTTTCCGCTACCGTTTTAGCAGCGAGCGTTGTTCCCTTGATCGCTGTCAATCTACCCACCTCAGCCAGCGCGGATGTCATAGTGATGGTGGGTTTTTTTGCCTTCGCCCGTTTTTTTCTGGCATTGGCGGGACTGGATATCGGTACTGCATTCGGCGGCATGGGCTCGTCCAGGGAAATGACTATTTCCTCATTGGCGGAACCCGCTATGTTGATGGCCATTTTTACCCTGACCATGACCGCCTCCACGACTAATTTGTCGGGTGCGATTGCTCATGTATTAAATGACGGCATGGTACTCAGGCCTTCGTTTGTGTTCGCCCTGTTTGCCCTAATATTGGTTGCCATCGCTGAAACCGGACGTGTTCCGGTTGACAATCCTGCCACGCATCTGGAATTGACCATGATTCATGAGGCCATGATCCTGGAATACAGTGGACGGCATCTGGCGCTGATTGAATGGGCAAGTCAGCTCAAGCTCATGCTCTATGGCGTATTGATTACCAACATCTTCTTTCCGTGGGGCATTGCTGAAGACTTTACCGGGAAAGCGTTAGGCTATGGCTTGCTGGCGATTATGGGCAAACTGGCTTTATTAGCGGTTTTTCTGGCAGTAGCAGAAACCCTGGTTGCAAAAATGCGCTTATTTCGGGTACAGGAATATCTAAGCTTTGCCTATTTATTAGGTTTACTGGGTATGTTGAGTCACATCATTTTGGAGGCGTCGAGATGATAAAGCCCACCAGTCCAGAGCGCAAAGCAACAAACACGCCTTACATCTTTCTCATTCTTTCGTCTTTAGCCTTTAACCTTGGGCCTTAATCATGAATATTGAACAAACTGATTTTTATACGCAGGCCATTTTATCGATGGCGGCCTTAATAGGACTCATGTCATTTCTTATGCTGGGGCAAGGCAGGTTGCTACGGTTAATCTTTGTCTTTGCCTTGCAGGGCTTTCTATTGACCTTAACCACGGCATTGGCCGCATACAGCTTACAAAATCCTCATCTGTATATTTCCGCCGTATTGACCTTGGTGCTGAAGGTGATTTTCATTCCGTGGATGCTAAGGCGCGAAGTGATACAAATGAACACCCACAGGGATATTGAAGCATTGCACAACAAGACGCTGGTGATGCTGGCTGGCGCGAGCCTGATGGTGTTCAGCTATTACGTTTTGCATCCTATCGTCCAAACCACATCGCCGGTCATGCTGAATGCCCTGGCGGTGAGTCTTTCCGTGGTGCTGTTGGGGATGTTGCTGATGATTTCACATCGTCAGGCTGTTGCCCACGTTGTCGGGTTTATGTCGATAGAAAATGGTTTGTTTTTTGCCGCAATCGTTGCCACCAAGGGCATGCCGATGGTGGTTGAGCTGGGCGTAGCGTTTGACGTATTGGTTGCCGCCGTGCTGTTCGGTATTTTCTTTTTCCATATACGCACCAGCATCGATTCGTTGGATGTCGATTTGTTAAGTAAATTGCATGAGGTTGATAAATGATTGCTGCCTATCTTGTATTATTGATTCCTTTTGTTGGCATTGTGTTTTTTGCTGTTTCAGGACACAAGTCGGACACTGGGAAACTAAATGTCAGGTTTAACGCAGCCTGTCTGGCGGCAACCATTTGGCTGGCGATTAATGTGCTGAATCAGGGCACTATTTTGTCATCCGGCAAAGCCTTTTTAATTGACCCGTTTAATGTATATTTGATTGTTCTGACCGCTTTTGTCGGGCTCACCACCTCGATTTTTTCCTCGCCTTATATGGCGCATGAAAAAGAGTTGGGCAAGCTTAATGATAAACGGTTGAGGCTTTATTATTCCATGTATCAGGGTTTTATGCTGGCCATGTATCTGGTGCTAACCACCAACAACATGGGCGTTATGTGGGTAGCCATGGAAGGCGCGACACTGGCGACGGTAATGCTGGTCAGTTTGTATCGCACGCCTGAATCCATTGAGGCGGCCTGGAAGTATTTTATTCTATGCGGCGTGGGCATTGCGCAAGCGCTGTTTGGCACCATTTTGTTGTATTATGCGGCGGCTCAGATTGGTGACGCAGAAAATTCCTTGATGTGGTCGGTGCTTTACGAAAACGCCAGTAAATTAAATCCCGAAATACTCGAGATCGCTTTTGTTTTTATGTTGATTGGGTATGGCACTAAAATTGGTCTGGTGCCTTTGCATAACTGGCTGCCCGATGCCCATTCCGAAGGTCCAACACCCATGTCGGCGGTATTGTCGGGCTTATTGTTGAATGATGCCTTATACGCCGTCGTTCGCAACAAGATGCTGGTTGATGGGGCAAGCCATTCCAATATGGCAGGTCACTTAATGATGGGCTTTGGCATGTTGTCGTTTCTGGTGGCTGCATTTTTCTTGCATCGGCAGAAGGATATTAAAAGGCTGTTCAGTTATTCATCCATTGAACACATGGGCATAATGACCTTTGCCTTTGGTATCGGCGGCCCTTTGGCAACCTTTGCGGCATTACTGCACATGACCGTGCATTCACTCACAAAATCGGCCATTTTCGTGACCGTGGGTCACGCTGCGCAGGTTGCCGGAACGCAAAGCATAGATAGAATACGTGGCCTGATCAGAACCCAGCCCAGAATAGGCTGGGGCTTGTTAATAGGGTCAATTGCCATTGCCGGCTTTCCCCCTTTTGGCGTGTTTACCAGTGAATTTTTGGTGCTGCTTGCCACCATGCACAGCTATCCCTGGTTAACGCCGCTGCTATTGTTAGGCATCGGTATTGCATTTGCCGGACTGTTCAGGCATATACAGCCGATGGTCTATGGCGAGAAACCGGAAGGCCAGTTACCGGTTAAAGCCAACTTATGGCCGGTGATCATTCATCTAGGCCTGGTGTTATGGCTGGGCCTGGCTATCCCCGGATTTCTGGCTAACTGGTTTTCACAAGCAACGTTGTTAATCTCAGGGAGCACGCCTTTATGAGTTCTTTAAACTGGACTACGGATTTTTTAAACCAACTGAATAGCACGGAATTTTCCATCGTTCCTGCATTCTTGCCAGGGGATAAAACCGCGCTCTGGCAAATCGAAAGCACGCGCTGGCAACAATTCAGCCAATACGCCATTGAACAAAAGTTACGCTGGGCAGCGGGTTGGGCGGAACACGCAGAGACCGTATTTATCGTCAATGCCTGTTTTGAAAAAGAGGGCATTTATGTATTGTTACGCACTCGCGTCAATGCCGGAAAACCCGAATTACCTTCACAAGCCACGGTGTATCCAGCTGCGAATCGCAGTGAACGTCATACTCAGGATATGTTCGGCATTAACTTTACCGGACATCCCGACAATCGGCGTTGGACGCGGCATCAAGCATGGCCACAACACAGTTATCCCTTACGCAAAAATTATCCTGTACAGGGTGAACCGCCAGCCATCACGCCGCCCGATATGGATTATCCCTTTGTCAAATCCTACGGCGAGGGAGTTTATGAAATTCCCGTTGGGCCTGTCCATGCCGGTATTATTGAGCCCGGTCATTTTCGCTTTCAGGCGGTAGGCGAACTGATTTTGAACCTGGAAGAACGCCTGGGGTATGTCCATAAAGGTATCGAAAAAATTGCCGAAGGCAGAACGCCAGAGTCTTTAGCCCGTTTAGCCGGGCGGGTTTCGGGCGACACCACCGTGGGACATTGCTGGGCGGCCTGCATGGCAATGGAACAAGCCGCCGGCATTGAAATTCCACCCCGCGCGGCTTTAATACGCGGCATTCTGGCGGAAGGCGAACGGATCGCCAATCATTTAGGCGATATGGGCGCGATTTGTAATGACGTCGCTTTTATTTTTGCCCAAATGCAATTTTCCCGCCTGCGTGAACTGTGGCTGCGCACCAATGCGACCATATTCGGTCATCGGTTATTAATGGACACGATCGTTCCGGGCGGTGTTGCATGCGATTTATCTGAAGCCTCCTGCGCCTTGATTAAACAGGATGTTGTCCGGTTAAGAAAAGAACTGTCAGAACTCATGCCTGCGATAGACCTCAATTCATCCCTTGAAGACCGTCTATACACCGCAGGTTATTTGTCGCCGGAAATCGCCGAGGCCTTTGGCACGCTGGGTTATGTCGGCCTCTCCAGCGGGCAGGATTTTGATGTCCGCCGCGACGCAGCCTACCCCCCTTACGATCAGGTAACTTTTAAAGTCGCGCTGGAAGATCAGTGCGATATTGCCTCACGGTTCTGGGTAAGATACAAGCAAATCAATGCGGCATTAAAACTCATCGAACAATTTATAGCTCAACTTAAGGATGGCGTCAATCTTAATGAATCGCAAACGCTACAGGCCGAATGGCAAACGCCACAGGCAGACAGTGAAGGCTTGGGTATCGTTGAAGGCTGGCGAGGAGAGATCACCGCCTATATTCGCTTCGATGCCGGCAATAAAATAGCCCGTTATTATCCGCGCGACCCCAGCATCCTGAACTGGCCGGCATTGGAAAAACTGACCCTAAACAATATCGTGCCGGATTTTCCTGTCTGTAACAAATCCCTGAATGGCTCCTATTCAGGCAACGATTTATAGGAGGCTGTGTGCTGCGACTTTTTAAAAAAATTATCACAACCGGTGTTGTCACTGAAGAATGTAAAGCGCCAAAGGACGATGAACTGGAAAAACTGGGTATCCAGGTCAAGCGTCACATCGATAAGCAATTTTCCGGCAGCATTGCCATACGCCAGGTCGATGCCGGTTCGTGTAACGGGTGTGAACTGGAAATCCACGCGCTAAATAATCCTTATTACGACATTGAGCGCTTTGGGATTCACTTTGTGGCATCACCACGGCATGCTGACGTGCTATTGGTTACCGGCCCTGTTTCACGGCACATGCAGACTGCATTGCTGCGAACCTACGAAGCGACACCCAATCCAAAATGGGTCGTTGCAGTGGGTGATTGCGCCGCTTGCGGGGGGGAATTCGGTGTTTCTTACGCCAGTTGCGGCGCGGTAGCCAATGTTATCCCCGTCGATGTGGTCATAGCAGGTTGCCCGCCTACGCCTCTGGCATTGATGAAAGGGTTGCTGGGGCTGATTAATAAATAAGGTTCAGGGTTAAATTAAGCAGGCTATGTGATGATAAGGAAAAAAATAAAGATGGCGGGAATGACGGCAGCGCTTTTGAGCTCTGCCGGCATGGCAGCAACCGCTGTAGCAGCCACTGCCGCGGCACAAGACGACCTGCTTCAGGATGCCGGTAGCTGGGCGCAAATCGTTGCAGAGGGAAGCCTGAAGGTCGTGGATCCGAGTTTGGAAAAGACGCGTGTTTGGGTAGAAGGACAATCCCGTTGGGACGATAACTGGAATCATTGGTATCAAGGTTTGGCGCGGGCTGCGGTGGGTTATTCACTGAGTGACCGCGCCACGGTTTGGGCGGGCTACACCTGGCTGCCTACCGACAACGTCGGCAAGCACTCTGTATCTCAGCAAGATGTATGGCCGGGATTCCGCTATGTGTTGCCGACCAGTATCGGAACTCTTACACTCAGAACCATGATCGAAACCAATTTCATACAGGGCAATGGCGACCAGGTCCGGGTGCGTCCACGGCAGATGATTCGATTCTTGCATCCACTGGAATTTGAACCACGTTTAAGCCTGATCGCATGGGACGAGTTCTTCATACGAGTCAACTCGACACCCGCAGGCGGCCAGTCAGGCTTCGATCAAAACCGCGCGTTTGCAGGCCTCGGCTGGACCTTCAATAAAAGCTTCCGGGCCGAAGGGGGGTATCTCAATCAGTATCTGGACGATGCCACGCATACCAATAACACCATGCACCACCTGATTATGGGGTCTTTGTTTATCAACTTTTAACGCCATTGCATAACACGAAAACAGGCACTCCATTGTTTTCCTAATGCCGCGCATCAATAGTGAAAATCCTCAAACAAATGCCAGCCTCCTGATTTGTTAAATGATAATATGATTTATGGAACTTAAATCCCATAAGGTGGTTAACTACAATCACCCCACTTATTTTTTGTCAGGCACGTAAATAAAGTAATGGCACATCATCATAATCATTCTGACGGGCATCACCATCACCCTGCCCCCAAAAATCAGGGACTCACCTTTGCAATCACCATTTTTCTTAATTTGGCGTTTGTGGGCGTGGAGTTTGTATACGGATTCATTGTAAATTCAACCGCTCTCATAGCTGATGCCGGACATAATGTCTCCGATGTCCTGGGACTTTTGTTGTCCTGGGGCGCAATCATTTTGGCACGCAGGCAGCCAAGCAAACGTTACACTTATGGACTGCGCAGCACCTCCATTTTGGCCGCGCTCGCCAACGCCATGTTGCTGCTGGTGGCCTGCGGGGCGATTGCCTGGGAAGCCGTGCATCGCTTTTCACAGCCACCCGCCATTGCCGGCCTGACAATATCTTTGGTGGCCGGCGTCGGCATCGCCATCAACGGCCTGTCGGCAGTGCTCTTGATGAAAGGCAGCAAAGGGGATTTAAACATCCGTAGCGCTTACCTCCACATGGCAGCAGACACCGCCGTATCACTTGCCGTGGTGATTGCCGGAATCGCTATGCTTTACACCGGCTGGTACTGGCTCGACCCGGCCATTAGCCTTGTTATTGTGGTCGTGATCGTAATCGGCACCTGGGGCTTGCTCCGTGAATCCTTGCAACTGGCCTTAAGCGCTGTGCCTGCACAAATTAATGCTCCGGCAATTGACGCTTATCTGAACCAACTTGAGGGTGTGACAGACATTCATGATCTGCATATCTGGGGCCTGAGCACCACCGAAAATGCCCTGACAGTCCATCTGGTCATGCCCAGCGGGCACCCTGGCGATGCCTTTATGGATGATTGTGTACTCACGCTAAAAGAACGCTTTTCCGTTCATCACAGCACCCTGCAAATTGAACTGGGCACCACTGACCACGCATGCTCGCTGACCGTAACGAAGCCGACCCAACACCATCATCATTAGGGTTAAACACAATGACACTCGACAGCAATACACTGCGTCAGATTCCAAAAGGCATTTGGGTGCTGGGTTTCGTCAGCATGTTGATGGATATCTCGTCGGAGATGATCCACAGCCTGCTCCCTTTGTTCATGGTGACAACACTCGGCACAAGTGTCTTTGCCGTTGGCATTATTGAAGGGTTAGCCGAATCCACCGCATTGATCGTGAAGGTGTTTTCAGGGATATTGAGCGACTATATCGGCAGACGCAAAGGGTTGGCTTTATTTGGCTATGCTTTGGGGGCATTGACCAAACCTCTGTTTGCGCTGGCCTCCAGCACCGGCATCGTGCTGACCGCACGCGTGCTCGACAGAATCGGAAAAGGTGTGCGCGGCGCGCCGCGCGATGCACTGGTCGCGGATATTACGCCGCCGCATTTACGGGGCGCGGCTTTTGGCCTGCGTCAGGCATTGGATACCGTGGGCGCTTTTCTGGGCCCGTTATTAGGGGTCGGTTTAATGCTGCTTTGGGCTAACGATTTTAGAGCGGTCTTTTGGGTGGCTGTCATCCCGGGAATGCTCGCCGTTACGCTTCTATTTTTCGGGATTCAGGAACCGGAACGCTCTCATTCCGAAGAAAGAATAAATCCCATCCGGCGCAAAAACCTGCAACGCCTTAGTGCTTCTTATTGGTGGGTCGTAGCCATTGGCGCCATTTTTATGCTCGCGCGTTTTAGCGAAGCTTTTCTGGTTTTACGCGGGCTGCAAGCTGGCATCCCCATCGCACTGACGCCATTGATAATGGTGGCGATGAATGTGATCTATGCCGCTTCGGCTTATCCCTTCGGCAAGCTTTCCGACCGGGTATCGCATAAGGGCTTACTCAGCCTTGGACTGATCGTGTTGATTGCCGCCGACGTGAGCTTGGCGCAAAGTAACCACTGGAGCACTCTATTGGCAGGCGTTGCCTTATGGGGCATCCACATGGGCATGACGCAAGGCTTGCTGGCCGCCATGGTGGCCGATACCGCGCCAGCCGGCTTGCGCGGAACGGCTTATGGGTTTTTCAACCTCATGAGCGGGTTAGCCATGTTAGTTGCCAGCGGGCTGGCCGGTTTCGTCTGGGACCGGTTTGGCGCTGCCACTACCTTTTACACAGGCGCTGCGTTTTGTCTGCTGGCTCTAGCGGGTTTGGTTTGTCAACCGGAGATCGCCCAACCAGGCTCAAGAATAAATAAAATTTCGTAGTATAAAAAACAGTGCATACAGTTGATTACGGCGCACCCATGGACCACCAACGCAGGAAAGCCTCTCTGGCTGCGCCTCAAACTTATCTTGTATAATTGCGGCTCATGGAAAACGTGGACGCTTCTCAAAACAATTTAATAGATCAGCCTGAATCCGGAAAAAATGGGACTCCCTTTTCCCAAACAATGGTTCAACTGACCAAACAAGCCTATTTTCAACTAAAAGGGATAGCCGCTTTGGCGCCTCGGCGCAACAGAGCAATTGCCCGGGAGGCGGGGCTTAAACAAGAAATGAGCGTTTGCAGGCCGTCATTCGTGATTTAAAGCAACGTCTCTAGGGGTAACGTTACATTACGAGGAGAATATTATGAAAAAAAAGACTTTCCTATGCGCAGGTTTATTGTTTCTTTTAAGTTTTTCTGTTTTTGCTGAAGAACATCTTAAAGAGGCGATGGCCCATGCAAATGCTGCAGCAGTTCATGGTGAAGCCGGTGAAACTGCGATTTTGATTGAACACGCAAAGGCGGCGTTGGAGCAGGTGCTGGAAGCCTCTATTGTAGCGAAGGGCGTGGCAAAAAACCATTTGGATGAGGCTGCCAAGGAACTGCAAGAATCAATCGAACTCGCCAATTTGGGTCATATAGGCTCGGCTACCCTGCATGCTGAAGCAGCGGTTAAGCACATTAATATCAGCAACAAATATATACATCCTTCCGTGATAATAATAAAGCCTTAATCTGCATCGGTTTGCGGACAAAAATCAATCGAGCCTGGCTCCATTGATTACCATTGATTATTCCTTCAAACCCCGTCCTGTTTCGTGACCGGGACTTGGCAGTATGCTATTATCCGGTAATCCATAAATCTAATAAAAGGAGCAAGAAGATGGCCGATAATATAGAGAACCTTGTGCTAGAGCAGCTACGAGCTATCAGAGCTGACATAGCCTCCGTAAAAGAGGATACACGGGAGATTAAATCACGTTTAATAATCGTCGAAAGTGGTATCGCCAGTTTGCGAAGGGATAGCGGTGATTTTCGGCCCGTATTGCAGACCAATATATAAGGCTTGACCGGTTGAATGATCGCATAGACCGTATTGAAAAGCGTCTGGAACTATCGATATAACCAATGGGGTTAGACTTTCAGCCGGCGCGCGTCAGGGTAACCACCTGGTTTAGAGTCGTGAGATAACTGATCGGGTAATAACCGGTAATTTGTTGCTGTTCTGCCGGCACATATACGCGTGCCAACCCGCGTTTCTGATCTTGATTGGCAAATTGTTGTAAATAGCCATTGAGCGCTATCACTCCACCATCAAAGACTTTCCGATGATAGCCCGCGCGGGGTTCCTTGCAAATCAGGGTGTTTTTTTGCAGCATTGCGCGGTCCTTGGGTAATTTAGGTTGTGTCCCACCCAGCAAGGGCATAACGGTTTTACACCCCCCCTTAAGAAAAGGGCGGCTTAAGATAGACTCCATTATAGCGATTGTGGTATAAATCGACCTTTATTTTTACTTAAGAAGCTTGACAGGGCTTAAGGGGTCTGTTCGCTTTAATGGCTTTGTTTTTTGAAGCGCCAAAATTATCGCGCAAACATTCCTAAGTCGAACTAAAATAACGGATAACGATTTGCCAGAAGACGAGGCAAAACTTCTGCTTATATCGTGATGTGATTTTTTATCTTAAAGAGGATTTACTCATGAACACAATATCTATAAATAAAGTACAACAAGGTTTTACCTTGATCGAGCTGATGATCGTGGTCGCGATCATTGGTATTTTGGCGGCAGTGGCAATTCCGGCGTATCAGGATTACACCGCAAAAGCACAAGCTTCAGAAGCTTTTATAATGATGGATGGTATTAAAACAACTATTGCAGATAGTATGTCGCAAGACGCAGCTGCACCCACCTGCGGCGTTTTAGCGGCAGTTGCTGGTAAATTTTCAAGTCTTGCTTTACCTGTTAACGCGGCTGGTGTATGCACTGCCACTGTTACAATGAACGCTGCCGGTGTTAACGGGGCCATTGCTGGTACAACAGTTAAAATGACATACGATTCGGCAACTGGTTTATTCAATACTAGTCAAGCTGTAACAGGGGGAACTATGGCAGCTAAATTTTTACCTCCTGCATGGAAATAGACACAATGGGGTCAGACTCAATTCATTTAATCCCACGCGGGACGGGGTTTGCAACCCCGTCCCAAACGTTTGATGTTACCGTTATTCAAAAAGTTTTGCGCTGGGTATGTATTGCCGTTTAGTTCAAGCATCGTAAAAACGTGAGTAACTGGGTTACAAACCCCGTCACGCTCAAGGAATCAATAATGAATCAATGGGTCAGACTCGATTCATTTAACCTGATTCAACAAACCCACCCGCACCACCGTAACACATGAACAAAAACCATCCAATCCTGCACGGGGTTGGATGGTTTTTTGGTGGGCAAAACTGAGGCCCACGAATCTCAGCCATGTGGATAACTACCATTTTGATTTTGTATCATCTTTGGTGTATTCTGGCTTCATGAGATGTCCAGTATTCAACAAGGATCAGCGGGAAGGTTTGGCTAAAGTGGCGGATAACGTGGCCACGGCATCTGTTGTTGCTGCCTTATTGGGTGGTTTTGTCGATAAAAAAGTGACTATCGTTGGTGTATTGGTGTTGATATTTTTGGCAATCATTTTTTTGATTGTTTCCTATATTTTGCGTAAAGGAGAAAACGATGGCGATTGAATCTTTAATTGGGCTGGCAATTTTTGCGGCTATTATGTTACTGGTCGCATGGTACGCTGATAAGCATCGCTCGCATTCTTGAAGGGTTAAACTGCGCAGATACTGTTACTCGATGTTCAAGTTTTTAATTCTTGATTTTTAAAAATCCAGCTAAATCTAGTCTTACAGACACCATGCGGGACGGGGTTTGCAACCCCGTCCCAAACGTTTTATGTTACCGCTATTCAAAAAGTTTTGCGTTGGGTATGCATTGCCGTTTAGTTCAAGCATCGTAAAAAAGTGAGTAACGGGGTTGCAAACCCCGTCACGCTCAAGGAATCAATAATGAATCAATGGGTCACAGACTCGCATCTGCTCATGGCTATTCAAGACGAAGAGGAGTAATAAAATGACCATTGAAATCGCTGCCCTTTTAGGGATGGGATTGATTGCTTTATGGGGGGTTATTGCTTTGCTGTTTGCTATCAAAACAGCCAAGATTAGCCATCATATTGATACTGGCGCGATACATTCTGAAATCAATGGGGTCAGGCTCGATTGATTTGACCTGATTCAACAAACCCACTCCCACAACCGGAACAAATCCGAATATCAACCACCCAACCCTCCACAGTGTTGGGTGGTTTTTTGTATCTGTCATTGGGGTATTTTCAGTGACTCTGTTAAAATGGCTTAAATACTAAATCAGATGGAGCGTTTTATGGCAACTATTACTTTTGATACCTTAAAATTTGTCCGTAAATTTGGAATCGGCAGGATTTTCTATGGATCAAGCTGAAGCGGTTGCGGATGCTTTTCGTGACGCCTCGGGTGAAGCAGAGCTTGCCAGCAAGCGTGATATTCGCGAACTCGAGCTAAAAATAGAATCCCGGTTTGAGCAGGTTAAGGGCGAATTGACGCTAATAAAGTGGATGCTGGGAATTATGCTTGGCGGAGTCATGGCATTAGTTCTAAAGGCATTTTTTCCAGCTTAACCTATAAGATTGAGGAACCAAAAATCGATGGGGTCAGACGTCAGACTCGATTAATTTGACCTGATTCAACAAGCCGCTACGGGGAAGCCCGTGGCGGTTTTTTTATGTCTATGCTAAACTGCTCATAATTTTTAATAATTTGGGGCGTTTTATGGCAACGATTACCTTTGATACGTTGAAGTTTGCCAATAAGTTAAAATCCGCCGGCGTGGTTTCTGAGCATGCAGAAGCGGAGGCGGAAGCGCTAGCCGAACTATTTGAGATTAATCTTAAGGAAGTTGCGTCTAAAGAAGATATTAAACTTCTTAAAGATGACATTAAACATCTCGAAGAACGGATCGATGGTAAATTTATTCAACTTGAACAGCGTATGACCATTAAATTAGGCGCTTTGATGGTAATAGCCGTGAGCGCCGTTGCGACTTTGGTCAAATTATTGTAGATTAAAAAAATCCATGGGTCATGAGGGCAAACTCGACTGATTTAAGGTGATTCAGAAAACCGCCATTGGAGAAATCCCGGGCGGTTTTTTATTTTCCATGGGTTTGCCGCGATGTCATAATCCCGCTATAAACAATGACCCATTGAAACATGTTGTGTCTGTCCTTCATGCCATGGCCGTTGGGTTATTTGCTGTATTTGGCTATACGGCTTTGACGGCACAGCCGGTGCAATGGCTGCAAATTGGTTTTTCTGCCTTGGGTTTTTTGAATATTGAATGTTTGGCTATCTGGGTTTTGTCTTATATCTGTAATGAAGGGGATTAATATGTCAACATCATTAATGGCTTTATTAATAACGCTTGCGGTGGTTAATTTGATAGGTCTGAGTTTGATTTGGTACATTAAGCATCATTCTCATGACCATTGACTAATAAAAAATCCTTATTCGCAAGATTCTTCAGCTTATGTAAAGGGTCATCGTTCCGGCATGGATTCACATCAGGCTATCCTGCCGGATGCCCTTCAGGTTAATGCAAATATGTTCCAGACAGATTTGCGCCGGAACCCTGACGCCTGGGAGCGCATGTAAACATTACATCCATGCAATCGATGCCATAGGTGTGCCACCAGTGCCGAATCGAGTCACAGGAAAATTCGCCGGTGTCACGGCTTGTCCCAATATTGACGCAAGCTTCGTTGCGTTCCATGTCATAAAGCGTATGCGGCACGGCGACACCTTCGGCTAAAGCTCTCAATTCAGCGATACGCTCAAACTGGGCATTGCGGTTTACATGCCCGCCGGCCGCTTTCTTTTTCAAGGCCTTGCGCTTCACATAGTCATTCTTTTTTAATAATTTTCTGACAATATTGCGGCTCACTGTAAAAACCCTCTTCAGCCAATAACGAACCAATTTTGGCACAGGTCAAATTAGTCCATTTTTTCGTTTCATCCATCGGGTCGCCTGCCGTATGCTCTTTTAAAATAGACAGAAACACGTCATTAATATCCGTTTGTTTTTTAATAGCTTGTTTTCGACCACCACCCGCTTTTCTATCCCGTTTTTTGGGGATAGTTGCCTTTTCTTTCAGTTCATTTATCCCTCGCCGGAGGGTATTGCAAGAACGGGAAAACAGCTGAACAATCTAGCTGATGCCGCCATAAGGAAATTTTAATGCTTCAACCCCCGCATACAAACGCTTATCTTTTTCGGATAGACGGTTGAACACTTCTTGCATTTGTTTTTCAATTTCTATTGAGTAAGCAGGTTGCATTATAAGTTTTTGGGCAATGTTTTGTTCTTTAACTTTATCGCATTGTAACAACTACTTGAGTTATTTCGTGCTCGTTCCTAACTCAGTCTGGTCGGCTATTTCAATGCTGTATAGTACGCTATACAGCAACTTCCCCTGGTCAATTTTCAATCGGCGCCAGCAGGACTAGCGGCGGTTATAGCAAAGGGCAGGAAATCAGGGCAATTTTTTTTTGAGGATATTATTTAAAAGTTAGAGGGTGGTGTTTAATGGCAATAAAAAACCTCAATACTAGTGGAGGGCTAGCGTTGAGGTTTTTTAAAAAATGAACATAACTTTTAAGCCATTTTTTCATCTAGTTTTTTTAGCGCTCTTGATAATATAATCTTTTTATCTCTTAAGCTTAAATCTGGTTCATTAATCTCTTTCAGTATCTTTTGCACTAACACTTGATAAATAAATATATCGGTCACTTCTTTTGTAACTGGACTACTCATAAGAATCACCCTTTGTATCTTTTTAGCAAAATTTGTTGCTAATACGCACTACCATAACCAACCTAATTTGTCAAGGCGGATGCTAATTTAAAAAACCAAAAATGTCAAATCAATTTAGCTGAATTGTGTTAGGTGCAAATAAACAAAACGTTCGCAAGAGCCTTCGAGGACGGGATTCGAAGAAGCATTGTTTTTTGGGGGAAGTTGGAAAATAAATTCGCAAGTAACCCGGCAAGGACGCCATCATATCAAAGATGCGGCTATTACTATTTTTCATGCGTCAACATAGCATAAGTTGGTTTTAAAATACTATGGCGTGTTTTATGAAGATAAGAAATTGCGCATTATTCATCAGTTCTCATTCGTGACAGCCCTTGAATGGTGGCTACGATACTTCTATGTCCGCCTTGGTTGCGATGCTCGCATAGGTATATACCTTGCCAGATTCCCAAGTTAAGGGCGCCATTAGTAATAGGCATACTGACACTACAACCTAGTAGGCAATTTTTTATGTGGGCCGGCATGTCGTCGTCGCCTTCATAGTCATGCCGGTAGTAAGACGCTTTTTCAGGCACAAACTTATTGAAGTGACTTTCCAAATCTTGGCGTACTGTGGGGTCGGCATTTTCATTAATTGTCAACGACGCAGAGGTATGTTTAATAAAAAGATGCAACAAACCGCAGTCTACTAATCTTAATTCCGGAATAGCCCTTACTATTTCATCGGTGATTAGATGAAATCCTCGCTTTTTTGCTGATATTTCAAATTCTTTTTGCGCCCACATTAATGAATCCCACAGCATTGCGTTGATAAACCCGCTGCACTTGATTTTGCAGGGCGTTTTTTGAGTGCTTATAGTACATGGCCGGGGCAATAATTCTCAACAACATAAATCCGCCGTCCACAGTTTCACTAAACATAATTTTGATATTTTGTTTTTTGCGGACAACCTTAGCGCTCCGATTCTTTTTTTGCGACTTTGTCACGCAAGTAAACCGGCATTGCCAGTTCAACGGGTACTGCGTAGCCCTGCTCAAAACCACGCGCGCCTAACACGGCAATCGCCCGCGCTCTGGGCAGATTGTCGGCTTCGCAGTAGCTGACGAGACCGGCCAAGCGCATCATTAATTGCTGTTGATAAACGCCCCAACCTGAACCGATGCCAACACCGAGGCTATCTGGAAACTCGACCTCGGTGGCTAGCGTAACGGCTTCTTTACCGATCAGTTCGGCAAAACCCAGCGCATCGCGCCGATAAACACCCCAAAAAATTTCCCCCATCCGCGCATCCATTGCCGTATAGGCAATGTTGAGAGATTGTGGATGGCAATGATTTGCGATTTTTTGAAAATTTTCACCCCTATTATTATCAAAATAATCCTGTGCGATTGCCGCCAGAGTTGACACTGGGACGACCGGTAAATCAGCGCCCAATGCAATGCCCTGAATCACGCCGGTGGCAATCCGCACCCCCGTAAACGAACCCGGACCACAACTAAACGCCAGCGCATCGAGTTGTTGGGGCTTTAATCCAGCTTCTGACATTAATAAATCGATCATCGGCAAAATAAGCCGGGTGTGTTCTTTAGGTGTTAATTCAAAACGCTCGCTGATAATACCGTCAATATACAAGGCCGCCGAACAAGCCTCGGTCGAGGTTTCTACCGCCAATAATTTCATTGCGGAGTCTCTTGTTGAAAAAAAGCTTCAACATCCACAATGTCGCGAGTGCGTCTCATGGGCGGCACACTGTCTAAAAACATCTGCCCATAAGAGCGCTTTAATAAGCGCGGATCACACACCATCAATACGCCCCTGTCGGTCACATCACGAATCAACCGGCCTATACCCTGTCTTAAGGCAATGACGGCAGTGGGGAGTTGATATTCAAAAAACGGATTTTTGCCCTGTTGCGTCATTGCGTCCAAACGCGCCTTTAACACCGGATCGCCCGGTGATGAAAAAGGCAGTTTGTCAATGATAACGCAAGACAACGCTTCTCCTCTTACATCCACGCCTTCCCAGAAACTGGATGTCCCCAACAAAACCGCATTCCCCGCCTCTTTGAACTGCTCCAGCAACTGGGCTTTAGGCCGGCTGCCCTGAATTAGCAAAGGATATTTAATTTTTTTTTCAAGTAATTCCGCCGCCTGATTGAGTGCGCGATGACTGGTAAACAGAAAAAACGCCCTACCCTTGCTGGCCTGCAATACCGGTAAGGCAAAATCGACAATCATAGGAATACAGTTGGGATCATTGGGCTGCGGCAAGCCTTTAGGATGATAAAACAGTGATTGGTTTGGAAAATCAAATGGACTGCCCCAACTTTGGCTGACCGCAGACTCAAGCCCCAGATTGTTGGCAAAATAATCAAATTTGTTGGCAATACTTAACGTCGCTGACGTAAAAATCCACGCCGCCCGATGCTGTTGCATAAAACCATGAAATTCCGAGGAAATATCCAGCGGGGTAAGACTTAAGGTAAACGACTTTCTGTGCGTCTCATACCAGCGTATCCATTTGCCGCTTCGATCTTCCATGATCAGATTTAATTTCTGAACAAGTTCTTCAGCTCGTTTAAAACAGGATTCCAGCGCTTTGGTTTTAACGGATGCCAGTTTTAATTGATCTGTCAAGCGTTGCAATTGTTCTTTAACTGCGTTTAACCCGCCCGATATTTTGGGATTATTTTCAATTTCCTGCCATTCACCACGTTTAAGCTCCATCCCAAAAGCCAACCGCAAGTCTTTGATTTCATGCTCCAGATCTTCGCCAGCCGTCCGCAAAGCCGGTATGTCAGTGGCATCTTTGTAATATTCCGCCAGCGCATCCTGCGCTAAATCATTAAATTGTTTGGCGCCTACGGTAATTCCTAGGAAATTTGATGCCGTATCCGCTAATTGATGGGCTTCATCAATCACAACCACTTCGGCATTCGGCAATAGCTCGCCAAAACCACCCTCTCTCAGCGACCAGTCTGCGCACAATAAATGATGGTTAACCACTAAAATGTCGGCTTCCTGAGCTTTCTTCCGCGCTTTGACCAGAAAGCACTCAGCGTAATCAGGGCAATCCTGTCCCAAACAATTATCCAGGGTAGACGTTGCCTGGTACCAGATCGGATTCCCTTCGGTCACATCGGACATTTCCGAAATGTCACCCGACTTGGTGCGTTTCGACCACGAATTTATTTTGGTTAATGCGGTCGCATCCTCTTTACTAAAACCTAAGGTTGAGGTCAGTGAGTTTTGCAGCCGATAGGTACACAAGTAATTGCTTCTGCCTTTTAACAGCGCAGCAATAAAAGGGGCTTTCATGGCCTTGCGGATAACCGGTAAATCCTTATTAAACAATTGGTCCTGAAGATTTTTGGTGCCTGTTGAAATAATAGCTTTTTTGCCGGATAAAATGGCTGGCACCAGATAGGCAAAAGTCTTGCCTGTTCCGGTTCCTGCTTCGGCTATCAAATGCTGTTTTTGCTCAATTGCGCCAGCAATTGCTTCAGCCATTTCAAGTTGGGCTGAGCGTGGCTGATAATTTGATATGACCTTTGATAACGGGCCGTCACTACTAAAAAACTGTTTTGAGTCTGTCACTTGCGTTGATGCCGATTAATCGAGGCTAAAAATATGTAAAAAGGAATTCAAGCAAGAAGACCAAGAAACCAGCCCTGTGGCGGCAGAAAAGCACGCACACTCTTAGGTTAGCGCTTCATAATCCAGGGTTTTGCTGAATCGGTAGTCTTTTTTTAAGCAGTGATCCAGCCACTTTTGCAGAAAATAATTCAAGCGCCATTTGTAATTCATAATTTCACGGCTTAAACCTGGATTTTTATATACTTGCGCTACGCTAGCCCGAGTATGATCGCTCAATACTTCCGCCAGTTGCACATCCAGATAGAGCCGTATTTTAACGGCTGGTTCCAGAAATTCGTCGAGATTCTTGTTAAAACAATGGCTAAGTTCAACGGTCATTGTGTAGGGCGTGCTTTCAATAACGGTAATATGAAGCATCGTGTTGTTGGGGGCAAGTCCAATAGCAGTCTCTTTTAACGCGAGTAAATCCGGGATTAATTTAAGCAGTTTTTGGTAGTTTGATTCACAGATTTGTTCCAGGCAAAATGACTTGTTGACCGGATTAATAAAGCTCATAGTCGGTGTCAGTTTTCCTGGTAACAGGCGTGGGCGCTGGCCGTTTCCCACAATACAACCCGGGCAACGTTAAAACCGGCTCGTTTTAAATGTTGATAAATCATTTTGCTTAATACTTCGGCGGTGGGATGCTCATCAAGGGCAAGAAAGCGTTCATTATTTTCAGTGAGCATTGGGATAATCGGATCATCCTTATGGAGCAGAAAGTTATGATCGAGACAATCATCAATATATGCTTCCACACAGTCCCTGATATCAGAAAAATCACAGACCATGCCTTGATCGTTGAGCTGATCCTGTTGTATGGAAATCGACGCCTTGACGCTATGGCCGTGTAAGTTACGGCACTTTCCGGGATGATTCATTAACCGATGCCCGTAACAAAAATAAACTTCTTTGGTAATTGTATACATGATATGAGAGGCAGCGTTGCGTTTTTGCAATGAGTTAAGAGATTCATTTTTCTTGTTAACGGCACTTTATGATGGCTGATGTTCAAAACTTAAAAAAACGGCTTCATACAGTTTGAATGTGTGAATAATCGATAAGCTGCCTGATTTAAGAAGAAGTTTACTATAAAAATGCGTGTAAGGTTGGTCGATAATTGCTAAAGATTGAATTTATTTAGAATTAATTGCTGAATTTCTATAAAATCTACCTATTAAAACATCACTGCTTATATCATGTCTCCATGGACCTAAATTTTCTCGATTTCGAACAACCTATCGCTGAGCTAGAAGCGAAAATAAAAGAACTCCGTAATGTAGAGTTCGATAATAAAATTAATATTTCCGATGCCCTTAAACAGTTGGAAGATAGAAGCCAGGCACTGACTGAGTCAATTTTCAGTAATCTTACCGACTGGCAGATTTCTCAGCTCTCCAGACACCCCGGACGACCCTACACACTGGATTATGTTGAGCTTATCTTTACCGATTTCCATGAACTGCACGGTGACCGGGCTTATGCCGACGACCCTGCCATTGTGTGCGGATTAGCGCGAATTGATGGTCTTCCGGTGATGGTGATCGGTCATCAAAAAGGCCGCGACACCAGGGATAAAATTTTTCGCAACTTCGGCATGCCACGTCCTGAAGGTTATCGTAAGGCATTGCGCGTAATGAAAATGGCGGAGCGTTTTAATATTCCTATTATTTGTTTGATTGATACCCCGGGTGCTTATCCCGGAATTGGCGCAGAAGAACGTGGACAAAGTGAAGCCATCGCCAGAAACCTGTTTGAAATGAGCAAGCTTAGAACCCCCATCATCTGTACCGTTATCGGTGAAGGGGGTTCGGGAGGCGCTTTGGCGATTGGTGTAGGCGACCGTTTAATCATGTTGGAATACAGCACTTATTCGGTCATTTCACCTGAAGGCTGCGCATCCATTTTATGGAAAAGTGCTGATAAATCACAATTGGCCGCCGAGGCGATGGGCATTACTTCTGACCGTGTCCGTGAGCAAGGTTTTCTGGATGAAGTCGTCAGGGAGCCTTTGGGCGGTGGCCATCGAGATTTCAAAATTATTGCCTTGAATTTAAAAGAAGCATTAATCCGCCATTTAGCGGAGTTAAAGCATAAAAGCATGGATGATCTGCTGCAAAGCCGCTATCAGCGCATTATGGACTTTGGGGTTTTTAGTGAAGAAGCGGGTAAGTGACGATAGGCTCCCTTCTAATTTAACATTGACGGGCACTAAGCTTGGCTATTTAAGACAGATAACTTCCGCTAAGGAATGTTATCTGTCCCCGCTTTAAAGTTGGGCCCCCTATTCCTTTACAGTGTTTGCTAATCCTGCGCGATAGGCTCGCATCAAAGCGACAAAAGCCAGAAAATCATAAAAGCCGTGAATAATGATAGGCGTCAATAAATTTCTTTCACCCCCATAATCTAAAGATAAACCCAAATAGATTCCAACCAGGGCCGCCAGTACTGCATAAAGGGGGGTCACGGCATGTACGAGTCCAAAAACAATATTGCTAAAAATCAGACCTGCTGTTATGCCCCATGATGTCTCTATCCAGGGCTGAATTACTCCACGAAACAGAAGCTCTTCCGATATACCGGCTATTGCCGCCAGTATCAGCAAGTCAGTCCAATGATAACGATGTAATCCTGGCCCTAAGGTATTTAGCAGTAATTTCCTGATGTTGACGACCGATTCCCCCTGCACTTTTTCCAGGGCTAGAAACATTAAAAATAATGGGGCAGTCCCTATCAAACCGAAAGCAATCGCTGTTTCTGAAAAATATAGGTTTTCGAACGGATCAATACCGGAAACCCAGCCTAAAAATACGGCGACCAAAATCAGAGAGGCTTCAAAATAACAAGCGGATTTAAAAAAGTCATCAAATTTGAACAAGGATTTATCCATTGAGTGCGTTTGTAAAATTAAGGATGGGGCATTCTAAACAAAAATGGTTAAAATAGCTGTTTTGATTCGAAAATTACTTTATCTCATGCACTGCTTTATTTATAAAAGCCTGAAAAAAGACTATCTCTATTTGTATATCGTTAAAAGGGATGACTTTTCTAAGGTGCCGGATGCGCTTGTTAACAGCTTAGGGAAAATGGAGTTTGTAATGGATCTAACGCTTTCTCCAGAACGGAAATTAGCCAGGGAAGATGCCGGAAAGGTCATTGAAAGCCTTAAGGAGCAAGGTTTCTTTGTGCAATTGCCGCCACAAAAAGAGACGCAATAAATCGCGTCTCTCTATTAACCCGGTCAATCTCTTCAAGCTTTGGGCAAAGTGACCCCCTTCTGCCCTTGGTACTTGCCGCCCCTGTCTTTGTAGGAGGTTTCACACACTTCATCGCTACCAAAAAAGAGCATCTGAGCAACGCCTTCATTCGCATATATTTTTGCGGGCAACGTAGTGGTATTGGAAAACTCCAAGGTGACGTGACCTTCCCATTCGGGTTCCAGGGGCGTTACATTGACAATGATTCCGCATCTTGCATACGTTGACTTGCCTAAACAAATTGTCAGCACATCCCGCGGAATTCTAAAAAACTCAACGGTTCGCGCCAACGCAAACGAATTGGGAGGAATAATGCAAACATCCGATTTAACATCGACAAAACTGTTGGGATCAAAGTTTTTGGGGTCAACAATAGCCGAATTAATATTCGTAAAAATCTTGAACTCATCAGAACACCGGACATCGTAGCCGTAGCTGGATGTGCCATAAGAAATAACCCTGCCGTATTCAGAATCCCTGACTTGACCACTTTCAAACGGTTCTATCATGCCATGTTGCGCCGACATGCGGCGTATCCATTTGTCCGACTTTATGCTCATGAAATAGTAAATATCCAGTTTGTTGAAAAGTTTAATTTTCACACAGAGATAGGATAGGCACAAGGCGAAAGACCAAAAGTGGCTGTTTCTTCCCTTTCACCTTGTGCCTTTTACCTTTTGCCTGTTTTTTAAGTATTTTGCACGACAATATTGGGGAACCGGGTGCTAAAATCCTTGGTTTTTAGCGCCAGTCTTGCTGCGGTTTTACGCGCGATTTCTTTGTAAATCTGTGCTGCGCGTCCATCAGGATCGGCGACCACTGTAGGCTTTCCGGAATCTGCGAACTTGCGAATATTAATGTCCAGCGGTAAAGATCCAAGAAAATCGACCTTGTTTTTCTCGGCCATTGCAGCACCACCACCTTCACCAAAAATGGCTTCTGCATGACCGCACTCGCTGCAAATATGCATACTCATGTTTTCAACAATGCCCAGCACCGGCACGTTGACTTTTGCAAACATTCCCAACCCACGTTGTGCATCAATCAGAGCGATGTCCTGCGGAGTCGTGACCACAATCGCGCCGCTAACAGGGATTTGTTGCGCCAAAGTCAGTTGAATATCCCCGGTACCCGGCGGTAAATCGATAATCAAATAATCCACATCAACCCAATTGGTATCCCTTAGCAATTGCTGCAAGGTGTTGGTTGCCATAGGCCCGCGCCAGATCAAGGGCTGGTCCGCATCAATTAAATAGCCTATCGACATGGTTTGTATGCCATAAGCCATTTTAGGGGTCATGGTTTTGTTGTCCACGCTGCCTGGATAACCCGATAACCCCAGCATGGTTGGAATGCTGGGGCCATAGATGTCTGCGTCAAGGATGCCTACATTCGCTCCTTCTGCAGCCAATGCCAGCGCCAGATTGACCGCTGTCGTTGACTTTCCGACACCGCCTTTGCCGGACGCCACGGCTATAATATTTTTTACGTTAGGTTGAGGTTTTAAAGCCTGCTGCACAGCATGAGATATGATCTTGACAGTCGCCTCAACAGTAACACTACCTATCCCGTCCAGTGTTCTCAAGAGCTGCCCGACAGTGGCTTTCAAATCATCAACAGTGCTTTTGGCTGGATAACCCAGCTCCAACTTAACGCTCACGTTTGCACCATCAAGGGTGATTGTTTTAACCGATTTTGCAGTGACCAAATCGACACCATGATTGGGATCGATTAAAGTCCTCAAAAGATTTTCTACATCCGTCTTTTCCAGGTGTGCCATGACTATTCCCAATAAGTTTTTTTAGTAAATGTGTATTATAAGTGAATACAGTTTGAACCACTGAATATCCTCAGAATATGAATCATTCTACAGATTTTTCAGTAAAATTCATTTTTTAGCGGCGCACTATCCTGTCGCGCCATTCATTTTATGCGATAATTACCGAATTGTTCGTTTTCGTACCCCTTAGACTTTTACATCATGTCCGATAGAAGAATTCTCGTCACCAGCGCCCTGCCCTACGCCAACGGCCCCATTCATTTAGGACATCTGGTTGAGTATATTCAAACGGATATTTGGGTGCGTTTCCAAAAACAACGTGGTAACACCTGTTATTTCGTTTGCGCGGATGATACCCACGGAACGCCGATTATGCTTAAAGCTGACCGGGAAGGCATAACTCCTGAACAACTCATCAACCAAATAGGTAAAGAGCATTTGGCCGATTTTACTGAATTTGGCGTGGACTTTGACAATTATCACAGCACTCACTCGGAGGAAAATAAGTTTTTTTCATCACTGATTTATACACGTTTACGTGATGCTGGGCATATCTGTTCACGCACGATTACCCAAGCATTCGATCCGGTTAAAAACATGTTTTTACCTGACCGTTTTATCAAAGGTGATTGTCCAAAATGCGGCGCGACTGATCAATACGGGGATGGTTGCGAAGTTTGCGGATCAACCTATTCACCGACCGAACTGAAAAACGCCGTTTCCGCGATTTCAGGTGAAAAACCCATTGAAAAAGACTCCGTGCATTACTTTTTCAATCTGGCTGATTTTACACGGATGCTCACTGAATGGACTAGCGCGGGTCATTTACAAGTTGAAGTCCGAAATAAATTAGCCGAATGGTTGGACAGCGGTCTTCAGCAATGGGATATTTCCCGCGATGCGCCTTATTTTGGTTTTGAAATTCCCGATGCCCCAGGAAAATATTTTTATGTTTGGCTGGACGCCCCTATTGGTTACATGGCGAGCTTTAAAAATCTATGCGATAAACAAGGACTGGATTTTGATGAATTCTGGGCTAAAGATAGCTCTACTGAGCTGTATCATTTTATTGGTAAAGACATTATCTATTTTCATGCCCTGTTCTGGCCCGCAATGCTGAGCGGAGCCCGGTTCAGAACACCTTCGGCTATATTTGCTCACGGCTTCTTAACCGTAAACGGCGAAAAAATGTCCAAATCCCGCGGCACTTTTATAACCGCAAGAACTTATCTGGAACAATTGAATCCCGAATACCTGCGCTATTACTTTGCCGCCAAGCTCAATGCGGGAGTTGATGATATAGACCTGAATTTTGATGATTTCAGTCAGCGAGTTAACTCCGATCTGGTCGGTAAAGTCGTTAATATCGCCAGCCGCTGTAGCGGCTTTATCAGCAAGCGCTTCGCTAGTACATTATCTGCTGCTTGTTCTGAACCCGCTTTATTTCAGGAGTTTACCGGCACTAACGGACAAATCGCAGAGTTTTACGAAACCCGTGAATTTGGTAAAGCCATGCGGGAAATTATGGCGCTTGCAGATAAAGCCAACCAATACATAGATGAAAAAAAGCCTTGGTTGATTGCTAAACAGGAAGGCAAAGATACAGAATTGCACGACGTTTGCTCTATGGGTATCAACCTGTTCCGTTTACTGGCCGCTTTTCTTAGACCGGTCATTCCAGCGCTGGCAAAGGAAGCCGAAAGCTTTTTAAACATCGGCCCACAAAACTGGCCAACCGCTGATACGCAGCCCTTATTGAGCCAAGCTATCAATGCATTCAAGCCGTTAATGACACGCGTTGAAGCCGATAAAATCGCCGCAATTGTTGAAGCATCCAAAGAAAATCTGGAGAAACTAACGACCCAGATCAAAAGAGACGCAAAATATTGCGTCTCTACAAAATTTGAACCTATAGCCGACATTATTGAATTTGATGATTTTGCCAAACTTGATTTGCGTATCGCCAAAATTATCAAAGCGGAGCATGTTGAAGGCTCGGATAAATTACTGCAACTGACTGTTGATATAGGCGATGAGACCCGCAATATTTTGGCTGGCATTAAATCTGCCTACGCGCCGGAAGATCTGGAAGGCCGATTGACTTTAGTCATCGCTAATCTTGCCCCCAGAAAAATGCGTTTTGGCACGTCTGAAGGCATGGTGCTGGCTGCCGGCCCCGGTGGCAAGGATATCTGGATTTTAAGCCCGGATAAAGGAGCAATTGCGGGAATGCGCGTAAAATAGCAAACTCGGTTGGAATAAATGGATTTTGTCATCTTGAATGATCATATCCTGCACGCCATATCACGCTATAAGCGTATTTTGGCGCTATGGGAATATAGTTCAAAATAACTTTTATTTTTGCTAATTAGCGATCTCACAAATGCCGTTGCATCGGCGTGGAATTTAAAAAGAAGATAGGCTTAAGTGCTGTACCTTAATCCAAACGGGCATCTATTTTTTTTCTTTTGCAGCTTCCTCGGATTCCGATATAACAGCAGAATAACATTCCATTAAGCTTTCGGTATAGTTAGTATGCGCTTCAGCAAGATCTTTAGCTGAACCAAAATCAGTACGCAATTCTTCAAGTGTTTTTTTAGGATCTGCAGACTTGCTTAAATTCAACATTTTTGTATAGTTGCGGTAAGCCATAAGGCGTTTGGGGTCAAACGCAAAAATACCGGGCATATTTTGAGCTGTTGTATCTACGACACATTTGGTCATATATTCAGGCGTTATTTTATAGTCCTTGATATCAGCTTCTTTTTGCATTTGTTCTAAAACAGCTTGTTCATATTGATTTTTATCAGCGCAAGCTGGGAGTATTAATACGGATAGAGAAATAAGCAGTAGTTTTTTCATGTGGATGGTACCGGTCTTTAGTTAATTGCGATGTGCGGCATTATACGCATATACGTTGTGTTCGAGGTAAAAGGTTGAAATTACTTTTTACTTAGTCCATCTCGTTCATTGCCTGCCTTATCCAGGCTTCTGCTTCTGCATTGATGTCAGCAGCTTTCCTACCTTTACTTTCAATGACAGGGCCGATTTTTAGCTTGATGACGCCTGGGTATTTTAAAAAACTATAGCGCGGCCAAAAGTCGCCGGCATTATGCGCAACTGGAATAACCGGAAAACCGGTTTTCTGAGCCAGCATGGCGCCGCCAATATTAAACTTCATCACTTCTCTGGCTCCGGCGCGAGTTCCTTCTGGAAAAACAAGAACCCATAAACCCTGGTTTAAATACTCTGTGCCTTTTTTGAGCAAAACGCGTAATGCAGCACGTTGACTTTTACGGTTTACGACGATTGTTTTTAGTGTAAGCAGCGCCCACCCCCATACCGGCAACCAAAGTAATTCACGTTTAACGACCACTGAATGCGGCGGAAAGATATACCTTAACGCCAGGGTTTCCCATGCCGACTGATGATTGCTCAATAAAATCGCAGGTTGTTGCGGATTGATGCGTTCCAGCCCTTCCACCTCATAAGTAAGGCCGCAAAAAACCTTGGTCATCCAGCCAATAATGGCGCACCAGGCATAACCTATTTTCCAGCGTATTTTAAAAGTCGTGAGCATCCCTAAAATAAGCAGTATTCCGGCTACGGTAGCAGTAGAGAAGATACCCACAAATAATAAAGCCGAGCCGATGTAATTTTTAGGCCGGGCGTCTTGATGTGATGTGTTTTGCTGCGTCATAAAGATTTTCAAAAATAGGAAAGTTAAGTTGTGGATTATTCAATAAGGTTTGCGCCCCTTTGCCTGTTTTAACCAATATCGGCTGTGCGCCCACTGCCTCAGCGGCTTGCAAGTCGCGCAAGGAGTCGCCGATAACCGCAATCGTCGTTAAGTCGGCATTAAAGTCAGCGGCAAAAGCTTTGAGCAAACCCGCCTTGGGTTTACGGCAATCGCAATCACTATCCGGGCCGTGCGGACAATAATAAATCGCGGCAATATGCCCACCTTTTTCGCCCACTAACCGGCGCATTTTAGCGTGGATTTTTTCCAGCATCGCATCATCCAATAAGCCCCGCGCGACCCCGGATTGATTGGTGACGACAATGACCTGATAACCGTGCGCATTCAACAACGCAATCGCCTCAAGGCTTCTTTCAATCGGGAGCCATTCGTCGGGGGATTTAATGAACGCATCGGAATCGTGATTAATCACGCCATCCCGATCTAGTAAAATATAGCGTTGCTTGGGCATGAGTATTTATTTAAGCAAGCGAATTGGCGGAGCAAAAACAAGTTCGCAGAATAGGGTGGAATGATAGCCAAAACCGCTATTAATCACCAACGTGATGAATTTCACTTTGTGCTTTACTGGTTGCGTTGTTCTATCCATCCAATACATTAACCAGTTGCGTAGGCCCTATGGAGTGCAACCGAGTTCGGGAAACGAAGTGTAAACTTATCCGTATTCCGGGTCTCTCCATGAGGGCTACTTTCATGGGTTGGGTTAGCGCGGACCTCAAGATTGCAACTTGGAAATATCCGCGCAGGTTAAAAACTGTTCGGATAACATATTAAGCAAAGCCAAGCGGTTGGCCCGTAACTCAGGGTCGTCGCACATCACCATGACATTGTCAAAAAATGTATCGACATCATTGCGCAACCCCGCCAAACGGTTAAGGGTCGCCTGGTAATCGCGCTGCGCAAGTAACGGTTGAATATCGCCGGCGGATTGCAGCGCCGCTTGCAATAACTGTTTTTCTTGCTGCTCTTGCAATGTGCCGATCTCGGCTGCCGGTTGGAACTCCGATTTTTTCAGGATGTTGCGGATGCGTTTATTCGCCGCGGACAGACTTGTCGCTTCAGGCAGTTGTCTGAAGGTTTTAACGGCTTGCAAACGCTGCATGAAATCCAATGGTTCGGAGGGTGTTACGGCCATTACTGCGTCAAATTCATCGGCAGTGTAGCCGTGATCGAGACAATAGCTTTTCAAACGTTCAAAAATAAACTCGATAACCCGGTCTGATGTCGCGGGTTGATCACTGGTGTGATCGAAAGTGGTTTTAATTTGAACGCCGGCGAACTCTGCTAACTCAACGATATTGATATTAAGTTTATTTTCTATGATGGTTCTAAGGATGCCGAGCGCAGCGCGTCTTAAGGCGTAAGGGTCTTTGTCGCCGGTGGGAATTAAACCGACTTCAAAAATACCGACTAATGTGTCTATTTTTTCTGCAATGGCAAGAATTTGCCCAGTTACACTTACAGGGGTCGGGCTGCCGGATTGTTTGGGGAAATACTGTTCCTCAATTGCCAAAGCGACCTCTTCGGGCTCGTTATCTGCCAGTGCATAGTAACGCCCCATAACGCCTTGCAAGTTGCCGAACTCACCGACCATTTCAGTCATCAGGTCGGTTTTGGCCAATAACGCGGCGCGTTCGGCCAGTTCAACATTGGCGTTCAGGTGTCCGGCAATAAATTTCGCAAGATTTCGCACCCGTATTGTTTTGTCGTAAACCGTGCCTAAATTCTCTTGAAAAATTACATTGGTCAAACTGTCCACGCGGTCTTCCAGCGATTTTTTCCGGTCCTGTTTCCAGAAAAACTCTGCATCGGCCAGGCGCGGGGTCACCACGCGCTCATTTCCCTGCTGTATTGACTTGGGATTGCTACTTTCAATGTTGCTGAAGGTAATGAAGTTCGCCAATAAATTACCGTCAGCATTTTTAACCGGAAAATACTTCTGGTTGGTTTGCATGGTGGTAATCAACACCTCCGGGGGCAACGCCAGAAAACGCGGGTCAAAGCTTCCGGTAATCGGCACCGGCCATTCGTTTAAAGCAGCAATCTCTTCCAGTAAATCGTCTTCTATGTAAGCTATGCCATTGACCGCTGATGCGGCTGATTGCGCGGCTTCACGGATCAGCGCTTTTCTTTGTTCAAAATCAGCAATGACGCGGCCTTGTTTATACAATACATCGGCATAGTCTTCCGGCTTGGTCAGGGGGATTTTTTGCGGCGCATGAAAACGGTGTCCCTGAGTTTTCGCCCCGGTTTCCAGTCCTAAAATTTCCGTTTTAATAACGCTATCGCCATAGAGTAAAACGGCCCAATGCACCGGCCTGACAAATTCTGTAGTGAAACTTCCCCAGCGCATACGTTTGGCAATCGGTAGATTGGCGATACTCTGGCGAATAATATCGGGAATCAAATCTTCCGTCGCCTGCCCCTTGACCGCTTGGGTGAAGCATAGCCATTCGCCTTTGCCGGTTTTTAACCGCTCAAGCTGGTCAAACGTAGTACCGCAACTGACTGCAAAACCCAAGGCCGCTTTACTGGGTGTGCCGTCGGGCGCAAAAGCGGCTTGGATGGCAGGCCCTCGCTTTTCAACAGTTTTATCCGGTTGCGCGGTCGACAGACTTTCAATAAAAACAGCTAAGCGTCTGGGTGTTGCATAAGCTTTGCTGCCGGTAAACGTCAGTTCGGCGGCATGTAAACCTTGAACAATCCCGTCGAGAAAGGCATTGCTTAATTTAAGCAAGGTTTTCGGCGGCAATTCTTCAGAGCCCAACTCGAAAAGTAAATGTTTGCTTGTTGTCATTTTATGCTCCCTGCTCAGTCAACATCGGAAAACCCAGCGATTCACGGCGGGTGTAATAGGCTTCGGCAACGGCTCTGGATAAGGTGCGGACTCTTAGAATATAGCGCTGCCGCTCGGTGACGGAAATAGCATGCCGAGCATCCAAAAGGTTAAAGGTATGCGAGGCTTTCAAAACCATTTCGTAAGCGGGCAATGGCAGATTGAGTTCAATCAGCTTCTGGCATTCCAGCTCGTAAGTATTGAAACACTGGAACATAAAATCGACATTGGCATGGTCAAAATTATAAGCAGACATTTCCACTTCATTTTGGTGGAACACATCACCATAAGTGACGACACCCAAAGGGCCATCAGTCCAGACCAGATCATAAACGCTTTTAACCCCTTGCAAGTACATGGCAATGCGCTCCAGGCCGTATGTGATTTCTCCGGTGACGGGCCTGCACTCCAAACCGCCTATTTGCTGAAAATAGGTAAACTGCGTCACTTCCATGCCATTTAACCAGACTTCCCAACCCAAGCCCCAGGCGCCTAATGTGGGCGACTCCCAGTTATCTTCGACAAAGCGGATATCATGTTCGAGCAGATCAAGGCCTAAATAAC
>JAQTPT010000026.1 GCA_028712795.1 Methylococcales bacterium
TTATGTTACCCACATTGCTCGACTCGCCATGTCTGGCAAGGGTTTGGCAGTGTGGGGGCACATAACGGTTTGCGCCACATAAATACGACAACATGAAGACGGCAGTCGATAAGGTACAACGTGGCAAGGAACGCATCGTCAACGCCCGCTTTGCGGCATTAACGGCCTATTACCTGTTCGACCCGGACTTCTGTAACGTGGCGTCCGGTTGGGAGAAAGGCATTGTCGAGAAGAACGTGCAGGATAGCCGTCGGCGCCTCTGGCAGGATGCCGGGCAACACGGCTTCGCCAGCGTTGCCGAATTGAATGGTTGGCTGGAAAACCGCTGCAAAGCGTTATGGCTGGAAATTCCTTGCCCGGATGCAAGTGGTTTGACGCTGCGAGAAGCCCTGGAAATCGAGCAGCCGCACCTAATGCCGATGCCGGGTGTCTTTGACGGCTATATTGAGGTGGTGGCACGCGTGTCCAGCACTTGCCTGGTAACGGTGAAACGCAATCGTTATTCGGTACCGTGCCATTGGGCCAAGCGTCGGGTCAGCGTGCGACAATATCCGGAGCGGCTCGATATCTATGCTGACGATGCGTGGGTCGCTAGCCATGCTCGGCTGTTCGACCGCGACCAGGTCAGCTACGATTGGCAACACTATATTCCATTGCTGGACAGAAAGCCTGGAGCATTGCGTAACGGCGCCCCTTTCCTCGAAATGCCCGCGCCGCTATTGTCCTTGCAGCGTGCCTTGCGCAGACATCCGGGGGGTGACCGGGCGATGGCGGACGTGCTGGCTTGTGTGCCGATACGGGGCTTGGACGTCGTTGTGGCCGCTGTAGAACGATTGCCGGAGTCTTTGCATACCAGTGTTGAACAGGTGCGGCATCTAGCAACCCTGTTACAAGCGAATGAGCGGCCGGAACTCCCTCCCATTGTTACGCCTGAAGCGTTGCAACTGAACGAAGTGCCGATTGCCGATACCGGACGTTATGACCAGTTGGGTGAAAAACTGAGTCCAGTGTGTTTAGCTGAGGGGAGCGAAAATGCTTGATATTGAACAAGAATTAAAAGCGCTCAAACTCTACGGAATGGCCGCAGCCTATGCAGAAATCGCCAGTAGTCAACAGGGTGCTAGCCTGCAAGCCTCAGCGTGGCTATTACGGCAGTTGTTGCAGGCCGAAACAGAAGATCGGCATATCCGTTCTATTCGTTATCAACTGCAATCGGCCCGCTTTCCGATTCATCGCGACTTGGCCGGCTTCGACTTTGAAGCCGCCAAGGTTGACGGTACGCTGATTGGGCAACTCGCCGGCACCCAGTTTACCGATGCTGCGCATAACGTGGTGTTGATTGGTGGCACGGGTACCGGAAAAACCCATCTGGCCACCGCCTTGGGCGTTAAGGCCATTGCCGACAATGGCAAGCGGGTACGCTTCTAGTCGACGATTGATCTGGTCACGCTGCTGGAACGGGAAAAAGCTGCCGGCAATCAAGGTAAGCTGGCGTATCGGTTGATGCAAGTGGACTTGGTTATCCTGGATGAATTGGGTTATTTACCGTTCTCTCAAGCGGGCGGCGCCTTGCTGTTTCATTTGCTAGCCAGGCTATACGAACGAACCAGCGTCATCATTACCACCAACCTGACTTTTGCCGAATGGTCTAGCGTGTTCGGCGACGCCAAGATGACAACCGCCTTGCTGGACAGGCTTACGCACCATTGCTACATCATCGAAACCGGCAATGAATCATACCGCTTGCGGCACAGCACTCAACAAGGGGTGTAGACCTGGTTGTGACAGCCAACGTCATAATTTAATTATTTTTTCCTAAATGGAATTACATTCTCTGGCAATGTAATTTTTTCAATTTAGGTTTTTGATAGAACATTCCAGCCTTTATCAAATTGTTCACTTTGTATTAAACTGCGCGCTGTTAAAACACCTTGCCCGCCCTTTATATTCCAGCGCATGCCTGCACATTTCATTCGTTGAGTCACTAATGTCTTGCAGGTGGCTTCAGTCACACCTGAACCGATAGGATAATTGGACTTTAATGCTTGAGCATACTGCATTCTATGACGGTTATTTCTAAAATAGTCTAATTCAGTTGCCAGCTTTTTATTGTCCGGGTTTTTTTGACTGTGGTATTTCAAGGTATTAATAACTTTTTCAATGCCACCCATTTCATTTTTTAACCGGCTTTTGTATTCTTGGTATTTGGCAACGGCTGTGGCACTGCCTTTGCCATAGGCTGCTTCCATGGCCTCATTCAGATGCTCACTGGCGTGAAAATAGTCCAATACTTCAAGCCCTTTTCCCGGCAATAAGTGGTCACGAAAATAGCGCCAATTATCCGCCGCGCCATCGGCTAATTTGACGAGATTGAGTTCGGGTTGTTGCGACAGGATCGTGCTGATGCTTTGTTGAAGCTGGTTTTTGAGCGTTTTTTTGCCGGCTTCCGGCATCCGTCCAAACCGAATTGTTTTTAATCGTTCACCGTCTTCGTCGTAAAAATTAATCGCTGCGCAGCTTGCTTCCCGATAAAAGGCTTTTGCTTTCTGTACCTGATAGTTGCTCTTCTCTTGTGCCGATGGATTGTCCACTAATTCAGGCACCTGATAACCATTCGCGGCCGCTTTGTTCAAAGGTATCATGATGCCATCTAATGAAGCGCTTACGGTCACCGCATTCTCTGGAATGGTGATGTCCGCACAAAATAGTTGTTCAAGTTGAGTTAGTTCTGACTCCCAGGTTTCTCCCAACTGCGTCGATAATCGGCTCAGAGCGCTTTTTGAGGGCTGCAGCTGTCCAAATTCCTGGAATAGTTTCTCGCCCTGATAGGGAGAAAGTTGAGCTGTTACATAACAACCCAAGCGTGCGGCCGAGGGTGTCCAGTAGTTCTCAATAATGCCGGCTTGTAATTCCAGTGGGCAAATGCATTGCTCTTCTGCACGGTATAGAGAGCGCTCGACTTGAACAGGGCCGGCTGCGCTGGTATACGTTTTATTCTGGCGTAAAACCTGACGATAGACTTTGCCATCCCGTACCACAATGGGCGTATTGATATCATAGTGTGACAAGGTTTCTTGAACCATGGATTTCTCCAGTGCTACAACCAATTCTCTTATAGCTTGCTTTGCTTTTTCAAAGGAACCGAATTTTTGTGGAACATCGTATATCGTGTCTAAAAACTGAATAATTGGATTGAGAGAATTGTTTTGTGGGTCGGTTTTTTGGACTGAATGAGATAATGACATTTGAGTAGGCCCACTTGATAATGATTTATTGAAAGTTCTATTTTGATTTTGAGTCCTACTCTTTATCAATAGCCAGCGGGTAATTTATCAGGAAAGTAATATGACATGCTTGTAAGGCGTTGTTTTATAACTCACAAATAGATCTACACCCCTCAACAAGCCAAAGCGCGTATACAAGCAAGAGAGCAAGCCAAGCGAGGCAATAGACAAAACAAGCCTGATGAGGAAATACCAGAGGAGAATAACTTTTAAATAAAGCATCGAAACGGATAACAAAGCTATCCTTCGGTTGTCCGTTTCGATTACACTTATCCACAGCCGGATACCTCAAAATCCGGCTTCGCCCCCTGGTCAAATTTCAACCGGTATCGGTGGTCAGATTTCATCCGGCGTCAACAATTAAGTTACCAAAAAGCCCATTTCATCAGTGACCGCCAGGATGAGGAAAAGTATGAACAGGCTAGAAAAGTCTGGCTGGAGGAGACCTTACCCGCACTGATCAAAAAAGCCAAAGAAGAAAATGCCGTGGTGTTGTTTGGCGATGAGGTCTCCTTTGCGATGTGGGGTTCATTGGCGCGTACCTGGGCTCCGATAGGACAACAGCCCACGGTAAAAACCAGAGGGATACGCAAGGGACTGAAAATGTTTGGCACGATTGAGCTTGGCGACGGAAGCTTTCAATATCGGCAATTACTGGCCTATTCTCTGCAGCCAAAATCGCTGAAGTTACTGAAAGAGGCGAAATTACCCACCGAACTACTGGCTCTGCTTAAGACTTTAAAGGGCGAGCTGTATGCAACAGAGTTTGATTTTTTAACCGCGCTAAGAGCCCTTGTTGATGAAAAATCAATGGCGACTTATCAAGGGGTTATATTAAAGCATGCCGAAACAGCGGGGAAATTTAATGGACTCAGTTATATTGAGTTTTTAGAACAACTGCTGGCATTTTATGAGGGTAAAATTTTTCTGGTTGAAGACGGTGCGCCTTATCATCATAGTAAAATCGTCACTGAATTTAAGAACCTGCACGCGGATCGTCTTACGATTACGCCACTTCCTGCCTATTCTCCCGATTATAATCCCATTGAGAAGCTTTGGAAAAATACTAAACGGGACGCAACGCACTTGAAGTATTTTAAAACGTTTGAAGACCTTCATGATTCAGTCGTAAAAGCGTTCAAATCTTATATGCAGGATGCGAGTAAAATCATCTGCGTTATGCAGAAAATGCGTGAGGATTTTTCCATAGCCTGCTGATATGTTTCGCTAAGCGGCTTGGAAATTATTTATCTGAAAAACTATAGGTAGAAACCATTAGCAGATCCATTGCCAAGCGTTCAAGTCCAAAGTCAGATACCAATTAATCATGTGCCAGATCATTCTATAACCCCACCCGGATTTTGGCCATAATAAAATCGGTATGAGGCACATGCAAAAGATCCGCAATTTTTCGCACCAGATATTCTTCGTTCATATCTAAGACACCATCGATAAAAGCAATTTTCCATAGTGATTCAATTAATTGAACTTTTTGTTCCAGGCTGTATTCTTTATTGATCAAGGAAGTGAACTGAAAGTAGTCCGTCGCTGTTTTTCGTTGTTGTTCGGCCAATTCTAATAGAGAATCTGTTTGTTCAGGAGTTAAAGAAAAATTCTGATGAATCAGGGATAGAATAATTTCTTGTTCTCTTGGCTCAACTTTTTCATCCATGTACATCATTTCGAGGAATAAAACGATTGCCGCAAGTTGCAGTTGTTCTTCAGCAGTATCTTCCGGCGCTGATAGTGCGAGGTGTTGCTCAAAAAAAAGTTTGATCTGGTTAAACATTAATAAAGGATTCCGCTTTCATCAAAATAGTTAACAATCGTTTACTTCGATTAACTTATAGCAATAAGATTATTTCGCACATCGTAAAGCAAAGGACTACGTCCAGTCATCACTTCCATCATTAGCCCCATCGTCATCCCATGAGGCCGTGTCCTCGATACTAAAATCAGCGCCTCCCATATCGTCATTATCGCTCATGTTACCAGCCGTGTTCCATGGAGAGGCATCTGATACGGGCGATTCGGGAATGGCGCTATTCTTATCCGTATCAATAAAGTGGTGCATTAGCGCCTCACCTGCCACCACTCCAGCACCCATGGCTGCCCCTGTAGCCAGACTGCCCATTATACCAGAGCCCATTCCGCCAGTGATCGGTTGCCCCATTGTTGAGCCAGCCCCGCTCGCGCCGACAGGAGGCATGTTTTGGCCTCGAGCATAACCGACGTAGTTATTAGCAGGCATCATCGTGGATTTTCGCCGACTCATGAACCATATCAACAATACGATTAAGCCAAGACCTACAATCAAAAGAATCGACGGGTTCCAATTTTTAACGCTGGACGATATGTTCAGATCTGCAATCTTATTTGGTTGCATCGCTCCATTTGAAACAGAAGAAATGCGCTTCTTAAGATTCTGCACCGTTTCTGGCTTGACAAAGGACAAACCTGGCTGCAACCGTTCAGCAGTATCCAGTTCGATGCCGGCATTACTGAAAAGACCTTGTTTGGCCAGTAATTCGGCTTCTACAAAATGCGCCTTGGCGCTGTTCGGATGGTCACGTAGCACTTTGTCCATCATAGACTGCGCTTCATTAAACCGCCCTGCTTCAGCAGCCAAATAGACTTCGTGCATCGTAGGGTCTCCTTCAGCAAAAGAAGGCACTGTAAAGCATAAGGCTATAAACAGCAGACCGATGGTTGTGATATGAGATTTTAACATTTATTCAACTCCTATTTTAAATTGTGTAGAGTTCAAGCTTTGTGTGTGCATAAAAGTAAGCATCAATTAATCATAAATATCCATTTCAATTATATTTGGCATAACTATTAAACTAAACACTGTTACTGATTACGTAGTTATTTTGGAGGTGGCGGTGGCAATCCGGGCGGAGGTGGCGGAATATTCGAGGGAGATGTCGCCACACGAGAGGTTGATGTACCCGAGAATTGCCCCGATACCGGAACCTGATGGCCTTTGGCATACATGCATTGAATGTATGCCACATCGAAGCGTTGTTGCACACTGTACATAGAATTACTGGCTATGCCAGTACCAACCAAGCTGCCTGCCACCAAGCCACTGCCAGCTCCGATGGCGGCTCCGCTCCCGCCACCGATTGCTCCACCGGCTGCTGCCCCTAAAGCCGTACCAGCCGCTGCGCTTGCAACCCCGCTATTTATCCCCGCTTGATTAGCTGTAACGCCGCCAACCTGGAAAGAAGCGTATTGCTGACAAACGGCATCGTCGTTACGAAATTGTTCGAAAGACAAACCGGTACCGGGCAGAACCATGACACTGGGCCCGCTGGGCATGGTGGCGCACCCGGTTACAGCCAACATAACCGTGGCCAAAAACACTACGAAATAACGTGACATGCTTTGAACTCCTTAACGAGGTGAAGAAGAGGCGGGCGGTTTTGGCTCAACTTGTTGCCAATCGTTTAGGCATTCCTTGATATACGGATAGTAGCCTTCAGGGTTGGAGCAGTAATACCAATAACCGGGTGGATATTTTTGAGCAGCCGGGGGAGATTGCTGGATATAAACCGGGGGTGATACCGGCACGGTCACCACAGTTGGCGGATAGTAATAGGGGTATTGATAAGGGAAACTGTAATATGGATAAGCATAAAACGGTGCGCCGAAATAAAAGCCATAATTGGAATGTCGGTAGTGGCCTCCATAACCATAGCCCCCGCCATAATGTCCACCGCCGTAGTGTCCTCCCCAGCCTCCACCATAGTGCCCTCCAACGCCACCATATCCGCCGCCAAAACCCCAACCACCTCGTGCCCATGCAGAGTTGCTAATTATCAATCCAAGCATGCCGATAACTAAACATGCCGTTGTTAACTGTTTCATTGGTAATCTCCATCCCGCATTGACGGGATCCTTCAAAAATTTAATTCGACGAAATGCGCAGAAAAGCAGTGTGAGCTAAATTGCACAATTAGGCAAATAGCCTTTTTCCACTACAAATTGGGATGGGATGAGAATTCTCCACGCTCTAAAATAGTTAATTTCAGTGGCATGAAAATTCAAGCGCTCGGGCAACTCATACTGCTTGGCACAGAGACAGGCTTCCTTGAGCAGGACGGTTATTTCTTCATGCCCTTGCCAAAATAGCCGTGATGTTCAAAGTTGAATCCTTTATCAAAGATCAGGCGTTGCTCAGGCGTCAGTGTAGCATAGAAGGTTTTGGTGGCGGCAAGGCGCGCTTCCTGCCTGGCAATATGCTCTTTGGAAAAAGCCAGCATCTTTTCCATGCGATCAGGAACAGGCAAACCAGACCAAGACTGCTCATTCTTGTGCTTTTCCTCCCAGCTGGCATGATCGCCCTTGATCTTACCGGCCCATTCAGTCCATGCAGCCTCTTGATCCGGTTTTAGCTTTAGGTCAGATTTGAGCGTCTCCAGTCGCTTTTCCTCCCCTTCCCACCGATCACACTTTTTCGGCTGTTCGTTAACGGGTTTCGGTTTGCCAGGAACGGCGGCATCTAAAGGTTCAGCTAAAACATTCCTGCCAACAGTTAAGCTTGAAATGGCAAACGTGAGTAGGGCAATTCTTGTTGTATGTTTCATATTAAGCTCCTCAAAAAGTTTTGTTCGACGAAAAATCGCAGAAGGTGACGTTCTCTCCTGCTTATCCGATAGTCTATTGTTAGTGTCATCGCTGTTAATAAAATAGGTTCCTCTCTAGTACAACACTTCATGCAACTTCCAAGCCACTAATAATGAATATCGAAAAATCAAGGGGTAAGAGGTCGTTGATATTAAAAAGTTCAGTTTGACTGGTGGAAATAAACCGGACATCAACATTTTTTCGGTGCGAAACAACCACCGGATAAGTTAAATTGAGTTGAGTTGATGCAAAACATCTACTCCTGCTTAAATATGTAAATGTCGGGTTTCACTAATGCACCAAACTGGAAGTTTGACCGGAATCAGTTGACCGCATGGGTTTGCTGCGTGAGAGACTGAACGAAATTTCTTTTTGTAGTAGCTGAAAATATGCGGCTTAATTCCACCTGATTAGGAACGAGCATGAAATAAGTTGAGCAACTTGGAACTCACATACCAATAATGCCGGGCTTATCGAAGCATGAACTTGATCAGGTTATTTCATGCTCGTTCCTTAGCAAGATTCTTCAGCTTGGCGAAGCCAACTTGCCGGACGAGGCCTGATGGTGGCTGCAGCGACGAGTAGACGCAGAGGAAGCGTTTCGAGATGGAAGCGCCGGTTGAAACGGTAAACAAAGGCACCGAGATAGCGGATTCCGTATTTGGCGAAATCGAACGCATGGTAAGCACCACCCAGGCTGGTTTTGAGGTTGCCCAAAACCGTGTTGATCCAGTTAAATTCAGGCAAATCCTTGGGTTTGCGGGCGCCCGCGATGACGACCCGGTGTTGGCAGCCGGCATCAGTTACCCCGGCAAAACAGCCCAAGCCATCGGAAGTGACTACACAACCTGGCGAGAGGTCATCGTTAGCCCAGTCGACAATCGCTTTGCGCGTAAAACCCGGAACTGGTGCCATTTTAATATACAGGGGCCGGCCTTCAGCACTAAGCGAGATGGCCGCCACAAACGGCACCTTGTTCTCGGATCCCCGCCCAGCCTTGCCATCAGCCAATTCACCGCCGAGGTAAGCGTCATCCACCTGGACATCACCACTCAGCGTGTACTGGGCATCCCGCTCGACCATCGCCTGCATCAGCTTCTGCTGTATCAGCCAAGCCGTGGGGTAGCTCACGCCCAGCTGCCGTTTAAGGTCGAGTGCCGACAAACCGGTCTTGGCTTGGCTGACCAGATAAATTGCCAAGAACCAAATGCTCAGCGCCAAGTGGGTGTTTTGGAACAAGGTGCCTGCGATCAGGGATGTCTGCAACCGGCAGCATTTGCATTGGAAGGTTTTATGTTTCCCTCCCTTGAGCAAGTAGTAATCCGCGTTGCCGCACTCCGGGCAATGGAAGCCTTGCGGCCAGCGTGACGCTTCCAGTGCGTCCGCGCATTGCTCTTCAGTGCCAAACTGCGCTTGGAAAGCAGGCAAGGACAAGCCTGGTTGAAATTGGATACGGTTCATGGCCATGACGGTTTCTCTGGGGTGGGTTTGTTTAGTCCAGTATGCGCCTTATAATTGAGAAAATCTGGTTTGGCTGAAGAATCTTTCTAATCAGGAAAGTCTATGCCTGTATTTTTAACAAGGTTTATGAAACGGGCAGAAAAGTTGTGGAGGGGTTTAAAGAATCCATGCGAATTGTATTTGATAAGCATCTGGGGCAATGGAATTATACTGCCATTCCTGAAGCGACAATTTCAGAAGTTGCATAAGTTATTTTATGCACGTTCCTAAGCAGTAAATTTAACATCTGCAACTGCCATTAATGCTTTAATATATTCAGCATCTTCTCCACCTGCGGCATCTAGAATTTTATCTCCTGGTTGTAATGCTAACAGAGTCATGGTTGTCAAATATTCCAAAGGTTTGGAATTAGCATAATCCAGTTGATTATAACTGTTAAGTACAGGAGAATTAACAAACTTCCTATAATCATTATTGGATAGTTCTAACTTGCTAATTTCTAAGTGATGTTCTGCCATTTCTGACTTATTAGCACAACGCAAAATTTGATTGATTTTTCATAATTTCTTTCCTTGTTTTTACCAGAATGTTTATACACCACACAATGCGGCTTTATTTAACTCAATTGATTAGGATTAAACGGCAGAGAAGCTTTGGTGTTTGGCTCAACATCCAAAAAGGCCTTTAATTCTTCGGCAGATAATACCTTTGAGTATGCCGCAATCAGATCATCCAACATTACCTGCATTCTTTGTGCAAATAGCTCACCTGTTACGAATCCTCGCTTATATTCTTTAAGCAGGGAATTTTTACTTTTGTTATAGGGACAGAATATCTCCCTCATCCGCTGGCGTTTTTCTGCCGAAAAACCCACCCCCAGTTTATGGTCAATGGTTAGTTCAAATTCCAGCTCCTGGCAGCGCTCAGAAAATGGTCTGAAAATGTTGGCAAGATTAGTGTTCAACAATACCGATAACGGTATGTTTGCCACTTTCTTGATGAATTCTTGTTCAGATATTTTCGTCATCGCATTCAAGACGCTTGGAACGGTAACCGGTTTGGCAAATCCAGCTACCGTTCGAAATATTTACATGTCAATAATTTTATAAGGTTTAGCCATTACATCAGGATTAATTAATGACAATTTTACACCCGGTGCAATAGCGAACAATTTTTGGTAGTTATCTTTTCCGATCTCGGCGCCGATCAATTTAAACTTCTTGTTGAAAAGCCGATTAGCTTGATTGGCGTACTCTACCGTGCTTATTTCCTCGCTGTATAGTTCATCTACCAATTTATTCATTTCCTGATGCAATTCATTTTGTAATTGGATCGTCGCTTTAGTTTTACCGGTATCCATTTGTTTGCCCAGTTTAATTTTTATTGCTATTTCCAGTTCGCGGCTTAAAAAAGCGGGCGCTGCTCCTTCTTTGGCGGAGAATTTTTCGGGAGCTTGGGCGACTTCTTCGTATAGTGCCATAATTTCAGTTGTGTAACCCAAGTCTTCCTTGCTCTGTGGCGCTGCGTGTTTAATATTGGCTTCCTCTTCCGGCATAGCTTTTAGTTGTGCTTTCATTGCCTTGTCGCCGCCCGTCCAGTAACAGCGCAATCTTTGCGCAGCCCAACTTGCGGCATCCCCATAGGTGCCGTAAACTAAAGACGATAACCAATAGCCGTGAGCGCCGGAAACAATCACTCTTGCCGGGTACAATATCCGGTTAGCGGTTTGATGGCAGACGCCGGTAACGCCGTAAATGATCCCGGATGTCCCCCAGGGCTGGGAATAACAATCCGCCTGTTTTGAGCTGCCGCTCCCTCGGCATATTTCACTCCCGCCATCCGATCTGCCCCAGCATCCCCATACGCCCCGCCCGTCTGCGGTGCGGACATAAGTGTGATCTGCCAGCTGATTTATTCCAGGCATCGGAGTAGTTAACGGGATTGCATATCCAATTAGTGTAGCCATTATGATTCTCCTTGATAGATAGTTAAAAATAGGGGCTTTGCACTTAACATTATGAGTATTTGCGGCAGAACCCTCAAGCGGAGATTCCGTACTAACCCAATATGGTTTCTGTATATCTATAACGTCCTCAGACTAGCGCACGGCTGGCGCGGTATTCGGGTATTCTGCCACGCGCCGAAGGGATGCATCCTGTAAGACGGCTTTTAATTTCTTCCACTGTCAGTATCTATTCTTCCAGTCAAAATGTTGAATAAAAACCTGTAGGTTATTTAGTTATCATTGCCCCAGGCAAATTAGGACGATCTTTACTGACACATTTTCAAAGCTGTTTGACATTCATACTCATTCGATTCTCATGTAAATTTCTGCGGTAAATATTATTTTCAATTTAATTTCGCCTAAGGAAAGAGGCGCTCGCGAAGCTGAAAAAAATTGCGCTATAAAATGTGGTTCCCATCGGAGATGCGATGCCTGGAAAAGGTCACCGCACCGCAGTTGGTATCGGAGTGGTCTTCCTTAACTTCTCATTGATAACCCACAGGATCGACAATGGCGTTTGTGCATGTACTCGATCCTGAGCCAGTCTTGTCGAGGATAGAGCTAAGCTCCGTTGCCTGTGTCAACTCACCTTTCAGCATGATTTTTACTTCGACGACCAAGTTACGGTGAGAGTCGGTATCCGGCTGACAATCGACCAGCAGCGCGGATGAGGAGCCGGGGCCGAAGGTTTGTTCGAAGGCGTGACTTATGTCAGAGGCGGAAACTTTTTTGTCGATGTTCGATTCCATAAATTTTTGCATCTGGGAAGCATTAACTTGGTTTTGCAGGGCCAAGGCAATACGGAAATAGCTGTCGGCATTGTTGGCTCCGAAGCAGGTTCCGTGCTTGATCCATTCGTGGCGGTGCAAATCGGAGGCAGTTCCCGGCATTGCCTTATCCAACTCAGCCAAAGTAGTGTTGCTGATTCCGGGGGGAGAAGGCAGCAAATGCCAGTCTTTCGAATCTTTGTCGTTGTTTTTATCCTGATTGGAAACCCCTTCGCAGTAATACTTGCCCTTCGGCTGAGGCCAAAGTCCGTGCAGGGTGAAATGGGTTGCATCAAACCGGCCTGCGTTCTGGCTGTCGCACTCCGCCTTGCCATCGTGTTCGTGAATGTCGCAGAAAGCTGGCTGCCAGCTAAGGACTAGCAGGTTGTCGCGACTAGTTGTGGAGTTGTTGTTGTCGCCTGCCAGCGTGCCGCAATCCAAGCTGACCCAACGCTGCACCGGCTTTGCGCCGGCCACCTTGAGCTTGACAAAAGCCCCGCCTGGTTTGTTCAGGCGGATGGCGGGATAGGTCTTGCCCGTCATCACCTTTATTTTCCCCGGGTTCGACCCGCTGCTGATGTTCTTGACCGCGCGACAGTTCTTGGTAGCCGTGAAATTCCCCAAATCGTCCGCAGTTGCCAGCTCCGACACTGCGGTGCCGCATACTAAAACCAGGCTCAGGCAAATAATATTGAAACGCATGATGTTCTCCTTCGGCTTGCTGTAGATTGAATAAACGACTTATGTCCGGCCGGGATCGAGACTTGGCCAAAGATCGTTCAATTGTAAAAGAGTATGTATCAATTTTCGAGCTCTTATTACCTAAAAAGTGAGCCAAACTCTCATGAACCAGCTCACTGTGACTGACTGTGTTCATATTTGTAAAACGTGGTCGTATATTTTCCAGAATCATCTGGCATTGATGCATAAATAATCTGATGGCGCTATGAGCCTTACCTCAATTGTCTCAAGGCAGAATTGTCCCTGCCCGAACCGAAACAGGCATGCCCAAATAGGTCATGACATTCAACGCCGCGATACTACGCCGATGATAGCCTGATTCTTTCTTCCATCCCGCCATGCCCCGTTGGGCCACTTTCTCCAGCACCGCATTCCGTGGATGACCTTCCTCCCAAGGCACGGCGTTTTCGCGCGGCGGCACGACCAGCCTGGTTTCCCGCGCTGCCGCAACTGTATATGCCTGGCGGGTATCATAAGCATCATCGGCGTCGATTTGTTCAAGCTCGCCTTCGACTTGTTTGACCAGTCCCTCAAAAACCTCACAGACTGCCCAGTCCACTATAGTGATCTCGACACCGATCACATCCCTGGCATGCCCGTCCACCGCCAAATGAACCTTGCGCCAGGTACGACGCTTGCCCATCCCGTGTTGCCGTACTTTCCACTCGCCTTCGCCATAAATTTTCAGCGCTGCAAGCCTTGCTTGAACCCATATGGACAGGCGGGTAATCATTAGCGCCTGTATATCGCCCGCTCGAAACGGAAACTGACCAACCGGAACACATTGCTAATGGTTTCTGTTACACCGTTACACTCAGTGCCGACTATAAGGGTAACAATAGTCAGCGGCAAGAGCAACGGCTGGTCGTTCATTCTTTAAAACAGGCTGCCTCTCAAGAGAAAGCACTTGATGCTCGCCTGGAAAAAGCACAAAAGGCAATAGCCAAGCTGAACCTGCGCGGGCGCGGACGGAAATGCCTGGATGAAAACAAGATGACTACCAAAGTGAACAGCATCCAGGAGCACCATAACGTAGTTAGCCTATTGACTATTGAGACCCTTCAGGAAACCAAAACGGTTAACAAACGCGCCTATGGCCGACGCACCGCCAAAACGGTGGCGACGGCAACGGTTTCCGTACGCACGTCATGCAACTTAACAGCTTACGCGAACACCGTGCGTAACCTGGGGTGGAAAGCATTTGTCTGCAACAACCTTGAACTGAGTTTAACTGAAGCGGTTCTCGCCTATCGCGACAAATATATCATAGAGCGTGGTTTTAACCGTTTCCGGGGCAAGATACTCGGCATAACGCCGCTGTTCCTCAGCTCAACAACCCGTATTAAAGGATTGATTCGCTTATTGAGTATTGCTTTACGGGTGATGTGTTTGACTGAATTCACGGTACGCCAATCGTTGCAGGAGCAAGACGCAAAACTCGACACTATTTATGCCGGAAATCCCAAGCGGGCAACAGCCAAGCCAACCACCGAAATGATGCTGCGGGCATTTTCGGTCTTAATCTGAACGTGGTCAATGTAATGGGAGGAATTGCTGCTGGTTGACGCCTCTAAATGCCATACAGACGCATATCTTAGCGCTGCTTGGATTCCCGCCTACCCTTTATCAAAGCATTGGCGCGCAATCTGGTGAACTGGCCGTCTGAATGGGCGAAACATGAGTTAATACTCAGAAATTAATCAATCCTCGACTATCCCGCCCAGATTTTTGCCGGATTATTTTTCCTCACAATAAAACCCTTTAAAGCCGGCAAATAAAAATGCTCTTTACCGGTACGATGTCATTAAAAAGTCATATTCGCTCTATAGCATTGGTACTTACCAACTAATCGTGCTGATCCGTAAATTCAAAAATCGGCACAGTTGATCAATGCTGGGCGCATATCCCGCGCTATTATCGATTATAAATAGATACCCAGGGGCTTTATGTCATTAAAAATTGCGTTCATCACCGATGCCTGGCATCCCCAAATAAATGGCGTAGTGACGACTATCCAAAATACTTGTACAACCCTGGAACGATCGGGTCATCAAATCAAACTCATTACCCCGGATCAATTTAAAACAATTCCCTGTCCATCTTACCCTTCAATTCGATTATCACTAGCCTGTTATGGCAAATTAAGCAGGTTACTGAATGAATTTAACCCCCAGCGTATTCATATTGCCACGGAAGGACCTTTGGGAATAGCCGCGAGACGATATTGTTTGAAACATAATCTGGCATTCACTACATCATTTCATACCTTATTTGCAGAATACGTTAATTTGCGCTTTAAAATCCCTGTCTCATGGGGCTATGGCCTGTTACGCTGGTTTCATGCGCCGGCTAAAAAGGTCATGGTAGCAACTCAGTCGGTAGAATCAGATTTGCATGCAAGGGGATTTAAAAACGATCTGGTACGCTGGTCTCGTGGCGTGGATCCTGACTTTTATCATCCAAGGGATAAAGCTTTCATATCACTGCCTCGCCCTATATCCATGTTTGTTGGCAGGTTAGCCATCGAAAAGAACATTGACGCCTTTTTATCGCTGGATCTTCCAGGAACAAAAGTAGTAGTGGGCGATGGTCCGCAATTTAAGAAACTTAAAGCCAAATTCCCTGACACGGTTTTTGTTGGTTTTCAGTCAGGCGAACCTTTGGCCCAATATGTGGCTGCAGCGGATGTGTTGGTATTTCCCAGTCTTACCGATACCTTTGGTATTGTCTTGCTTGATGCATTAGCCAGCGGCGTACCTGTTGCAGCTTTTCCGGTAACTGGTCCAGTGGATGTGATTAACAGCAATAAAGTGGGTAAGCTTGATGACAATTTAAAGAAAGCAATTACTGAGGCTTTGCAGTTAGATGGGCAGGACTGCAGAAATTATGCACTCAACTATTCCTGGACTAAATGTACCGAGCAATTTTTTAATAATCTTGTCCCGGCTTTTGCAGAGATTAAGCAGCTGGAAAGTGATTTAGTGGCTGAACATTGTATAAAATAACTTTTATTAAGCTCAAACTTGTCATGACTAACTTCTCAAACCAGCATCGCCGGCAATCCCGTCGTTGCCGCGTTACATCAGTAAATAAAACCGGCATAAATTTAGCTCAATAGCGCCCTGTCTTTGAATTCTTACTGCATTCCATTGGCGGCAATTCTTGCCTATCCTGGGTTGTCTGTACTGATGCATATTGAACACATGAAAAAAACATATATGTATTGTCAATAAGTTACAGTTTTAAAAAATTTAACCCTATATGCAGATAATTTTTTTACTAAAAATCTCTTTTTCATTAAACTGTCACATTTCTTAGGCAGGCTTGATTTTTTAAGAAAATAGGTAACGGTCCAGCTTATTGTCCCCCCTCTTTTATCAAGAGGGGATGGTGCGGAGTGAACTGTTACGAATAAAGTAGTTTTGTAACACTGACTGGTCACATGGTAGCCACGAATAGTTCCATTCAAGACCCCCACGAAGATGTCCTGAAACAAATTCTTGCAGAGGTCGCCGAGCTGCGCCAAAAAGTTGAAATCAATGCCAATCAGCGTTTGCTCAAATACCAGCGTCACTATCAGTCAGGCGCTTTTTCTAAAAGCGCCTGTAATCTTGCGCATTATCTGGCCATGCGGCAATTTGATTTGCGTCATTTACAGGATCGTCTGGCTCAGGCCGGTTTATCTTCGCTGGGTAGAGCTGAAGCATCGGTATTATCGACGTTGGATGCGTTGCTAGATGTATTGAAACGGGCAACAGACAAGCACTATCTGCCGGGTGAAAATGAAACCGGCGAATACGGCTTTAATCGGGGTCGGCAGTTGCTGGGGCAGCATACTATTGAATTATTCGGGCCCTTTCATGAACATGGCAGAGTGCATGTGATGGTGACCTTGCCTACCGAAGCCGCCTGGGATTACCCTCTGGTAAGTTCATTACTGGAAAAGGGCATGACCTGTGCCCGTATCAATTGCGCACACGATGATCCGGTTATCTGGCAGGGCATGATAAAAAATGTCCGTCGCGCAGAAACAGAAACAGAAATGCGCCGTTCCTGCCGGGTTTTTATGGATCTTGCCGGCCACAAGATTCGCACCGGTCCCATTGCTAGGGGGTCTCCGATCCACCACCTCCGTGTACAAAAAGACCGGACGGGCAAGGTCGTCGCTCCCGGTTATCTGATTTTAACAAGCAACTCTGAATGCCCGTCTGCTGATAGTGCTTTATTCAGAGCACCCATCCCCAAGGCACTTCATGAGAAACTTGCACCCGGCATGTACCTGGGGTTAATTGACTGCCAGAACAAGCAGCGTTACTTGCAGGTAGAAAAAGCACTTTCTGACTCGGATTGGCTGGTGAGTTGTCAAAAATCGGCCTATCTTGTTCCCGGATGCACCTTGACGCTGACAACGGATCAACAGACAGATAAGCCCCAACCAGTTATTAAGTTTACGTTGGGGGAATTTACCGGCGAGCCATTGGCTATTCGGGTCTTTAAAAACCAGTTGCTGTTGTTGACATCCGGTAATATCGACGGCAAACCCGCTGAGTATGATGAGCAGGGCCTGATTCATCCTGCTCAAATTGGTTGTACGCTGTCATCGCTAATAGAAAAGCTTGCAATCGGTCAACCGGTCTGGATCGATGATGGAAAACTTGGGGCAATCGTCGAAGCAGTGACAGGGGAGGGCGCGTTGTTACGGATAACGGTGGCAAAAGCCAGCGGCGTCCGGATACAAAGTGACAAAGGGATTAATTTTCCGGAAGCCACATTTAACTTGCCGCCGCTCACGCAGAAAGATTTGACCGATCTGGATTTTGTTTGTGAGCATGCTGATTTGGTCGGGTTTTCATTTGTGGAAACGCTGGCAGATATGGAGCAATTGATGTCGGAACTGGCAAAACGGAACGCGTCGGAACTGCCAATTATCGCTAAAATCGAAACCAATCGCGCCGTAAAAAATCTTCCCGATATTATATTGGGCACTATTGGCAGGCATAACCTTGGCATCATGATTGCCCGAGGGGATTTGTCCGTAGAATTGGGGAGCGCCAGACTCGCTGAAATTCAGGAAGAACTCCTGTGGTTATGTGAAGCGGCTCATGTCCCGGTCATCTGGGCAACCCAGGTTCTTGAATCCATCGCCCAAAAAGGAATCCGGTCACGGCCTGAATTTACCGATGCGGCCATGGCGGTCAGGGCCGAATGTGTCATGTTGAATAAAGGCCCCTATATACTCGATGCCGTAGAAGCGCTGGTGAGCGTTATGGTGCGCATGCACGAACATCAAAGGAAAAAGTTCTCCCGCTTAAGAGCCCTACACTGGTAACCCGCTAAAACCCTCTTTCAGGACTAGACAATACCCACGCAACAATTTGTTACTAGCAAACCCAAATCAACACAGCGAAGCAGCGATTGATTCATCATAAACAACGCAAGCACGACACTGAACTGCATTTTAATGTTGACACTCAGTTCGATGTGCAGGTTAAACGTATTCATGAATACAAGCGTCAACTGTTGAATATATAGCATGTTATTCATCTCTGACTGTATTAAAAAAGTGACATCGAGAGTAGGGAATGAGCATAAATTAATTTAGGCTCATTCCTGGTAAAAGTGGACAGCAAGCACGCTGAAGTCGTTACCGCCGCCACTATTAGCCTGCTACAGCCCAATTTGGCTAAGACCCTGACGATTCCGCAGATAACGGCAAAGAGTTCGCAGGCCACGAAACCATAAAGGAACAACTGAACGCTGACGTATATTTCGCTCATCCCTATCATTCCTGGGAACGCGGCTTAAACGATGATACCAATGGTTTGATTAGACAATACTTAACCAAAGGCAGCAGTTTTGAGAATATAACCGGTGACGAGGTTGAGGCAGTGATCCATAAGCTCAATCATTGTCCCCGGAAAACACTCAACTTTAAAACACCTTATGCAGTATTTTTTGCTGAGTTATTGCAAGAAGCCGCATGAGCACCAGGATTGCACTTCGGAGTTGAATCCACGTTATGTTACATGGAGTTAGAGATCGTGTTTAAGCCATTATTTAATTTAGTCAGCAACTATTTTAAATTTCCAGCATGCAATCCGCATTCCTTTTTAGCGCCCGATTCCCACCACCAGCGCCCAGCCCGTTCATGCTGATTGGGCAGGACAGCGCGTGTGCAGGGTTCACAACCTATGCTGATAAAGCCTTTTTCATGTAATTCATTATAAGGAACCTGATAGGCTTCGATATAATCCCAAACCTGCGCAGAATTCCAATTTAACAGGGGGTTAAATTTTATTAATGGGTGCTGTGTGGTGGAAAATGCAGTGTCTATTTGCACTTCAGGGATATCTTGTCGGGTATCCAGACTTTGATCTTTCCTCTGACCGGTAATCCAGGCATCAACATTCGCCAGTTTGCGTTTTAAGGGCTCGACCTTACGGATGCCGCAACATTCATGATGGCCATCCTCGTAAAAACTGAACAGACCCTTATTTTTCACAAAGTTATCCAGTACATTCCGGTCTGGCGTTAGCAGTTCAATTTCTACCTGATAATGTTTTCTGACTTTTTCTATAAAGCGGTAAGTTTCAGGATGCAATCGTCCAGTATCCAGAGAGAAGATTTGAATGTCTTTTTTGATTTTGACAGCCATGTCGATTAGTACAACATCTTCCGCGCCACTGAAAGAAATAGCTATATTATCAAAAAGTTCCAGCGCTTTTTTTAGAATTGTCCGTGGGTTCTTTTGGGTTAGATCGGTTTGCAATTGTTGAATGTCGAAGGGTTTCATGATGATTTAGGCTCCTTAATCTATGGCACCAGAGACAGTGAAAGCATGGGGTATCAAGACTTTGGACGGTCACGCAACTGGGTTGGCAATGGTTTATTTTTGTGAAAAATACTGCTTCAAGAAATCATCGAAAGGGATTTGTACTTTGCCTTCAATTTCTTTTTGTTTGGCAAGGGATAACTTAGCCATCTCGGTAAACCTCTGTTCATGGGCCGCATCCAATTTATTGAGCCTGAAGTACCGCGCATGTTCGGCTGACTTATTTAACGCGAAACGGCTAAAGGGCAGTCCGGTTTGAGTCATGCCTGATAGTATCCTTGCTGAAGCAGTTAAATCCGGGTTGTTGATTACTCGTTGTTGCTCGGTTAACGCGGCACTGTACGGCTTGACGGTTTCTTCATTATCCAGAATGGCACAGATGGGGCGCATGGATTCAAGAATTTCCGTTGCCCAGTCCTGCAACAGAATCGTTTGATCGCCCTTAAAGAGTTCCAGTCCGGGTTTTCTGCCAAAATTGGCGACCGCTAATTGATTGGCGTTATTAACCTGGTGCTCCTGGTCTGAAATAGGGGGGCTATCTTTTAACAAGCAGGTTAATAAAAGCGCTTCTATAAAACGGGCCTTGGCTTCATCTATACCAATGGGGTTGAATAGATCAAGATCAAGCGAGCGCATTTCTATATAGCGAACTCCCCTTTTTTTAAGGGCTAGCGTAGGTTTTTCGCCGGAGTTGATAATTTGCTTAGGCCTAATTGTGCTATAAAACTCATTTTCAATTTGCAGGATATTACTGTTAAGCTGACGGTATCCGCCATTAACTTTAACGCCAATTTTTTCATAGTCAGGGTAGGGCGTTTCGATCGCTTTACTCAGACTGTCAACATAGCCGGACAAGGAATTATAATCAATTTTTAGATTAGCCTGGTTCTTGCTTTTATAACCTATATCACTCATGCGTAATGAGGTCGCGTAGGGATGATATAACGTATCCTGATCGAATTCTTCAAATTGCGCCGTCAATGCTGGACGGCTTTTGAAAAAACTGTTGCAGATCGCGGGTGATGCGCCAAATAAATACAGGATCAACCAACCCAGTCGCTGAAAGTTTCTAATTAAGCCGAAGTAGGCATCAGCCGTAAATTGCTCCAGACTGAGTTGACTGTTCTCTTGTTGATGTAAAGCGGGCCACAGGGTTTCGGGTACCGAATAATTAAAATGGACACCGGCAATGGCCTGCATGGTTCGTCCATAGCGATGCCATAAGCCGTGCCGGTAAACATGCTTCATCCGGCCAATGTTAGACGATCCGTATTCGGCAATGGGAATGCTTTCATCACCTTTAATGCCGCAGGGCATGCTGGCCCCCAGTAATATTTCATTATCCAGATGATCGTAAACAAACTGGTGAATGTTATACAGATAATCCAGCGTATCTTTTACGTCAGCAAACGGTGGGGTGATCAATTCAATCAGAGCCTCGGAATAATCCGTGGTGATAGCCGGATGTGTCAGTGCCGAACCCAATGCAGCGGGATGGGGCGTTTGGGCGATATAACCGTCTATGCCTATACGCAGACTTTCTTTTTCAATCCCTTTAAGCCCCTCGCAGAGCAGATGTTGATGGCCGTTTGCCTGGAGTTGATCGAGGCGCTTAGAAATCTTATTAGTAAAATAGGTCATAGAGTGGGCGTGTGTTCCCTGCAGTCCTGTATAATTGGCTTATTATAAAGGGTTTAAGTGATTGAAGAAATATTATCGTAATGCGGGAGAAGCGGTGAATAAGAAGCCCATTGAAATACTCAAGGCTGTTTTTGGCTATGATAGTTTTAGAGGCCGGCAACAGGAAGTCATTGAGCAACTAATGGTTGGGGGTGATGCCTTGGTATTAATGCCGACGGGCGGCGGAAAATCGCTGTGCTACCAGATTCCGGCATTAATAAGACCAGGGGTCGGTATTGTTATTTCTCCGTTGATTGCATTGATGCAGGATCAGGTGAGCGCCTTGCTTCAATTAGGCGTAAAAGCGGCTTTTCTTAATTCCACGTTATCACAGGAAGATGTGCGAGGCATAGAACGGCAGTTGCTTGATAACGAACTGGATTTGCTGTACATCGCGCCGGAAAGGCTGACTTCAGGCCGTACCTTAGCGCTGTTTCAACGCATCCGGATTGCCCTGTTTGCCATTGATGAGGCGCATTGCGTGTCCCAATGGGGCCATGATTTCCGGGTGGATTATTTGCTGCTTTCCATGCTGCATGAGCAATTTCCGGCTATTCCCCGTATTGCCCTGACAGCAACCGCGGACGAAAAAACCCGGCAAGAAATCATCCTACGCCTGCAACTGGAACAAGCCCCGCTGTTTCTTAGTGGTTTTGATCGCCCCAATATCCGTTACCGGATTGTTCAGAAACAAAACGCCCGGCAGCAATTAATGGATTTTATTGAGGCTGAACATACCGGTGATTCGGGTATCGTATACTGTTTATCGCGTAATAAAGTCGATGAAACCGCCGAATGGCTTAGAACCAAAGGTGTCAATGCCCTGGCTTATCACGCCGGAATGGCTAACGATTTGCGCTATAAACACCAACACCGCTTTTTAATGGAAGACGGTCTGGTGATTGTTGCCACCATTGCTTTTGGCATGGGCATTGATAAACCCAATGTACGTTTTGTTGCCCATCTGGATTTGCCTAAAAGCGTTGAAGCCTATTATCAGGAAACCGGCAGGGCAGGGCGTGATGGTTTGCCCGCTAATGCGTGGATGGCTTATGGCTTGCAGGATGTCATCACGCTAAGGCGAATGCTGGCAGGCTCTAACGCCGATGAAGCTCATAAACGGCTGGAATTGCATAAACTTGACGCGATGCTGGCGCTATGTGAGCAAGTGCATTGCCGGCGGCAGTCTTTGCTAAATTATTTCGGCGACCATCTTGAGCAACCTTGCAATAATTGCGACACCTGTTTGGAAACGGTAGAAACATGGGATGGCACTTTGGTTGCTCAACAGGCATTATCGACTATTTACCGCACGGGACAACGCTATGGCGTGGGCTATTTGATAGATGTCTTACGCGGCAAGCTGACCGAGCGGATTGTCAGTTCTGCCCACGATAAACAATCTACTTTTGGCATAGGCAAAAAACTGGATGAACAACAATGGTCTTCCGTGTTTAGACAATTGGTCGCGCGAGGCCTGGTTTCTGTCAATTTCGATCATTTTGGCGTGTTGCAGCTCACCGACGCGTGCCGCCCGATTCTGCGCGGCGAACAACAGTTGATGCTACGAAAGGATACAAAGCCGGAAAAAAGCAAGCCCGGTAAAAAAAGCGCAAGCAGATCGGTTGGCAAGGGCGAGGGCAGCGCAGCGTTATGGGAGGCTTTACGCGCCAAGCGTCGTGAGATTGCCGATGCCCAGGATGTCCCGACCTACGTTATTTTTCACGACGCAACCTTGATGACCATGCTTGAAGACAGACCCGCTAACCTTAAGCAAATGGCATTGATTTCGGGCGTCGGTGTACGCAAACTGGAACTCTACGGTGATCAATTTTTAGCGGTTATCAGCGAATACGCCGAAGATCAAAAAATACCGGATACGGTGATTGATTCTGCGGAGCTGTTTAAATTGGGTTTTAGCGTGCAGCAGATCGCCCAAAAACGGGGCTACAAAGAAGAGACAATTTATAACCATCTCTCGCAAGCTTTGGAGCAGGGCATGCTGGTATTGAAAGATGTCGTCGAATTACCGGAGCAGGAAATCAAGCGGATAGAAGAAATTATCCTGAGTTTGCCGATCGAACACCAGAACGCGCTTAAGCCTGTTTATGATCTGTTTGACGGGCAATACAGCTACGGTATTTTGCGTTGCGTAAGGGCGGCCTTGCAGTGTAAGACTATGTAAGAGAAGGCTGCCAACTTAAGACGGAACAAGAAATTTTAGCCAACAGCTTAGTCGTTTTTACAACCTTCACGTTCCCATTTATCCTTTTCTGATGCGGCTGGAACAGTTTGCCATTGCATTTTGGATGGATCATTCATACCGCCACAGGCTAACGCTTTAATGTGGATAATAATAGGTAACCCGGACAGAAGCCAACCTGAAGACGGTTAGCCGGACAGGACGATAATTTGTGAAATTGACTGATCCTTTGATCCGTATTGCTTTTTACGTTTCTTGTTGCTTTGCCGGAGATGCTTATACAACGCGCCACCATGATGCTTGTCTGCCCATATATGCTGGTAGATGCGTTCATGACTTATCAGGATGCCTGGTTCAACTTTTAACCACCCTGCTATTTGCCCGGGACTCCAGTCCATTATGATTTTAGCCTCAATAAAAAGAATCAAGGTTGGCGACATTTTCAGGGCTTTTGCGGCTTTTTTTCTGCGCTTATCTGTTTTTATACGTGCCTGATTTGGACGCTAGCCTTTCTGGCTTTCTTTAATATATCAATCTGGTACCTTTATGCTTGGCTTAGCTGTTTATAGGTTCTCATACGCTCCCTCGTCTTTGGTCGGATTGAAAAAAGCCTGAAACTATATCTGCCAGCCTTCTTCAAGTCCGATAATTTCCGATTGCACTTATGAATTGAATGTAAGAAATTATTTATGATTGCTTAAGCTGTGCAACAATGATATTTCCAGCGGATGTTAAGCGTATTCAATGACAATATCACTGACGCGTTCTACGCCAAAAGAAGTCACTAAATGCCAGTCGGTTTATCCGCACAAACTCAACAACTGTTTACATGACTATGTCATGCCAACAATGCCCCTAACATTTAAAGCCTACATTTCAGTTGTAGGTTACAATATTTACAATTATTCTTTAGCTTTACTGAAAAATTTCAATACCTTGTATAACCATTACTTTCATTTTAGCGAGTCGCCGTTTTCCATAGCGCCCGATCCGCACTTCATGTATATGAGTCCACGTCATCAGGAGGGCTTGGCTCATCTTCTTTACGGCATAAATTTTGGCGGTGGCTTTGTTGCTTTAACTGGCGAAGTGGGTACCGGCAAAACAACGCTTTGCCACTGCCTTTTGCAACAACTGCCAAAAAATATAGATATCGCCCTGATTTTGAATTCAAAGCTTAATGCAAGCGAATTATTGGCTACTATCTGTGATGAACTGGGGATTATCTATGACAAGAATCGACACTCGTTAAAAAACCTGATTGATCTTTTAAACCAGCATCTGCTCACCGCCCATGCCAACGGCAGGCGTACGGTTTTGCTGATTGATGAAGCGCAGAATTTAAGCATGGAAGTGCTGGAACAAATTCGCCTGTTGACCAACCTGGAAACCAGCAAGACAAAACTATTGCAAATTATTCTGGTCGGTCAGCCTGAATTGAAGGAATTACTGAAACGGCAGGATTTACGGCAATTGAATCAGCGTATAACCGCCCGTTATCACTTGCTGCCGTTATCGCTGGATGAAACCCGCGCTTATATTCACCATCGCCTGAAAGTTTGTAACGGTTATCCGGAGCTTTTTAAAGAAAACGCAATACGCAAAATTTACAAACTGTCTTCAGGCGTACCCAGAGTCATTAACATCCTCTGTGATCGCGCTTTGCTCGGAGCTTACTCAAGCAGCACTTTTGTTATTACGCCTAAAATTGTCAGCGGCGCTGCCAATGAAACGCTGGGGTTTTCGGATAAAAATTTTTCTTACCCGGCTGCATTATTCGCCCTGCTATTTTTGGCTTGCATTCCTACCGGGTTATATTTTTTAAAATATTGGCCCGAAACGAGCAATCAAGCCCTAGTCAAATTGGCAAAATCCTCTCCAGCCATCCAAAGAAAACCTGAAACCATCAACCAGACCCGGCAGCCTGATCAAAAAACCCCGCTTCCAGTTGAAAAAATTGGCACCGTTCCTATTGCTAAAGCAAAAACTTTTCATGACTGGATCAATAATCCCGGTTATTCATTCAATTCTGCATTAATCAGCGCCCTGAAGATCTGGGGCAAGCCCATCCCTGAGAATAATAAGGTTAACTGTCATTATGTGGAAACCACCGGACTACGCTGTCTATTCGGCAAAGCCAGCTGGAAAGACCTTTTGATCACAAATCGCCCGGCTATTCTGGAGTTTTCATTGACCGGCCCGGAAAAGCGCCATGCCTTGCTTACCGGCTTCGGGCAAAACCAATCCATGCTTCATTTTCAAGATAACATGATGTTCCCGTTAGCGGATGTGTTGGCGTATTGGAATGGCTATTATTTAATACTGGAACAACCACCCATCCCGGATGCCAAATTAATAATTCCCCTCCAGACATCGGATAATATATTATGGTTACGTCATCTGCTAAATAATATTGACGGAAAAAATGAAGCAGTAGAGCAGCCACGCTTTTATGATGATAATTTAATCGCTCGCGTTATAAATTTTCAGCATCAGCATCAATTAACGGAGGACGGTAAGGTGGGATACAATACCATGATACTTCTTAAAAAAATCGCGGGCGGACTTGATTCTCCTCACCTGGAAATAACCGATTAAACATGTCTTTTATTCTAAATGCCCTACGTAAATCGGAACAGGAAAGACAAGCTCTCCAGCCTGAAACCGTAACTGACAGAATTCTTCTCCCTCAGCCGCAACAAAACCGCGGCAAAACAGCGAAATTTTTTGCTTTTCTTATTATCGGTAATATGTTGATTATTGCCTGTGTTGTCTGGTTTGTCCGAAATAACTCAACACCAGCGCCTGACCCAACAGCACAAACTATTTTGAAACCCGTGCCGGCACAAGATACTGCGGTCAAGTCTGAAGCGATTGCTAAATTGATTCAACCGGAAAAACCCGCGCAAAAAGCAGAGTCCAAAACAACCTCTATCGCAAAATTGATTGAAGCGCAAAAACCGGAACCAGTTCGTTCACCGGTTAAGCCGGTTATTACAAAAAAAACGGCTACTGATACTATCAAGCAACCCGCTATTATCAACAAATACGAGCTACCAGTACAAACCCTTCCTGCGATAGCCGCCATTGATAAAGTTGAACCGAATCCTCCAGAAGCAATACCTGTAAAAAAAGACATCCCCTTTCTAAGCGATCTGCCCTTTGAGTTTCGTCATACGGTCCCGAAATTTACCACCAATGTATTTGTCTATTCAAATCATCCTGAAGAAAGTTTTGTCATGATTGATATGGTCAAGTATAAACCGGGGCAGCAAATAAAAGAGGCAATGGTACTGAAGGAAATTCGCCCTAATAGCTTGGTAGTTGTTTATCAAAATCAGGCATTTCAAATTGAGCGGCCATAAAACTCGAGGTTCGGCCCAATTTTTAATCCATATTTTACAATCAGCCTATAAGGAGCGGTTGACTTTTCGCGTCGTAACAAGTGAATGAATTGGTCGTACTAAGTAAACGTTCAAATTTTTGAAACGATTCATAGGCTGAGAACGGAATCCATTCATATTTAATTTTTCGCCAGAGGATAAAAGGAAGAACTTCTCCGCTGGAATCTTGAAAACGGATGGATTCGACGTAAATATAAAATCAGCGGCTGGAAAAGCACGTTGATAGTGGTTAATACGGTGGGCCGCCTCGCAGAGGCGGCGTTTCATCATCCGGATCTGACCGTTTCTTATGCCTTAGTGATTGTAAGCAAGTGAAGCACGCAGCAAAAGGGATAGCCAACAAGGGTTTTGAACTGGCGCATAAGATTGAGGAGGTCATTATGTGGAAACCCGGTAAAGAAGGCGGCGCATTGGAAGCCACACCCGATGACCCGCGTTTTATTTAAATACATCAGATATGATTAAATTCCGGACCAAATGAAGCTTGGACGAATGCAGTGTTGATGAATCCTGAGTTGTTGCATCTGCTCCTGGGATGGCTTTATGCTTTTTGAGTATTTGAGGCAGAGCCTTTAAATTTCATTTAAATTGAATAACCAGTTGTAATTTAGTTGCTGGACTTTCGGCTAAAAGATAAGCACTTGAGATTATCGCAGTAAAAACGAATATTCTCCTTTGCTGCCAAATTTGACCCTGAAAATAGAAGGCTATCATGAAACAGATGACTTATCAGGAAAACTGGCCCGATATCAATATCGGGCTTTATAATCGTTCGGTAAAACTGTTCAGCGCCGTCAAACATATACTGAGCGTTAAGCTTGAACTGTATGCCGACACGCAAGTGCTGCAGGGCGATATTTTCCTGTTTAATCATTTCTCCCGCTTTGAAACCTTTATTCCGCAGTTTCTGATTTTCGAGAAAACCGGCGCTTACAGTTGCGCGATCGCCTCGGGCGAATTCTTTGAAGAAGATAATGCCCTGTCGAGATACCTCAGCCAGGTCGGCGTGTTCCCCCACGATCATCCACGTTTGTTTGCGATGCTGGCGGGACAAATACTGCGTGGCCGCAAAGTCATCATTTTTCCGGAAGGCAGTATGGTCAAAGACCATCGGGTGATTGATAAGCACGGCGAATACAGCATCTATTCGCGCATCACCGGCGAACACCGCAAACTACACACCGGACCTGCGATATTAGGGCAAGGCGTGGAAGCTATAAAAGTGGCGATTCGCCATGCTTTTAAAGAAAACCGGATTGACCGTTTACAACACTGGAAAGAGCAATTGCATTTTAACAGTCTCGATGAACTGATGGCGACAGCGCTGAAACCAACGTTGATCGTACCCGCCAACATTACCTTTTATCCTATACGTTCCTCGGAAAACCTGCTGTTTAAAAGCGTTGAACTTTTTTCGGGCGAATTGAGCCTTCGTCAATCAGAAGAATTGTTAATCGAAGGCAACATCATGCTCAAGAATACGGACATGGACATTCGCATGGACAATCCGGTCAACCCTTGCTGTGTTTGGGATTGGCGCACCCATTGGGTGATGGATAAAGTCGCGCCGGGCATACATGTCCTGGACGATGTGTTCAAGCTGAAAACCCAATCCAAAAACTGGAAGGAGCATCTGCTGAGCTATTTTTTCGTCAAAAATGCCGAATGCTCACGAAATCAATATATGGAGAAAATTTACGCCAATGTCACGGTAAACCTGAGCCATCTGGCGTCCACGTTAATCATGAGTTTACTGGGCGCCAAGCGGCAGCGTATCGCAAAAAGCAAGTTTTACACGGTTTTGTACATTGCCATCAAACACCTGCAAAAGAATCCCGATATACATCTACACCGAAGCCTGTTGAATCCTGACGATTACGGCAATTTGATGCACGGCGTTAGCGCCCGTTTCGATTATTTTATCTGCGTTGCCAAGGAGGCTGGATTAATCAGTGAACATGGCGAGTGCTATCACTTTTTACCCAAACTTTGCGAAGACTCTGATTTCGACAGCATCCGCCTGGAAAATCCCATCGCCGTCTATAACAATGAAGCTGCTCCGTTACCGGTTCTTCGCGAAGCGTTAGTAGCGGCAAATCTTGAATATAACACCATCAGCACCTACCAATTGGCGGCCTGGTATTTTGAGGACGAATTATTGGGGCTGGCCTTTGAGCAGCAAACCTACCGCACACGGGGGAGCGGGAGCATGCATCAGCAAGAAACCGCTACTGCTGATCCTGCGCCATTTTTTATTCGCCCCGATCAACCCAATGGCCTGGGGGTTTTATTAATTCACGGACTGCTTGCCAGCCCAGCCGAACTAAAAGATTACGGCCATTATTTGGCCAATCAAGGTTTTACCGTGCTCGGCATCCGGCTTAAAGGCCACGGCACCTCGCCTCATGCGCTCCGTGATGTTAGTTATGAGCAGTGGTTTGCAAGCGTCCGAAGAGGCTTTAATATTCTTAAAGTCCATTGTCCCAAACTGTTCGTAATTGGCTTTTCCACCGGAGGCGCGCTGGCGCTGCAATTGGCTGCGGAAAATCATGTTGAAATACTCGGGCTTGCCGTGGCGTCGGTGCCGATAAAATTCGTTAATCCTGCATTTATGCTGGTGCCGTTACTATACAACACCAACGCTCTGGTGCGTTGGATGTCATCATTGGAAGGCGTCAAACCCTTCATCGACAATCCCCCCGAGCATCCCGACATCAACTACCGCAACACACCCGTGCGGGCGCTGTATGAACTGCGTCGCATGATCCAGCACATGGAGGCGCTGTTGCCGGACATAGAAACACCTTCCCTGGTGCTCTATGCGGATGGAGATCCGGTAGTGTCACCGGAAAGCGCCGAGACCGTTTACAAAAAACTCGGCGCGCCGGACAAACACCTGCACGCTATAAAAGCCAAGCGGCACGGCATCTTAATGGAAAATATTGGCGGCGCCTGGCCGGTTATTGATGAGTTTTTACAAAAACATCGAGATGGCGCGGCCACCGTACATGAAACGCCTCAAGCTAAACCGACACAGGAGACAGCATCATGAAAAACGTCGTAATCGCAGGCTACGCAAGGTCGCCGTTTACCCCTGTGCACAAAGGCGCATTGGCCGGCGTCAGGCCGGACGATTTGGCCGCTCAGGTGGTCAAGGCGCTGGTTCATAAAAGCGGCATCAATCCGGATGATATTGAGGATTTGATTTTGGGTTGCGCCTTTCCGGAGGGCGAGCAGGGTCTTAATCTGGCGCGGCTGGTCGTGCATTTGGCTCAGCTTCCTGTCAGCATTGCCGGGGCCACCGTTAACCGCTTCTGCGGCTCCTCAATGCAGGCGATACACATGGCCGCCGGAGCGATTCAAATGAACGCCGGCGATGCGTTTATCTGCGCAGGCGTCGAGTCGATGAGCCGGGTGCCGATGGGGGGCTTCAATATGCTGCCCCACCCGGAGCTTTACCGGAATTACCCGCAAGCTTATATCGGTATGGGCGAAACGGCGGAAAACCTGGCGCTTAAATACCATATTTCCCGCACGGAACAGGAATCTTTCTCCCTGGACAGCCAACGCAAAGCATACACAGCCCAGCAGCGAGGCTTGCTGTCTGATGAGATTATCCCGATTGCCACACCTAGCGGAGAACGCATCGACCGGGACGGTTGTTTGCGCCCGGAATCCACCGCCGAGGCAATGGCGGAACTCAAACCCGCGTTTTTGGCAAACGGCAGCGTCACCGCCGCCACGTCCTCGCCTTTGACCGATGGCGCGGCGGCGGTGCTGGTGTGCAGCGAAGCCTACGCCGATGCGCACGGCCTGGCTAAGCTGGCGCGCATCAAGTCCATAGCCGTATCCGCCTGTCTGCCGGAAATTATGGGCATAGGTCCTGTCGCGGCAACACAAAAGGCCTTGCGCAGGGCAGGGCTGAGCCTGACCGACATCGACATCGTTGAGCTGAACGAGGCTTTTGCCGCCCAGTCGCTTGCTGTATTGAAGGAGTTGCCCATTGCTCCGGAAAAGCTGAATCTCGACGGCGGCGCGATCGCTCTGGGCCATCCTTTGGGAGCGACCGGCGCCCGTATCACCGGCAAGGCGGCAAGTCTCCTGAAGCGTGAAAACAAGCAATTCGCACTGGCGACGCAATGCATCGGCGGCGGCCAGGGCATTGCGACCATTCTGGAGGCCGTGTCATGAACATTGAAAAAGTCGCCGTCATCGGCGCAGGCGTAATGGGCGCAAGCATCGCCGCACATTTCGCCAATGCCGGCATTCCGGTCGATTTGCTGGATGTGGTTCCCAAACAAAGCGTCAACCGCAATGCGATAGCGGAAGGCGCAATTGCGAAACTGTTGAAAGCCGAGCCGCAAGCTTTTATGCACCCGAACAATGCGCGTCTGCTTACGCCCGGCAATATTGAAGATGATTTGGGCAAATTGACGCAGGCAGACTGGGTTATTGAGGCTGTTGTCGAAAATCCGGCCATTAAACAAGCGCTGTACCAACAACTTGCCGCCGTCTGCCGCCCTGACACCCTGGTTTCCTCTAATACTTCCACGCTGCCGTTAAGCCTGCTGACCCGGAATCAACCGGACAGTTTCAAGCGGCGTTTTTTGATTACCCACTTTTTCAATCCGCCGCGCTACATGCGTCTGCTGGAGTTGGTTGCGCAGCCCGAATTTGACGCAGGATTGCTTAATACCATCACCACCTTCGCCGATATTAAGCTGGGCAAAGGCTGCGTGCTGTGCAACGACACGCCGGGGTTTATCGCCAACCGCATCGGCACCTTCTGGATACAGTCGGCCTTGCTTGAAGCCATCGCCATGAATCTGACGGTGGAACAGTGCGATGCAGCCATGAGCCTGTTCGGCATCCCGAAAACAGGCGTGTTCGGTTTGCTGGATCTGGTCGGTCTGGATTTGATGCCGCACATTCTGGCAAGTTTTAAGCAAACGTTGCCGCCTGATGATCATTTAAGCGCTATTGCCGTTGTTCCACCTCTGTTGCATAACATGATTACAGGCGGTTATACCGGCCGGAAAGGGCAGGGCGGCTTCTATCGGCTGCAATCCGGCGCTGGCCATACGGTTAAAGAAGCGATGGATTTGCAAAGCGGAGAATACCGCCCCGGCGAAAAATTTCAGATCAAGGATGTATCCCATCAACCTGACGATCTGCGGACATTTTTAACCGGTAGCGATGCGCTCAACCGCTACACCTGGCGAGTGTTATCAGGAACCCTGCATTACACCGCCGGTTTAATCCCCGAAATTGCCGCAGACATCGTCGCCGTTGATACCGCGATGCGCCTTGGCTACAACTGGCGTTACGGCCCGTTTGAATTGCTGGATCATTTAGGTGTTGACTGGTTCGTCGAGCAATTGACGCGGGAACAGCGTTCTGTTCCCGGACTATTGGCGACCCGTCACGACCTGTATCGAGTGGATAAGGCAGAGCTGCAATTTAGAGACAAGTCTGACCGTTATCATCCGCTGCAACGCCAGGAAGGCGTGTTACTGTTGAGCGATGTTAAACGACGAGGTCCGCCGTTGCTGGAAAACGCATCGGCCAGCCTTTGGGACATCGGCGATGGTATTGTCTGCCTGGAGTTCCACAGTAAAATGAATACCCTGGATCCGGACAATTTGGGACTGATTCAACAAAGCATCGAGACTGTCAAACAGGGCTACAAAGGACTGGTAATTTACAACGAAGGGGAGCATTTCTCGACAGGAGTCAATCTGACGCTGCTGGTGCCTGCCATTATCCAGCAGGACCGGGAGACGATTAAATCCATCGTCAGGCTCGGGCAGCAAACCTACCGGGCGCTCAAATACGCGCCGTTTCCCGTGGTCGGTGCGCCTTCCGGATTAGCGCTGGGCGGCGGTTGTGAAATTCTGCTGCACTGCGACGCTATTCAGGCGCATGCCGAACTTTATACCGGCCTGGTGGAAGTGGGCGTGGGTCTGGTGCCGGGCTGGGGAGGCTGTAAGGAACTGCTGCGGCGCTGGCAGGCGTTCCCAAAACGTCCCGGCGGGCCGATGCCGTTTATCGCTAAAACCTTTGAAATCATAGGCCTTGCCAAGGTGTCCCAATCAGCTCAGGAAGCCCGTGAATTATTGTTTTTGTCAAAAAATGACGACATCACAATGAACAAAAACCGGCTTTTGGCCGATGCCAAAGCCCGCGCGTTGGCGTTAGTTGCTGATTATCAGCCGCCGGAGCCTGCCGTCTATGCCTTGCCGGGCGCATCGGCACAGGCAGCTTTGGAGATTGCCGCGCGTAATCTGTTCTTAGCTGGCAAGGCGAGTGCATACGATTTGGAAATTTCCCGGCAACTGGCGCAAGTGTTAAGCGGCGGCGGCACCGATATAACCCGGCTTTTGACCGAACAGGATATCCTGGATTTGGAACTGGAAGCCATTTTAACGCTGGTGCAACAACCGGGTACGCTGGCAAGGCTGGAACATACGCTTAAGACCGGTAAACCGCTCAGAAACTAAAAACGGCATCCCAACAAATCCTGGAGCATCCCATGTCGAAATTAATCTTGATGTCCGTGACCGTTTTAGCCGGAATCATCGTTTTGAGCGTGCCGAAAATACGGCGCAATTTGTTGACCCGTCCGCTGTTCAAAAAAATGCGCCGCGCCTTGCCGCCGATGTCGCAAACCGAACGCGAAGCGCTGGAGGCAGGCAATACCTGGTGGGATGCCGAATTATTCAAAGGCAAACCCGATTGGCGCAAGCTCAAAAACCTGTCCGCCGCGCATTTAACCGGAGAAGAACAAGCCTATCTTGACGGCCCGGTGGAAATCTTGTGCAGCATGCTGAATGACTGGGAGATAACCCATACGCTTCAGGATTTACCGCCGGAAGTCTGGGATTATATCAAGCAGCAAAAATTCTGCGGCATTATCATTCCCAGGCGCTATGGCGGCCTGGAGTTTTCCGAATTCGCTCATTCCCAGGTGGTCATGAAAATCGCCAGCCGCTGCATCACGGCGGCAGTCACGGTGATGGTGCCCAATTCCTTGGGTCCTGCCAAGTTGCTGCTGGCCTACGGCACCGGACAGCAAAAAGACCACTATCTGCCGCGTCTGGCCGCGGGTGAAGAAATTCCCGCTTTCGCCCTGACCGGGCCACAGGCAGGCAGCGATGCCGGCGCCATGCCGGATACCGGCGTGGTCTGTTACGGAAGTTTCGAGGGGCAGGAGAGACTGCTCATTCGCCTGAACTGGGAAAAACGCTATATCACCCTGGGGCCGGTGGCGACGGTATTGGGGCTTGCATTTAAATTGTACGATCCCGAACATTTGCTGGGTGAACAAGAGGACATTGGCATCACTCTGGCGCTGATTCCAACCAATACGGCGGGAGTTTCAATCGGCAGGCGTCATTTTCCGCTGGATTCGGCTTTTCAGAACGGCCCGAACTGGGGTAAGGATGTAGTCATCCCGGTCGACTGGATTATCGGCGGGGCGGTGCAAGCCGGCAAGGGCTGGAAAATGCTGATGCAATGTCTTGCCACCGGCCGCGCTATTTCGTTGCCCGCGCTTAGCGTCGGCGCTGCCAAATTTATCTGCCGCAACACGGGCGCTTACGCCCGCATTCGCACCCAGTTCAATTTGCCGATCGGCGCTTTCGAAGGCATTGAAGAAGCGTTGGCGCGTATGGCCGGCACGACTTATTTAATGGACGCGGCGCGCCAGGTTACCTGTGCGGCGCTGGACGACGGCCAAAAACCGGCCGTGATTTCGGCGATTCTGAAATATCAATTGACCGAAGACATGCGCTGCGTCATCAACGACGGCATGGATATTCAGGGGGGTTCCGGCATCTGCCTGGGGCCGTCCAATTTTATCGGCCGCCTGTACCAGATCATCCCCGTCGCCATTACTGTGGAAGGCGCGAATATTTTGACCCGCACCCTGATGATTTTCGGCCAGGGCGCGGTGCGCTGCCATCCCTTTATCCAAAGTGAAATGAGCGCCTTGAACGAAGCCAACCCGGCACAGGCGTTACGGCAATTCGATGTGATCTTGTGGCGGCATATCCGCTTTTTTCTGAACAATCTGGCTCGGGGTTTCTGGTTCGGCCTGGGCGGGGCGAAGCTGACGCGGACACCCGGCGATAAAAACACGAGACGCTATTACCGGCAACTGTTGCGCCTTAGCACCGGTTTTGCGCTGACCGCCGATTTCGCCTTGCTGACGCTGGGCGGCCAGCTCAAACGCAAGGAAAGAATCTCCGGACGCTTTGCCGACGTGCTCAGCCATCTTTATCTGTGCTCTTGCGCGCTCAAACACTTTGAAAACCAGGGCTCGCTAACGGATGACCTGCCGCTGCTGCATTGGGCTTGTCAGTACAGCCTGCACCGCGCCCAGCAATCCCTGTTGGCCGTGTTCAGGCTGCTGCCATTCCGCATACCGGCACTATTATTGCAAGCCGCGCTGTTTCCGTTGGGCAAACCCTGTGCGCCGCCGCAGGACCGGCTGGTTGGACAATTGGCGCAATTGCTCTTGCACGATAATCCAGCCCGCGACCGTTTGACTGATGGCATTTATATCAACGAAAAACAGGAAGACTCCACAGGCAGAATCGAACTTGCATTCAAAGCCGTATTGCAAGCCGCTCCCATCGAAACAAAACTGCGTAATGCCCAAAAGCAGGGCCTGTTGAGCAAAGGCGCTTTAAGGGACGTGCTGCAGGAGGCAGTGAAGACAGATATTATCACCGGGGCCGAAGCCGGCTTAATCAGCCAGGCCGAACAAGCCCGTCTGCTCGCGATAAGCGTCGATGATTTTACGCCCAGGCAATTAACCGGCGGCTGAAAAGCGGGCGGGGCTTAATTGTCACAAATCCCGCAGGTTGAAAACAATAAGATAGCTATAATTTATGGTAAATTAGGTGCTCTTTTCTGGTAAAAACGGGCAAATTTTCCCGAGCCCCATCTCGAATCGTGTTGATATTTCAGGGCCAGAGGGTAGAAAGCCCTTGTCTTTATATAGCCTAAGGCGCTTTTACACGGTGCAAATAATTTCGTCGTCAGCATTTGCTGGGGTGATTAGAAATGTAGGGCGGATGCCGATAGGCGATCCGCCAAGCAAAGCGCCGTAGGATAATCGCGCCCGTTTCATCGCATAGCTACCGCCGAATCATTCACCGTCGAGAGTCGATTCCCATTCGGCGGAACCCGATGAAGCCGGTTCCGCCTTACGGCCTTAATTGCCACAAATCCAGCAGATTGAAAACAGAAAGATCGTTATAATTTCTGGTCAAATTAAACGCTTTTTTCTGGTAAAAACGGGTAAATTATCCAAAGCCCATCGAATGTGTGTTGATTTTTAAGCGGGTTATTTCGGTTGAAAAAACGACCTGTTAGGGAGCTAACAGGTCATTCCTTTGTGCATCTAAAAAATCTGGAAATATGACTGACTGTTTACGACCCCAAGGAGATATTGGAACATAGCACCTGCTTCACCGGCAAAATAAGGTTGCATAGAGCGAAGCGGCGCAGCTTTATTTTGTCCGAGTTTAAGTTTTTATTACGCTGTACCGCACCCCGCTAATGCACCCTTTCTATTAAGTTTGCATTCGATAACTCTTATTTGATTTTTATTTCTCCCTAAAAATGTTCGATATCCCGTAAACTCAGTTCCATCACCAATCATTTGAAACATAAAGACTGACCTACTTCTGCTCAAGTTACCTTTTTCTTTTATAGTTAAATCAAGAATACTGTTTACGAAACTACCTAAAACTTGATACTCAATACTTTTCCCTTTTTTATCATCTGGACCGTCAAGACACACAGACGTCCCCGTACCGCTAATATTAATACCATTTTGCTTCAATTTCAAAACGATATGCCAATTCACCGCTATACAGTCTCCATCTAACGGGTTACCTTGGTGAAGCACTGTCCAGTCGTCGGCAATAGAAATCTGTGGGTTTGTCGATTGGTGAATATACGGCATAACCGCATTCTTAAAAAGAGGCGCAAGCCAAGAACCCAGAGTTCTACCCAAAAAGCCTGCACCGAACGCAATAAAATGGGTGTAATCCATAATTCACCCTTTACTACAGCCGGAAGAACATCCACTACACTTAGCTAGGCCAGGTGAAGATGGAGCTACATCAGGCGTATGATGAATATACTTACCAAAAAAATTCGTGCAGTACTCTGTATATTCTTTTGTGTGAAGAATGAATTCATGCCATGCTGTGTCAACAATTTTGGTTGGTGATTGTCGCTGCGCTGCCGCGTTATTGAGGAATATTTCGAGTTCAACAAATATATTTGTTGCCTCCTCAATCTCAATTGAGTTTTGAAGTGCATATCTTGCAATTACATTATTGGGAATTGAACACATAAAACCTCCTACTATTTTCCAAAAAAATATCTAACGAGCTAGAATTAAGCGCAGCCTAACAAGTTATATTTGAGCCTGGAAACAGCCAATACGCTTTAAAAACAGTTTCCAGATAACATTAGATCAAAATAATCATCAATTTTCAATGACCGTTTGTGGCCGAGAGCTGGCGGTCAGTTCAAACTAAAAATCAACACACTTTCAGAGGGGCTTGAAATTATCCACGCTTTTTGACGGTGCATGTTCCGTTCCTTAATCTATCCAGTTTTTGGCTCTTTCCACCTCTTTAAGCCAATAGAGCCGTAAGGTTGGCCTGACGCCAGGAAGCCCAACAATCGAAGCTGATCTGCTACAAAAGGTAGTAATGTTGGGCTGCGCGTTGTTTAGCCCAACCTACAATTTTCCGATGTCTCCTTTGAGTCGAAGTCTGCCCTTCGTAATCCATCGGAATCAACGGGGGGACAGACTTCATTGATTTGGCATCCTCAATGTACGCCTAGCCGCGCCGCCTGGCGAAGCCGAGGACGCAGGCGTTAGTGCAAGCATGGGTTAGATGGAACTCTTCATGTGGTCGCGGTGCCGCACGTCCGGGTTGAGCGAAAAGTTAGGGGCACTCAGCTGGAGTATCCCGGTGGGTGTCTGAATGCGGGCAACAAGGTAGGGCTTTTGGTCTGGCGGCAGCGCAAAAACGCGAAAATCCCCTTCAAAGCCAATGGACTCAAGCACGCTGATGACCTTCCTGGCTTCCGGATGAAATCCCTCAAGGCGCACCAGCGTACATCCGCTTTCATGCAGCGCGGCAGCCGGATGAACCCCTGCGGTCCATTGGATGAGGGCCGGTGCAATCCCATGCAGAGGCAGGCTGCCGTCTGCGGGTATGGTTATTAGCCAGTTCATTTGGCCACGGCTCATGGGCTCGACATCACCCAAAGGTATCGAAGCAGTTAACGCTGCAACTATGTCGTTCGTTCGGGCAATCCAGGTAGCCAAACGGATGAGTTGAGACAGATCAGGTTCGTCGAGCTGAAACCAACGCGGCCGGTTTGGCTGAGGCGCGTTTGGATTTATTGAGATGACTTCGTTTGGTTCCTGGCGACAGAGAACGGCAACTGCGATGACGTTTCTGTCTTTGTGCCGTTCATAAACGACAATTGACGGCATTGCACAAACATTCATTTGCGCAACGATAACGGGACTACCCTCATTGCGGCTTGCATAAATATACTGCATAATAAAAAATACTTGCAACAGGTTTCTGTAACTATGCTTACCGGTTACGCATGTGTTTCAACCCAAGACCAAGATACCGATGCACAAATCGCTGCATTAAAATCTTCCGGGTGCGATTGATCTTCCAGGAAAAGGCTTCAGGTGGCCGTTGGGACAGGCCAGAATTACATCGGTTGTTAGAGCAACTACGTAAAGGTGATGTATTGGTGGTCTGGAAACTTGATCGCCGTTCACGATTATTAAAAGTTGCGCTGCTCCTGATGGATAAGGTCTAACAGGCCGGTGCCGGTTTCCGCAGCCTAACCGAAGTGATTGACACCACCTCGCCGGGAGGCCGGATGATGATGCAAATGGTTGGGACTTTTGCAGAGTTCGAGCGTGCGATGCTGCGTGAGCGCACACAAAATGGTCTTGATGCGGCACGAAGCAAGGCCGTGTCGGCGGTCGCCGCCCAAAACTCAAGAAGCACCAGCAAGATGAAATCGTAAACTTGGTCAACTTTGGACAGAAAAACGCAGCGGATGCCGCCCCAGATTATTCAATGTCCATCCTGCTACCGTATCGTGTCTTCTCCAGCGTGGTAATATTCCTTAACCGGGTTTTACGTTCCATTGCACCCTAAACCCAATATCGGTGTAGCAGGTATTTGAATGGCTCTAAATGGCAATGACTCAAAAAAAGTATGTGAGGCTATTGATGCCGTCTACCGATCCCACTCCCGCCACGTATTTGCCACCCTGGTCCGTTTGCTCGGTGACTTTGATGTTGCCGAAGAAGCCCTGTATGATGCGTTTAAGGCGGCACTGGAGAAATGGCCGCGCGATGGCATTCCAGTCAATCCAAGGGCTTGGCTAGTTTCGGCTGGACGATTCAAGGTGATTGATGCCATTCGTTGCCGTGTCCGGTTTGAGCCATTGCCGGACTATATTGAAGAGCAACTGGCCGTTGATATAAGCGATGAACTGGATGGCGAAGGCATAGAAGATGACCGTCTCAGGCTGATCTTTACTTGTTGCCATCCGGCCTTGCCGTCAGATGCCCAAGTAGCGCTTACCTTGCGTGAGGTATGCGGCCTGACGACCGAAGAGATCGCACGCGCTTTCCTGTTAGCTGCCCCCACATTGGCGCAACGCATTGTACGGGCTAAAACCAAAATCCGTGATGCCCGTATACCTTATCTAGTACCTACGCCGGACATGCTGCCGGATCGAGTGGACAGCGTATTGAGAGTAGTTTACCTAATTTTCAACGAAGGCTATTTTGCATCATCGGGCGGTTCGCTGACTCGCCCAGAACTTTCGGAAGAAGCGATTCGTTTGGGCAGGTTATTGGTCGAACTGTTGCCAGACCCTGAAGCATTAGAACTTCTGGCCTTGATGTTGCTGCAGGAATCAAGGCGATCTGCGCGAAGTTTACCTTCCGGCGATTTGGTGTTATTGGATGATCAGGATCGTTCACTCCGCAATAAAGATTACATCGCAGAAGGCTTAATACTGGTTGAACAAGCCTTGTCATTAAGACAATTCGGCTTCTACTCACTTCAAGCCGCAATCGCCGCCGTTCATGCCAACGCGTCCAATGCCGAAGCTACTGGCTGTGCGGAGATTGCTGGACTGTACGATGTCTTACTCAGCATCAACCCCTCCCCTGTGATCGAACTGAACCGTGCTGTGGCGGTGGCGATGCGAGACGATCCTTTAGCGGGTCTTGCGCTTATCGATGCAATCCTGGCACGAGGCGAACTGACAGATTACCACTTAGCACACTCGACACGGGCAGACCTTTATCGGCGAATCGGGAGAATAACGGAAGCCAGAGCATCCTACGAACTTGCCTATAACCTCTCTCAACTAGAACCAGAACGCCTCTTTCTCGAGCGCAGACTACTCGAATTGCAAGGTTAAAATTGCCCGTTATTTCATTTGTGGGTTGCAGGTAGCTATTCAATTGCCTGTTCTAATAAAAAATATTATCTCCATTCAGCATCACATTGTCGAATACCGACATCACCAAACGATTATTAGATATACACGGGTTTTCAACACCAAACAGGAGAGAGCAACCATGAAATACCTATGCCTGATCTGTGCCGAAAAAGTCATGGAGCAAATGACGGAAGCCGCTGCGGAACAACATTTCCAAGAATATACCGAATTTACCGATGCTATCAGGACGAGTGGACACTATCTTGGCTGTAACCGGTTGCAGCCGACCAATGCCGCAATTACCGTGCGGGTGCGGAATGGAAAAATGTCCACAACTGATGGTCCTTATATAGAAACCAAAGAACAGCTCGGCGGTTATTACCTGATCGAAGCCAGGGATTTGAACGAAGCGATACAGGTCGCCGCCAGGATTCCGGGGGCGCGGTTAGGCTGCGTCGAAGTAAGGCCGGTTGCTGAAGATAAACAAACGCTCAAGGCACTTGGGTTTGTTGATAGCGAAACTTTCCGTTAGCCTGACAGTCATCCTGGTAGAACGCCAGTTGGAAGCTTTGCTAAAAAACTTTCATTCTCTATGTCGAACTTGGCATTCGCTATTCGACTAATATTGAATGCCAAATAATTTGTAACTATTTAATCTTAACCAAGAGTATAAATATGACCTTAAACATCACGCCCATACTTTTAAATAATGACACTAAATCAACAACATATTACCTGCTAAAGGAGAGAACTATGCGTTTCATACAGCACACACTTACCGGTTTGCTTATCCTACTGGTGGCATCCGTTGCCATCGCAAAAGACAAGAAATCAGAGCAACCCGTGGATCCTCAGGCAATGATGGAGCTTTATACTAAGCTGGCCGCGCCCGGCGAGCCCCATAAACTATTCGCCAGCCTCGCCGGAAGCTGGACAACCAAAACCAAGGAATGGATGGAACCCGGCAAGCCTCCAATGGAGACAACCGGCTCTGCGGAAATGAAGATGTTGCTGGATGGGCGTTTTCTCCAGCAGGAATACACCGGACAGATGATGGGGCAACCTTTCTCAGGGATTGGCATCGACGGCTACGACAACATTAGAAAGAAATATGTCACCGCGTGGATGGATACCATGGGCACTGGGTTCTTCATGATGGAAGGCACGGCGAGCGCGGATGGCAAGACCATCACTTTGACAGGGCAGCACCCTGAACCGGGCGGTGGCCACATGACGCATCGCGCCATCTGGAAGATAGTGGATAGCAATACCCAGACGTTTGACATGTACGGCGCTCACCACTGCGGCAAGGAAATGAAGATGATGGAGATCACGTACACTAGAAAACCCTGATTGCGGCCTTCGACAACTTAAGCTGGGACGAAAGCAATCATTTCTCGTCCTTTGCGAGTTGTCGATTTTGGCGTAAGCCATTCGACTAATAGTGTAGGAAAAAGCAAAGCAAACCAATCTCTCAATCTTAATACAGGATACAGGAAAAAGATCATGACCACGAAAATCAACCCCATACCAGACGGTTACCACTCACTAAGCCCTTACCTGACAGTCAGGGGCGCATCCGATGCGCTTGAATTCTACAAAAAAGCTTTCGGCGCAACCGAATTGTGCCGGCTCAATATGCCTGACGGAAAAATGGCTCACGGAGAATTCAAAATTGGCGACTCGATATTCATGATCGGGGATGAGGGGCCTGAATGCCCTTCAAAATCTCCCGAAACTCTCGGTGGTAGCCCAGTTACGCTGCACCTGTACGTGACCGATGCCGATGCCACCTTTTCCAACGCAATCAAGGCAGGCGCTAAAGAGACAATGCCACTAGGCAATCAATTCTGGGGAGACCGCATGGGCGGGGTGGTTGATCCTTTTGGCCATAACTGGATGATCGCTACGCACATCGAAGATGTTGATCCGAATGAATTCCAAAGCCGAATGGAAGCTTGCTTTGCAGGAAAAGCGGCATGAGGCGTATTTTTATAGAAATACGATCACAGAAGAATAATCAATGACTAATTCCAACCAATATCAACTAAATCATGAACTAGACCTAAGGCTTGAGCGCGTTGTTGATGTGCCTCGCGAGTTGCTCTGGCAAGCCTGGACAACACCCGAATTACTTAAACCTTGGTTTTGCCCGTTGCCGTGGCTTACCGTTGAATGTGAAATTGACCTGCGTCCTGGCGGCATTTTTCGCACGACCATGCAATCGCCGGAAGGGCAAAACTTTCCGAATTTGGGTTGTTATCTGGAACTGATTCCTAATGAACGGCTGGTGTGGACGAATGCGCTCCAACCAGGTTTTCGCCCAGCCAAGCAACCAGAAGCCAGCCCAGGCCATGAATGCGCGGAATTTTTAATGACGGCAACCATCTCTTTAGAGCCACACACCAATGGGACAAAGTACACCGCGCTGGTGCAACACGCTGATAAAGAGGCGCGTGTCAAACATGAAAAAATGGGCTTCTATGAGGGTTGGGGAACTTGTCTTGATCAACTCGTGGCGATGATTAAAAAGATGTAAAACAACTCACTACATAGCAATAAAAGGAGAACATGGTGTCCAGACAAATATGTAAACCGTCGCTTAAAAATCTTAGCAAATCTATCGGCTTTTTTTACTCAACCCCCAAGATCACGGTTTTATGTTTGCACAAGATTACCAAGACCTGGTCAGGCATAGTTGGGAGCTGGTTTATTTAGAACCTGAAGCTTTAAAGTTAAGCTTAATTTAACAATGCGAAACAGGTTGTACCCATGCCGGAATGGCACAAATTTCGATCTTAGTGGAGAAGAGAAATGACAACACCAGCAAAGAACACGATTTGCCTTTGGTACGACCGCGATGCCGAGGACGCGGCGCGATTTTATGCCAAGACCTTTCCCGATTCCTCCGTTGGCGCGGTACATCTCGCACCAGGGGACTTTCCGTCAGGGAAGAAAGGGGATGTATTGACGGTCGAGTTTACCGTGATGGGCATTCCCTGCCTCGGACTCAATGGCGGACCTGGGGTTAAGCACAACTGGGCATTCTCGTTTCAGGTAGCAACCGTTGACCAGGCCGAAACGGATCGTTATTGGAACGCGATTGCAGGCAACGGCGGCCAAGAGAGTGAGTGCGGCTGGTGCAAGGACAAATGGGGACTGTCCTGGCAGATTACGCCGTTAGCTCTGACAAATGCGATAACTGATACCGATCCCGCTGCCGCAAAGCGCGCGTTCGATGCGATGATGACGATGCGTAAGATTGACATCGCCGCGATCGAGGCGGCGCGCCGCGGCTGAGATGCGGGAAGTCTAAGATTACGCTCAAGCGAGACGCGCTTTTTCATGACGGTTTTGAAGGTTTGTTATTTTTCCAGCTTCGGTGGCTTCGCCAGTCTTTCGTGACAGGTGCGCCCCTTAGCTTTACGTATGGCCGACATCCTAACATGCGAGAGGAGAATCATGAGCAAAGTATTCGTCAACATTCGAGAGGAGAATCATGAGCAAAGTATTCGTCAACATTGGACTAAGCCTCGATGGCTACATGGCACCGGAAGGAATGACCATGGAGAATTGTGAGTATAAGAGCTGGGGCGCTAAGTGGAATGCGCTGATGGCCTGGATCCTCAATCAACAGTACTTCCGCGAGAACCTCAAGCTCGGACCAGGGGGAGAGACCGGCCCGGTCAATGACCTGGTTCGCAGAACCACGGAGCGCATCGGTGCCAACATTATGGGCAAGCGAATGTTCGACCAAGGCGAGAGCGCCTGGCCAGAGGAGGCTCCGTTTCACACGCCGGCATACGTTCTTACCCATGAAAAACGCGAACCCTGGGTGCGCCCCGGCGGGACGACCTTTTACTTCATCAATGACGGGCCGGAGCGTGCCCTGGAGCTGGCTCGGGAATCCGCAGGCAGTCGTGATATTCGTATTGCGGGTGGAGCGGACGTGATCCAGCAGTACCTGAACCTGGGTGTCGTTGACGAGCTGGAAATCGCCTTGGCACCCGTGTTGTTCGGCGGCGGGCGGCGTCTCTTCGAGAACCTACGCGAGCCCGGGCCGCAGTTTCGCATTGACAAGGTTCTTGATAGTCCAGCCGCCACACACTTGCGCTATGTGCGTCAGTGACATATAACAAGCAGTTGCACGCGGCGTGCGAAACGCACCCGCGTTAACTGCGATGTGAGGTTTATGTATTTTGTAATACTGACAGACTACTGAAGATACACATTTTGCTGAAGACTTGTATAAGGGGGATATTAAAGTGGAAGCAGAACTTCATGACGAGTTGATTAAAACTCTCAAAGATCGATTCGCGAAAAACATGCGTCGTCATACTGCAATCGACTGGAACTCAGTGCAAGAAAAATTGGAGGCTAGTCCTGAAAAACTCCAAGCACTTTATGAAATGGAACGTACCGGCGGCGAACCGGATGTCGTTGGTTATGATGAGAAGACTGGTGAGTTCATCTTCTGCGATTGTTCACCTGAAAGTCCTACAGGCCGACGTAGCCTTTGCTATGACCGCGAGGCTCTCGACTTACGAAAAGAAAACAAACCGAGCGGAAACGCTTTAGAAATGGCTTCCTCAATAGGTATTGAGATACTTATGGAACAACAATATCGGGAACTACAAACGTTGGGGAAATTCGATAGGAAAACTTCGAGCTGGGTAAAAGCACCAGACAAGGTAAGGGTACTTGGTGGCGCCCTCTTCTGTGACCGTCGCTATGATCAAGTTTTCGTGTATCACAACGGTGCTGAATCATACTACGCTGCCAGAGGTTTTCGCGGTCGGCTTAAAATTTAGCCAGTCTACGCTGGCTAAATGACGGCGTACCCAATGTATTTTATGAAAAACTATAACTTGAGGAGAAACATCATGAATTATGGGGATGGATATGTTGCGGCAGTGCCTGCCAAAAATAAAGATATTTATAGGCATGTGGTATTGCTGTTCGTGCTGGATAGATAACACCCAAAGCGAAAAATTGAGCCGAAAGGAGAAATCACCATGACCCTGCTAAAGACCCATACCATTACCACCTTTGAACGGTCGCCCGATGGTGGCAAGGGACTTGCGCGTGACATGCGCGTTCGCTGGGCGCTTGAAGAAGTAGGCCAGCCCTACGATGTTCGTCTTGTTTCGTTCACTGAGATAAAGGAATCCGCGCATCGTGCGCTCCATCCTTTCGGGCAGATTCCCACCTATGAAGAAGGCGATCTCGCCCTGTTCGAGTCGGGGGCCATCGTGTTCCATATTGCGGAACACCATGCTGGTCTGCTGCCAGACGATGCGAATGGCAGGGCGCGCGCGATTGCATGGATGTTTGCCGCGCTCAACACGGTGGAGCCACCGATTCTCGAACTCGCAACCGCCAAGCTTCTGGAAGGCGATAAGCCCTGGAGTAAGGAACGCCTGCCTCTGGTCGAGGATCGCGTCCGCGACCGGTTGAAGCAACTCTCCGCTCGCCTTGGCAGTGCCAACTGGCTCGATGGCGCGTTCAGCGCGGGCGACCTGATGATGGTGTCGGTGCTGCTCAGGTTGAAATTATCGGGCATTCTGGACGAATATTCGAACCTCGCCGCCTATGTCGCCCGCAGCGAAGCGCGGCCCGCCTACAAGCGGGCTTTCGCCGCTCAATTGGCGGTTTTCACTGGCAAGCCACCGACCGGCTGGAGGGAGTGAGGGCTGACGTAACAGTCTTTCGTCCGGCCCGGAATAAAGGCGTGCAGCGCGCTGCAAGAAGTTTTCGGGGTCAGCTCAAAATTCGGTAGTCCCTACAAATCAATGCAGGTTTATTTTTATCAACGGGTTACCGGAATAGGCATCATGAATAAGAATCTCCAAGTTAATGCCTCTTGAGTTAATCCCATTGCCATGGCAGGTGTCCGATGTGTCCATTTTTTTTGGAATCGTGATACGCCAGGAAGTGTAAGTGGCAGCCTTAAGCTTTTATGATGGCATCGATAGTTGTAGTCAAAGAGATTTATCCAAAGCGTATCCGTAAAATTCGCTTTCTTTTTACAATAACCCAATGTTTTCCTTTGCAAATAAGATACGCGTTGTCTTAACGTCAGATTAAAGCGCTCAATATAAGAGGTATTTTGGGTTTTTCCTTTAAAATCGTCTTCAGTTCCTTTTACGAAACACTTCTTCACGGTTACTAAACGCATTTTTACCCTTTTCTTAACAATTTGCAGATAAACATAATCTATATCAGTGAATACCGACTGCAGCGCATTTTTGTAAGCTGCCAGCTTGTCAGTCGTAACCTTTAATGGCTTTATCCGGGACAACTTGCCGATGTAGTGTTTTATCTGAATCACCAACTTGGTTGCGGTATGCGTGGTGCGACTGCCTAACTCAAAGTTCATCCAAAAACGGGAATCGACTTCGAAGCCAACAAACACCCACAACGGGTTGTTTTTGTTTCTCAAAAACGACCACAACTCATCCATTTGTATGAACAGAACAGTCAATGTTATCGATAAACAGATAACATCATGAAATAGATTGGCTTTTTTGCTCATGCCCCGTTGCCATGTTGCAATGGTTCGGGGATCTTTGAGCAACACATCCGCTATGGCGTCAGCCGATAAGCCATAGCAGGTTAACTTAGGAACGAGCATGAAATAAGTTGAGCAACTTGGAACTCACATACCAATAATGCCGGGTTTATCGAAGCATGAACTTGATCACGTTATTTCATGCTCGTTCCTTACTCATTTGTTCATATTCTTTGAAGCTGCCGTGCTTACCAAATAAATCACAGAACCCCGTTTCAGAAAAGCGGTGCTTTCCTTTCCCGCAGTTAAACATTTGCCGAACGACCCCATCATTTTTGGTCGTGTAGACGCCATCCTTGGTTATATTGTTATCCAATGATTGGTAGCAAGGACAGTCGCGTCTTGGGCAAAATAATTTTGACTCAATATTAGGTTTGGCGGGGGCGTGGTTCATGCCATAAGTTCTGCGAAGTTTGGCACTACACTATGTCAAAATTCGATTAATATTACCACCTGCATTGATTTGTAGGGACTACCCGTTTTTACAATGCTGTCGATCTGGTAAATGAACTGGAAAGAGAAAAGCAGGCTGGTAAATCAGGGAGCATGGCACGCAAGCTGATACAGGTTGATGCTGTTATTGTCGATGAATTGGGTTATCTGCCGCTCCCTGAGTCGGGTGGAGCCTTGTTATTTCACTTAATCAGTCAGCTCTATGAAAAAACCTCTCTAATCATTACTACCAACCTGAACTTCGGTGAATGGGTACAAGTATTTGGTGATGCCAAGATGACAACGGCCCTGTTAGATCGGATTACTCATCACTGTGACATTCTGGAAACAGGTAATGATTCCTATCGACTTAAGCAGCGTAAAAAGGAGCTAAAAACGGAATAACCTTACTTTCTTGCTGGACATTATTCGACGCTGTTAGGTGGATACTTTTCAACGCTGATTGACAGTGCGGTACTGGCTTACAACACGTTGCGGTGGATGGCTATCATGAGCGGTAGCCAGACTCTTCGGCAATGGGAACCTGAAACCATCCGCACCTATTGGGTTCGGGTGGCGGGCAAGTTGCTGACAGAGGGAACAGGCAGTTGACCGTTAAAACGCCTGACAACCCTCTTTATCCTCAGGCTTGGGATGATTGGGTGGCAGTTGGTTTAGGAACGTGATCCTATAGCTAAACAAAAACGCCAAAATTAATGGATTATCCTTGACCTTTGTTCGGGAAGGAGGGTTAGGCTTGGCCTGTTGCCAGAAAATCTTCGTAATTTTTTGTAATTTCGGACGTGTAGAGGATCTAATGCCATAAATACATGGGCAGAGCCGCGTCGGCGGATTAAAAAAATAAAATTTGAGCATAAATAGGCATGGATTACTGCATAGTTTTTAGGGCTTGCAGGATTTAGGTCTTAATTATCAGTCGGCTCCAACATCAAGAAGAGCTAGAAGGGATCCGGTAACCCCGACCGCGCAGAGTTTCAATTGGTTTTCGGGTTCCATCAGGATCCAGTTTTTTTCTCAAGCGACCGATAAATACTTCTATCACATTGCTGTCACGATCAAAATCTTCATCGTAAATATGTGCCGTCAACACGGATTTTGAAATCAATTCACCTTTACGGAACATTAAATATTCGAGCACCTTGTATTCATAGGCAGTTAAATCCAGCTTGACGCCAGAAACCGAAACTTCCTGCGCCACCGTATCCAGTTCAATATTATTATGGGTTAATACCGGATGTGCTTGTCCGGCTGAGCGCCTGATTAAGGCATTAATTCGGGCGAGCAATTCTTCATATTGAAACGGTTTGACCAAATAATCATCAGCCCCCGCCTCCAACCCCTCCACTTTTTCCTGCCAACGACTTCTAGCCGTCAAAATTAAAATGGGTGTTCTTACTTTGTCTTTGCGTAAGCGTTTGATGAGTTCGATACCAGTAAAATCAGGAAGGCCAATATCTATAATGGCTGCGTCAATCGGGTATTCCTTACCCATGTAATAGCCATCCTTGGCGGTATGTGCCGTATCGACGGCAAAGCCATTATCGGACAGATACTGACGAATTTGTTCACAGAGAGTAACTTCATCTTCTACTATTAAAATACGCATGTTTACTCCGATAGATGTAGCTGTTTGGGAATGGCTCACAAATTAAGTTGAACAGAAGCAACTTTAAGCCGAGACGTTGGAACCATTATAATCCGTGAATAGAATTTCAACCCCCTTTTCCTTTTAATCGATTTAACCTAACCTAACGATCATGAAGATGCTTTCATCACCCCAGAGAATGAAAAATATATTTTCATGGTAAAAACCAGTCAAACCTAACCCATATATGGACTCCTCGATTATTGCAAGATAAGTTTTCAAAATTGATGTCAGCATACCCGGCGAAGCCAGGGAGTTGGAATAAGAGCCATTTGCGCTGTTCTGTAAGCCTTGAAATTCCTAGCCTGTAGCGCACCATAAAATTCGTTTACCTCAATTTTAGACGGTAGAATCAGGGTTTGAGAAGCTGTCTGGCAAAACATTAGCAGCATTTTGCAAGTGTTATTTTTAGCATCGCGATTCAGATCATATTTTCGGCAGTTGCAGGCAATATTTCGAAATCCTTTGATAAGCGGCGGAAATGGCCTAGCCAAGAAAAAGTTCGCTCGACTACCCATCGTTTTGGCAGGACAGCCCATTTCCCTTCGATCTTTTCCGAAATATGCAATGTCATCCCCAGTTTGGTAGAAGTAAATTCAACGGCGGTGCCACGATAACCCGCATCCCCTGAAAATGCTTCCAGTGATGAGAATTTACAGGCCGCCCCTTCCAATACGTCGCAAGCGCTTTTGGTGTCGCTCAGGTTGGCGGCATGAACCCTAACGTAGAGCAAGTTGCCGAGAATATCCACCACAATGTGCCGCTTATGCCCTTTAACCTTTTTACCGCCATCAATCCCCCGCTCTTCGCTGGCGTACTGGGTTTTTACGCTTTGCGCATCGATGATCCCGTAACTGGGCAGGGCAGTACGGCCTTCCTTTAGACGGTGGTAGGCCGTCAACCGATCCAGGAATTTTTCCCAGGTGCCGCGCTTGTTCCATTTGCTGAAATGATCATTTACCGTCCCAGGGCGGGAAATCTTTCGGCATCATCAGCCACTGAATGCCGCCTCTTAAAACATAGAGGATTGCGTCCACTATGGATTTTTTGGGGTGCTTATGGGCATTTCCCCGTTTGCTGGTATCTACTTTAAAATCCATGGCAAATTCAAATGCCACCAAAATGCCTTGACAGCAGATCAAAAAGTATAGATTCTTTCGTTCCTTGAACATCCAAGACTTACAGGCTGAAATAAACGCCATTGA
>JAQTPT010000027.1 GCA_028712795.1 Methylococcales bacterium
TAGCTATTTGTCCCAAAAATCGGGGCAACCCGGAATAAAATAAACCAAAGCCGCTCATGCAATTTTTAACAATAGAAAAGTCGTGCCGCAATAACCAGGTAAAAAGTTTGTGATGATAAAGACGCAAGAGGAAAAGAAGGATAATCGAGGGGGCCTCAAAATTGAAGGCTCCAGCTTATCCAAATACTACGGGCTGATCTTATTTTTCAGTCTTCTCGCAGGCTGTTCAGAACCGGCCATTCAAAAGCTTCAAGGCGCTGCCCAAGGCACGACTTATCATATCAGCTATTGGTCTCAATTACCGGTGAATGGCAAAGATATTGAAGCCAGCGTTAAAAACGAACTCGATAGTATCGACAAAACACTCTCCAATTATCGGCCTGATTCGGTCATAGAGGTGTTCAACAGCGCCGAAAACACGGACAGTCAAGCCGTTGGCGATGAAATCGTGTCTTTGGTGCGCATTTCACAAACCGTCCATCAGGCTACACAGGGCTGCTTTGATTTAACAGTCAAGCCTTTATTCGAATTATGGGGCTTTCGGGGTGATGTGCTGACTATCCCAAGCGGTGCCTCAATCCTGAAAACGCTCAGCCAAATCGGTATGGACAAGCTGGAAATAGTCGATGAAACCCACTTGCGTAAAAAACAATCGGATTTGAAAGTCGATTTGTCATCCATCGCCCAAGGCTATAGCGTCGGCAAAATCAGCAAAGTTCTGGAGCAAAAAGGGATTACGGATTATTTGGTTGAGATTGGGGGCGAATTGAAAACCCGGGGACTCAAGCCGGACTCACAACCTTGGCGCATTGCCCTTGAGAGACCGCTGCCGGGGGAGCAAATCATGCAAAAAATCATAACCATGCCAAAGGATAGGCCGATGTCAGTCATGACATCAGGCACTTACAATCATTATTTCGATTATCACGGTCAGCGTTACAGCCATATTCTTGACGCCAGGACAGGGCGCCCCATTTCCCACGATTTGGTTTCCGTCACCGTTATTCACGAAGACCCTGTCATTGCCGATGCTTGGGACACCGCATTCCTTTGCTTGGGCCAAAAAGACGGGATGAAAGCCGCCAATGCGGCAAATATCCCTGCTTTTTTCATTCAGCAGCAGGGCAACGAACTTATCGAATCCCGAAGTGATGCCCTTAATGCTCTTGATAGCATCACCATCCATTAATGCCTGAATATCGGATAATAAATAATGTCGTTTAAAACAATTAGTCACAGTCTTCTTTCCCGCTGGGTGAATTGGACTCTCGGCAATCCTTTTTTGGTTTTAATAATCATCGGCTTGCTCACCGTTTATGCATGGCGGTATACGGCCAATAATTTAAGTATCAATACCGACAATACGGACATGATTGCCCCTGACGCGCCTTTTCAGAAAAATCTCCGGAATTATGAAAAGGCTTTTTCGCAAGATGTCCATAAAGTGTTATTGGTGATTGAATCCGATACACCCGAATTGACCAAAGCGGCGACTAAGCGATTGGGGCGTTTATTGAGCGCTGATAAAGCCAATTTTGAATCGGTTTACATTCCCAATGAAAACGAATTTTTTCGGCAGAACGGATTGCTTTATCTCGACAGCGCTGATTTGCAAAGCTTATCCACCAATTTGTCCCAAGCTCAGCCATTTATAGGCAGAATTTCCCAACAGCCCAATCTGACCGGCTTTTTTTCAATTTTTGAAGATGCTTTAACTTCTTCTGACAAAAACCAGGAATTACCCATTGATCTACCGACGCTAATTGATAAGGTTTCACTTGCCCTGCATAAGAGCATGAATGGTGAAAATAGTCTCCTCTCCTGGGAAAAGTTGATTGCTGAAAAAAAATTAAGCGGGCAGGGTTCTGAAAAAGGCTTTATTAATGTCGCAGCCAAGTTTGATTACACGCAAATTCGTCCGGCGGAGAACGCGATCAAAGCCATACGCAAAGCTATTGCTGAAATTCAGCAGCCTGAAATGCCTTTGGTTAAGGTTTGGGTCACAGGAGAGGTCGGCCTTGAAGACGATGAATTGGAAGGGATGAGTGGAGGCACTTTTAACGCCAGTATTTTCTCGGTTATATTGGTTTTCGTTATTTTACTGATTGCCTACCACTCCTCAATTTTGATGACGCTTGCCACCCTGTTTACCCTGGCTATAGGCATGGTTTTTTGCGGGGCGTTTGCGGCCTTTTCCGTACAGGAATTAAATTTAATCTCGGTTGCTTTTGCCGTCTCAAATATTGGCTTGGGGGTCGAATATGCCATTCATTTTTGTTTGCGCTATCGTGACAATCTTAAACATCATGTCCACAGGGAAAGGGCAATCCACAGTACATTAATATCCACCAGCCCCTCTCTGTTATTGTGTGCAGGCACCACTGCCATCGGACTTTATGCTTTTATACCGACTGACTACAAAGGCGTTTCCGAACTGGGTTTATTGGCGGGAACCAGCCTGTTTATCTGTCTTTTGGTGACGTTGACGGTCTTGCCTGCACTGTTAAGGTTTATCCCGGTATCGGTTGAGCCAGAGTCTTCATCCACGCAGCCAACATTGGCAACGCTGGCGGGAAAATTGGCGACTTATACGTTGCATTACGCAAAGCCCATCGCCGCAGTGACCGGCCTTTTCGCCGTCATATCCGTAGGGCTTGTTTTTAAGGTCAAAACCGATTTTAACCCGATTAATCTGCGTGATCCCAAAACTGAATCAGTGATTGCTTTCAAGAATTTGATTAAAGACCCCGACACTACGCCGATGACCTTGACGGTTCTGGCTGCTGATAAGCAAAAAGCCTTGGCCTTGCAGAAAAAGCTTTCAGAATTAGGTTCAGTTGATAAAACGGTCAGTCTTTTTGATTTTGTGCCTTCCGGCCAGGAAGAAAAATTAGCAATTATTGAAGACATGGCAATGGTGCTTGGGCCGCAAGCCCAAGGCTTTCCGGCTCTAAAACCAGATAATGATCCCGCCCCTGGCATTAACCGGCTGATAAAAGCCATAGATAAAAGCTTGTTTGGTAAAACCAACGACATTGAGATAAGGGCTCTCAAAGCATTTAAAAATGAATTGCAGGACATGTTGATCGAGCTTGATACCAGACAACAGCCGAGCCGTCGTATGTTTATCGAGAAAATACAAACTACGCTGCTTGGTACGCTACCGAACGCGATGAACGAACTGTTAGTCAGTTTAGGCGCTCAAGAGACTGCTCTGGGCGACTTGCCAGCCGATATCAAAGAAAGATGGCTAAGCAAGGAAGGGTTGTACCGTATCCAGATATTCCCCAAAAAAGACCTGAACGACTTGGATAACTTGCAACAGTTTATCGCCGATGTGCAGTTGGTGGCGCCTGAAACAACGGATTTACCTATTATTTATTGGGAATCAATGAAAGAAGTGGTGGGTGCCTTCAAAAAAGCGATTACGATTGCCCTGATCACCATTGCATTGCTTTTGTACGGCATTCGGCGCAATATTACCGACACGTTGCTGGTCATGACGCCACTGATTCTGGCGGGTTTATTCACCATGGCCAGCACAGTGCTGACCAACACCCCTATCAATTATGCCAACATTATTGCGCTGCCTCTGTTACTGGGGCTGGGTGTTGATAACGGCATCCACATGGTTGAAAAGCTGCACCATTCGCTTTCGGAAGAGCAAAACATCTACCAATCCAGCACTGCCAGAGCCATGTTCTATGGCGCATTAACAACAGCCTCCAGTTTTGCCGGCTTAGCTTTTTCAACACATCCGGGCATTGCCAGTATGGGCTTGATCATTACGATAGGAATTTTCTGGATCATGCTTTGCACATTTGTCGTCCTGCCCGCCCTTAGCAAACTGGTGTTAAGGGAGAGGATTAGAGCGTAGAGACGCGGAGTTTTAGGTCACTACAATTGTTAGCAATGCGTTTTTGGCTTTAATCTGGCATGGCTACATAATGATTCGGTTTGCCCTGTAAATAAGAGGCGCTCGGATCGATAATAAAACGATGGTTCATGGTAGTGCGCCCTATCAGCATACGGAAAAGCATGCTGTCCCGATTAGTCAGAGTCATTTCCGCGGTTATGAGCGATTGCCCCAAAAGCAGTTGAGTTTCTATTACATAGCGGCGTTGTTTGTGGCCACCCGAATCGGTCACCATACGCCGGTCTTTAATTGGGGCGTGACATTCAATGGAAATTTCTGAATGTTTTTGCCGGGGATGGATAATAAACATAACCCAGCGCTGCCCACCTTTTCGATAGGGGTCGATAGCGAACGCATGTAAAGCGGATGAACGTGCGCCGGTATCAACTTTTGCTTTAATCTGGGCAATGTTAAGTTCCGGCAAACCTACCCATTCGCGCCAGCCTAATAGGGGTAGTGATGAAGAAGCGTGCATCATATAAACCTTAAGCAGTCAGTCAGCGGACTTATTACTGGCGCCATTGGCTTGATTTGAAGTTTCTTTACCTGGACTGGGGTCACGCTTTCGGCCCCTGCGCATGAGATTATTCCCCCGTTTTTTATTTTTACGCGTTTTTACACGCTTTATATCCAGTTTATGCTGATTTATTTCCACCGATTTTAAATGTTGAAATATATCGGGGGGCATTTCGTCGGGAAGTTCAATCAGCGTATACAGGCTTTGAATATTAACATTATTGATATTATTTTTGTCGACGCCTGATTCTTCAATCAACACTTTTTTCAGTTGTTCCTGGGTGATTCGATGTTTACTTCCCACGTCCAGACGGTAACGGACCATTTTGATGCCTAAGGGTGGCTTTTTTGCCGGTAGCTGTGAGTCTGTAATTATATTTTCGAGGACTACGGGAGATGATTTGTTTTCTATGGTCTGCGTTAAATAGGCGAGGGCGGCAGCGCAAGTCAGGCTATCTATTTCCAGTTCTGCAGCCAGAGAGCTAATTAATGCGCGCTGGGAATCAAGATTCTCGCTGTTTAGAATCTTTTGCAATTGATTTTTCAACGGTTCTTTTTTGCTTAAGTAGTCGGTCATAAATTTTTCAACATTTTAACCAAGAGCAACATGACGTTTTATAACAATAACTAAAACAGATTTGGAATGCGGATGGACGCGCCGCCGATGTATTAGCCTATAAGAAGCAATGACTCCACCCAAAAAACATAAATATCCAAATAGATGCAAAGCTGAAGAGCGCGCCTCGAATGGCAAGCGGTTATATCAATACAGCTTATTGAATTTGCGGGTATTTTATACTTACGAGGATACTTCCGCGTTTTTGGATAAAGTCTATTGATAAATTTCCACATAAGCTTCATCACGAAGTCTGCGCATCCAAAGTTCGGTTTCTTCTTCAATTTTCCGCCTGCGAATGGCATCTCTAACCTTGTTCTTCTTGTTTTCCAGGCTATTATCCTTGTTTTGCCGATCAAGAACCTGGATCAAATGCCAACCAAACTGGGTTTGCACGGGTTCGCTTATTTGATTGATCTCCAATTTTCCCATAGCTTCTTCAAACGGCCTGACCAGATCTCCAGGATTTACCCAATCAAGCGAGCCGCCCTTCAATGCCGAACCTTTGTCATCTGAATGGGCGCGTGCCAGAGACGCAAAATCATCACCGTCTGCAATACGCGCCTTTAATGCCAGCAAGCGTTTTTTAGCTTCTTCATCGTCTACCAATTCATTGGTTTTTATTAAAATGTGGCGAACCTTGGTTTTGGTGATCGTATGATTATCAAGCCCTTTTACTTCCAGCATTTTGATTATATGAAAGCCACTGGGACTCCGGACAGGATCCGCGACTTCGCCTTGGTGCATTTTACTGACGCTGTCGGCAAACAAGCTTGGCACGTCATTGAGGGTGCGCCAACCCAGATCGCCGCCTTTCAAGGCATTATCGTCTTCTGAATCACTCATGGCTGTTTGGGCAAAATCCTGCCCTGCACGCAGTTTTCTAACCAGATCGTTTGCTTTGCTTTGGGCTTTTTGTATCTCGGTTGCTGATGCGGCTTCTTTAACGGCAATCAGGATATGGCCTAGATGATACTGAATGGCGTCCTCGCCAATTTTTTCCTGAGTTTCCATAAAGTGATCGACTTCCCTGTCCGTCACTTTAATGCGCCCGCCTATTTCTCTGCTACGTAATTGGTTAATAATGATTTCATTACGCATATTATCCAAAAAGTTTTTATAGGACATGCCTTGGCGCTGCAGCTCCGCTCTAAATTGCTGGAGATTCATATTGTTTCTTTGGGCAATATCCGCCGCCGAACTGTTAAGCATTTCCTCGGTTACATTAATCCCAGCCTTTTCGGCCAACTGTCGCTGAAGCTTGTCCATGATCATTTTTTCCAACACTTGTTTACGTATAACCGACTCCGGAGGCATCTGCGCGTTACTGGCCTGCATCCTTTGTTCAATAGTAGAAACTTCATGATTCAATTCCTGCTCAAGAATAACGTCATCTTCAACAACAGCGACAATTTTGCCGAGAACTTCAGCATGGACTGAAAAGTTACTGAATAATAAACAGCACATCAGTAATGCAATAATGTCTTTTTTGATAGTATTCTTACCATTCATTTTGAGATTTCCGGTAACCATAGATAGTCTGTGCGAAAAAGTTGTCCAGATTAGTTCCGATACCGGTCAAGCCTTTAAGTTCTATCTCAAAAAATACGCCATTCTGGGCCGTGCCTGTGGGCGCCAGATTGGCGACGCTGCTGATAATGGAATTGTTGCTGTTTATGTTGTTCATGTAGTGCCGCCCAATTATACGAAAGCGCCAGCAACAATTTTCTTTTTCTAGTCCGAACATACCATCTTGAGTTATATTATATAGCAAGGAATACTGCCAGCGCCCAACGGCATACCATTTGTTATAAATAGGCAAACGAAATGACATGTCAGTTTGAATAACGTCATTTGTTCTATTAGGTATCAGTGGGTTTTTTCTATAGAGATAGCCTGCATTTAAAATCTCATTTGACTCAGTACTAAAATGCAGGGCGGCGTTGCCTCTTTGAATATCATTCAGTTGAGGGTTCCATTGCAACCCTGTTGTAAGGGCTAAGTTTTTAGTCAGTTGACTATTCAATTCAGCAACAACATTCGAAAAACTGCCTTGTTGTACCGGAACGCCGGGGGTTGAGACAAGCCGGTCACGAAAATAAAAAATTTCACCCACGCTCAACTTCAGTCTTTCCAAGCCATCTTTTTCGTCAACCAGCCGCGAAGTTATGGCGGTCGATATCTGATTGGCATCTTGTATCCTGTCGGTGCCGCTAAAGCTGTTTTCCCTAAACAAACTGTTAAATTGAAAATCGTACAGGGCACTGTCAAACACAGGAATATCTTCTTGATTGGTAAATGGAACATACAAATAAAATAACCTGGGCTCCAGCGTATGCAAGTATGAGTTTTGAGCAAAATTAAAATTGCGTTCAAGGAATAGGCCGCTATCGGCGGACAAAATTGGCAGCGTTCGGGAAATGGAGGTGCCGGATGTCCCTACAGAAAATTTCCTGCTGCTATCTAGAGCCGGGTTACCACTATTATCTAAAGTTGGTTGACCGCTATTTAGAAAATACTGGGTGTGCTGCAAGGAAATTTTAGGCGTAAAAAAAGCGCTGGATGTTTGCAGTGGGAGACTGACTGACGGCTTGGTGTTAATACGCGAACCGGAGGGCTTGATATTTATGGGCTGACCACTCAGGTCCAGGATAGGCTTATTCTTAAATAAGAAATCGACCGCGCTATGTTGAAAATAGACATATTCATTTTCCATCGCCGTATAAAGGGGCATGAACTGGAAGGCATGATCCAGATTAAGGTTCATTTGAGGCAGCTTTTTATAAGGGAGGGCTGCGTCGTCTATAGAGGCATTAATTGACTGGTAGTTTTGAACCTGAGTGTTAAAGGAAACACCTTGGGTGGCATAATTTATATCGGCATAACTCCTGAGATAATTGAAATTGGAGAAGCTGAGTGCATTGCCCAAGTTTGCGAAATAGGTTTTATCAGAGACATAATTTAAATCAAGGTTTGAAGAAATATGATCCGTCAATTGGGAGACGTTTTTAAAAGAGCCCAAATATCGCGCCTTATTGAGGATTTGATCATGAGGCATGATTTCCATGGCAACTTTGCCGTTTGATTGTTCCGTCAGGTAACGGAATCTTCCAGCCAGTAAAGGGCCTCTTTTGGTTAGCTCATGTGGAATCAAAGTGGCATCATAGTTAGGTGCAATATTCCAGTAAAAAGGCGTCTTTATATTAAACCCGCTTGTTTTGGTACTCCCGAACGATGGCGAAAGAAAACCTGAAGCCCTTCTATTATCAATTGGGAAGGACAAATAGGGCGAATAAAACACAGGCACCCCTTTAAACTCAACCCAGGGGTTTTTGGCGGAGCCTTTACCGCTGATTTTATTCATTTTCAATTCAGATGCATGAACGACCCAATCCTGATTGCCGGGACGGCAGCTGGTATAGGCCACATCCTTATACCGCGAAAACGTTTTACTATCCCGGTAAACTACCTGAGCCCTGCCCCTGAGTGGCGTTGTCGGTGCAATAAATTGCACTTTTCTCATTTTAGCCTGATTAGAAGCTAAATTGAGCGTAGCCGAGTCACTGGACAATGCCAGTTCATCTTCTCTGTAGTAGACATTACCGTGAAGATCCAGCACCTCGGAGACGCTGTCATAATTAGCCGTGTTAGACGATGATTGCTGATCCGCGCGAGTCATTTTGACATTACCGGAATAGCTGCCGACTTCACTATCGAAAACTTCTGCATAATTCGATTCGACATCCATAGGTGAAGTTTCTCTTTTGTCTGCCTCCGGCACGTAATTACGGTTTGTACCTGTCCCCACAGAGCAGTTTTCCCAAGGATCATATTTGAGTTGAGATACCAGCGTGCCAAAGATTTGCTCCTGTTGATGGTCAAAGGCCGGTGTTAGCAGTCTTATCATGGGTTCCCCAGTCTTTACCATTCCAGCATTGCCTGTGGGTTCACTGGCCATTGCAGCTTCACTCTTGCCCTTGGTTTCTGCGCCTACCAACTGACAGTTCCAGCTTCCATCTGCTTTACTGGCGCCACAGCTCCAGCCGGTGTGCTTAGCTTCATTGCCGCTATCAACAGCGGATTTTGCAGGTGCGGATAGTGCCGGTTGAATATTTTCAGTGGATTTACTTGCAACGGGTTGATTGCCTCTAGCAGATGCAGGCTTTGCTGTTTGAAGGCTTTCAACTGATTTTGCTGTTACAGGCGTGCTTGCTTGAACCGGTAGCGGCCTGGCGGTCTGACGGGTTTCAACCGGTGCTGGTGTAACCGGTTTGGCGATAACGGGTTGAATAGGCTTGGCTGATATTGGCTTACTGGGTGCAGTGACTTGAAGTGGCTGGGTTGTATCTACGGGTGTTTTTTCAACAGCATGGGTTAAGGCGGGTTGAGCCGCCCTGACAGACTCACGTTTCACGGGTGGAGTTGCTTTATTGGCTTGAGCTGTCTGTTTTTTTTCGCCAATGCAAACCCATTCTTTGCTCTCTTTATCTTGCTCGCAATTCCACGATGCTTCATTGGCAAAGCTGACGGATACAGTTAGTGAGGGTAAAAAAACCAGAAATAAACGGCGGAGCATAGGGCCAGTAAGTTTAGTAGCGTGATGGATTGTAAATCGAATAAAATGCATAATGTGCATTTTACCCCAATTTACTTCAGCCTTATAACTAATCTAACCCAAACAAAATGATGCTCGACGACTTAAGAATGATATCCATGCTCGATTGGCTTGAGAATGATCTGCTTCTGACCATTGATTCTTGCGAACCCGCATCCAGCGATGCCAGTTTTCGGCGTTACTTTAGAATAAAGGCGTCAGAGGGACAATTCATTGTAATGGATGCGCCCCCGGAAAAAGAAAACATCGAGCCGTTTATAAGGGTGGCCGGTTTATTGTCACGTTCTCAAGTCAATGTACCCACTATTTTCCAACAAAACCTCATTGATGGATTTTTGCTGCTTGAGGATTTTGGTTCGGAGTGCTTCTTAGACAGGCTCAATGCGCATAACGTCAGCAAATCATATCAGAGCGCCATTGACACTTTATTTAACTTACAAACCAATACAGTCATAGAAAACTGCGGTTTACCGAGCTATAACGAGCCGCTTCTGCAACGGGAACTGGCTATCTTTGAAGATTGGTTTTTAAATCAATGGCTGGATATTCAGATCCATCCATCAATTTGGGAGACAGTGCGCACTCTTCTGGTTACTTCAGCCCTGGAGCAACCTATTGTCTGCGTCCACCGGGATTACCATTCGCGCAATCTCATGGTGTTAAAAGACGGCTCACCTGGTGTAATCGACTTTCAGGACGCTGTTGTAGGCCCAGTAACTTATGATCTGGTGTCGCTGTTGCGTGATTGTTATATCTCCTGGCCTAATCAACTGGTTGAACAGTGGATGATCCAGTACTATCAAAGGCTTCTGAGAGCCGGACTCATAACCTGTCATGCAGTTCAGTTTAAACGCTGGTTTGACCTGATGGGGTTGCAACGGCACCTTAAAGCTGTCGGCATTTTTTCGCGGTTGCACATAAGAGATAATAAATCCAACTATCTTAATGACATACCGCGAACCATGGCGTACATTACAGCCGTATGCAAAACTTATCCTGAACTTGCCGGTTTTAGTGACTTTCTACAAAATAATGTGCTGCCTGCCTACGATATATTGTCCTCTTGTTCAAGCAAAAAGGGTGTCGGCGAGGCATTTGTACTGTTATGAAAGCAATGATTTTAGCCGCAGGGCGCGGCGAAAGAATGCGTCCCTTGACAGATCACATTCCAAAGCCCCTGCTTCGAGTTGGTGAAAAAACCATTATTGAACATACCATTAATCAACTGATTTCGGCGGGTTTTAATGACATTATTATTAATCACGCTCATCTCGGACAACAAATAGAAGACCACTTGGGTGACGGTAAGCGATATCGAGCAAGTATTTTCTATTCGCCGGAAGGTGAACAGGGACTGGAAACGGCGGGCGGTATCATTAATGCCTTGCATTTATTGGGTGATGAGGTATTTTTGGTTGTAAATGGCGATATTGCCACCGATTTTCCTTTTGCCGGACTCAAAAATGTGCCGGTTGATTTGGCGCATATAGTCCTGGTTGACAACCCGGAGCATCATCCCCAAGGTGATTTTGGTCTTGATGAGACTGGCAAAGTTATTGAAAATTGCCAGGAAAAACTAACATTTAGCGGTATTGGCCTCTATCGTCCCGAGTTATTCAGCAAAACACCCCCAGGAAGCAGTAAGCTAGCCCCTTTGTTGCGCCAGGCAATAGCGAACCAACGCGTTTCAGGACAAAAGTATGCCGGGTTCTGGATGGATATTGGCACGCCAGAGCGTTTGCAAACACTAAACTTTTTACACACCATGGAGAACAGATCATGAATGACCATATTTACAAGAAAATAGAATTGACAGGCTCATCAACTGCCGGAATGCAAGAAGCTATAGAAAATGCTATTAGCAAAGCATCGCAAACCATACATCACATGCGTTGGTTTGAGGTCGTCGAAACCCGTGGACACATTGAGGATGGTAAGGTTGCGCACTGGCAGGTCACCATCAAAGTCGGGTTTTCTCTGTCAGAATAAGCTTTAAGGCGATTTCCAAGAATGAATATTCCCAAATTGCGCAGGATTTTGTTCATTTTTAACCACTGCATGGACAGCTATTTGCTCCTGCAATATCTGCTTTCATCACATCCATGTTGATTATGCAGGAGGTAGAGCAATGCAGGAGCAATTGCCGAGGCGTAAAAAGAGGCGCAGGGTGTGAGGAGAGCTTGTAACTCTTTTTACAACGCCGGAAATCGCCTAATAAGGCGGTGATTTATTGTGGTTCCGCTGTGATTCTTTATATTGGATTTAAAGTAAGTTGATAAGTCTGGAATAAGCAATTTTACTTTTCAGATGTGTTGGCCTTACTGACTAATAAGGCATTGCTGTGAAGCCACCCTTTAAAATCACTATGAAAGTTAGTGCCCCTGATTATGATAATTCGGATTTAATTTTTTTCCCCTAATTGTTAAAGAAAGGTTGCAAATAGATAATTTTCCTTTCTATTGCTTGCCTTTCTGCAGCAGACTAGAGTTTGATCAAAATCTGCGTGTGTTCAAGATGCCCAAGTATTAAAGCATTAAAAAATTGCTTAACCAATCTCTCATCAAAATGAACGCTGTTAATCCGCTAATAATTATATTGCGTTGGCTTTTAAAATACGGGTCAGGATAAATGGAATTATCGGCAACATAAAAATAATTGTATCACCGGTATATTTAAAATTTGGCATTATTCATGCTTTATTTTTTAAAATTAAACATCACCTATTTGAAGTGCCATGAAATCAATCTGGAAAAACTATAAAACTGATATTGCTTACGATGAGCTGATGTATTCTGAATGTCAATCACGGCCAGTGAGCCACATCTTATGCCAATATTTAAATTCGCTAAAAAAGGAGGACATAGACAAGCGAAAAATTGCTGCCGAACTGGCAATTATGGAAATGGGCATTAGTTTTACCGTCTACAGTGATGAAGGAAATATTGACCGTGCTTGGCCTTTCGACATTATTCCGCGCATTATTGATGCAAGGGAATGGCGTATTATCGATAAAGGCTTAAAACAACGTTTAACCGCTTTAAACTGTTTTATCAGCGACGTTTATGGCGAGCAAGCTTTTATCAAGGAAGGCAAAATGCCCGGCGATATTATCAACAGCTCAAAAAACTTTCGCAAGGAATGCATCGGTATGAAGCCGCGTCACAATGTTTGGGCAAATATTTGTGGCACTGATTTGGTGCGTGACAGGGATAGTATTATGTATGTTTTGGAAGACAATTTACGGGTTCCGTCCGGGGTTTCTTATATGCTTGAAAACCGGGTTATCACCAAACGCGTGTTTCCTGAGCTATTGCAGGATATTGATATTCTCCCCATAGATGATTACCCCACCCATTTGCATGACATGTTGTCATCAATTGCCCCGCACCAAAATGGAAAGATAACTTGTGCGGTATTAACCCCCGGAATTTACAACTCCGCTTATTTTGAACACGCCTATTTGGCTCAACAAATAGGCGCGCAACTCGTTGAAGGCAAAGATCTTGTTGTCAATGACGATGATTGTGTCTACATGCGCACTATTGAAGGCTTGGACAAGGTCGATGTTATTTACCGGCGCATAGATGATGACTTTCTTGATCCTGAAGTGTTTCGCAAAGACTCAACATTGGGCGTGCGAGGCTTGATGCGTGCCTGGAAAGCGGGCAATGTCGCCTTGGCTAATGCTCCCGGCGCGGGTGTTGCCGATGATAAAGTCGTCTATGCTTATGTGCCGGAAATGATACGGTACTATCTGAATGAAGAGCCGATACTGCCAAACGTGCCAACATTTTTGTGCAGCAAAAAAGATGATCTTGATTATGTATTGGCGCATCTTGCGGAACTGGTGGTAAAGCCAGCCAATGAATCGGGCGGTTACGGCATGTTAGTCGGCCCCCATGCCACAGCGAAAGAAGTGGAAACCTTTAGGGCGCTTATACAAAAAGATCCGCGCAATTATATTGCACAGCCTACTTTGGCGATTTCAACCGCGCCAACCCTGTGCAAAGGCCGATTAGAACCCCGCCATATTGACCTGCGCCCATTTATTCTACAAGGCGAAAATACCTTTGTGACGTCAGGCGGTTTAACCCGGGTTGCATTAAGGAAAGGGTCGCTGGTGGTTAATTCCTCGCAAGGTGGCGGCAGCAAAGATACCTGGATTATTAATATGGAGGATCGCTAATGTTATCTCGCTCAGCAGAACGCTTGTATTGGCTGGCACGTTATCTGGAACGCACAGAAAACATTGCCAGGATGGTTAGCGTGCATATGAATTTACTGATGGATTTGCCTAAGGGTGTTGAGATGGGATGGCGGCAACTGATTCTGATCAATACCTCGGAACAGGAGTTCTACGAAAAAAATAACGTGGCCAATGAGCGTAATATCACCCGTTTTCTTCTGGTCGATGCCAGTTATTCAGGATCTTTGTTTTCGTCATTAAGCGCTGCCAGGGAAAATATCCGCACCTCCCGGGAGTTATTGCCTGATGAGGCTTGGGAACAAGTCAACGAAATGTACCTGTATGTGAAAAGCAATCTGGAAACGGTTGCCAATCGGCGTCATCGAGTCATTTTTCTAAATGAAATTCTAAAAGGTTGCCAGCGATTCACCGGCTTGTTATCCGGCTATATGAGCCATAATCACCCTTATCGGTTTATTCTCCTGGGCAGAAACATCGAACGCGCCGATATGACCAGCCGCATTCTGGATTTAGCCTCTTTGTTGCTCTCGGAATCACGCAGTGATGAAATGCGCCAATACGAAACCATTTTATGGATGAATGTGTTAAAGGCTCTAAATGCTTTGTTGATGTACCGCCAACAAATGCGCAGCCGGGTTGAGGGCGATGATGTGCTTAACTTCATGTTGCTCGATACCAGTCTGCCCCGATCCGTGAGTTGCTGTATCTCGGAAATATCTTATTGCATCAGCCGGTTGCCTAATAACGATAAGTTGCCCCTGAAGCTTAACGAGCTACAAGCTTATGTGCAAGCCATTGATACCCGGCAAACCACACAAAAACAACTACGTGGTATTCTCGATAGCTTACAAAATAAGCTGGGAGAGTTGCATGGACAGATTGTTGAAAACTGGTTTTTGCAGGAAGCGGGGGACTGAATTAAAGGGTGGGAGATGATTTTTTCACGCAATGTGCGCGGGTGATCTGGTAAAGCCGCATAATTTTTTCGCAAACAAAAAAGGGCGCATTAGAGCACCCGTTTTGTTTGCTTGATTAATCAATCCCCAACTTATTCAACCAAAAAGTCGCGCATCATGCCCATGTCTTCATGTTCAAGATTGTGGCAATGATACATAAACAAGCCTTTAAAGTCCTGGAAGGGTTTTATGATGCGGACTTTCTCGCCAGGCATCACCAGAACGACATCTTTCAGGCCGCTTTCGATGAAGCCATCACGCACAGTGGCATAGTTTGCCTCTTCATCGGCGCTGATACTTCGGCTGACAATTTGAAACTGCTGTCCGTGCAGGTGAATCGGATGCGCCATGGACATCATCATTCCCATACCGCCCATACCCATCATGCCGCCGCCTTTCTGATCGCCGCCGCCGTGCTTCATACCGCCCATCATGCCCATGCCGCCGCCATTATGATCCATACCTTGACCGCCATCTTTCTGTCCCTCGCCACCCTGTTTCATTCCACCCATCATTCCCATACCGCCCATACCCATCATGCCGCCGCCTTTCTGATCGTCGCCGCCGTGCATCATGCCGCCCATCATACCCATACCGCCGCCCTGATGGCCCATGCCTCCCATGCCGCCGCTTTGCTTTTCTACGCCATGTTCTCCGGATGCCGGTGTGGAATCCTTGCCATGACCGCCGCCACCGCCATGTGCATGGAAAATTTCCATAAGTTGTATGGTGTTTAATTTGATGCGTTCAAAGTCTTGAATATCGTTGTACGCATAGGGGCGGCCATTAAGCAGCATGGCCATAGGACCTTCGGAAATGCCGATAGGGACTGGTTTATCCGGATTGGCTACAGCACTGATTGGATGCCAGTTGATTTTTGATAATTGCGATGGCAGTTTAGGGCTGTCGCTGACTTTTTTGGTGACACGCGCCGTAAAAATCGGATATTCGCTGCCGACAGGTATTTTATTATGGTGCATCATGCCCATGCCGCCGCCCATCATCCGCTCAGCCATTTTCGGCAACGCGCCCGAAAAAGGCAGGCTGCGCATGACTAACTGGGTGCCTTCATTACGTCCGCTAAAATCCGCCCAAACATCTAGCCGCTCGCCGGGAGCCAGCATGACGTAGGGTTTGACTTCCGGTTTTTCCAGCAAACCGCCATCGACGCCGATTACAGTAATCGGCGTGCCGTCATCCCAGCCCAGTTTGTAAATACGCGCAGTTGATCCGTTCAAAAAACGCAAACGATAGGCGCGGCTGGCAACATCAATCTTAAAATCCGGAGAACCATTGACTAATATGCGATCACCGTAGAAACCGGTCATGCGATCATGCATGCCACGTACATAAATAAGCTGATTTAGCTCGTCGAAGAGACGATCTTGAATAACGAGTGGAATTTCGAATTCACCGGAAGGCAATTCCAGTTTTGCCTCTTCTTCATCATGAACGAACAATGCACCGGCAAGGCCGTTATAAACCTGCTTGGCTGTGGCTTCATGCGGGTGAGGATGGTAAATATTCATCCCCGCCCGATTAAGCACTTCAAACTCATAGACTAATGTTTCGCCCGGATCGATAGCGTACATCGGATGGCCGTCCATATTGGCGGGGACATGCAAGCCATGCCAGTGCGTAACGGTGGGTTCAGCCAGTTTGTTGTGCAAATTAATTCGCACTTTTTGGCCTTTTTGTAACCGGATTATCGGTCCCAGATACGATCCGGTTATGTCTGTTATTGTGTCTTTGGGGCCATCCTTTAGCAGTGCGGCGTATTGTTGCACCATTGTCTGTTGACCTGGGAGAATGGACACAGAACTTGATCGGGAAAACAGATCAAATTCGACATCCGGTTTAAAATTAGGCGATGCTTTGTTTGGCGCCAGTTTCGGCATGGCTTGCATACCTTCCATTGCACGCAAAAAACCCGGCATAGCAGCGAAGGCAGCCAGACCCAAGCCAGATTGGGCCAGGAAACGGCGACGGGAATAATTATTTTGATTAGACATAGTTCCTCCTCAAGATAGAATCGCCCTTGTTAATAACACTGGTTTTTATAATGGTAGGGCTGGCATGAGTTTATATTAGTGCCCTATTATATTCAAGACAATAAGTGACAATGACTGTTGTTGGCGACAAATAAAATAATTGTGGTTAACGCCGTAATGTCGCGCTGATAGTCAGCAGTAAGCAAATCAGGCCGCCATGGCTAGCATTGCAGACGGATATATACTGTGAAAAAATCCAATAACAGGCGCATAATTTGCATTATTGCTTTCTAATATATCGATTCACCACGTTTGTTAATAATGCAGAAGGAAATCCGGATATGCCTTTGCTTTCTTTATGTTGGTATTGCATTTTTCAGGCCTTGATATTACTTGTTGTTGCGAATGGAGCGCCGGTGATCACCAGTAAATTGCTGGATAACCGGTTAATGAGCCCGATGGATAACGGGCTCATTCTCAGTGACGGTTATCGTTTATTTGGCAGTAGCAAAACCTGGCGGGGGTTTTTTTCTGCTATTTTATTTTCTACAGCAGCTTCGATTTTATTTGGATTTGAACCTTTGGCGGGTGTATCGTTCGGCATGTTGACTATAGCAGGGGATTTGCTGGCCAGCTTCATCAAGCGCCGGTTGGGGAATGTTGAAAGCAGTAGGGCGAGAGGGCTTGACACAATTCCGGAAACATTGATTCCTTTATGGGTTCTAAAAGAACCGCTAGCGCTTAACTACATTGAAATTGCACTGGTTGTCGGGCTTTTTTTTCTGTGTGAGGAATTTTTTTCGCCAATCCTTTACAGATTACATATTCGAAACAGGCCTTATTAGATTAAAAAAGCTTATTACTTCACACACGTCAGGACATTTATGAAAAAGAAAGGATTACGGGTATTGACGTATAACATCCATAAAGGGTTTAACATAAGCAATCAGCGCTTTATATTGCATCAGATCCGCGAAGCATTGATACATGCCGATGCCGATTTGCTGTTCTTACAAGAGATGCAAGGTAAGCATGATCGCCATGAAAAAAATGTGGCGCATTGGCCCGATCAGTCACAAATTGAGTTTATTGCCGAAGGGGTTTGGCCACATTTTGCCTATGGAAAAAACGCGATTTATAATGCCGGCCATCATGGTAATGCAATTTTAAGCAAGCACCCTTTTGAAAGCTGGGAAAATATTAATGTCTCCCCATTTCCCTGGGCAAGCCGTAGCCTTTTACATGGCGTTATTCGTACGCGTGGTAGCGATCAGGATGTGCATATCGTTTGCATTCATTTTGGCTTGATGGGCAAAGAACGACGTTCGCAAATAACGACCTTATGTGATCGTATCGACAGTCATGTGCCGCATGATGCGCCCTTGATTGTGGCAGGCGATTTTAATGATTGGCTCGGGCAAGCCGGGCGTCTTTTCCTAAATCGTTTGGGCTTGCATGAGGTTTTTCGAGAAACCCATGGGCGCTATGCGCGGACATTTCCTGCCTGGTTCCCGATTCTGCAGATGGATCGTATTTATTATCGCGGCCTGATCCCGGTGTCGTGTGACCGGCTGACTCATTCACCCTGGGACATGCTTTCAGATCATGCGCCACTTGCAGCTACATTTACCTTATGAACAGTAAACAGTACTCCGGACAGTCCAGGTTAACCCTGCCCAATCTGCTTACAGGATTCCGGTTTGTCGCCGCTCCGGGGTTGTTATGGCTGGCATGGCAGGGCCATGGAATTGCTTTTATGATTCTGCTGTCGATCTCTTTTTTAACCGATTTACTGGACGGCCTGGCCGCACGCTTGACCGGACAGGTTTCCCAGTTTGGCGCTACTCTGGACAGTTGGGCGGATGTCATCACCTATCTGACCATTGCTCTCGGTTGCTGGTGGTTATGGCCAAATGTAGTTCGTAGAGAGCTGTTATACGTCGTCATGATTGTAGCCAGTTGTTTGTTGCCTGCGATTGCGGGCTTTAGCAAGTTCGGGTGCTTTACCAGCTATCACACCTGGGGAGTAAAAATTGCCGCCGCATCCATGGGTATTTCATTGTATGTGATGTTTCTCGGCGGCCCGGAATGGCCGTTCCGGGTGGCTGCCGTGATCTGCATACTTGCAGCCATTGAAGAAATTGCGCTCACTTGGCTTTTGCCAGAACCTGAATCCAATGTGCGTTCAATCTGGGATGTGATAAAGCGTTCTGCACGTATTAGCCGCTAGATTTAAAACTATCCGAAGATATGACCGTTTTCAATATAAACTCTACGCGGTCACAAATGCGGATAATAAATGTAGGCCGGATTACGACTGAATGGATGCAGGAGATAGGGCAACGCATGGAGCGGTTGCCGAGTGCAACGTAATCCGGCAACTCTTTAATTTGTTGGGTTACGCTATCGCTAATCCAACCTAACAGAATCTTGACCCTGTGCAACAGTTAATAGAAGAACCCAATGTCCTGTATGCATGCCCGGTTTGCCGAGTGCCACTATACCTGCAGCAATCAGGTAAAAGTTTTGCCTGTCAGAATCAACACAACTTTGATCTGGCCAAGGAAGGCTATCTGAATCTATTGCCGGTACAGGATAGACATTCCAAAGAGCCGGGTGATAGCAAGCAAATGATGATAGCCAGGCGTGAGTTTTTGGAGGCCGGTTTTTATGAGCCGATGGGCAAAGCCGTGGCGATGATGGTCGATGCAGGTATAACAGAAGGGCAGGGCATGCGTCTTCTGGATCTGGGCTGTGGTGAAGGTTATTACAGCCGGATAATGGCCCGCTATTGCAACCACAGTGAACAGATAGCTTTCCATGGCATTGATATTGCCAAATTCGCGATAGCCGCAGCCGCTAAAAAGCAGCCCAATGCCCGGTTTGCCGTTGCCAGTTCAAAGCGGTTGCCATACCCGGGTGAGTATTTTGATTTTGTCTTGAGGGTATTTGCCCCATCAGATGATGATGAGCTAAGGCGTGTACTGAAGCCTTCCGGATATTTTCTGACAGTAACGCCTGGGCCCCGTCATCTGTGGCAGTTAAAAGAGTTTATTTATTCCGAGGTGAAAGAACATGCCTCAGAGAATCCAGTGCCGCAGGGTTTTGAGCAGTCAGCTGCACAACGAATCAGTTACAAAATCACCCCGAATTCCCGGCAAAGAATTGCGCTGTTACAAATGACGCCTTTTGCATGGCAAGCCAATGAAAGCATCCGGCAAGCCATAAGCAGCGTAGCAGATTTCGAAATTGAAACCGATTTTATTTTGACGCTGTCAGTAAAAACAGCGGTCGTATAAATTGCCCAATCAACAATTGCGGCGTTCGATTGAACCATTCTATTGCCAACAAAGGACGAGTTTGGCCTCATTAACTGCCGAAAATAAATTAGGCTCCACGAAAATAACCACTGGCAGAACGTTGGCTTTGGGTTTTGCTTGCCGTTTCTGATGAGGGCTTCTTCTTTTTAGTGGCGGCCGGCTCTGGTTTTTTGGATTTGCTGGCCGTTGCCGGTATTGGCTTGTTACTTTTGCTGGCGGTTACAGTCGCTTGTTTTTTACTTTTAGTGGTTTTAGGCGGCTCTTGCTTCTTTGATTTGCTCGCCGCCGTTATTGGCTTGTTATTTTTGCTGGCTGTTGCAGTCGCTTGTTTTTTGCTTTTAGTGGGTGCAGGCGGCTCTTGTTTCTTGGATTTGCTCGCTATTGAAGGTAGTTGCTTGTTACTTTTACTTGCGGTCACATGTGCCGGTTTTGGGCTTTTGGCTACAGCGGGATTCGGCTTTGGGCTTTTGACTACAGGTTCAGGTGCGGTTTCCGGAATGGAATCGGGTTCAGTTGCAGGCATTTCTTCTTCCAGCGGAGGCAATCTCTCATAAAGTGGCACGGGCGTTCCATCCAGATCTTTAAGCGCCTTATTTAACGCCACTTGGTCAAATTCAGGCAATTCCCCATTATTGGCCTTTTGAAGAAGCGCTAAAGCAACTGCATAGCGTTGATCCTGGGTCTTTTCCTCACCTTCCAAATCGGGATGGGCTTCGATATAAAGCACATTGTTTAACCAGCCGACCTTGATGGGTTGCTTGACGATGTAAACCGGCGTTCCAACAGGCACCGAATTGTACAAGGCCTCGATGTCTTCAGGATACATGCGCACACAGCCATGCGTTATTTGCATGCCTATCCCAAAAATTTTATCGACATCGGTGCCGTGTATGCGATAGTCCCCTGGAAGATTGAGGTACAGCGCGTAAGCGCCCAGAGGATTATTGGGGCCTGGCGGCACAATGGCTGGCAAGGGGTCGCCATTCGCTGCGTGCTCGCGCCTGATGGATTCGGGCGGATGCCAGGCCGGGTCTTTCACTTTTTTAATAACAGTGGTTCTGCCCAATGGCGTTTGCCAATCTTGCCTGCCTATGCCATGCGCGTAGGATCTTACCGTACCGGGCTCATTCGCAGGGTAATAATACATGCGATATTCAGCGATATTTAGGGTAATACCCTCATGAGGGCTATCCGGTAAAATGCGTCTGTTGGGTAAGCGTACTTCGGTGCCTTTCTTAACAAGCCAGCGATCAAGTTTAGGGTTCAAAGTCACTATTTCTGATTGTCCGAGATTAAACTTTCTAGCAACATCCAATAAGGTTTGGTCGTGGTCAACTGTTATTGAAGCCGTATCGCCGCTGGATGAGGCAACAACCCTATCGCCACTTGTTTCCGGCAAATTGTAAGTGATGGCATAAGCATTGCCAACAACAACGAGCAATAACAACGGATAAACAAAGAGAGTGCGGATTATCATTAAAATTTTATTCTCAGGAACCATATAAAAGAACATTCTATATAAGAGTTGGATCGGGTGAAAGGAAATCAAGGCCGGTGCCGATTTGAACAAATTACATTTTATCATGTGCTTCTTTATTAAACCATTGGAAGCTATGGCAACTATAGACCAAAAATGCTTAAATAATGCGCAAAAATACTTTATAGAGTCCGAAGCTGATTAAGCGACACCCGCCGCATACTTGGTGTCCGGCAGATGGAAAAAAGAAATAATACGCCGGGTGTTTTGTTTCAACGAATCCAATGCGGAAGTGAGGCGAGCCTTCAAATCCTCCTTGTTTTTCACCGGCTGCTTTCCGATGCGGTTGTTCTTGACCTCGTTCCAAACCTGTTCGTCCGGGTTGTATTCGGGTGCCCGCTTCGGTAAGAAGAACACCCTCAATTGGCTCCGGTGCGCCCGCACATAATCACGCACCTGCTTGGAATGGTGGAAGGTGGCGTGGTCGGCCAGCACGATCAGGGGGCGTTTCCTGCCCGCAATCAATCCGCCCAGAAATCCGATATACCGCCCCCCGTTGACCGTGCCGTCCTGGATTAAATAGTCCATTTCCCCTTCGGCGGTGACGGCGGACAGCACGTTGTACCCGCCCCTCAGCATGCTGGCCTTGATGATAGGGGTTTCCCCGCTCATCCCCCATGTCCGCCCGTGGCGGGTCATGACCCCCACGCCTGCCTCGTCCTCAAACGCGATATCCGCACCCATCTTTTCGGCAAGCCTTTGTATCCTTGGGAATTTGTCGTCAAGGAATCGCGCAATTTCCCGTTCGTCCCTTGCCACGTCCTGGTATTCGGGTTTCTGGCAGGTCAGCCCCATCGCCTTCAGGTGTCGCCTCACCGCCGTGTCGCTCACCGCCACCCCGAACTTATCCCGCAATAGGGTGGCCAAAATCAGGCTTGTCCATAAGTGCGTGTCGTAGCCGAAGTCGGCCGGAGTGCTGTCCAGCACCGCCTGTTTCATCCAGTCGTCGGTCGCTTTGGTGATGAGGGGGTCGGAACCGCGCGGCATATGGCTTTCCAGCGCCTCAAACCCGCCCCCGTCGTACTGTTTCAGCCAGCGGTAAATGCACGAACGGTCAAAGTTATAGGCTTCGGCCACCTTTTCCGGGCTCTGGCCCAGCACACGGACGGCGTACACCGCCATCCTCCGTATGTAGTACATGACATCATCGGGTACTTTTCTTCCGTCTTCCAACCATTCTGGGGTCATAATGCGCTCCGCTACCGCCGGTTACTTTGTATAGGGAAGAGGACAATTGCCCGGCATAATAGTTTATTATGTCGCTTGATTAGCTTCTGTATCTATAATAGCAGGGATATTGTCGATTTTGTGATGTTGGCTGCCGCGTTTTGTGAATACCTGTTATTAACTGGGCGTGAAATGGTTTGATTAACCAGGACACTTCTAAAGACAGATTTATAATGTCATTGGACTGATGTTGTCATGAATTCTGGTACTCTAGCCGATAAGCAAGCCAACATTAATCAACTGAATTAAACCGGAGCTATCGATGGTCGTGCGTAATTTTGACTTCAGAATTTTTCTGGCGCTGCTGTTTATCCTTGTTAGCGGATACGCCTGCGCTGATTTCGGCGAACTCTCAGGTATCGCCGCCAAGCTTGGGTTCAAGCCAGAGGACGAGGAAAAGCAGCTGTCTGGCGAAATCATAACGGTTAATCTCCCCGAAACGTCCGATAAAATGCTCGCGGAAGCGTTTGCCATCTACGCGCCTATCTACGCTTATAAAATCGCCGACCTGGCGCTTTCCGAGCGCGTCTTTGAAGGCGATACCCAGGTGATGGCTTCGGGCCGTATTGATCCGCTAAAAATTGATGCAAGTTTATCCAAAGCAAAGTTTACAGTGGCGGACGCCAAAGAACTTAAGCAACTGATCCGTTTTTCCGGAGGCGATGCCTTCAATCTTTCCACCGGAGAAATTGCCAAACTGAAGACATCCGTAACAGCCGGAAAAACATCGGCCAAAGCGTTGTCCAAAGTTTACCGTAACATTCTCTCCGGACGTATAAAAGCCTATCTTAAATCGGGGATTCTGGGCGTTGCGCCTTATGATCGCGGAAACGGAACGAACACCAGCGTGGCAGGCGATTTAGAAGCCATGACCAAAGCTTCATACCTTGCCAAAGAGGCTCCCGGACTTTACCGCTCATTTCTTGAGTATCCTAAAGATCAGTCGCCGCACCTTAAGCATGGTTTCTTCTGGGTTAAGCGAAAAGTTCAGGGTCGTCCGGCCTTCGTGCTGGAGCACCGTATTTTGGAGAATAGCCCGGCCGGCCTAGTCATTTTGCGGAGGGAGTTTTTTGTGGGCCACTCCTATAATGCCGCCCAGGCAATATCAGGCGTTTACACCATATCCAACAAAGGCACGCTTATTTTTTCAACGCTGAGAAGTACCAGCGATCAGGCGGACGGAACTCGCCACGCTGCCGCCAGGAAAGTGATGCGTGATGAAATCGTCACCCGTTTTAAAAATATGCGCAACCGCTTTGCCAAATGAGCTGTGGCCGGCAACAATATCAATGCAGATTGGGTTACGGCTATCGCCTAAACCGCGCACTGATTAATTTTAACGCACAACCAACTCCATCCAAAAAGGGTTTTGCCTTGACCGAAATTCATCGTATTATCCAAGCCATTAATCCGCTAGGGTATCCGGCAGATTTGCGGTTAAGGCTTTAGCCGAAAATGTTCAACAGCAATTGATGGCGGGCTTCAAGCTGAAACAGGAAGTGGCCGCCATTTCAAACACGAGGAGCCTTCCAATGAATAAAGTTTCCAGTTGGGCCAGAATCAAGTGTGCAATCGTCTTTATTGTCTTCATGATTTTTAGTATCGGGCCTGTTCCGGTTACCAGCATGATTGGATTGTTTGTGGTTATTTATCGCCCAAACTGGTTTAAAAAACTTGTTCTCACTATTTATGCTGATAAGGACGGTTGATCCTTTTATTTGGCTAATCCGTGCATTTTCAACCAGTACCTTAATGATTATGTCATGCCTATATGGTAGAGTTAGGCCATTCCGTTCGTACAATTATTTAACTAAACACTTTTACGCACACTTACTCATGACCGTAACTAATGCTCCCTGTAAAATTAATGTGAGCCGTAAAGAGCATACGCTGGAGGCTGCTATTGCTGGCGATTGGGTGCTGGACGCACAGACGCCGGCTCTCGAAGCGGTTCTGACGCAATTGGGCGATGGGTCGGATATCAAGCGGCTGGTGTTCTCAACTCAAGGTCTGGGGCGTTGGGATAGCCTGCTGATGACCGAGTTGATCCGCTTGGTCGATTATGGCGAAAAGCAGGGCATTAAAGTTGACATCACAACGTTGCCGGAGGGTATCCAAGGCTTGTTAAGTCTGGTTTATGCCGTGCCCGAAAGGGCTGGCGCGCGCCGCCAGGAAACTAAAACGCCGTGGCTGGAAATCATTGGCAAGGGCGGAATGCGCATATACAAAGACAGCCAGGCAACCGTGTCTTTTGTCGGCGAGACGGCGCTCAGTATTTTTGCCTTGGCGCACGGACAAGCCCGGTTTCGCTGGGTCGATTTATGGCGGTATATCCAGGACTGCGGACCTTCTGCATTGCCAATCGTTTCGCTGATCAGCCTGTTGGTGGGCTTAATTCTGGCTTTCGTGGGCGCCGTGCAGTTGGCGTTGTTTGGCGCGCAAATCTTTATCGCTGACTTGGTCGGCTTGGGCATGACACGGGAAATGGGCGGTTTGATGGCTGCCATTATCATGTCAGGGCGCACCGGCGCGGCCTTTGCAGCGCAGTTGGGCACGATGCAGGTCAACAGCGAAATCGACGCGCTTAAAACCATGGGCTTTAAGCCAATGGAGTTTCTGGTTTTGCCGCGTATGCTGGCGCTGGTCTTGATCATGCCGTTGCTTTGCCTTTATGCCAACTTAATGGGCATCATCGGCGGTGCGCTGGTGACCGTGAGTTTCTTCGATGTGTCGCTGGTCCAATATATGGATCGGACAGCTGCGGCTGTTGCCATCCCTGATTTGATGATTGGTATCTTTAAATGCGGGGTATTTGGCGTGCTGATTGCCCTTGCAGGTTGTATGCGCGGTATGCAATGCGGACGCAGCGCTTCGGCAGTTGGCGATGCGGCTACTTCTGCCGTGGTGACCGGCATTGTTTTTATCGTTATCTCCGACGCGCTAATGACGGTAATGTGCAACCGTTTGGGGATATAAACCATGGCGGCTCCGTTTCTTATCATTAAAGATATGACCATGGCTTACGGCGATTTCGTTATTCAACGTGATCTTGACTTCACCATTAATCGCGGCGATATTTTTATAATTATGGGTGGCAGCGGTTGCGGCAAAAGCACGTTGTTAATGCACTTGATCGGCTTGCAGCGCCCTGCCAAAGGCGATGTATTTTATGGCGAAGAAAGCCTTTGGCAAGCCGACGAGAAAACGCAGCGACGCATTTTACGGCGTACCGGCGTGTTATTTCAAAGCGGTGCGCTCTTGAGCTCAATGACCTTGTCCGAGAATATAGCGCTGCCCATTGCCGAACACACCAGTATGGGCTCGCAGCGCATCCGGGAACTTGTTTCTTACAAGCTTGCCTTGGTGGGGTTGGCCGGTTTTGAAGACTACTACCCTTCCGAGATCAGCGGCGGCATGCAAAAACGCGCAGGGCTGGCGCGTGCGATGGCGCTGGATCCCGAGATATTGTTTTTCGATGAACCTTCCGCAGGGCTGGATCCGGTCAGCGCCAAGCTGCTCGACGATTTAATCCGCAGTCTGCGTGATAATTTGGGGGCGACCATAGTTATGGTCACCCACGAGTTAGCCAGCATTTTCGCCATCGGGACCAATTCGGTGTTTCTTGATCCGGAAACCAAAACGATGATCGCCTATGGCCCGCCCCAAAAACTGCTGGCTGAATCCAAAGACCCCAAAGTCATCCGTTTTCTCACCCGGGACAAAGCGGAAAGCCAGACACCCACTGCAACAAAAATTCAGGAAATGAGTGACGTATGAGCAAACCAGTCAATCCTTACACCATCGGCGCTTTTCTGGTGGGTTCCCTAACGCTGCTGATTGCGGCAATCCTGATCTTTGGAAGCGGTCAGTTTTTTAAGAAACAAGCCGAGTACGTCATTTATTTCGATGGTACCTTGAACGGCCTGAACGTGGGCGCCCCAGTAACGTTACAGGGCGTGAGAATTGGCGCTGTCAAAGAAATCTCCCTGGAGCTTAATCAACAATTCTCGCGTCTTTCCAAGCCGGTGGTGGTGGAGATTGATCCCTCAGTCGTGCTGGATGCCAACGGAAATCCTTTTGAAGCGTCGACCAGCCTGGAAGCACGCCGGAAAAATGCCAAGCGTTTGATTGCTGCGGGTCTTAGAGCCCAGCTTCAAACGCAAAGTTTGTTGACAGGCCTTTTGTATATAGAATGCAATTTTTTCCCCGGCCAACCGGCTATAATGAGAGGCATTAATTATAAAGGTTTGCCGGAGCTACCCTCCATCCCCACGACGGTCGATCAAATCAAAAATACGGCAGAGGAAATGTTCACCCGGTTTCGTGAGCTGCCTATAGAAGCTATTGTTAATAATCTATCAATCACCATGAATGAAGTTAGCGGCATATTGACATCCGATGAGCTCAAAAAAAATCGAGAAGCCCTGTCCAAGACGTTGAACGAAACGGAAAAACTGGTCGCCAATCTTAATCGTAACCTGGGGCCATTGGTGAATAATATGAACGGCACCTTGACCGATACCCGAACGATGGTGAGGGATTTTACCCGCGACATGCGGCCAGTGTTAACGTCGACCGACAAGGCCCTTAAAGAGGCCACGTCCGCGCTTAATACCGCCACCAGCGTATTGCATGAATCCAAGTATACGCTGAGCTCGGTAGATGCGCTGACCGCGCCAGATGCGCCTTTATGGCAGTCGCTTGATGCGGTGCGTGATGCGGCCCAATCCACCAGGGCTTTGACCGATTACCTTGAACGCAACCCCAACTCGATTATTTTCGGAAAGACGGAGTAAGAACACTATGAAATTCAGAGGTGATTGCCCAGTGAAAAGTCTGTCGTTTTTTGCATGGGGAATGGTTGTTTTGACACTCTTCTTTAGCGGGTGTATGAGCAATAGCGGGCCTGCGCAGTTTTACATGCTGAATGCGGATTCCGGTTTTGACAATACGGTTAGGGTTCCCTCCGCCAGTCAAGGCGCGGTGATAGGTCTGGGACCGATACGGATTCCGGAATATCTAAACCGGCCCCAAATGATTGTAGCCATCGCTGATAATCAGTACCGGCTCTTCGAAGATCACCGTTGGGCAGAACGCCTTGATCAAAATATCTCCCTCGCTCTATTTAAAGCGTTGCCCCGGCAAATCGGCACGGATAAAATCGTGCGCTTTCCCTGGTCGCAGCGGCAAGTTATCGATTATCAGGTCAGCATCGATATACTGGAGTTTAATGTGGATGCGAGTGGACAGAGCCGCTTGATAGCCCAGTGGTCTATTAAGCGTAAAGACAAGCCGGCTATCGACAGACGTTCCAGCTACCAGTTCCCGGCATCGACCACTGATCAGGCCGTTATGGTCAAAGCCCAAAGCCAATGCCTCACCAAGCTGGGACAGGAAATTTCCGCGGCTTTGAGGCAGCTTATGATGTCAGAAGGCGTTAAGGAACGGGCATGAAATAACCTGATCAAGTTCATGCTTCGATAAGCCCGGCATTATTGGTATGTGAGTTCCAAGTTGCTCAACTTATTTCGCGCTTGTTCCTAAGTGACTGATGTTACCCGCGCCAATTTCAGAAAACGCATCATTTTGAGATGAAAAACCGGGCTGTATAGAGGCTGACTTTTTTGCAATAGGGCATATCTAAAAATTTCCCCTCCCTTTAGGTTGGGGAGAGGAGTTCGAATGTTCAAGTTATTTCACGCACCTTGCCAAGCTGTGCAAAAAGCCGAACCCGATGCCTTAGGAAGAATTACAGAAATTATTGGACGCGTTACAACAATTACATCTTAGGGGGGTGGTGGGCGTCATAGCGTCTCGAATAGTAAACGTTGTAACGGCTAATCCCAATGGATGCGGACACCGGCATAACCGGTTGCAGGCGCGCCCGGCCCCATGAAGGTGGTCGTCTGGTTGTTTTGAAAAAAGTTTTGCCCTAGTTGTCCGAATGACGCGTAATGGTTATCGAAAATGTTGCGTCCCATCGCAAATAGCTCGGCGTGTTTATTGATAACATAGCGGGTATTGAGGTTAACCACGGTATAGCCGGGAATTTGCGGGAAAATATTCTGATCGTCGCCGCGCGCATACTGGCTGGAAACGTATTGCAAATCGCCGCCAAAAAACAGGTTATGGATTATTTCGTATTCGGAGCCAAACTTGAGGGTGTTTTGCGGAATACTGGGGATTCGGCTTCCGGGTGTGACCGTTTCCGAACCCAGTGCATTGCTGAGCACCGCTGTCGTTTGATAGGTCGCATCGACAAAACCGTAGCTTAAGTACCAGTTCAGGGTATCCAGCACCAGCCCGCTCAGACCCAGCTCCACGCCCTGGCGCTGCGTCGTGCCGACATTATGGAAATAGCCGTTGATGACGCTGCCCGGGCTGTTCAGGAATAAAATATCGTTGCTGTTCCGGGTCTGATACAGTGCGAAGTTCCATTTAAGCGCCTGACTGAAATTGCCACGGGCACCCGCCTCCAGGGTTTTAGAAACCACGGCCTGCAAGGGTGGATCGGATACAAAACTATTAGGCAGGGTGCATGGCGCATTGGGGTCGGCGCAACTCAACTCAACTGCGGTTGGCGCCCTGAAACCCTCGTTGTAGTTGAAATAAGTCGTAAATTCCTTAAGCGGAGTATCCAACGAAAAGGCATCAAGGGGATTGAAGGTAAAGCCGGCTGATGGGTTTACGCGGGCATACACGTTGTTCCCGTTTAACGCAGTCCCTATCTGATCGGTGGTTTGCACCTGCGCCTGCATCCAGTTCATTGAGGTGTTGGCGTGCAGCCATTTGAACAGGGAAAAGTTATTGGTTGCGAAAACATTTGAATAGGTATTTTGGCCATTAATCTTTACGCTGGTTGTCAGAGGATTAACGGCAATTTCATTTCGCGCTGGCGCAAAAACCGCATCCTGCGAAGCAACCGAAAAATTGCTGTTGCCGTAATTGTAACCGCCACCGGCAACCAGCTGGTTTTCATGGCTGGCGATAGTGTAATCGGAAGTCAGCTGGACATTGACGCCGGTTCCGTTTTGTAGCGTCCGCGTCGCTGCAAAAGTGCCGGGGATGAGTGAACCGCCATTACTGTCCAGGCATTCAATGCCGCTGACCAGGGTGGCGCAATCCTCATTAGTGTTACTGTTGCTGCTGTTACTGCTGTTATTGCGGTTATAGGAATTGCCGGTCAATTGCAATTTATCGGTAATGCGATGACTGCCTTTAAGGTTAACAAAATACAGCGTATTTTTAGTGACATCAGGCGCTGTGTAGATCGATGTCCAGCTTTCCTGTAACATGTTTTGCGGCGTAGGGCCGACGCCTTGCAAATTGTTGTCTGCAAAAGTGAATGACAGGTCCAGGTCGGTTTTGTCATTTTCCCAGCCGGCCTTTCCGAACCCCTGATTGACGCTGGTGGGGGAAAAGGGACGCCAACCCTTGTCACGGAAAATATTGCCGGCCAAGTACCAGTCAAAATTACCTTTTGAGCCTCCGTATTCGGCCTGATAAGCTTGCCGGCCAAAGGAGCCGCCATTTGATTGGGCGTTAAATCCGGGGTGGCTGAAGCCGCTTTTAGTCCTAACCGACATCGCGCCGCCCAGAGTATTCAAGCCGAATAAAGGGTTGGAACCGGGCACCAGCTCCATGCTGGAAATGGCGATTTGAGGAATCAAATCCCAGTTGACGGTGTCGCCGAATGGTTCATTGACACGGACGCCGTCCTGGTAAACCGATATGCCGATCGGGGTGCCTAAAAGAGGAGACGCGTTAAAACCGCGATAAGTAATGTCAGGCTGGTAAGGGTTATTCTGGGTGTCGTTGATATTGACGCTTTCCAGGCGGCGATTCATGAAATCCGTCAGGCCGAATGCTTCATGACGGTGGATTTCCTCATCTTCCGCAGACTGCACATTGCCGGGAATTCTTTTGAGTTCCAGGCCCGTGGCGCCTAACGGTGTATTGCCGACAACCTCAATTTCCGGCAGCTCGAAAACATCGACCGGATGCGCATTAACTGCCGGTTGAGTTTTCTTAGGGTCAGTTGCCTTGGGCGGTATCCCTTCCGTTTTTACATCTGCTGCTTTCTTGACCACTTTTTCAGATGTTGCTGGCCTGGTTTTCTCTGGTGTAATAACCCGGTTGGGCTTTTCGGCCGTTATTGAAGAAGCATCCGCTGCAAGCGCGGACATTGTCAATAAAGAAAGTGGCAAAGTTGCCAACCAGGGCCGCCTTGTGATTAATGGGTTGCTCATTAAAATTACCGTGGGTGTTGAAAATACAATAGGGTGTCTATTTTCAACGAAAATCGTTTTGTTTCCTATAGGAAAAACCCCGATTACACATTCAGGCGAATAAGGTTTTGGGCTTGTAGGTATTTCTACCCATTGTTGAAATGATTTTTTCCTGCAACTTATGTTAGCTTCACGGCAACGGAATTATTATGTTAATGCGGAAGCTGGTCGGGGGCTCTTACAATCGCGAACGAAAGGTTTGAAAATCGTAGTGGATTAAAAAAACGTGAGTGACGGGGTTGCAAATCCAGTCACGCTCAATTGGCAACGATTTGCATACTGGCTAAAGTATCTTGCAAATTATGTTTTAATTTTAACAAAAAGCTAATACCATAAACACCGCAGCCCGCAGCCCGCAGCCCGCAGCCCGCAGCCCGCTATATTGTGCGCGGAGATTCAACTGCAACGCAAAACGATTTATCGACAAATACGTTTTTTACTAATCAAGACAGGAGAACTATTATGATTCGAAACCACCGGCAGCGACGCTTGTTTCACTTAGCGGCAATGGCACTTGTTGCCTTGACTGTTTTTTTTACTTCATTAACCGCCCAGGCGGAGGACGCAAAACCCAACATCATGTTCATCATGGGTGATGACATCGGCTGGATGCAACCAAGCATTTACCATCGCGGACTGATGGTCGGGGAAACGCCCAACATTGACCGCATCGGTCATGAAGGCGCGATGTTTATGGATTATGTGGCTGAGGCGAGTTGCACCTCTGGGCGGAACGCCTTCTTTACAGGGATGCATCCGCTACGCACCGGCATGATCCCTCCGCAACTGCCCGGCAGCCCGTCCTATCTGAGGAAGGGAACCCCTGCGCTTGCCAAGTTCCTGCTGGATCTGGGTTACAACACCGGCGAGTTTGGCAAGAATCACTTGGGCGATCACACTGAAGCATTGCCAACAGCCCATGGTTTTCAGGAATACTGGGGCTACCTCTACCATCTTGATGCGATGCAGCAGGTGAGCTTCCCCGACATCAACAGTTCCCCAGAGGTACAAGATATCGCTCCGCCGTGCAAAAACACGCCGATTCCTGGGTTGCCTGAAGTGCCGGGTGCGGTCGATCCCAGAACCACGACATGCATGACCCCGCCGCGTCCGGTTATTGCCTGCATATCCAAGGACGGCACTGAAAAGAACCAGACTTGCAAAGACGAAGGTCCGCTCACGTTAGACCGCTCGAAGACGGTGGACGAAGAGATCTCGGCCAAGGTCATCGATTTCCTTGACCGCAACGACCCCAAGAAAACCAACAAACCGTTCTTCGTCTGGTATAACCCTGCGCGTATGCACGTCACCACCCTGTTGTCAGACAAGTACCTGGCCATGGTGGGCGCCAAGGGCGGCAAGGACTGGGGCGTTAACGAAGCGGGCATGAAGCAGATGGATGACAACATCGGACTGGTTATCAAGAAGCTTGAGGACATGGGGCAGCTCGACAACACCATCGTTGTTTTCACCACCGACAACGGTGCTGAGGCGATCAGCTTCCCCGATGGCGGCGTTACGCCGTTCAAGGGACAGAAAGGTGAGTCCTGGGAAGGCGGTTTTCGTGCGCCGATGGTGATTCGTTGGCCGGGACACATCAAGCCGAACACCGTTCATGCCCAGTTGTTCGCCTCTCTTGACTGGGTGCCAACGCTGGTGGACATCGCTGGTGGGGCTAAAGGCAGCGAGCTGACGGAAAAGATTGAGGCTGGCAAATACCCCGGCATTGTTAAGACCAAGCTTGACGGCTTCGATCAGCGTGACCTCCTTGAGGGCAAGACGGATAAGTCAGCCCGTGAGGCTTTCTTCTATTACTCAGGCGCAACACCCTCTGCGGTGCGTTACAAGAACTGGAAGATGTATTACTCAATGTCAGAGTCTGGCGCCGATGGCTGGTTGATGCCGCTGATTAACTACCACTTCACGCTAGTTCAAAACATCAAGCGCGATCCCTTCGAGCAGGCGGTCGGCGGGAATCAGAAGTCTGCCTTAAGTCTTGGCGGTGCGCTCGCTGCCCCGATGACAGCCTATCTATATGACTGGAATATGCTGCCAATCGGCCAGCTGTTATGGGAGAAGGAACTGTTGTCATACAAAAAGTTCCCCCCGCTGCAAGCGCCTGAAACCTACAACTTGGATGGCATCTTGAAAGCAATGGAGGCGTCCAAGAGTCACGCGAGCGATTAACCGCCTGATATGGTGACAGGTTTGAATACTTACAAATAAGGGCTTCCATTAAATTTGCAGTCCGCATCCAGCCAAATGGATTCGCTATCAGACAGCCAATTTTTTTACGAAAGCTGGTCTGTTTGCAACCCTGGATCCACAGATGCCAAATTAACTAACCAATATAAACATAAGGAAAAGACAATGAGCATTAGTTTTAAAAATTCAGAAACCAAGAGATTGACAGGTTTATCTTTGTTGAGCGTATGCCTGTTATTACTGAGCGCCTGTTCGACTACCCAAAAGGTGGCTATTAACCAGACTGACTTAAACTGCGCATTCATTGCCAACGAGTGTTCCCTGCTAACACCCGGAGGGAAAGGCGAGGCTGGACTTAGATATATTAATCCGGCCGCAAAATGGACCCAATACAACAAAATCCTGATTGATCCGGTGACTTTCTGGGCGGGTGATTCCACAACGGTTTCCGCTTCGAATCAGCAGATGCTGGTGGACTATTTTTCCCAGCAACTAAAAGCGCAGCTTGGGCAGAAATTTGAAATCGTCAGTCAGGCTGGCCCTGGCGTTATGAAGCTTGATCTAGCCATCGTCGATGCTTCATCGGCCACCCCGCTCCTGCGCAGTATTTCGATGTTAGTGCCTCAGGCCCGGGCGCTATCCTCCCTTAAGTATTTGGCGACCGGCACGTACCCCTTCGTTGGGGGAGCACAGGCCGAGGCTAAAGTGACCGATTCAGTATCCGGTGAAATACTTGCGTTGGCCGTGGATAAACGTATTGGCGGCGGTGCATTCTCGAACGCTTTTCAGTGGAAGTGGGGTGATGCTGAAAATGTTGTAAATGAGTGGATTAATATGATCACAACACGGTTATCGGCCTTGACGTCGGGTACAGCATCACAATAAGTGAACACCCGCAGGTCTGAAGCTCAAAGATATTAAAGTAATAAAAATGACATAACTTGAACATCTGCATTCTTGCGGGAGCGGTTTTAGCCACGATCTTCGCGGCTAAAACCGCTCCCGCGATAACACCTGTTCCTTGGCTAGTACGCCAAACCAGAAAAAGCCTAGGCCATTTAGGCTTTTACAAGGTTTCTGAAGCATAATCGGCCAAACGGGAACGTTCACCTCTTAGTAGCGTGATATGTGCGCTATGAGGCCAGTTTTTGAAACGGTCGACAGCATATGTTAAGCCGGATGTTGTCGCCGTTAAGTAAGGAGTGTCTATTTGAGATAGGTTGCCGATACATATAACTTTGGTCCCTGGCCCGGCGCGGGTTATGAGTGTTTTCATTTGTTTTGAGGTCAGGTTTTGGGCTTCATCAATGATCATAAACCGATTCAGAAATGTCCTGCCGCGCATAAAATTAAGGGATTTTATTTTGACCCGGTTCATAAGGATGTTTTTTGTCGCGCCTTGCTCCCATTCACTTTGTCCAGGCCGGCCACCAAGTAGTTCAAGATTATCCATTAAAGCTCCCATCCACGGTGCCATTTTTTCTTCCTCAGTGCCAGGAAGAAAGCCAATATCTTCACCTATGGATACGGTTTCCCTGGTCATGATAATTTCGTTGTAAATTCTTTTCTCCATCGTCATAACGAGTCCTGCTGCTAAGGCCAGCAAGGTCTTACCCGTGCCTGCCGTTCCTAACAAGGTCACAAAATCAACATTTGGATCCAATAACACATTCAGGGCAAAATTTTGTTCACGGTTCTTCGCGGTGATTCCCCAGATATTATTGTGTTTTGTGCGATAATCGTGGGCGAGTTCCAAAACGGCAACCTGTCCTTCGCACGATCTGACGATGGCTTCAAAATTTGAATCATCATCCAGATATAAATACTGGTTAGGATACCATTCTGTAACCAGAGGATCTTCCAATCTGTAAAAGGTCCGATCCCTTTCTTGCCAGGATTCCATCATGGCACCGTGTTCGTTCCAGAAATCGTAATCTAAAGCAGAGGCGCCGGAATAGAGAAGATCAATATCTTCCAGTGTCTGATCATTATGATAATCTTCAGCAGTCAACTCTAGCGTGGCTGCTTTGATGCGCATATTAATATCTTTCGACACCAGAATTATATTGGTGTTTTGTAATTCCTTGGTGAGCGCTAAAACAATTTTGAGTATGGAGTTATCTACAATGTTGCCGGGCATGCTTTCAGGCAACAGAGCCGTCATGTCGCTGGTTTGAAAGTATAATCGCCCCACCTCCTTGGTGACATCAACTTTCGGCCCGTGCTCTATGCGCGATAATGGCAATCCGTCGTTGAGCGTTTGCTGGTTGGCGTCGCGGATTAATTCATCCAGAAAACGACTGACTTGTCTTGCATTGCGGGCAACTTCTGTTAAACCTTTTTTTGCATGATCCAGTTCTTCAAGGACGATCATAGGTATAAAAATGTCATGTTCCTGAAATCGAAAGATAGCGGCAGGATCATGCATAAGGACGTTGGTATCTAAAACAAACAGCTTTTTTTCAGGAGGTGTATGAATATTCATGGGGGTTGTTTACTGGTTTAGAGACAGATTTATGCTCACCAGAGTATCCAAAGAAGCAGATGAATAGTCTGATTATTCTGTGGCAGGATTTTATTGGGGCACTTCAGTTAAAGCATCTAAGGCATCCAGAACTTCTTCAATATGGTTTTTGACTTTGACTTTGCGCCATTCACGGATTAGTGTCCCCTTGGGATCAATTAGAAATGTGCTGCGCTCAATGCCTCTAACCTGCTTGCCGTACATATTTTTCATTTTTATAACATCAAATAATTGGCACACATTTTCATCTTCGTCTGAAAGCAGATCAAAGGGAAATTCCTGTTTACATTTAAAGACTTCGTGGACGCGGACGGTATCCCGGGATACACCTAATATGATGGTATTTAATGCAGTAAATTTTTCGATATTGTCACGAAAACTCTGGCCTTCCAAGGTGCAGCCAGGTGTATTGTCTTTTGGATAAAAATATATAACGACATGTCGACCTTGATAATCTGTTAATTTGATCGTTTTATTACCCGTGGACAATGCCTCAAAGTCAGGAACAGGTTTGCCGATACTGATCTGGGTCATAATGATTCCTAACGCTTAATGGGCTCTAGAATTGCGTCAATGTTTAATTGATCACAGAAATCCAAAAACTCTTCCCGTAATGATAGGAGAGGTAGTTGGGATGGAACTAAAATGACAAGCTTGGTTGAGAATACAGATGTTTGGATGTAGGGGGCTTGATATGAACTTCCTGTTATTTCTTCAATACTTATATCACGGTCAAACATAAAGGAGGTGATGGACTCTACGACGCTTTCATTATCCAGCGAGATGGTTTCCAATGAATAAGGCAGAAAATCTTTCCCTTTATCTTTTTCCTTTTGATCAGGCCGTAAGGTATGGGTTTTGATTTCAAGACGTTTTTGGATGTTATCCAGGGTGTTTTCAAACTTGGCAATTTGATTCCAGTTACCTTGAATAAGCAAGTATGCCGCGGCAGACTGACCAAGATGGGATGACCTTATTTCTATAATATTACAGTTGCAATCACGCACAACGGGCAATATTTCTGCAATAAAATTGATCTGGTTGCTACCTAAAACAGTAATGGCTAGTTGCATTTAATTTGTAAAAAAAGTTTTTTTGGAAGTTTATCATCAAATGACAGAAACTATATGAACAATAAGTTTTATTGGTATTAAAATAAAGAAATATTTTTTATTGCAGATAGAAAATATTGATTAAATTTTATGATTATTTTTCGATTTATCTCTGAACTTAACTATGGCAAAAATACAAAAATACAGACGGAATGGTTTTTCCGCTGATTTAATCTCTGGTGAAGATGATTTTACTTTAGTTGATCTTGATGTGATGCCGCATGATGAAGAATCATCTCCCGTTCCGTTGAATCATTTTCTTGATGACGACGAGTTCTTTAACCGATCGCTTATGAATATCGATTTTGACGCCAATGAAAAACTGGAAGAAACTGAAATAGAGTTGAAGGGAGAGGCGATTGGTGACACAGACCTGAATGAGGATTTTGCAGGATCCGATCAATTTGCCGTTGAGCCTGTCGAACAGCCAGAACTCAATAAAAATGCAGAAGCTGAAAAATTCCCATTTACCGCTACTTATTCCAAGGCCAATTTTGAAGAAATACCGGATGAAGAAGAGACTATCGACAGATTACTGGTTGATGCCGGTTTTGACGCCAATGATGGACTGGAAGATACCGACAGTAGGTCATCTGGTCCAATTCTTGACGGCATAGACTTGGCTGACGATTTCTCTGATATTGATGTGCCTGTTGAACAGGAAGAAATAGATATGCTTACAAATGCTGACAAAATACCGGCAAGGGAAGCTTATTCCAATTCTGATTTTGATGAACTATCGGATCAAGAAGAGGTCATCGACAGATTGCTTGTTAATGCCTTTTATGACACTCATGAGGAACTGGAAGAAGCTGATAAGGGGTTGGCCACGGGTAATGAACGCATCAATCGGGTTAATGATATTGATGAAAATATTAAAGCCCATTATGCTGTAACGTCTGATATAAGAGTCATCGATTCTGGAGAAAATAAATTGGCGTTTGATAAAAAACCAACTAAATCCTTTTACGATAATAGTGATACTCCTGAAAACTTAAAGCAAGAACGGATAATTAGAGAAAGAGCTAATCGGGAAGAGGTTTTACATGACGGCTTAGGAATAAAATCGTTCAGTTCTGGTATATCCGAGCAGAAAGTTGTAAAAAATGAGATTAATGATAACGACAACAAAGTTAAAAAAAAATACCGGATCAAAGTTAGAAAAACCAACCGAATCAACTATGTGGCGTTAGGTTTTGGTATTGCCGCCTTTTTATCTAGCGTGGTCATGGGTGTAATCGTTATAAATTTACAAAGTAAGGTGTCAAAATTAACTGAACTGGTTTCGATTCTTGAAGAAGATATGATTACTGTTGCTGGAAAAAATTCCGATATGGATATAAACAATACCGACGCTTCCATTGATCTTCTAAATCAAAAAGCTGATGGAGTTGTTGAGCACATTAAAGAACTTGGCTATTCACAGGCTACTGCAGCAACTCAGGAAAAGAAAAAACCGGAGATAACTTCCAAAAAAATGTTGTTCGAAAATAAATCAGTATCCCAAAAAAACGGGATCGAGCAAACTCAGTCTCTAACAGCGCTGCCTGAAAAAACAACAACCGTTGACAAGAAGTCGGCGCCCTTCAACAAATTGGCTGATTTGCAAAAGAACAGCCACCCCATTTCAGAGAAGAAAAAATTATCAGGAACGACTGAGAAATTAAACAAAGCCAAGCCTGCTTCAGGTTGGTCTGTCAATCTGACGGCGTATGAAGACCAGACTTATGCTAAAAGGAAGGCCGCAAAATTCATACAAAAAGGCATTCCCGTTAAAGTGATAGCGGTCGATATGAATAAAAAGAGATGGTATCAACTCAAGGTAGGTGGTTTTAAAAATAAAGAGAATGCGGCTTCATATGCAGCTAAAATTAAAAAATCATTCAATCTGAATTCAGTTTCTGTAAGGTGACTCGCAAAAAATATCCCCCATTAGTTTTCCTTAAATTTGAGGTTGAATAGTCATGTAGTATTTCGGCAACGATGCTTTCTTGTCTATCCTGTTGCATGAGTTGAATGTAAGTAGGTTTTTATTTCGGCAGGATCAAAGGCGCCGGTTTTCTTTAGGGCAAACGATCCGTCCGGGTTAATTAAGAAGGTGCGGGGTATGAGTTGCACGTCGCCAAAGGCTCGGGCGTGCTCTGCCGCTAAGTCCAGCGCAACATGATAAGGCAGCTTTAGGTTTTCAGTTAGGGCGATAACATGGTTTGGCGGGTCGTAATACATGGCAACAGCTATGATTTCTAGGCCTTGCTTGTGATATTGCCTATAGAGATCAATCAGATCGGGGATTTCTTTGATGCAACCAGGGCAATCAGTAGCCCAGAAGGTGACAATAACCGGTTTGCCGCGTAGCTTTTTCAGGACGATTTTTTTTCCGGTAATGGTCGTAAATGTCACATCGGGTGCCTGGATAGGAATTCTATTTATTGCGAGTACTGAAATGCATGCCAGCACGAATAACACAGACGCTGCTAAAATAGATCGAGTATTTACAATAGTAGCGCGAAATTGTTCGGGCATTTTCTTTAATGTCTCACTTGGCAATATCAAGATTATAGCAAAGCTGTTAAACTAGGCATTTTTTTAATGCGTAATCCCTCAGCCATCAATTCCATGAAAAAAATCCTTATTTCCGACAAATTAGCAGAAGCCGGCATTAATTATCTAAATGAGCAGTCCGGTATTCAAATACATATCGAGACCGGACTTAACGAAGAAGGGCTCTGTAAAATTATCGGCGACTACGATGCGTTGTTGATTCGCAGTGATACGCAGGTTACTCAGGCAGTATTGCATGCCGCGAAACATCTAAAATTGATAGGCCGCGCTGGAATCGGTGTTGATAATGTCGATATACCCGCCGCCACTGATATGGGCGTTATTGTTATGAATACGCCTGACGCCAACGCGACAACGACGGCGGAATTGGCTATCGCACACTTAATGTCTCTGAGCCGGCATTTGCCCAAGGCAGATCGCTCGGTGCGTGCGGGAAAATGGGAACGATCCAAGCTGATGGGCTCGGAAGTAGCGCACAAAACGCTGGCGATACTGGGTTTTGGCACTATTGGGCGTATTGTCTCGCAGCGCGGATTAGGCTTAAAAATGCAGGTGATCGCTTATGACCCGTTTGTCGCGCCGGAAATATTTGCAGATTTGGGTGTAGAATCAGTCAGTTTGGATGAATTGGTGACACGCGCCGATTATCTCACTTTGCATTGCCCGCTCATTGAAAAAACCCGAAATGTTATTGGTAGGGCCCAGTTGGCGAAGATGAAAAAAGAAGCCATGATAATCAACTGCGCCAGAGGTGGTTTGATTGATGAGGCCGCCTTGTATGAGGCCTTAAAGAACGGTCAGATTGCCGGCGCGGCTCTGGATGTTTATGAAAATGAACCGCCTGCGAATTCGCCTTTGCTGGAACTGGACAATATTGTTTTCACGCCGCATTTGGGCGCGTCAACCTCTGAAGCGCAAGTGGCGGTGAGCGTTGAAATTGCCAGGCAGGCAGTAATGTTCCTGAAGACCGGTGAAGCGGTTAATGCCTTGAACCTGCCCAGATTGTCGGCTGAAGAGTTGAAAAAATCCTATGAATTCATGAATCTGGCCACTATCTTAGGCAAGATCCTCGTGGGTTTGGCAACTCAGCCGTTAGAGAAAATAGAGGTGGCTTCATTCGGCAGGGCTGCTCAAGTGGCTGTCCGTCCCATTTCGGTTGCCGCGCTGATTGGCATATTAAGCGGCAAAGTTTCCACGCCGGTTAACCGTGTTAATGCCGAGAACCTTGCCAAGCGTCAGGGAATCGCGCTGATTGAATCGATTTCCCAGGAATCGCAGGATTATGTGTCCTTGATTAAAGTGACGGGGCATTGTGCGGATCAAAGCATTACCTTGTCAGGCGCATTACTGGGTGGCCGCCAGCCGCGTTTGGTCGGTATCAATCACTTTGAAATTGAAGTAGTTCCGGAAGGGACTTTAATAGTCACGCGGCATGAAGATAAACCGGGTGTGATTTCAGCGATTAGTGCGGTATTGGGTAATGCCAATATCAATATCACCCGGATGCAGGTGAGTACAGCCGACGGTTCGCAACAGGCGATGGCGGTCATGAGCGTAACAGAACCCGTTACCGATGATTTATTGCAGCAATTGTGTAGCATAACTGCTGTACATCAGGCAACCCAGGTTAACTTATGAGTTTTGATGTCATTTGCTTTGATTGCGACAGCACATTAAGCAAAATAGAAGGTATTGACGAGCTTGCCAGACGTGTCGGCAGGGGCGAGGAAATGTCCAAGCTGACCGAGTTGGCAATGAATGGCATTGTGCCTTTGGAAGCAGTCTATGGGCGGCGGCTGTCGCTCATCAGGCCCGATCAATACAGTATCAACTGGCTTGCTGATCTTTATATTGCCGAACTGGTCGAGGGTGTTAAAGACGTGTTTGCGGCTTTATTGGCTCAAGATAAAACCGTACATATTATCAGTGGCGGCTTGCGCCAAGCTATTTTGCCGCTGGCGGATCACTTAGGGTTGCCTCGAAGCCATGTCCACGCCGTTGATATTTATTTCAACGAAGATGGCAGTTACCATAATTACGATTTGAACTCGCCGTTGGCAAGAATGGGTGGCAAAGCGGTTGTCGTGGGTACGCTTAAAGGACAAGGTTCATTGGTGATGATTGGTGATGGCAAGACAGATATAGAGGCCAAACAGGCAGGGGCTTATGTGCTTGGTTTTGGTGGCGTGGTCGATAGGACTATTGTTCGTGAGTTAGCCGATTTTTATACGACAGAACCTACATTGCTTTCTGTTTTAGAGCATATTTTGTAAGCTTGGGCTGATAAAGCTTGTAAAAAATTACTCACCACGAAGACTACGAATTAATCTGTTGTTTCTTAGTGATTGTCTTGCCCTTCGCGGTAAATAAGAGGAAAAATATTTTTATTTGATACCAAAATCCTGGTTACTTGCCTAAGCGGTATACACGTTTTTAGATACGCAAATTGTTAACTATTTTTAGAGATAGACAATGGCCGGACATAGTAAATGGGCTAATATCAAGCATCGCAAGGCTGGGCAGGACGCCAAACGCGGTAAAATTTTCACCAAAATGCTGCGTGAAATTACCGTAGCAGTAAAAACCAGTGGCCCGGATTCAGGCAGTAATCCGAGTTTACGCACAGCAATAGATAAGGCTTTAGGCGCGAATATGCGCCGCGACACCATTGATGCTGCGATCAAAAAAGCCTCCGGTGCGATGGAAGGTGTTAATTACGAAAAGATCCGTTATGAGGGCTACGGCCCCGGCGGTTCCGCAGTTATCGTGGATTGTTTGACCGATAACCGTAACCGCACCGTTGGTGAAGTCCGTCATGCCTTCACAAAAGCGGGCGGCAATTTAGGCACGGATGGCTCTGTTGCCTACCTGTTCAGCAAAGTGGGTATTCTGAGTTACGCGCCTTCTGTTGACGAAGACGCGCTTATGGAAGCCGCGCTGGATGCAGGCGCAGAAGATGTCATCAACTATGATGACGGTGCGGTTGATGTCATGACGACCCCCGAGAATTATCTGGCAGTAAAAGGCGCCTTAACAGCAGCCGGTTTTAATCCCGACAATGCCGAAGTCACCATGCAAGCCGCAACCATGGCTGAACTTGATGCCGATGATGCAGAGAAAATGATGCGTTTGATAGACCGTCTTGAAGATCTGGACGATGTACAGGCTGTTTATACCAATGCGGATATAAGTGACGAGATTATGGCGGGACTGGATTGATCTTGTCCGGATTTCACGGACACTTAAGCTAAGCGACATTTTTAGCTTCAAAAGCCTCCGGGCTGACCTAGCTCAATTTGGAGTGATGCCTCTTGCGATTGTAATCCACTTCAAATAGAAATGGTTTAATTAAACAGGGTACTTCTAAAGACAGCTTTATAATGTCAACAGAGGTGAAGTTGAATAATCAAACTAAACGACCCAATTACATGATTGAATTTAAACAGGATGCGGCCAAGTTAGTGAATAATTAAAGACTATACGCACAAGCAAATAGCCGATAATTCAGGCATTTCCCTTGGCGCTATTGGGCGATAGGTGAAAGCCGAACATCACCATCGGCGGCCAAGAAAAGCATTTTGAACTTGACTGATCAAGGTGAGTTAACGCGGGTATCTAAAGAAGTTGAAAAGTTGCGGATGGAGCGCGACATATTACAAGGCGCCCTCTAGGGTAAAAAAGCCGAAGTCTTTTTTGCGAAAGAACTCCAATAAAATATGGCTTTTTTCTAGAGCAATAATGGTGTTTATTTGAATTTGTCGTAGCGTCATATTCGTTGTTTTTGACCATAAATTCATTGACTTTTTAAGAAATTTTTATCACGATTTATACCAGATAATAAGTAATAAAATATATTTACGGAATTCAGTAAGTTGTAGAAAAAATAAAAATTGTAGTGTCATTTTGTCTTTATAAAATTTCAACCTATTGAAATATAATAAATATTTTGTAAAAATAACGAAGATGGGTTAAAGTGGAAGAACTATGAAATGTCAATTAGCAGCCAGAATCTTTTTTAAAGTACTCGTGAAGGGGCATTTTCAATCAAAAACAACTTAGATACTAAGACTGAAGTTTCCCGGTTTTTATGCTCGTGACATATATAGGAAGACCAATTAAAGTGGGGTTTGCTATAAAATAAATTACGCAACCCTGCATTAAACCTCTATCCCGCATGGCCAGCGTGAATGGCTTAGTTTAAATACTGGGAAACCTCAATGCTAAGATAAAGCGTCTCTAAATAGATCAGATATGATTCTATTTGATAGGTTTTTGGAATTTATCTATCGATAGAGCAGGCTTAATGTTTTACTCGCTCATTGACATTTCGGGGTTTCAGTCTACATTTATATGTTCGTGCTTTAAAATGAGAATTAAATTTGTGACGATGCCCGGTACCTCATGAAGCAGCAAAAAGCGCAAACACATTTTAAGAAAGCTTGTAATACGTTGCAATATACCGTAATCATTGGGTCTGCACTGGATTAACTTGGCGGTGCGTCAGATTAACGTTATTCGTAAAGAACCATAGATCCTAGAAAATTTTCGCCTATTTCCCCTCATAGAAAATAAACCGTATGAAAAAAACACTAGAAGCCAAGCCCACGATTTTGCGACTGATTCGAAAAACGAAGGTTTGTCTTGTCTCGTGCATCTTACTGGCTTTTGCATCGCAGCTGGTAACGGCTTATGCATTACCTCACGCGGAACGTCATGTTTACGCTAAAGTTTTGGTCGATGGTGTCGGCGTGAAATATGGGGACGGTTACATGAGGGACGTTTATCTTGATGTAGTCACAGTACCTTCCGAGATCGTTATCAAACAAGAAAGTGGAATACTGTTTACAGAAGGCAACTACAAGAAATCCCTCTCTGAAATCCATGCTCGCGTATTAGAATTTGTAGAGCCGCACATAAAAGAGCTTGGATTTGATACCGTCAGCGACTATCAGGTTTTTATATATCCTGGGGACAAAGATACAGAAAATTCGGATAGGGAGGCAGTGGAAAAATTGCGGGTCGATTCTTTCAGAAGACCCTCCATGTTGTCGGGTCCTAAAGCAGAATTGCACGGTGATTGGATAGGGAGTAAAGCAGGGTCAATTGAAGCCAAACCATTATCTCTTGATGAGAAGACTGCGACTTCTGGAAAAAGCTCGGTGACTGGTAATGAGCCAACCTTGGTACTAACGCAAAAATCAGCATCCGCAAATAATGTGGAGAATACTGAAGCCGAAGCCCAAAAGATGGAAACAGTAGACGAAGCAATCAAGAAATCATTTGCATTAGAAATAAAGCAGGCAGAAGAAGAAAATGCAAAGGCCGATAAAAAGGCAAAGCTAAAAGCCGAAAGAAAAGCCGAAAGAAAAGTCGAAAAAGAGATGATATTTGACGACTCACTCGAAGAAAGTCAAGCCAAGACTTGGTGTAAAAGAATAGTGCCTGAATATGTAAAATCTACGACATCCAGCGATAATAAGTTAATCAGCATGGGCGAATGTTCATGTAAACCAAGTGGCGAATCCGAATCACTGCAAAAGAAATTCCATTGTGGGTTTCAAGTCACTTACAGAAAATCGAAAGTAGAGGAAGAAAAGGCAAAGGCCGATAAAAAAATAAAGCTAAAAGCAAAGAGCAAAGTCATAAAAGAGAGGATATTTGACGATTCTCTCGAAGAAAGTCAAGCCAAGACATGGTGTAAAAGAATAGTCCCTGAATTTGTAAAATCTATGTCATCTAGTAATAACAAATTAATCAGAATGGGCGAATGTTCATGTAAACCAGAGGGCGAATCCGAATCACTGCAACAGGAGTTCCGTTGTGGGTTTGCAGTCACTTATAGAGTATTCACGAGCAACGAGAAATGATTAAACAGGACAATCTAGAGGGTATGCCCCAGTTTTTCCTTGGTTCTTGCCTGACATTTGTGATTAATACGTCGTGGTTCGATTCCCATCATTGACTCTATATAAAAGTTAGTCCCTCACAAAGAAACCCAACACTTCTTAACCGTATCAGCCCACCTATAAATCGTGGCGATTGAACTGGAACTCAATAAGGCCCTGTCCGATTTCCCGAAACCACTGCTCGTTCCTTTACTCCGGCCAAGCCCAAAACAAACAGCCGATGAGTACTGTTAGCAGAAGCATGGCAATTGCTGATTTATTGCCGGAGATAGCTTGATTGGCATTGCCGCGCTTTCTACCGGTGATCATCGCACCGATGAGGTTTTCGCCGTGCAGGTAGCTGGTGACCAGCACCCCGGCAATATGGACAAAGACCATAGCCAACATTGAGTAGGAAGCATAGTCATGCAATTCTTCCAGCCAGTCGCCACCGATTTCTTCATAAACCGCCCAACCGGAGACGCTGCTGGCGATTCCAAGCAGCAACAGAAGCAATATGACGACCGCGCCTGCAGGATTATGGCCTGGAGGATACTTGGCGCGTCCCCTGAATAATTGGGCGAGGTAGCGGATGACGAAGGCTGGGCTGCGCACGAATTCAGAAAATCGGGCATAGCGTGTGCCAACAAAACCCCAAACGAGGCGAAACAAAATCAGACCTAACACCGTGTATCCACAGAGCATGTGGATGTTGCATAAGCGCTCGCTTTCACATGTAACAAAGGCACCTGCGAAGCTCAGTGCCAGCATCCAGTGACAAATACGGGTTGGCAGATCCCATACGAGTATGCGCTGGTTCATAAAGTTTCCCTCAACTTTTTTATAGACGAAGCGACAACAAGTAGGTCAGCACATCGCCTTTCTCTTGAGAGGTGCATTCGCGCGTCACCACATCCTTGCAATTTCGTTTAAACCATTTTTCCACTTTCGCTGTATTCGTAAAGCGTTCAGGATTGGCAGATGGTGCCATCGGTTTTATGTCTTTTTTAGTCACCGTATGTTGACCCATCGCAGTGGGATTTTCGGTATGACAGGTGGAGCAACTCCAGTCGGTGCCATGGCGCGATTTGAAAAACTGTTCGCCACGGCCGGCGTCAAAACCGGAAAACCCTCCATTATTTAACTTTGCCTGTGCGGCAAATAGGGTGAGAAAATCCTGCGGTTGCTCGGCTCTGACGGAAAAAGTGATAACCCAACTAACCAGAAAAGCAATGCCTATACGTTTCATTGTGATGATTCGTAATTTGTTGGGTGCTCAAGGCGCAATTTCTCCCTCCGAAGACCCGCAACGCTGCAGGATTTCGATTCGAACAAATAATTGTGTCTAAAACAGATTTTCATTGTTAACCCTATTATTTATATGAGAGTCCTTAACTATTATCAATAGCATGAGAACAGGGACAGCAAATCCGACTGAGAAAAGCGGGATAGGTTCACTTTTTACCTTGCTCATAGTTGGAGTAATAAGCCGCCAGATTGTCTATTTCCGGATCGGACAGGCCTGCCACAACACCATTCATGTAGGGATTAATCCGTTTCATATCCCGGAAATCACGTAACTTTGCAGCGAGATAAATTTTCTTCTGGCCTATGATTTTCGGTGACATGAACTCAACGCGGACATTCTTGGGTCCATGGCACCCATCGCAAGTATAATAAGCCGTTTTCGCCGTCGCCGCAGGGGTATTAGCAGCTGATTTTTTTTCAAAAATTGAACATCCTGGCAGACAGAGAGTGAATAAGCTGAATCCACAGATAATCAAGGGGAGTAATGCTTTGGTCTTTTCCATTGATCAGTTTACCATTTAATAGAGGGTAAATGCGAATAAAACATGGCCAAATCGACAATGTCGTGATCGCTGAGCTGGGCGGCAATGTCTTCATGCCCTTCACATTTCTTGCCTTGTTTCCGGCATGCATCCAGCCAAGCGCACAGATACATGAACTCTTGCCCCGCTAAGTAAGGTACATCGTCAGATTCATTGATGCCGTTGCCGTCTGTCCCGTGGCAACTGCTACATTGAGCTTCGGCAAGCTTCCCAGCGGACTTAAATCCGTTGCCTTTCATGCTCATTCCGCTCATATCCATGGTATGGCTTGTCGGGCATGAGCCGGAAAGACGCACTGCCTGTGATAAGCCGCTAGAACCCAAAAGGCACAACAGGGTTGAAAGCATTAGAATGGATTTCATTTTCGAATTATATTTCATAGCGACCCACCTCAAAACATTATGTTTCCGACTAAATACAGCGTGTTATTACCGGCGGCATTTCGCCCGGCACCGTCATAGTTTGTGGATGAGCCATTGAATTGGGTATAAGCCCAGTACTGCAATGAAAAGCGTAAATTCAAATAAGGGTCTGTCATGGAGGTGCCTTTACCAAACGGTATGTAGTCGGCTTCAAAAAGAAACGAATTGGTGTTAGGAGAACCGTTGGCGCTTCCTGTTATCGGATTCACTCCGTTAATCCCGCTGGTGGCATCAAAACCCGCAGCACCGTTGTAAAGAACCCTATCGGCGCTGCCTGTTGTATAGTTCCAGCCTACCGTCAAATTGTAAGTCTGCTTGTAGGTCCACATCCCCATCATCATCATGTTGTCGAGATGGTTGCTGGAATTGCTCGCAAAACCCAGTGCTTGAGAGGCATTCATCTTCATAGTGTCGTGTGTATATTTGGCCATTGCCATCAACATATTATCGTCGTCCATCATGTAGGAGTAGTTTGCGTCAACGTTGTATTCCACATAAGAGTTCGTACCAGCCCCGGTTTGATAGAATGGGATTACTTTGGCCGCTAGCCCGTAAGTTCCAAGCATCATCCAGTGAGGCCCCGTAGTGTGTTGCAGAAACATTCGCCAATAGGGGGCGCCACCATCAATAAGTCCACATTGCGGACCCGAGCATTGGGAGCCACCATTCCACACACCCAGGCCTTGCGCCATATTTTGAGACTGTGAGGTGTAGCCACCGGCTTCCAGATAGAGATGATTATTGATCATCGTGTAAGCGGTTGCCCCTGCCGTATTGGCGCCAGCCATCAGGGTTTGCAGGTAGGGCTGAGCGGCTGGCTTTACCGTCACGGAGGACTGGGTATAAGGATACATCCAGGCCCATGTCGACATCCAGAAATCCGTCAAAGTTGGCGCATTGTTTACGGTAAGCCCGTACGTGAAATCGTTGCCCATGATTTTTGAGTGGTCGGCAACGCGTATATCGGCCATGGCAAGGCTGAGCGAGCGTCCCACTTGCGGATTGAGGTTAAGCTGTAGATAAGTGCCGATCTTATCCGTAATACGGCCGGTATAAAAAAGTGCCGTCCAGTCGTTAACAGCATTGTTGTTGGCTTTCGACTGACCTGCTGTGTTGTCGTAGTACTGCCCGGGAGGTACGTCATTCTGAGTATTCGTCAGCGACCCCACCACTTCCAGGGCAAAAGGGTTGATCGCGTCAGGCAATTTGTTGGCATGACCTGCCACATAACCATCAAGCTTGAATTTTTGGCCGTATTGAGTCAACCAGGGTCCATATGCCTGCATGTGGCAGGCTGTACAAGGTTCACCGGTTTGTCGCGCGAACGACGTAGTTGCCAGAACATTTTGAAACGGCAATACCGAAAGAATGGATGAAACAATAACGAATACAAAAAAACTTTTTTTCTGCTCGTTAATTAATATCTGGTTGAGCATAGCGTCTTTAGCTTGGTTAGATAAGGAATAGGATTCCGAAATTAGAATACTATAAACACATTTCGTGCCACGCAGCCAAGACCACAGTAATACAGTTGTTAGGGATTTAATTGGCGTGAGGTTTTTAATTAAACTATGTTATTTAACACAATTGAGTATATTTTTTTGTGTTAAATAACATAGTTTAATTAGAAACTGATTTTAGGGCCTGTCCAAAAATAAGTGGAACAAGTTGTAGGAATAAGCGATGATGTCTGTATGGGCACAGAAAAGATCATTGAAACCCTCCGTAAGAAATTTGGAAGCGTTTCCGAGGTTCTGGATGAGCGGGGTCGTCGGGTGTGGGCTGCTGCGGAAGCGGAAGCCTTGGGCTATGGCGGGCAAAGTATCGTGGCTAAAGCCACTGGCCTCGCACGAATTACGCTCTATCG
>JAQTPT010000088.1 GCA_028712795.1 Methylococcales bacterium
GATAATTTCTCAAAGCCAACCGTAACCATTTTTTAGGCTGGATTTAAAAAAATATCAGGGAAACCTGAGGGGTAGTTGTGCTTTATGTCTGAACTGTTCACTACTTTTACCCCAAAATGAAGGGTGCTCTAATTTGACCCTTTCCATTTCTGTTTTCTGGCTCTTTTCTTTGCCTCTTTCTCTTCACGGATAACAGCGAGTTCGATAAGTTCTTGTTCCATCATGGCAGGGGTTTCAAGACTGATTCTGCCTATGATCCCGGCACGAAATTCAGCCAATAAAATTTTAGACACTTTATCCATCTCAACGCGACCGCCTGAGCGCAAACAACCGCGGCATTTACCAATAGTCTCCAGAAGTTCATGTTCGCTTTTTGGGAGCGGTTCCAGCTGGAAGCGGGCCTTCAGGCAGTCCGGATAATGGTTTAACAAGTATTCAGCCGCGAAAGAAGCTATTTGTTCATGATCAATAGCCGTGTCTTTGATTGCGCCCGTGGCAGCCAGACGGTAACCACTATTTTTATTTTCGACGTTAGGCCACAATACTCCGGGGGTATCTAGCAAAACAATGCCATTGCCTATCGCTATGCGTTGTTGCATTTTTGTGATGGCTGGCTCATTGCCCGTCTTGGCAATCATTCTGCCAGCCAGTACATTGATGAGCGTGGATTTTCCAACATTGGGTATGCCCATAATCAAGGTGTTAATCAGCCTGGAACTAGCGGCTTTTTCCGGCAATATTTTATGGCACAAGTCCGGCAACTGCCGCATTTTTTCAGGATGCTCAATGGTGACAGCCAATGTTTTTACGTTTTGCTCCTGCTCCAGGTAAGTTTGCCACTGCTGGGTAATTTCCGGATCGGCAAGATCGCTTTTACTGAGTATTTTGATGCAAGGTTTATCACCCCGCAGTGTTGAGAGCATCGGGTTTTGGCTACTGAATGGAATCCGTGCATCCAGAATTTCAATTACAATATCAACTTGGTGCAACGTTTGTTTAATCTCTTTGCTGGCCTTGTGCATGTGACCGGGGTACCACTGAATGAGCATAGTTTCGTATTAAATTAAGATGATGTTGGATAGTTCGCGTAAAATAAATTAAATCCGGTGAATTTAGCGGGTAACCCTGCCGGTTTGAAGCTCACTTACCACAGAGAACAACACTGGGCTTTAGTCTTTGCTTAGTTTATTTCATGGTAAGATGAAAAATGAACGGCTCATTTTTTGTTAAAAGACTTTTTATCGCTTCCTTTTACCGGCACAATACCAGATTGCAGCCTTAAAAAGTAGGAAAATCAACGTCATGATAGAGATAACAGTAACAAGCAGTTTTTACGCCTATTTATCAAGGTTAAGATGGATTAAACGCTGGGGGCTCAAGCGCAATGCCCATGAAGAAAATGTCATGGAACATAGTTGGGAAGTGTCCGTTATTGCCCACACCCTGGCGTTGATTAAAAACCGCTATTACGGCGGTAATGTTGACGCCAATGCTATCGCAACGGCTGCGTTATATCACGACATTACTGAAGTCATCACAGGTGATTTACCCACGCCCATCAAGTATCACTCCAAAGAAATCAATACCGCTTATAAACAGATAGAAAAACAGGCCGAGCTGGAATTGCTGGCTCTTCTTCCTTCAGAACTCTACGAAGACTTTCAGGCTCTTATTCATCACGACAAAATACCGGAAGAGCATGTAAAGATTATCAAGGCCGCCGACAAAATATCGGCTTACCTTAAATGTCAGGCTGAATTAAAAGCCGGCAATACTGAATTTGAAACCGCTGCTGAGCAACTGGCTCAAACCATCGGAGAATCCAGGCAACCGGAAGTCATGTTTTTTATGCAGGCTTTTGCGCCCAGTTGCGGCTTAACACTGGATGGCTTAATGAAAACAAATTGAAATAAGTTTCTATAGCAGGTGGAGTTATGCTAATTTCCTCTCAGAGGCCGTCATCCAATTTGCACAAGTCAAGCCCGTAAGCATCCAGGGCATTAATGATTTCCACATTGCTGTTTTTTTCACCTCTTAACGCCTGTAACCGGGCAAAAAAAGCATCAAGCGTAATACCAGCTCCTGCCTGGCGACCCGTTAACCGGTTCTTACATAACTTGTTCCATCGCAACTGTTCATCTGGGCTTAGTGTTTCGGGATAATTCCGCGCCCGATATCTGAACAGCATTTCAGGCAAGCGGAAATCGTTAAACTTAAATTCCGATTTTGCCAACTGCTCTGGAGATGAGGCTCTTATTTTTGCCATTATCTGTTTGTCACCGTCTGAAAAAAATCCGCCACTATAAATGGACAGATCTGGATCAGAACCCTGTTCAGAATAGGCATGGCCACTAAACACGGCACTTAATTTTTCGGTCAAACCCTCAACTGCTTTAATCTTGTCAATATTCGACTGACAAAGATCCAGGTCAATAGTCAGTCTTTCTGCATCAGCGGATTTGATAACCGATACGGGCGCCAGAACAGGACATTTGTTAATATGCACTGTTTTTAACGGTATTCGCGCTACTCCTTCCGGCAAGTCATCAGTGGCGATAAAAAGCCGTTGCTGAATGTCTTCTGTTGACAAGAACAGCATAGGTTCGGGATCAATCGATAAATCATAAACGATGATGCCATTGGTGTTGGCCGGATGTTTACAAACGGGCAAGACAATGGCAAGGCAGTTTTTATCAGCGGCATATTTTCCCGAAATATGCACCACGGGTTTAAAACTGCCTAACTGAAGTAACTCCAAAACTTTGGCTTTAACGCGATGTTCAAAGAGAAATTGATAAAGTTTTGGTTGCGCCTGCCTAACTAACCTGGCTATGCCTATCGTGGCATAAACATCAGACAATGCGTCGTGTGCTGCTTCATGAGCGATGCCATTGGCGATGGTTAATTGATCCAGCCTTAAACTGGGCCTGCCTTCTTCATTGACAGGCCATTGTATGCCTTCAGGCCGCAGAGCTCTTGCAGCCCGGACAACATCAATGATATCCCAACGGGAGTTGCCGTTTTGCCATTCGCGTGCGTAGGGATCATAAAAATTTCGATACAAACAGTTACGGGTAACTTCATCATCAAAACGAAGGTTGTTATAACCTAGAGTACAGGTATTAGGTTGTGCGAATTGCTGGTGTATCTGACTAATAAACTCGGCTTCGCATACACCTTTTTGTTCGGCCAGTTGCGGGGTGATACCGGTAATCAGACAGGAGTCAGGGTTAGGCAGACAATCAGCAGCCGGTTTGCAATAAACAACCAGAGGCTCGTCGATTACGTTAAAATCAACATCTGTTCGAACTCCGGCAAATTGGACAGGGCGGTCGCGCTGGGGATCGGTGCCAAAAGTCTCGTAGTCATGCCAATAAAAAGTTTGGGTGTCATGACTACTTTTCTGCATCTGACTAAATAGCCACTAAAGCTCTAAAAACATCTACCCGGCTAATGACACCGACAAATTCGCCATCCTGAAAAACCGGAAAGCTTCTGTTTGATGACTTCTCAAATTTTTCAGCAACATCCACGATACTGGAGTTGGCATCGACGCTGATGGTATCCGTCGTCATGTATTCGCCAACTTTACCGCTCATACCTTGATTGTAAACGCTTTCTAAAAAAACCTTCATGCCATCTTTTTCAGAAAACATACCGAGCAAGTGGCCTTTCGAATCAACAACCGGTGCACAAGTGATTTTATGATCCAACAATTTCTTGATTGCATCAATCACATTAGTGTCTTTAGTCAGTGTGACTAGCCTTTTTGCCATGAAGTCTGCTACAGTAATTTTTGCCAACATGATAAATTCCTCATTATTTTTATTATTATAATCAGTTCGCTGCAAGATAAATCATCCCTGAGTTAAATGAGCCTCCGCTTCCATTTTCTTTCTTTTATCGCATTTCTCTACGCAAACACATTCTGCCTTGCTCATCCCTCCGCCACATGAGCCTTTAATAGCGCGTCTGCCAAAAATAACACCTATTGCCATAATAGCGATGACCACCAACATTACGACAAAAGTTACTATAAAGTACATCATTTTTATTTTCCCCTAAATTCACAGTTCACAATGCTACACATGGAGTATGAGTTATTTAATTGGCATTATACCCAAATCCTTACAAATTTTATTTGCCAATATATCACTTATTTCATTATGGCGTGGAATAGCAGAACGTCTATTTTGCAGAGAATTTTGCCACCATGAATGCCGTCCGCCTTCTCTTAATAATTCACAGCCTTGTGCGTTTAAATATCTGATGAGTTCCGAGCGTTTCATAATGCAATACGTTCTTCTCGATAATCTGTTCCTGCATTTAATAAAGCTTCTTCACGATTAAAAGTTAAGGCTTCCTGTAAAGTTATTTTTAAACTATCCAATAATTCGTCGTATGTCGCTTCTTGACAATTCACGCCCTGAATTTCTTCAATCCAACCCACCCACCAATCGCCGTCTTGTTTAATTACAGCGGTATATTCGTTGTTCATGATGTCTCTATCAGGTTTAAATGGTTAATGTTTTTTGATGGGTTTCGCTACGCATTAGGGGCTAGAACCTAATAACGGTTTTTGGGTTTTGCCAAAATGCCTTAAGTATTTTTTCTGTTTTGTTGTTGTCAATCTTTTGTTCTGTTCGACTTGAATGAGGAACTCCTATCGCACTTACTGGAATTGCGTCATCTAAATATTCAACATAATAAAGCCATCTAATATCTCGGTAATGAGGGTTGGGTGATAAACAATCTGGTGGTAACTCTTCTTCTAATCTGTAGGTTTAACGACTTGCCGCTAATCCCACACCAACGTAGCCATGTTTACTACAGTATGCAAAAATCCAATCACCTTCTCCAATTCTGTCACGAAGAATGTGTGTTCCTTCATAACCTAACTCACCATAAAAACCTGCCACAATAACATTTTGGGTCAAAAGATATGTCCATCAGTCTCCAAGTCGGTGTCAATTTTCAGGTTTAATAGAATCTGTGTTGCCAATATTAAAATCATGATTCATTTGATTTACCTCTAAATTTAAGAGCTTAACTAATATCAGCTGCGAAGGTTAGACTGGCGATAACCAAAAAAATGTTACCCAGATAAAATACAAAACGAGGAGTAGGTTACACCTATCTCCTCGTTTTCTAAAGCGCAAATTTAGCTTTGTTCTCCGGCGTTAACCGCCAAAATCATCCAACATGATGTTTTCAGGCTCTACGCCATTATCCAGCAACATATTGATAACGGAAGTATTCATGATTGGAGGCCCGCACATGTAAAACTCACAGTCTTCCGGAGCCGGATGTTTTTTAATGAACTCTTGAAAAAGAACATTATGGATAAACCCGGTATATCCATCCCAATTATCATCAGGCAATGGATCAGATAAGGCAACATGCCATTCAAAATTTTCATTTTCCCTGGCCAGCATATCAAAATCTTCCACATAGAACATTTCGCGTTTGCTGCGCGCGCCGTACCAGAAAGTCATTTTACGTTTTGACTTCAATCGGCGTAATTGATCAAAGATATGTGAACGCATAGGCGCCATACCGGCGCCGCCGCCAACAAAGACCATTTCCGCATCAGTTTCTTTAGCGTAGAACTCGCCATAAGGACCGGAAATAATACATTTATCGCCGGGTTTCAGATTAAAGATGTAAGAAGACATGATGCCTGGCGGCACGGTATCAGGAGCACCGGGAGGCGGTGTTGCGATACGAACGTTCAGCATGATCTCTTTTTCTTCAGGATAACTTGCCATTGAATAGGCGCGCAAGGCCGGTTCTTTTACGTCAGAAACATAACGCCATAAATTGAATTTATTCCAATCATCACGGAACCGTTCTTCAACTTCGAAATCACTGTATTTGGCAACATGCGGAGGACATTCAATCTGAATATAACCCCCAGCCCGATAGTTGATTTCCTCGCCTGCCGGCAAATCAAGTACCAGTTCTTTAATGAAAGTCGCAACGTTATGGTTTGATTTAACAGTACATTCCCATTTTTTTACGCCGAAGACATCGTCTTCGACTTCTATGCTCATGTTATGTTTTACCGAAACCTGGCAAGAAAGACGCTCGCCGTGAGCGGCTTCGCGTTTAGTAATTTGGGTCAGTTCAGTGGGTAAAATTTCACCCCCTCCAGAATGTACTACGACTTTGCATTGGCCGCAGGTACCGCCGCCGCCACAGGCCGAGGAAACAAACAAACCATTATCAGCCAGAGCTGTTAACAGTTTTGACCCCACAGGCACATGAATTTTCTTTTCATCATTGATCAGGATCTCCACATTCCCTTCAGCGACCAATTTGCTTTTAGCACCGATAATAACAAATACCAATGCTATAACAAAAGCCGTGAAAATAATGATCCCTAATAGAATTTCCAGCATTACGCTACCTTCTTAAAGTTGGATTCCAGAGAAAGCCATGAAGCCAAGCGACATCAGACCCGCGGTAATAAAAGTAATACCCAGACCTTGTAAGCCCGCAGGTATATCACTGTATTTAAGTTTTTCGCGCACACCAGCCATAACCGTAATAGCCAATGCCCAGCCAAGACCACTGCCAACACCGTATGTGACGCTTTCTCCGAAATTATAATCCCGCTCAATCATAAACAAACTACCGCCAAGAATCGCACAGTTTACAGTGATTAAAGGAAGAAACACGCCTAAAGCGTGATACAAAGCCGGAAAGAATTTATCCAGAATCATTTCAAGAATTTGTACCAATGCCGCGATCATGCCTATGCAGCTTAACAATGCCAAAAAGCTTAAATCAACGCCTTTTATACCCATCCAGGACAAAGCATCTTCTTTCAGTAAGGCATGATATACAACATTGTTGGCAGGGACTGTAATTGCTTGCACCACCATGACCGCAACACCCAAGCCCATGGCTGTGGCAATCTTTTTTGAAACGGCTATAAAGGTGCACATCCCCAAAAAGAAGGACAGTGCCAGGTTTTCGATAAAGACAGCCTTAACAAATAAACTAATATAAGCTTCCATTAGTGATGCCCTCCTTCACCGTGAGCAATCGACATAATCTTGAACTCTACTTTTTCAACTTGATTGGGTTTCCATTCACGTACACCCCAAATGATCAAGCCAATAATAAAAAAGGCGCTGGGAGGCAATAACATCAAACCATTTGGATCGTACCAGCCGCCATCTTTAGTCAGTTTGAACACTTCGATGCCCAATAATTTTCCGGAACCCAATGTCTCCCTAAAAAATGCCACAATGATCAATATCAGGCTGTAGCCCAAACCGTTACCGATACCGTCCATGAAACTTTCCAAAGGCGGATTCTTCATCGCATAACCTTCAGCGCGTCCCATTACGATACAGTTGGTAATAATCAAACCAACAAATACCGATAATTGTTTGCTGACCTCATAAGCAAAAGCTTTTAGTATCTGATCAACCACGATCACTAATGACGCAATAATGGTCATTTGCACAATAATCCGGATACTGCTTGGAATGTGATTCCTGATCGCACTAATTGCCGCGCTTGAAAAAGCCGTCACCAATGTCAGCGCAAGCGCCATAATCAGCGATGTTGACATTTGTGAAGTAACCGCCAAAGCCGAACAAATGCCCAGAACCTGTAAAGTAATGGGATTGTCATTGACCAGTGGAGCAGTCAAAACTTTCTTTGTTTCATCATTTAAAATTGCACTCATGATTTCACCCCTTTAACTGTTCTTACTTTTTTTAAATACGGTGCAAAACCTTCATTGCCCATCCAGTATCTGACCAGATTAGTCACACCGGTACTGGTTAAAGTCGCGCCCGCAAGACCATCAACCTGATATTGAGAACCTGGCTTCGTGTTGTCCACCACGCCTTTAATTAAACTCAACGCAGGTTCGCCGATATCCGCTTCCGTAATTAAACCTTTTTCAAGAGAAGGCTGATCCGTTTCCGCATACACTTTCTTGCCTTTCCACAAGGCGCGCCAGTTTGGATTAACCACTTCACCGCCTAAGCCTGGCGTTTCAGCCTGATCATAGAAGTTAATACTTTGTACGGTTTGTCCATCAGCGTCTAGAGAAAGAAAGCCGTATAAAGTAGACCACAAGCCATAACCATGCATAGGCAGAATAATGGACTTGATGACACCGCCCTCTTTCACCAAAAAGACTTTGGCGTATTTAGCTTTTACCCTGATATGGGCAATATCTTTGTCCTTGGGAATGGCAACGCTTTGAGCAGGATCTTTTGCAGCTTTACGTTGATCGTATTCATCTGCATTAATGCCCTCAACATAGTCGCCAGTTTCCAAATCCACGATTTTTGCTTCAATTTTCTCGGAAAAAGCGGCATTGATATCAGCGCCTTCTTCTAACAGGCCAGCCACATCAAGAATATTTTTCTTCATGTCCGCCGCTTTATTGCCCACTTGTAACGGCTTTAAAGCAACCGCCGCAAATGAAACTAAAACCGCACAAACCAGACAAAGCGAAACAGCAATGGCAATAGTTTTTTCCAGGCTATCATTGCCTAACGCAAGAATTTTATCCCGGTAGACTTTAAATTTTTGATAGTGCTCATTATTATCGAGTGCAGCACACCACTTTTCCAAATATTTACATGACGTTATATTACTAAGCATGACGTTTCATCCTTCTTCTAATATTGGCCTGAATGACAAAGTAATCAATCGTCGGCGCAAACATGTTTGAAAATAGAATCGCCAGCATGATGCCTTCCGGAAACGCTGGATTAACAACTCTGATTAACACCGTCATAACACCCACCAGTGCTCCGAACACCCACCGGCCTGTGTCAGTCATTGCCGCGCTCACTGGATCAGTCGCCATATAAACCATACCGAAAGCAAAACCGCCCAGAGTCAAATGCCAGTACCAGGGCAAAGCAAACATAGGGTTGGTATCACTGCCAATAACATTAAACATGACTGAAGTTGCGACCATGCCCGCAAACACGCCCGCCATAATGCGGTAGGAAGCAACACGGGTATATAACAAAAATGCCGCGCCGATTAAGATCGCCAGGGTCGATGTTTCCCCCAGACAGCCGGGCTCAAAGCCAAAGAATGTTTGCATCCAGCTGTAATCAGCGGCATAAACAGCATCAAGACCGCCATTTGCCGCTAAGCCCAATGGCGTTGCCCTGGTGTAACCATCTACAGCTACCCATACGGAATCTCCGGTCATTGAAGCAGGATAAGCAAAGTATAAAAACGCCCGTCCCGTCAACGCTGGATTCAGGAAGTTTTTTCCCGTGCCGCCAAACACTTCCTTACCGATAACGATACCGAAAGAAATACCCAGAGCAACCTGCCATAAAGGCATATCGGGCGGCATAATCAAGGCGTATAACATGGACGAAACCAAAAAGCCTTCATTAACTTCATGTCCGCGCACGGTGGCAAAAACGACTTCCCAAATACCGCCTATAGCCAATGTGGTGATGTAAATGGGCAGAAAATACAATGCGCCATGAACCAGATTAGAAAATGGATTCATCGTGCTGTACCCGAAGATCGTCATAGGGATACTGCGCCAGTTATCAATTTTCTGTAGTCCCATGGACTCCATTGCCAAATTGGCTTGGTATCCGGTGTTATACATTGCCATCAGCACGCAAAACAGCGTTGCTATAACCACAAAAGTCATTGTCCGCTTCAGATCATTGCCGTCACGGACATGGGTGAAGCCGCGCGTTACATCAGCGGGCGTATAGATGAACGTATCGACCATCTCGTAGAGACCGTAATACTTCTCCAAGCGTCCGCCTTTTGTAAAATGCGGCTCTATGCTATCTAAAATTTCTCTAGCCGACATTATCCTTCCTTCTCGATTTTAGTTAAATTCGCTCTCAGTACAGGACCGAAGTCATGTTTACCTGGATCCACAAACGTAAATAAGGAGAGATCTTCTTCATCTAGCTCCAAACAACCCAATAATTGAGCCTGGTCTGAATCACCGATCACTAATGATTTTAATAACGGTGTTGACAGAATATCCATAGGCATAACGGTTTCATAAACACCCACAGGAACAATCGCCCGGTTGCTGCCGTTTTTATCCGTGGTTAATGGGAAAAGACGGTTATTTTTACGTTCAACACTGGATGTATAAACGTTTAGCGCTGAATATTTGTCTTTACCCGCTACAATCCAGCCAAACAATTCCCGGGCCCGGCCTTCTTGCAGCGCGGAAATCTGGTTATTGTAACAACCTAAATACGCTGACCAATCGGCCGCAGTATGTCCATACAAAACAGAACCTGAAATCACCCGGCTTTCAATGTCATCTGTTAATTCACCGGCAACCAGATCATCGGTATTAGCGCCAACACGAGTACGGATCAGTCTTGGATTTTTTACGGTAGGGCCCGCTAATGAGACTACTCTTTCAACGTTCAATTTGCCGGTGGTAAATAATGCGCCTATTGCCATGACAGCCTGATAGTCCAAGTACCATACGCATTTATTGATATTGACCGGATCAATAAAATGAATATGTGTACCCGCTAAACCTGCGGGATGCGGCCCCGAAAACTCGGCCAAAGTTACTGCGCTACCCGTGGCAAAATCAGCGCCTGCTGCTTTACAAACATAAGTTTTACCTTCGGTCAGCTTGGCAATAGCCGTTAAACCATTAGCAAAATCTTCAGCCCGGTCTTTAATAATGACGGCAGGATCGCCCGCTAAGGGCCGGGTATCGATAGCCGTAACAAAGATGGAACTTGGTTTACTATCTACTACAGGCGTTTTGCCGTAAGGGCGTGTTCGTAGCGTAGTCCACAATCCAGATGCCAACAGGTTTTCTTTTACCTGTTCGGCTGTCAGACTGTTAAGTTCTGACTCGCTGTATTTGTTGAACGATACCTGCGCTGAACCTTTAAGCTCAATAACAACAGATTGCAATGCCCGTTTAGCACCCCGATTTATCGCTTTAACGACACCTGCACCCGGCGAAGTAAAAGCACATCCAGGATTTTTCTTGTCAGTGAAAAGCACCTGCCCCAGCTTAACCGTATCTCCCTCGCTAACCATCATGGTAGGCTTCATGCCTACGTAATCCATCCCCAGAATTGCAACAGACTTAACTTTGTTGCCATCCTCAATAATTTGTTTAGGACCCCCCGTTATGGGCAGGTCTAAACCGTTTTTAATAGTAAATCGCATAGTTAATAAGCCTACTCTCCAAACAAGTTGCGGCGAACCCACCCACTTATATCAAACACATGAAAACAAGAGGCGCATTAAGACATAAAACGTTGGCATTACACCATAAAAATGTTGTTTTCTCAATGCCCTATTTAGTAGTCAATAAATATACTAAAGCGTTCTTTACAAACACCGGACTAACTGTATACAGTATGCGAATAATGCAAACGTATTGCTACATAATCTATAAATCTATGAACAGCTTATTGTGGTTTAATGCCAATCGACAATGATAAGGAATGAGCATAAATTAATTTAGGCAAATTCAGTTTAAGAATTAACCTTTGCGCGAAAGAAACTTTCTTCAAAATTAACAAATGATAAAACCTTACGCCAAAGAAATTGAAGCACAGATGCAAG
>JAQTPT010000089.1 GCA_028712795.1 Methylococcales bacterium
GGATCACATTGCATCAAGTCTTTGTTGTCTGTATCCTGCACATCCATGCAAATAAATCTGATTTCAGTAGGAAATCGTATGCCGGGCTGGGTGCAGCAGGGTTACGATGAATATGCCAAACGCTTACCGCGTGAATGCGAGTTGGTGCTTAAAGAAATCGCACCGGGTAAGCGCGGCAAAAACAGCGATGTTGTCCGTATAGTCAAAGAAGAGGGCGAACGTATGATTGCGGCTATTCCACAGAGTGCGCATATCGTGGCTTTGGATATTCCCGGTCAGCCGTGGACTACGCCCGAATTGGCGCAAGGGATGCGGCGCTGGCTGGAAAGCGGTCAGCACATCGCTTTGCTGGTCGGCGGCCCTGAAGGTTTGGCGGGTTCCGCCAAGCAATTGGCGCGTGAATCCTGGAGTTTATCAAGGCTCACGTTTCCACATCCGCTGGTGCGAATTATGGTTGCTGAACAGCTTTACCGCGCCTGGAGTATTCTCCATAATCACCCCTATCATCGCTGATGCCCGTACAGATTATTCTTGCTTCAGCTTCGCCACGCCGTAAGGAACTGCTAGACCAAATCAAGGTCACTTATGACGTTTATCCGGTTGATATTGATGAAACGCCTTTACCTGATGAACGGCCTCTGGATTATGTGCAGCGGTTGGCGGCTGAAAAATCCGCGGCATGCAGGGAGCAGCTCAACACTGAAATACCGGTTCTGGCCGCCGATACGGCGGTCATTTTGGGGTCTTTGATTATGGGCAAGCCGAAAGATAAGGCTGATGCTTTGGCTATGTTGTCGCAGTTGTCCGGTCAAACCCATCTGGTTTACAGCGCGGTCTCGCTAAGAGGGCATGAACATAGTCAGGCGGTTAGCATTACCGAAGTGACTTTCCGGCGCTTGACAGAACGGGAAATACTGGATTACTGGCACACTGGCGAACCGGTTGATAAAGCGGGCGGCTATGCTATCCAGGGAATGGGTGGCGTGTTTGTGGAATCAATAAAAGGCAGCTTTTCAGGTGTGGCCGGTTTACCATTATTTGAGACCGCCGAACTTTTTTCAAAACAAGGGATAGAACTTTTCAAATGAGTGAAGAAATCTTAATCAATGTAACTCCGCCTGAAACGCGTGTTGCGGTTATAGAAAATGGCGTCTTGCAAGAGGTTATCATTGAAAGAACCCGTGAACGGGGCTTGGTTGGGAATATCTACAAAGGCGAAGTGTGCCGGGTTTTACCGGGTATGCAGGCGGCTTTTGTCGACATTGGATTGCCGAAGGCCGCGTTTATTCATCTCTCGGATTTGTGTGCGAAAGTTCTGGACGAGAAAGGTTCTGAAGTTATTGAACATTACTTGCACGAAGGTCAGCATCTTGTTGTCCAGGTGGTCAAGGATCCGATGGGCAGCAAAGGCGCCCGTTTAACGACAGAAATATCTATTCCGTCGCGTTATCAGGTATATATGCCCTATGCTAACAATTCAGGCGTGTCCCAACGTATCGAATGCGAAGCAGAACGTGCCCGGTTAAGGGCCTGTCTCGATACCTTTAGACAGGAGAAGAAATGTGGCGGTTTTATCGCCAGAACCGCGGCAGAATGCGCGGATGAGTCTGTTCTGATTGCAGATATGACTTTTTTGTTGAAATTGTGGGACTCGATACTAGAGAAGATCACCAGTTCAAAGCCCAAGCAGTTTATTCATAAAGATTTACCATTGAGTGTCAGAACGCTAAGGGATTTATACAAAGAGGGAATTGATAGGGTGCGTGTTGATTCGAAAGAAACCTATCATCGATTACTTGAGTTTGCCGAGGTTTTTGTGCCGGAAATTGTTCCGGTCATCGAACATTACACTGGGGAATGTCCGGTATTTGATATTTACAGTGTCGAGGATGAAATAAAAAAAGCCCTTGAACGTAAAGTCAAATTAAAGTCAGGCGGGTATTTGATATTCGACCAGACCGAAGCGATGACCACGGTGGATGTCAATACTGGCGGTTATGTTGGCGGACGTAACCTTGAAGAAACTATTTTCAAAACCAATCTTGAAGCGGCTCAAACCATCGCCCGCCAGCTTAGGCTCAGAAATTTGGGTGGTATCATTATTATCGATTTTATCGATATGAAAAGTGAAGAGCATAAAAAGCAGGTGTTGCTGGCTCTGGAGCGCAATTTGGAAAAAGACCGCGCCAAAACCAAAATTACTGAAGTTTCAGTGCTGGGCTTAGTGGAAATGACCCGCAAGAGGACGCGTGAAAGCCTTGAACATATTCTCTGTGAGCCTTGTAGCGCATGCGGGGGCCGGGGAGTCCTAAAAACCGCCGAATCCATGTGTCTGGAAATATTCAGGGAGATTATTCGGGAAGTCAGGCTGTACAAGGTGCAGACATTATTGGTCCTGGCATCGAATGAAGTGGTGGACATGCTCCTTGATGAAGAAGCCGATATGCTGGCTGAACTGGAAATATTTTTGGGAGTGCAGATAAAATTCAGAGTAGAGGCAGAGTATAATCAGGAACAGTATGACGTTGTCCTGCTTTAACGTGCGAATGCAAAACGAATAATGTCTTTTTGCCTTTAGCTTTGTATCCTTAACCTGCCCAGATGATCCATCATATCAAGCGTGCTACGCGGCATCTTATTTTCTGGTCTTTGATTGCGTCAGCAGTCAGCTTAACCGGTGTCCGTATACTGCTAATGGGGATAGATAATTATAAGTCCGATCTGTCGGCTTATGTCTCTGATTTGCTGGGAGCGCCAGTAACAATAGGTCGTTTACGGGCAAATATGCGTGGCTTTAGCCCCGAAGTGGTGTTGACGGACATTAAGATATTGTCCCTCGTTCCTAAGCTGGAGCTTGGGAACGAGAAGCCTGCCATTCAACTTAAAGAAATCCGGTTGGGTATTAATTTACTTGATGCTTTGATCAATGGGAATCGGTTGGCGTCGTCGTGGGTTACACTGGTGGGCGCCAAGCTGACAGTAAAGCGCAAACAGGATGGCAGTATTGGCATTGTTGGTTTAAAGGCCAGTGACGACCAGCCTTTTTGGTTGTTGCAGGGCAGTAGGTACGAAGTTTTACAAAGCGAAATTAGTTGGCTGGATGAGCTGAGTCAAAAAAAACTCGCTGTTATTGGCGATGTTGATTTTGTGATTATGAATCATGATCAGCAGCATCGGATGAATATCCGGGTGAAGTTGTCGAAAAAGTACGGCAATGAATTAAGAGTGTCCATGGATTTGACGGGCAACTTTTTTAAACCATCCTCTATTGATGGCACTTTCTTTACTGAAGGGAAAAATCTGAATCTCGCTGAGTCGATAATGGGTGATTTGCCATTGGCTGTGGCTATCCGTTCGGGAGCCGGCGATGCCAGATTATGGGGTGAGTTGCAGTCTTCGCAACTGGTTTCGCTTGTGGGTGAAGTGCAACTGCAACAGTTGCAATTAACCAAGCCGGAAAATCGCTCATTTTTGGCCAAGCAATTGAAAACCCGGTTTTTCTGGAAGCTGAAGGGTAACCAGTGGCGTCTGGATGTGCCTCAGTTTATGCTGGAAACCGCCGATGAAAAATGGCCGCCAGCGATTTTTAGCGTTTTCGGTGACCGCGCTCAAGATGATTTTTTACAGAAATTGGGGCTGTATATCGAGTCTGCGGACTTGCAGGAGGCCTCCAGTTTATTACAGTTTTTTGCGCCAATGCCTAAAGGGCCGGGCGGGTTATTAGCTCAAGCCCAGCTGAAAGGATCGCTCGAAAACTTCTCTTTCTTTGCCGATCTGATTGAAAAACACTTTGCGGTTAACGGACAATTTACCAAAATCAACATGGCCTCTTCGGCTGGAATGCCCGGTATAGAAAACTTAACCGGCCAACTAAAAGGCAGTGACCAACAAGGTCGTCTGGATTTGGCAACTCATGATGCCCGGTTGACATCGTTGGATACATTTCGGGATGCAATCGAAATTACGGGTCTTAAAGGCTCTATAGCCTGGCAGCAAACTCCGGATGATTGGATCGTATCCAGTCCAATCATTGAGATGGATTCACCCGATTTAAAGACTGACACCAGATTTAGTTTAACCATTCCAAAATTGGAAGGGCAAAAAACATTTTTGGATCTGCAAACGGCATTTGCCGTTGATGATGTGAGTAAGGCGACGCATTACTTACCGGTAAGCACGATGAAGAAGTCAGTCGTTGGCTGGCTGGACCGTGCGCTGGTTAGTGGTCGTGTGCCCAAAGGCAACTTGTTGTTTTACGGTAATATAAGCGATTTTCCGTTTAAGGGCGGACAAGGTATTTTTGAAGCGCTGTTTGACGTTGACCGGTTTACCTTGGCTTATAGCTCGGATTGGCCTCATATAAAGGAGCTTGGTGGAGAAGTTTTGTTTTTACAGGACGGTTTGCAGGTCGATTTTCATCAGGGTCAAAGTGAAAGTTTAAAAATCAATCAGGCTAGGGTTACTATTCCCGCAATGGGTGAAAGTGAGCATGTAATGGTTCAGGGCAAGCTGGAAACGGATATACGGCAAGGTTTGGGATTTATGCAGCAGACGCCGCTAAGTGCGCCGGTGGATAAGTTTTTGGATGCCGTGAAGCCGGAAGGCAATACTCAGGTGACACTGGACTTAAAGCTTCCGTTGGCGGATAGTGCCAAGGCTATAGTTAATGGGGCTGCGGAGCTAAGTAATGCCATGCTCAGAGTTAAGGCGCTTGATTTGGTGGTCAACCGGATTAATGGTGCATTAAAATTCAATGAACAAGGTGTTTATAGCGACACGATTACAGCCGTCGCATTAGATAATCCAATACAATTTAACATCAAAAGCTCTGATCTCCAGACTGCCGTCAATGTGACAGGTCACGCCGGTGTTAGTGATCTTCGGAAACAGTTCAAATTACCTCCCTGGAAGGTGGCTGAAGGCGCGACAGATTATCAGTTGACGTTGTCTTTGCCTTATGGGGACACTTCACCAGAGCTGCTGGTGCAGTCAAGGTTGGCGGGCGTAGCTTTGGATTTGCCGGGCACCTTAGCCAAGACCAGAGAGCAGCAACGGACTTTATCCATGATGTTTAGGCTAGGTGATGAGGCCTTATTACCGATTAGCTTAACTTATGATAACCAACTGAAAGCAGCAATTCAGTTTAATATAAAGCATCTCCTTATTGAATCCGGGAATGTTTTAGTGGGAACGGGCAATGTCGCCCAGCCACAAAATGCAGGGATATGGCTTGAGATCAATCGTGACCGGCTGGCTTTGCAAGACTGGCTGGGCGTTGCCTCATCACTCGCGCACGGTAAGGAGGTTCAAACATTAGGGGCAATGGATAGCCTAAAGGAAATTAAAGTCCACAGTGCGCATGGGATTTGGAAAAAAGTGGATTTGGGTTTTATTGATCTGGCATTGAAGCCTGAAGGCAACTATTGGGTTGGTGACACTAACAGTTTTATTGCCAAGGGTAAAGTAAAGGTTCCTGTTGACCTTAACGGATCTGAAAGCATCAGTTTGACGATGGATACGCTGGATTTTACCCCATTAAAACAACTGAAATCCCAGGGCGTTGCATTGAACCCGGAACAGATACCAGAGGTAATGCCTTTAATAGCTATCACCAGTCAAAAAACACTGTGGCAGTCGCTTGATCTGGGGCAGTTGAAAGTGGAAACTGAACGGATACCTCATGGTATTGCTTTCAAAAGGATTGAATTAACGGGGAATGATCAAAAGCTTGCCTTATCGGGGGATTGGAAAGTCAGCGCTAATAAATCTGAAACGCATATCCAGGGCAGTCTGAACATGCCACGAGCCGGCGAGCTACTTTCTAAGCTGGATATTAGCAAGGATCTCACGGAAACCAATGCTGTAGTTGATTTCGCGGGAATGTGGAATGGAGGCCCTCATCAATTCTCTTTAGCTGATTTGGAAGGCCAAATAGATGTTAATTTATCAGGTGGGCGTATTTTAGGTATAGAGCCCGGATTTGGCCGTGTTTTGGGAATGCTAGCGATAGCTCAGTGGATAAAACGTTTTCAACTGGATTTTAGTGATGTGTTTGATGAAGGTTTGACATTTATTGATATAACGGGCCATTTTAGTGCGTTAAATGGCAAGGCAACAACTAATAATCTTGTCGTTGATGCAATTCCCGCAAAAATCAGCCTTACCGGAAACTCGGATTTGATTAATAAAACGGTTGATTACGTAGTCAGTGTCGTGCCAAAAAGTGCGGATGCCTTGCCTATTGCTGGTACAATTATGGGAAAAGTGACGGATTTAATCGGGCAGGTTCTGACGGGGAAAGATCAAGGGGGATTTTTCTTTGGTTCACAGTATCAGGTTAAGGGTGGCTGGGGAAGTGTACAAATTATCCCGCTGCATGAACATGAAGGCTTGTTGCAGAAAACCTGGAATAGTATCACCGGTTTTTCATGGTTGCCACAAAGTAAAGAACAATAAAGAGAGACAATATGAGTATATGCGCAGCTATTCAAATGACATCAAGCCCCAATATCAGTTTTAACTTGCTGGAAGCCGAGAAGCTTATTGCTGAAGCGGTTAAAGCGGGTGCAAAGCTGGTGGCATTGCCTGAGAATTTTGCAATAATGGGCGATACTGCATCAGACAATCTAAAAGCCAAGGAAGTGGATGGCTCAGGGCCCATACAAAATTTTTTGGCGACAGTCGCCAAAAAATATGCGGTTTGGGTAATCGGCGGCACTCTACCTTTGGCCGCCGATGACAGTAACAAAGCGCGGGCCGCTTGTCTGGTATATAACGATAAAGGCGAAAGGGTTGGCCGCTACGATAAAGTTCATCTCTTTGATGTTAATGTCCCGGGGACTAATGAAGTTTACCGTGAATCAGACTCTATTGAACCAGGGGCTGAAGCGCAGGTTTTCGATACGCCTTTTGGCAAGTTGGGTGTCGCTGTTTGTTACGACCTGCGGTTTCCGGAGTTTTTCCGGACAATGAGTAAGAAGGGCATGGAATTACTGGTGGTTCCATCTGCATTCACCGCCGAAACAGGGGCTGCGCATTGGGAAATATTACTGTGCGCGCGAGCCGTGGAAAACCTTTGTTACGTGATTGCGCCGAATCAGGGTGGTATTCATCTCAATGGCCGAAAGACTTTTGGACATTCCATGATTATCGACCCCTGGGGCGTGGTGCTGGATTGTTATAAAACGGGTGGCGGTTTTGTTTTAGCTGACATAGATCGTGAACGGCTGGAAAAAGTGCGGGGGGCATTTCCTGTTTTAAACCATCGTCGTTTTTTTTGTGAATAATATGCGCGTTATTATTAAAAGTTTACCCATTACCGTACTGCTGGTTTCCTGTGGCGGCAATGACAGCCGTTACCGCGATACTCAATTGTTGGAACGTCCGCCCGTACTCTCTGTAACTAAGCAGGCAGGGGAACCGCGCGTAATTGATAACAGTAAGATTCCAAAGAAAAAGTATGAAAATGGCTTGGGGCCGGATGTTTCCCTGACGACAACAACGCCACCGCAATTAATTATCAAACAGTCTTTTGATGATGCCTGGAGTACACTGGGTAATGCATTAAAGCAAAGCGACATTGAAATAACAGATCGTGAGCATGATAAAGGGCTTTACTATGTATCCTACGATCCAGAGCAGTCCTTTTTTAGCAATAAACACAGCCAATCAATCTATGTGCTAAGAGTTGAAAACGAGGGTGCTGAAACAAAAATAACGGCGACTCTTGGTAATGCGGCAGAACAAAGTAGCGCCGGTCGGCGCAGTGAACAGGGTGGCCTTGCCAAAGATGATAGCGCTACCCCGTCCGCCGATGGCGCTGAAAAATTATTGCAATCATTGTATGAAACGATTCGTGATGATTTGAAAGAAGAATAACTCAAGGTATAAGGATCAAGATCAACGGCTAATAAGGCTTACTCTTGATTCTTTCGCCTTCTACCTCGAACCTTTATTTTTATGTTGCGATGGAACTATTAAATCTTGCAAGACAAGCTATTTTGATACCGGCTGGTATTCAGGATGGTGATATTGAAAAAATCATGAGCCGATTGCTCAGTTCGCCCGTTGATGCAGCGGATATTTATTTTCAGTCCAGTCATAGTGAATCCTGGGTAATGGAAGGCGGCATCATTAAGGAGGGCAGTCATAATATCGAGCAGGGCGCTGGCGTGCGTGCCGTATCGGGAGAGAAAACCGGCTTTGCCTACAGCGACCGGATTGAACTTGCGGTATTGCTGGAAGCTGCCAATAATGTCAAAGCCATTGTCCGTCAGGGGCAGGATGCCAAAGTCAGCCTGATGAAGACATCGGGTTGGCCACAGTATTATCCGCTCGCCAATCCATTAAAATCACTGGCAGATCAGCAGAAAGTAGATTTATTACGCAATATTGAGAGTGAAACCCGTAAGCTGGACAGCCGCATAGAGGAAGTGATTGTTAGCCTGATGGGCACGCACGAAAGTATTCTGGTGGCGAATCAGGACGGCTCGTTAGCGGCGGATATAAGACCATTGGTGCGAATGAACGTAACGGTCATCGTCGAAGAAAATGGTCATCGTGAACAGGGCAGCATGGGCGGCGGTGGCCGTAGTGATTACAGCTATTTTATCGATCAGGACAGGGCGCTGGAGTACGGCAAGGAAGCCGTAAGACAAGCGCTGGTTAATCTGGAAGCGGACGAAGCGCCCGCAGGTAATATGACCGTGGTACTGGGTCCGGGTTGGCCGGGGATTTTATTGCATGAAGCGATTGGGCACGGTCTGGAAGGTGACTTTAACCGTAAAGGCACATCGGCATTTAGTGGACGGGTCGGTGAACGGGTTGCTTCTGATTTATGCACAGTGGTCGATGACGGCACCTTGCAAGGGCGGCGCGGTTCGTTGAGTATTGATGATGAGGGTACGCCGACAGAAAAAACCGTATTGATTGAAAACGGTATTCTCAAAGGCTACATGCAGGACAAACTCAATGCCCGCCTGATGGGTGTCAAGCCCACCGGTAATGGCCGCCGTGAATCTTACGCGAGTTTGCCTATGCCGCGTATGACCAATACCTATATGTTGCAGGGGTCTCATAATCCCGAAGAAATCATAAAATCGGTGAAAAAAGGCCTGTATGCCAAGAATTTTGCCGGCGGACAGGTTGATATTACATCGGGTAAATTTGTATTTTCCGCCAGCGAAGCGTATCTGATCGAAAATGGCAAGATAACCCGTGCCGTTAAAGGCGCAACTCTGATTGGCAATGGCCCCGACGTTTTAACTAAAGTATCCATGGTCGGCACCGATCTTGAGCTGGACAGCGGCGTTGGCACTTGCGGCAAGGATGGGCAGAGCGTGCCGGTTGGGGTTGGTCAACCTACGATGAAGATTGATGGCTTGACGGTTGGCGGGACAAGTGTTTAGGTTGACTGATGAGGTTTACCCAATATTTTCTATACACAAGAAATAGACCTGATAGGTTTCCTATAAAACTTGAATGGATTGAAAGTGTAATTAAAAATCCGTGCGAAATAAAAAGACAAAGGGATGGACGGTTTAAAAAATGGGGATTTATTCAGGAAGAGGGAAAATATTTAAGAGTTATCTTATTGGAAGATGAAGAGACGGTACATAATGCTTTCTTTGATAGGGGATTTAAAGAGGTGGATGATGAAAATTAAATATTTTGAAGATACCGATACCGCATTGCTAGAGTTTTCGGAGCGTCCGATTTTCGAGACTAAAGAAATTAATGAAAATATTTATTTAGATTTGGATGAAGATGGCAATTTGATTGGCATGACGATCGAACACGCATTGTCGCAAGCAAACATTAATGAAGTTTCATTTCAGCAGATAAATCGTCAAGTAGCTTAAATAGCAGATTAAGAGAACACAGTGCAAAATCAGGAAGAAATTAACCGTTTAATAAATACCGTTCAAACCATGTTGGACGAGGCAAAAAAACAGGGCGCCACCGCCGCAGAAGCCGGTTTGAGTCAGGAAAACGGCTTATCGGTGTCAGCGCGACTGGGTGATGTTGAGACCATAGAGCATCACTGCGGTCAAGGTCTTGGAATCACGGTCTATTTTGATCGACGCAAAGGCTCGGCCAGTACCACGGATTTGTCGCCGGATTCCATCAAAGAAACGGTTAGCGCGGCGTGTAGTATCGCCCGCTATACCAGCGAGGACAGTTATGCCGGATTGCCCGAAAAAGAGCTGCTGGCAACGGAGTTTCCCGATCTTGAACTCAATCATCCCTGGGGCGTCAGCGTCGATGACGCCATTGCCATGGCCATCGAATGCGAGGATGCCGCACGCACGTATCATCCGGAAATCAGTAATTCCGAAGGCGCGTCAGTCAATACCCACCAGGGCATACATGTGATGGGCAATAGCATGAGATTTCTTCATGGGTATATTTCAACCCGCCACTCCTTGAGTTGTTCAGTATTGGCGCAGCGTGGTGACAGTATGCAGCGTGACTATTGGTATAGCGTGTCAAGAAACGCCCTGAATTTGGAGCAGCCCATCGAAATTGGCAAAAAAGCGGCTGAGCGGGCGCTTAGGCGCTTGGAGGGGCGCAGCATAAGCACACGACAATGCCCAGTAATGTATAGCGCAGAAATTGCGTCCAGTTTATTGGCTTCATTCATAGGTGCAATCAGCGGAGGCAACCTATACCGCAAGTCATCGTTTTTATTGGAAGCCCTGGATACTCAAGTGTTTCCCGAATTTATTCATATCCACGAACAGCCCCATTTAAAAGGCGCATTGGGCAGTGCCGCCTATGATGGCGAAGGCGTAGCGACAAAAACCCGCGATATTGTCAGCAACGGCATATTGCGCAGCTACGTTTTAAGTACGTATTCGGCGCGTAAACTGGGATTGCACAGTACCGGCAACGCAGGAGGAGTGCGTAATTTAACCATAACTCCAGGTGAGTTTGATTATGAGGATATGCTGAAGCAACTTGATACCGGTTTGCTGGTTACCGAACTGATGGGGCAAGGGGTCAACATGGTAACCGGTGATTATTCGCGCGGCGCGGCGGGGTTCTGGGTGGAAAATGGTGAAATTCAATATCCGGTTGAAGAAATTACCATCGCCGGCAATTTGAAAGATATGTTTAAAAATATCATTGCCGTGGGTAACGATATTGATTATCGCGGCAATGTCCGCACAGGTTCTATATTGGTCGAGCGGATGTCAATCGCCGGGGAATAAATCAAAGTATTAAAAGGGCGGCTCGCCCAAGCCCTTTTTTAATTGTGTTAGTGCTTTAGATGCTAAGTATGAAAATTTCTGCTTTCGGCCATTATGTGAAGTTTCCTTTTATGCACAGTAGCTTGGTGCCGAAAGGTTTATAGCTTGTATTGTAATTATTCAGACCCCCTTAACTAAAGGAAGCCTCGGCACAGAAAACCCCGCCCGCCTTTGACGAATTGCCGCCGCCAAATAAATCCAGGGCGACTGTTGGCGAACACGGCATGTTTCAATA
>JAQTPT010000028.1 GCA_028712795.1 Methylococcales bacterium
TAGCGTCAGTGCTTGGTATTGTAAAAAACACCGTCATAAAGTGGCTTGGGCGTTGGAAGGGAAGTCCGGAATTAAGCGTTGCTGAAAGGCTTAAAGATCTCCCACGCTCTGGATGTCCCGATAAATTTACGGCAGAACAAATTTGTAAAATTATAGCGACTTGTTGTGAAAATCCCTTTGAATATGGTCGCCCAATAACACACTGGACACAGCGAGAATTGGTTGATCAGCTAATAGAGCAAAAGGTTGTCGAGTCTATTTCGGCCAGCGAAGTAGGCCGTATTTTGAGGGAAAATGATTTACAGCCTCATCGCAATCGCTACTGGTTAAACGTAAAACCTGACGAGTTTAGAAATGAAAGAATTAATAATATTTGTTCGGTCTATGCGAATGCCGCGACAACTTCAGATGAACTGATTATTAGTTATGATGAGATGACGGGGGTGCAAGCACTTGAAAGAATTGCCGATGATTTACCGATGTCAGCAGGAAAACCACAGGCCATTGAATTTGAATATAAGCGGCATGGCACGCAAACACTGATAGCAGGGATGAATGTGACAACAGGCAAAATTATCGGTGAGTGTGGGGCAACACGCACGGAAGAGGATTTAAAGAATTTCATTGAACGGGTGGTCACTGAAAATAAGGGGTATAAGAAGTATCATTTTGTCGGCGATCAACTAAATACACATAAGTCAGAATCTTTGGTGTGTTTGGTTGCGGAGCTTTGCGGGAGGACTGATGATATTGGCATAAAAGGGAAGGCAGGCATTTTAGCGTCAATGCCCTCACGTGAGGAATTTCTGAGTGATCCTGATAAAAAAATCGTCTTTCACTATACGCCAAAACATGCGTCATGGATGAATCAAATTGAAGTTTGGTTGGGTATGTTAGCCAGGAAAGTGATTAAACGAGGAAACTTTAAAAGCACGGCAGAATTGAAAGAGAAAATAGTGGCATTCATTGATTATTTTAACAACACCATGGATAAGCCTTTCAAGTGGACTTATCAAGGCAAAGTCATGGTAGCGTAGTCACGAACTTCCGGATTGTTGTACTAGGATTCTATATCCATGCCCAAAGGACATGGAATTGCATTAATCCCCTAGAAGTAGGCCAAGCTGTCCTTGTCACCATTCAGTCCATCAACCATATGATTCGGAACTTAGAACTTAAACTACAATGGTGCTGCCTATGCTCTATCACATGTGATAATTTCTGGAATCGACTTATTTGTTACACCATATTTTGAGTTAGTGTCTCAACTTAAGATTGGTTGTGACAATTAACAAATTCATAGGCACAGCCTTTGTGATCCACGCCCATAGGACGTGGTTATCTGAGTATAAATATAAAGGCTTACAGAGCAGCACACATGGCTCATGCTAATTTATTCAAAACCAGCTTTTTTTTGTTCAGGCATTAATTTGAATTTACGAGTACTTAGACTAAACTAATGACAAATGTCTTAAATAAAAATGCATACCATGATTTTAGATTTCTTTTTTACTCCCATGTTAGCGACAGTGTGTTTTATACTCGCTTTATATCCCTGCGCATTAAAAATAGGTCTCACGGATAAACCCAGCCATAGAAAGCAACATCAAAAGCATATTCCCCTTATTGGTGGACTGGCAATTTATTTTGCTGTTTTGGGAACGCTATTTTTTAATGATAATCCCTTTCCCAATCAAACAGCCTTTATTGCTGCCATCACGATATTGGTTTGTGTGGGTCTTATAGATGATTACAAAGGGCTTGGCGTCAAGATCAGATTTATCGCTCAAATTGCAGCCGTATTAATCATGTCTGAATTTGCGCATATAAAAATAATCGATTTAGGAAATTTGTTAGGCTTGGGTGATATTCATCTTGGCAACTACTATGCAACTGCTTTTACAGTATTTGTTGTTGTCGGTGGTATTAACGCTTTCAATATGATCGATGGAATCGACGGTTTGGCAGGAGGCTTAACCCTTGTCTCAATTGTATCAATTGGTGTCGTATCGTGGATCTTTCAGGATGAGATGATTTTTAAATTTTGTCTTATTTTTATTGCTTCAATAGTGGCTTTCTTGTTATTTAATTTACGTATTTTCGGAAGATCCAGTGCCAAAATATTTTTGGGTGATACCGGTAGTACTCTGTTTGGTTTTACGGTTTGCTGGCTGTTAATTGATGTATCACAGGGTGAAAAAAACCTGATCACGCCAACAACAGTATTATGGATTATTGCACTTCCTTTATTCGATTCTGTTTGCATTATGTTGCGCCGTATTAGCAAAGGGCGATCACCATTTTCTCCGGATCGAGAACATTTACATCATGTTTTTCAAGTTGCGGGTTACAACATCAATCAAACGTTGAGTATAATATTGACTCTTTCTTTTGGTTTATCTTTTATTGGTATATCAGCCAGTCTCCTTTTAGAGGTTCCGGAGTCAGTATTATTTGCTTTTTTTATATTACTTTTTGCGAGCCATTACTGGCTAATGAATCACTCCTGGACAGTAATAAAAATATGTCGCTATCTTAGCCAAACGATATTACATGACAGGCGAGCGGAAAATATAAAAGTAGTAGTTGAAAGACGAACTGGAATTGAAAGAAGGTTCATACCTAATCAGCAAGAACTTGAAAAAATTAACACTAGTAATACATTTCTTCGGGCTACACTATTAAGACAGCGTTTTCTACATGAAAATGATCGTAAGAGGAGTCCGAAACCAAGGAAAAATAAACTTATCCATATTAACATAAAATTTATAAAGGATTAATTGATGAGCTTTTTCAAATGATGGAATAAAACCTTCAGACTGAATAACTCAGAAATGTAAGCCAAGAAAAAAAATAATGCGATTCTTTTTTAGAAAAGTTAGATTAGGCCGCATCAAAATTAACCATGGTTTTAGTCAAGCCAAAAATCCGTATTAAATGACAGCCTTCATACATCAATTGTTAAAACAAAGCGGCAGCAAAAATTGCTGGAATAATGTATCTTGTGGCAAATTGCGCTCTTTGTTATCCCTGCGACCAGGGGATAACCGGCCATATCTGATGCTATTGATGCCAACCTGTTTTTGCAAATGAAGGCATTCACTGCAATCCGTAAGCGAATTAGCAACGCACATCCCGATCACCATGCTATTGTCCGAGGCTTGGTTTGGGTTGCATTGTTTGTTTTTCTTGGAAAACTTGTCGGCGCAGCCAAAGAAATGGTTATTGCCTATCGGTATGGGGTTAGTGATCAAGTAGATGCCTATCTTTTCACCTTTAATTTAATCAGTTGGCCCGTAAGTGTCTGGTTTAGCATACTTACTGTGGTACTGGTGCCACTTGTAGCTGGTATTCGACAAAATGCATCAGTCGAGCTCCCGCGCTTTAGAGCAGAGCTTTTTGCTTTTACTCTGGTATTGGGGTGTGATTTGACTCTCATATTCTGGTTTGGCCTGCCAATGCTGCTCCGCTCATCATGGTTGGGACTGTCAATATCGACTGTAAGCATTGCTAATGATATAACGCCTGATATGGTTGCGCTGATTCCGCTAGGCATATTAGCTAGTCTTTTTTCTGCATGGATGATGTCCAGCGGACGACACGTTAATACCATGTTGGAAAGTGTGCCCGCCCTGGCGATTTTGGTGGCCTTACTAGTCCTACCATCTGACGGGGTTGAGCCTTTGATATGGGGTACATTAGCAGGATATATTTGTCACGTCGCCAGTCTTGCTATCCCTTTGGCATGGATGGGTGAAATCGAAATGCCACGATTTACAAGCCATTCACCGCAATGGGCAGTGTTTTGGCAGGGTTTTGGTATTATGTTGGTAGGTCAGACGCTGACGAGTTTCATTGGTATAGTTGATCAGTTTTTCGCTGCTCGCTTGGACGCAGGATCGATAGCCACCATTAGCTATGCTAATCGAATTTTGGCGTTGATTCTTGGACTGGGCGCCACGGCTGTTTCACGAGCCACGCTACCTATTTTTTCCAGAATCAAATCGCAACAAGGGAAGCAATTGCAACGTATTGCCATGATTTGGGTACGGCTAATGTTTGTATTTGGCGCAGTCACCCTGATTATTAGCTGGTGGCTAGCACCCTGGATAGTCAAACTGCTTTTTGAGCGAGGTGCATTTACTGCCCGGAATACTGAAAGTGTGACTGAAGTTTTTCGTTATGGTCTGACGCAAATACCATTTTTTTTTCCTGCCCTGGCACTGGTCGCACTCCTTGCGAGTCAGGGGAGGCATAATCTGATAGCTATTAGTGGCATAACCAACCTTTTTGTCAAGACTGGGGCAAGCTATGTATTAGTGCCGATAATGGGTATCAACGGCATTATGATAGCGACGGGAATCATGGTGATGATTGCATTTATTCAGCTTTATTGGTTTGCTACCATGAAATTAAAGCAAAATGAAACAACGGGATAAATGCATAATGTGACTACTTGTCTAAATTTGGTGGCATGTGCAGTGCATTGCGTTGGAATTGGCCGGTAAAAGCACCAATGTCTTGACTGGATTGTGGTAGAACTAGTGTCGTGTGATCACACGACATTGCGGTTTTGCTTAACCACCAGATTTTCTCCCTGTCAAATCCGGACGACCGGAAGCATGTCCCAGGCTGTCCGATAGCTACGGGGAATCCTTGGTTGATTGTGTAGTTGGAGGGTAAATTGAAAAAATTTACAATTGTAAGTGTATAAAATTCCCTCTTTGAGCAGATGCGCCTCGCAGTTATGTAAATCACGCCAAAGGGCCATTTTTTTGCATCGCCGATGAAGTTGGGTTAAACATTACTTCAATGAACTTTTCCCCGAAGAAACGCTATGTGTTCGATAGATTTTTTGGTCGGCAATAAATTCCCGCGGCAGGACACTGGACTAAATATATATGAACTTGAAAATTTTTCTCAGTTCTGGTAGGTTGTACTGCGTTTTTGCAAGCAGCAGGGGTAAAGAAAATTTTCCCATTGCCATGCATGGTTTTGTTCCTGATGGTTGCAGGATGCGTGTTTACATTGTGTGTACTTTGCCTCTGATCGGGGGGCGATGATCTCTTACTTGGTCGAACCAACCCATTGCTACGGTTGGCTATGTAAGCGATGAAGAAAATGGATGTGAAAAATTTATGATTTCGGCGACATATCACGCAGACCAGAACTTCAAGGCATTGATGACTTCAAACGTCAGTTTATGGGAATCGAGAGCGATGAGTATAATGCCGCTCTTGATGTATCGCGGCTTGGATGTTCAGTACTAAAGACACCAAATCTGCTAAGGAACGTGCATGAAATAAGATTCCCAATAAACATCTTGTTCCCCCTTTGGTAAAGGGGGTTAGGGGGATTTTAAAAATCAAGGTTGCTCAACTTATTTCATGCACGTTCCTAAGCCGGTTCACTGAGGTGACACGGTTCATGAACCTTGGTATATTTTTCACCTGGATGATGCCTAACCGGCCATATAGAGAGAAATCTGGGACTTGCTTGAAACAGCTCTGGATCGTTTGTGTAGTCACTCTATCATTAAGGTGATATCAGAAATCGAAGATTCATCTATTCTTAGCTTAGAGCCTGTCATAATTTTTTGGAAAGAGTGCGTAACTTTGAGAAAAAAGAAGGGGTATTGCGCTTACTGGGTTCCACACTATCTATAAATGGATAATACAAAAAATGATTAATTACGAGTCAGAAAACAGTGGTTATTTAAATGCTAATCCTACTTGGCATGTAGAGGATTCCCCCTGGAAAGCAACTCAGGTGTTAAAGATGATTGAGCGTAATAAATTACAACCAAAAACTATAGTGGAAGTAGGCTGTGGTGCTGGTGAAATACTAAGTCAATTGCATCAGAGAATGGCAGATAAAGCAATCGAATTTTCGGGATATGAGATTGCTCCTGAAGCTTTTAAATTATGTCTTGAGAGAAAAAAGGACAGGCTAAATTATTTCCAGGAGGATCTGTTACAAACAGATAAGGAATTTGATTTGTTACTGATGATTGATGTTTTTGAGCATGTGGATGATTATATCGGATTTATAAAAAAAGCTGGTTCAAAAGCCACCTACAAAATTTATCATATCCCTCTGGATATGTGTATATTAAGTCTTTACCGTAACTATCCGATGTCTGCACGTAAAGATGTCGGCCATCTGCATTACTTTATGAAAGACACAGCCTTAGCTACCTTAACGGATGCAGGACAGGAAGTTATTGACTGGTTTTATACTCCCTTTGCTTTTGAACTAAATAATAAAGACTTAACTTTTAATGAGAAGATTCGAAATTTATTACGACGTTTTTCTTATTGGATCAATCCTGACTTTACTGTAAAAACATTTGGTGGCTTTGCTTTAATGGTATTAACAAAATGAGACATGAAAAAAATGCTTCATGTCATTTTGGCTTTTGTTGTTCATACGATATTGGGATGGTTAGATAAATGTTATCAATTACTTTGAAACGCTCTTTCGAGTCGAAAGACGTTTTTTAACGATTTTAGGGCCCTGACTTGCTATATGTGTTTTTCAAACTGGAGAAATTTAAATGGGGTATCCATAAAAATGCGGCTACTGATCTTTATCAACTCCATGAGCAGAGGCGGCACCGAGCGCGTTTCAACTAATCTTGTCACCTACTGGGCCACTAAGGGATATGCAAATATGCCATTTTCTATAATCATTCTTTACTCCTTTCTGAATATGGAAAAGTTTGTGATAGGAATGGGGCTATGCGCATGAGCAGCTCTCCTCTATTCACTGTCTTCACCGCCACCTACAACCGGGCTTATATTCTATCGCGGGTATATGAGAGCCTTAAGCGCCAGACCCTTAGGGATTTCGAATGGCTGATTGTCGATGATGGTTCCTCTGACAACACGCGACAGATAGTTCAGGCGTGGTGCGCCGAGGCCAATTTCCCGATCCGCTATCTCTGGCAGGAAAACGCGCATAAGAAAGTCGCTTTCAATCGCGGAGTGCGCGAGGCGAATGGTGAACTGTTCCTAGCCTTGGACAATGACGATGAGGCGTTACCAGAGGCGCTAGCTACTTTCAAACGAATCTGGTTCGATATTCCAGACTCTGATCGGAATCGTTATTCCGCCGTTACTGGGCTCTGTATCGACCCTGCTGGAAATATTGTCGGCGACCGCTACCCGGATGACATTCTGGATTCCACCGCCACAGAGCTTGCCCTTCGCTACCGGATCAGTGGCGAAAAGTGGGGCTTTCAGAGAGTTGATGTTCTGAGAGAGTTTCCCTTTCCGGAGGACGTTGTTGGCTGGGTTCCTGAATCAATCGTATGGAATCGAATTGCAAGAAAGTACCTCACTCGTTATGTAAATATACCGGTCAGGATCTTCTACCCTGGTGGCCTTAGTTCCGACCCTGACGGTGCTAAGCGATCCGACGGCCGGACGTTGCTTGCACGTGAGACTCTTGAATACGATTGGAAATGGATTTTCGTGAATCCTTTGGCTATCCTAAAGGAAGCCGTTGCCTATACTTTCTTCAGCATGCATTTGGCCGCCTCGCAAGATGGTAAACAGTGGCCGCTGAAGGGATTAATTCCTCGTTTGCTTGTCGCGTTAATGTGGCCTGCTGGATTTGTGCGGTATCACATTTCCAAATGGATGTCACGGCATGGGTGAGGAGGGTGCGGACAAACTGCGTAGCGTGTTTGTTTGTGGTACCTACCCTACATGGTCTCTTTAGTCATCACCAAAGTATAGTATTCTTTACAAGCATTAAAATAATGTAAAACGACAGGATAAATACAGAATGCGACTACTAATATTCATCGGTTCCATGAGTTGTGGCGGTGCCGAGCGCGTTTCAGCCAATCTTGCCAACTACTGGGCCGCCAAGGGATGGGAGATCACTATTGTTAGTTTGTACCCGCAAAGTCTTGATTTTTATGAATTGCATCCAGCAGTCAAGCGTATTGCACTGGAATTGACTGATGTAAGTGCCAACGCCTTGGTTGGATTGTGGCAAAACATATCACGTGTGATTGCACTACGACGAATGCTACGTCAGATTCAACCCGACATTGCTCTTGGAATGATGACTACAGCCAATGTATTGATGGCTCTGGCGGCCTGGGGCTTGCCCAATCTGCGCACTATAGCTGCAGAACATAACCATCCCCCGCAATTGCCGTTGGGCTTTTTTTGGGAAACTTTACGCCGTCATACCTATGGCTTTTTAAATGCTGTGACCGCTCTGACCAGTGAGGGTGAAAGCTGGCTCAAAAGCAATACTAATGCTCAAAGGGTTTTGGTAATTCCGAATGCCGTTACCTGGCCTTTGTCAGGACAAGAGCCTCGAATAAGCCCAAGTGCGCTGTATCAATCAGAAAGGAAATTATTGCTCTCTGTTGGACGTTTGGACGCGCAAAAGAAATTCGACTGGCTGATTGAGGCGTTTTCTAACCTTGCAGACGGTCACCGCGATTGGGATCTGGTGATACTCGGAGAAGGCCCATTGCGCACAACACTGGAAGGACAAGTGCGAGATTTAGGTTTAGAGCTTCGTATTCTTCTTCCTGGAAGGGCTGGCAACATGGCTGAATGGTATGAAAGTGCAGATCTTTATGTGATGAGTTCTCGTTTTGAAGGATTTCCAATGACCTTGGTAGAAGCCATGGCATACGGTCTTGCAGCAATAAGCTTTGATTGTGATACTGGGCCGCGCGACATCATTCGTCATGAGCTGGATGGTTTGCTTGTGCCGCCGGGGGATGTGACAGAATTGACCGCCGATTTAGATCGTTTAATGAGCGATGCCTTAACAAGGCAGCGTTTCGCCGAGCGAGCGGTGGAGGTGAGAGAAAGATTCTCGATGGAAAAAGTTGCGGGGATGTGGGAAAAACTATTTGAGGAAATATTACCTGAACAAAAGTGAATATAAATTTAATAAAAGGGGGTAGTCGGTAAGCTTCACCTATGGAATGTCGTCTTGCATGTTGAACACCAACTGGAGCGTTCATGCGAGACAGCTTGACGACAAGAGGTGATTTCCCGCACACTTAACCGAAGCTAAAGTGACTTTCGGCTACAACTTAAGTCGGAATCCTCCGAGGAGGATTCCGACTACCCCCTTTAATAAAAAGCCACGTTAGGAATATATTATGCCTACTAAACCCCTCGCTTTATTCGCAAAAGAACAAGAACTAGAATTCAGCAGGCTGAGGCCATTTTTGATCCTGACACCATCGTATATTTTGGTAGTTAAGCGCATGAAAAGCCCTATATGTTGTGGTCAATTTTTCGTATATTCTATTCTCACACAGATTTCTAGGATTGCGATACAGCCTTTCTGAATTCTATTAAATATTATCCTTATCTCCTTAACCATGTTATCAATCAGAAAACCCATAACGAAGCAGACAGGGCTTTTTAGTATCTATTTAGCAGCAACTATAGTTGTTGTCTTTAATTTGGTTTATCTCGACATTCCACACTATGTTTTTGTCCTGTACCCCGGTATTGCGCCGAAATATTTTTATTACGCCACAGCTCTAATGATTGCACCGCTTATGCTATTTAAGTTCAGGCAATTCTTGTTGTATCTAGTCTCGCCATTTTCTTTGTGGGTGTTTGCAGAAATTATTATCCAATCCTATGATCTGCTTGATGCTAACCAAGCCGCATATGATCTGATTAGGCAGCGTGATAACTATTTAATCTTGGCTATTTTGTACGGATTTACCACTTCTATTGCCCGTACAGAGTCTTATCAGGGTACTCTTAGAATAATGGCGATTGCAGTCCCTGTGTGCGTCATTATCGACTTTATCAGCCCGGGGATTTTTAACCCAGAAGGACTTCAGGAAGGATTTTATGGAAGCGGACGCGCTGCGGCAATGTTTATCAATCCAGGCAGGGCAGGTGAGGCGATCTTGCTTACCAGTTTTCTCGCCATTCCATTCATGCGCCTACCATATCGTATGCCTTTACTTTTGTTAGCGGGTGCTGGCGTCATTGTGACGTTTGCTCGTAGCCCTATTCTACTATGGATATCGTTTTGGATTTTTTTAGTGATAACACGAAAATTGCCTAAGTATAGTTTTGTTTTCCCACTAGTTCTATTTTCATTTTTGCCATTGTTGATAGCTATCTTTAAAAGTTACATACAGGAACGTAAAGATCTTGATTATGGCAGCAAAAATATGTTCGCTCGACTGGATTTCTTTCAGTCTAGTTCTCTCGGTGACGATAGTGCGCAAGAAAGGATTACGGTATTGAAAGCTGGTTGGAATATTTTTTTAAATAATCCAATCTTTGGTGCTGGTACCGGCATTACTGATTTACAGTCAAATGTTTGGCCCTATGTGGTTAATGTACACAACCAAATAGTTATGGGCGCTGCCGAACATGGCATCTTTGGAATCGCGTTGTGGGCTTGGTTACTCCTGATATTGTGGAGAGGCCGCTACTTTGAAGACACAAAATTTCAAGTGGCTGTAGCTGTTGGGACATTTTTCATGATGTTTTTTACTCATAATATGTTTGACAACATATACTGGCTTCTGACCTTTGCGCTTGTTTCGGGGAGGCGACAGGCTTAAGTAGTAATGTAGGTGCCTTTATTTGGCCTGCAACGACATCGGCAGTGCAAAAATAACACAGTCCAAATCAATTAAATGGTTAGAGTCCCGCACACGTTTGTCAAAAGGGAGAACACTTGGCTTGCATAGAATAATAATATCCGGAGGATGTGATTTATGAATATAATGTTTCTTAGTAGAACGCTTAGACGAGGTGGCGGCGCCGAAACGCAATTAGCCGTGCTAGCCAAAGGTCTTCATTCACGTGGGCATCAGGTAACGGTTGCTGTGTTCTACGGTGGTGGTGAATTCGAGGAAGAACTTATTGAAGCCGGGGTCAATGTAGTCGATCTGAAAAAAAAAGGTTTTTGGGATGTGATTGGTTTTATGAATAACTATTTTAAGTTACTAAAAGTCATTCATCCCGATGTGTTACATGGCTACATAACTATTCAAAATTTGCTGGCATTGCTAAATCGATTATATTCGTCGAAAACAAAAATCGTCTGGGGGTTACGTGACTCCAATATCGGATTGGGTCATATTCCTCTATCAGAGCGAATATTTTTTAAGTTAAGCTGCTGGTTATCACACAAGACAGACCTTATTATTTCAAACTCGGAGGCAGGCAAACGATTTCATGCCAACAAAGGTTATCCTGTCAATTTAATTGAAGTCGTTCCGAATGGCATAGATACAAAAAAATTCCAGCGCCAGGCGTCGGGAAGGCAGTTATTACGTCAGCAATGGGGGGTTTCTAATGCGCAGGTTTTAATTGGCAATGTAGCTCGATTAGATCGTAAAAAGGATCATTCAACATTTTTCCAGGCTTGCGCAGTACTTCTTAAAGAATACCCTAATGTAAAAATTATCTGTGCGGGTCAAGATTCCGTAAGGTACCGGACGGAACTTGATATTTTGGCCAGAGAATTGATGTTACAAGATCATTTGATCTGGGCAGGTGAATGCAGCGACATGGCTTCTGTCTATAGTGCACTTGATCTTGAAGTTTCTTCTTCCCTCTATGAAGGCTTGCCAAATGTGGTGGCCGAGGCTATGAGTTGTTGCGTTCCTGTAGTGGCGACCGATGTGGGCGACGTGAGGCTTGTGTTGGAAGGGATCGGAATCTGTGTTCCCCCAGGTGACCCCGTGGCATTGTCTGAGGCGATGAGCATGATGCTGCAAAGAGATTTGTCTGATGTGGGACGTAGAGGGCGCGAGCGTATCGTTGAAAGGTATTCGGTGGATAAACTTATTAACAGGACCGAAAGTCTTCTCGAAGCGTTGCTGGAGAAAAAATGAACGAGCTGAGATGGGCGATTATAAAAAAAGGTCATGTAATGATTGAGATTGTTTATAAAATGGCCGGATTATTAGTGCGGGAGCTTTTTCCTGCGTCCTTAGTGGTATCGACATAATACCCATCTTGATATTGATTTTACGTTAAATGTAGCTCAAGAAATTTTTTAAGTAGAAATAAAGGGTAAAATTGTATGTCAGCATTAGTCATATCGCTTGATTTTGAACTGTTTTGGGGAGTAACTGACTCAAGAACAGTCGAGAATTATGGTGCGAATATCGAAGGTGTATGGCAGTCCGTGCCAGGCATGTTGAAATTATTCAAGGAATATGATATCCATGCCACATGGGCTACAGTTGGTATGCTTATGTGCAAGGATTACAAACAATGGTCTGAGTTGCGTCCTTCGATAATGCCAACTTATGAAAGGGAGAGTTGCTCAACTTACTCGGTAGCAGCCCTTGCCCGTGATTTACCCAAACTTTTTTTTGCTCGCCCCTTAGTTGAACAAATTCTGGCTACAGACGGGCAGGAGCTTGCTAGCCACACCTATAGTCATTTTTATTGCGGTGAAGAAGATGCCACTGTAGAGCAGTTTGTTGCCGATTTGAACTGTGCTAAAAGTATTTTTGATGAGTACAAGGTTAAACCAACAAGTCTGGTTTTCCCCCGCAATCAGGTACAAGATGAGTATTTGAATGAGCTAATGGGTGCTGGTTTTACAGCGTATCGTGGCAATCAAGATCATTGGATATATCGAGATGGACACTTAATGCCAGTTTCTTATGGCACTGCTCGGCGCTTAATTCGTGCTGCGGATGTCTATCTTCCGATAACGGGTAATCACACATATTCATTGTCAACTAACATTCCTAAAGGGCAGCTTATAAACATTCCTGCTAGCAGGTTTCTTCGCCCTGTATCGGGTCACTCTATAATTGACAAGCTACAGTTGAGCCGTATAAAAAGTGGCATGCTGGAAGCGGCAAGAACAAACAGCGTTTTCCATCTATGGTGGCATCCTCACAACTTTGGTCGGCACGTCGAAGCCAATCTGCTCAATCTTGAGAGGCTATTGAAGTACTATCGCGCATTGAATCATGAGTATCGTATGCAGTCATTATCTATGCAAGAATTGGAGGTTTCGTGCAGAATAAACTGAAAGAATTTGAAAGCAAAGGCATGCAAGACAATTTAAGAATATGTCATATTATCACTGGCCTCACTGACGGGGGCGCAGAGACTGTGTTGTATCGGCTCTGTGGGCATGACAAGCAAAATCGGCATACGGTTATTTCGCTAAGAGATGCTGGAATATACGGTGCATTGCTCGAAGCATCAGGTATTACGGTAGATTATTTGGACATGCCGCGCGGACGCGTGACACTCCGTGGACTCAGGCGCCTCTGGATGCTGTTAAGTAGCGAGCGACCAGACGTGGTGCAAACCTGGATGTATCACGCTGATTTGATTGGTGGCCTGGTAGCTCGATTAGCCCGCATTCCCATCGTCTGCTGGGGTATACGCCACAGCAATCTGGAACTGGGAAAATCCTCACGATCTACCATCCTTATAGCAAAAGTGTGTGCCTGGTTATCTCATTGGGTGCCGCATGTCATTGTCAGTTGCTCGGAACAGGCGGCAACGGTTCACCAAGCGTTGGGCTATGCCAAGGAAAAGTTCACAATTATTCCAAATGGCTATGACTTAGTGGAATTAGCGCCAGACTCAGAAGCACGAACGCAGTTACGGCGTGAGTGGGGATTTAATGAAAACACAGCTTTGCTTGGTATGGCTGCACGATATGATTCGCAAAAGGATCATGTCAGTTTGGTTAAAGCACTACGACTGGTCAAACATAAAAATGAATCTTTTCAATGCGTACTCGTCGGTGCTGAAATAGATGCAAGTAACCACGAGTTGTGCTCTTTGATTGAAAATCAGGGTGTCAAAGACAACGTCTTGCTGTTGGGTCCTCGTAACGACATCCCTGGCGTTATGAATGCGCTTGATATTCATGTTTTGTCCAGCAGCTTTGGTGAAGCTTTCCCTAATGTCCTGGCCGAAGCTATGGCCTGTGGGACACCTTGTATTGCGACTAATGTAGGTGATGCGGCTATCATAGTGGGAGATACAGGATGGATTGTGCCCCCTTCAAATTCGGAGCTTTTGGCGAATGCGATTTCAGAAGCAATTGCAGAAATGCAAGACTCAGAAAAATGGGCCGTGCGAAAGTCCATGTGTCGTGATAGGGTGGTCTTGAATTATAGTCTTGAGCGGATGATTGATAATTATCACAAAGTTTGGAAAAGTTTAGGCCATTCAGCCAAGAAAAACAAATAGATAAAGACGCGTTGAATTGCTTGGACGGCGACATGACAATCGGTTAGCGCAATTGGTTGAACCTAACAATGTCCGACTTGACGTATTGGATAAGCATTACTGATTCCTTATATTGTGCAGCAACCGTTTAGGCGAGACGATGGGCTCTCTTTTTGTGGTAACGGACATCGGTAATACGGCCACGCTTTAGACGTATAGCTTCCAGAAAATAATCTTCTTTGGCGCGGACATATGTTGAGGCGGTGATATTCGTATTTTATCTATGACTAAAGCCGAATGGATCAAAGAATTCAAACACATCAAGAAGACCAGCAAAAGTGGGGCGGATTTGCGAAAGTTGATCCTTTTATCTATTTTATCAGCTCTGGAACGAGCATGAAATAAGTTGAGCAACTTGGAACTCACATACCAATAATGCCGGGCTTATCGAAGCATGAACTTGATCAGGTTATTTCATGCTCGTTCCTTAGGGAAAGTAACGGTGAATACCTGACGAAGGGCTTTAAATTTCTGGCATTCCTGCCTTCTAAACGGTAGATTTTTGTTTTTCCAATGATGAGCTTGCACAAATTTGGAAAAGTGAGTTTATTCAGGTGGTAGATAAGCTGTTCATCATGTTGATTTGACTGATTTTTTAGGCCATGGTGGTGCGCTGAATAGTATGAGATTTTCCGAGGCAATGTGGGAAAGTACACTATTCCGTATATCAGGGTTTTATACCGGCCAAATCTGTTTTCGCGAGGTAGTTACAATTTTCTAACAGGCGGGTTAAAATTTACTATACTGTTTCATTTTATTTTACCATGAAAATACATTTTTCATTCTCCGTGGTGATGAAAGCATCTTCATGATCGTTAGGTTGGGAGCGTTTGCCCACGCCTCGCGTAAAGCTGGATCCTTTATTTCGCCAATTATCTAATGACGATTGATTGGTGAGCGACTTCGATTTTTTACTATAGTAATTTCTAATGTGTGGATTTGCTGGATTTATTAGCGCTTTTAATGCGTTGCCGTTAGCACAATGGCCGGTTTTGTTACAGCGAATGGGTGATACCATTCGTCATCGAGGACCCGATGATGGTGGGGTTTGGTGTGATGCTGACTCAGGTATAGGTTTATCGCATCGGCGATTGTCAGTCCTTGATCTTTCACCAGCAGGGCATCAGCCGATGGTCTCAGCATCAGGCCGTTATGTAATAGCTTTTAATGGGGAAATTTATAATCATTTGGAGTTAAGGCGAGAATTGGAAGTGGCAGGCAGTTTTTTTGCCTGGCTTGGTCATTCGGATACTGAAACTTTGCTGGCGTGTTTTGACACCTGGGGTATTGAGGCGACGGCCAAAAAATCTATCGGCATGTTCGCTTTCGCCTTATGGGATAAACATGACCGAACCCTCACCCTGTGCCGCGATCGTTTGGGCGAAAAACCGCTTTATTATGGCTGGCAGGGTGATACCTTCCTGTTTGGTTCAGAGCTAAAGTCATTCAAGGTGCATCCTGCTTTCCGTGCACAAATTGACCGTAACTCACTGGCCCTGATGATGCGCCATAACTATATTCCTGCCCCCTATTCCATTTATCAGGGCATACAAAAACTGTTGCCAGGCTCACTAATGACTGTTTCATTGCAAAACCGCAATGCACCCCCACAGCAATACTGGGACGGACGACAAGTGGTGACTGAGGGCTTGCAGCAATCATTCTCAGGCTCACCCGAAGAAGCGGTAGATGAGCTTGAAAAGCTGTTAAGAGATGCGGTCTTGCAACAAATGGTGGCGGATGTGCCGTTGGGGGCGTTTTTATCCGGCGGGATCGATTCTTCTATTATCGTGGCGTTGATGCAAGCTCAATCCAGCCGCCCGGTGCGTACTTTTACTATCGGCTTTAATGAAGCGGGCTACAATGAAGCCGAATATGCCAAGGCGGTAGCGCGGCATTTAGGTACCGATCATACCGAATTATATGTGTCGCCCCAGCAGGCGCTGGATGTCATCCCACTATTGCCCAGCCTGTATTGCGAGCCATTTTCCGATTCATCGCAAATTCCTACTTTTCTGGTCAGTCAAATGGCACGGCAACATGTTACCGTGTCTTTGTCCGGCGATGCGGGGGATGAGCTTTTCGGTGGCTATGAACGTTACTTTTTTGCGTCAAAGCTCAACCGAGCATTATCTGCCTTTCCGGCGGCGTTGCGTCGGATGTTCGCTGCAGGGATTACCGGCTTATCTCCGCAAATGTGGAATACCATTCTTTCTCCAGTCCGTCCATTGCTGCCAAGCAAATTGGCCTCAGCAAATCTTGGAGACAAGCTGCATAAAGGTGCCGAAATCATGGCGCTCCGCTCACCGGAGGAGTTCTACCATTTACTGCTTAGCCATTGGACGCAAACGTCTGAGTTAGTGATTTCTGCTTTTGAACCGCCAACGGTATTATCGGATACTGGTTTGCAGCCGAAAACTGATCACTTCTTTCACCAAATGATGGCGCTTGATATGCTCACCTATCTTCCGGATGACATTTTAACTAAGGTGGATCGTGCTGCCATGGGCGTTAGCCTCGAAACCCGTGTGCCCCTGCTGGATCACCGTGTTGTCGAATTCGCTTGGCGTTTGCCCCTGGATTACAAGGTGCGCGATGGCGAAGGTAAATGGGCACTGCGACAAGTGCTGTACAAGTATGTGCCCAAGAAATTAATGGAGCGCCCCAAAATGGGGTTCGGAGTTCCAATTGAAATTTGGCTGCGAGGCCCCTTGCGAGATTGGGCCGAAGCGTTACTCAATGAGTCTCGATTGCGGCAGGAGGGCTATTTTAATCCTTCGCCAATTCGACAAAAATGGGAAGAACATTTGTCAGGTAAGCGCAATTGGAGTTATTATTTATGGGATATTTTGATGTTTCAGGCCTGGCTTGAAGCCGAAAAGGCATGATGACTCATCCGCATAAAACGGCATTTTTTTCGCAAACACTGAGTGGCTATCTGTTCAATTTTCGGCAAGCAGCTACGTGAGCGCGGCCGAAATACCCGATGAGACGCTCACAAAATGATAGTCACTGCCCACATTAACTTTACTTGGACATGTTGACGCTATGGTTGTGTTTTTGGAAGATGCTGATGTAATGCTTTGTCCAGTTTACGGCGAAGGTGTCCCGGGTGGTTTGAACGAAGCTACAGCGAATGTTCTGCCAATCGAAACAACCCGGTGGCCGAGAGGCGGTAGATTACGGTGCGAAAGGGTTCCTGGTTCCCGCGCACGATAGCACTGCATCGCTGAAGCCATCGGCAAGATACTCGAAGCCCCTGCTTTCGCTATTCGTATGGGAGCTGCCGGACGTAAAAAGGCTTTGTCAGAATTTGATGAAATGTGGGTGTTCGTAAAAGCCCTTGATGTTTATCGCGAATTGATTCCAGAGTTTGACTTCCCGCTAAAGGTTGGACAGCAGAACAATGGGCTTACCCTTAACCTATCCCCTCTCGAGTAGAAAACCATGAAGTTTTTAATGATTGCCGGCTTTGCCGATGATTTGCTACCCTTTCGTGGCGACCTTATTGATGCTCTTTTGGAACGGGGCATCCAGGTGCATGTTGCCTTACCGGATTTGGACGCTAATAGTGATTTGCACAACAAACTTTTAGCCAAAGGGTTAGTGCTTCATAAAGTGGCGATGCAGCGAGCAGGGATGAATCCGTTAGCAGATTTACACACCACATGGCAATTGTTGCAACTTATTAAAACAATAAGGCCAGACACTGTGTTTGCTTATCTGATAAAGCCTGTCATTTATGGAATGGCAGCTTCCTCAATGGCCGGTGTGCCTCATCGTTTTGCTTTGATTTCAGGGCTTGGTTACGCCTTTCAAGGAGAAAAAAATCAACGTGGTTTATTACGTCGATTGGTACAGGGATTGTATGCAATTTCACTTAGCGGGACACATAAGATATTTTTTCAAAACCCGGATGATCTCAACTTGTTTCATCAGCTAGGGATTTTGAAACCTAACGCGCCTACGTGCGTGGTTAACGGTTCTGGTGTTAATGTGGACTATTATGACTATACAATTATACCTAAAGGCACTCCTTGTTTCTTAATGATTGCAAGATTCTTGGTCGACAAAGGGATCCGCGAATATGCTGCTGCCGCCAAGCTTGTCAAAGCGCAATACCCAAAAGTTCGCTTTACATTGGTGGGGTGGCTTGATGAAAATCCCAGTGCTATTGCACAAGAGGAGTTAGATACCTGGATAGCAGAGGGTACTATTGAAAATATCGGTCGCTTAGCCGATGTTCGTCCAGCTATTGCCCAGTGCAGCGTTTATGTATTGCCTTCATACCGTGAGGGTACACCTCGCTCAGTACTTGAGGCTATGTCCATGGGGCGGGCGATTATAACAACTGATGCTCCAGGCTGCAGAGAAACGGTTCGTGATGAAGATAATGGACTACTTGTCCCAGTAGGCTCTGTAGAAGAATTGGCAAAGGCGATGCTAAGATTTGTAGAAAATGAAGAGTTAGTTTTTCGGATGGGGAGGCGTTCACGTGAAATCGCTGAAGAAAAATATGATGTGCATAAGGTAAATCAAGTTATGCTTAAAGAGATGGGAATTAGTTGAATTAAATAAAATTTTTTGTCTGCTTGATAGCTTTAGTGCCCAAACTTAAGTTATAGTTGTTCATACTAACGCATCCTGTAGGTTTAACTGATTATTCATGAGAGTAATCCGTGGCTTACATCAAAGAAGTCACCAAAATTTTAATTTTGAGATTTATATGAATCAAATATCAAATGTATTAAATGAGTTTGAAGATTTTGTAAAATCGGTTTACGCACCCGAATTTCCAGTATTGCTTCACAGACCAGTTTTTGAAGGTAATGAGAAAATTTACCTTAACGAGTGTATTGATTCGAATTTTGTTTCTTCAGTGGGTGCGAAAGTGACAGAGTTTGAACAGAAAATAGCTGCTTTCACTGGAGCGAAATACGCCATTGCGACGGTGAATGGCACTGCTGCGCTGCATGTCGCTCTTGAACTGGCTGGTGTTTGCAGGGATGATGAAGTGATTTGCCAGGCGCTTACCTTTATAGCTACTTGTAACGCGGTGTCTTATATCGGCGCATTACCTGTATTTGTGGATGTGGACCGGTCTTCACTGGGCATGAGTTCTGATGCGGTAAAAGCTTTTTTGCAAGAGCATGCTGAGCTGAGAAATGGCGTGGCGTATAACAAAACCAGTGGACGGCGTTTGTCGGCATGTGTTCCTATGCATACTTTTGGTCACCTATGCGATATTGTCTCAATTGTTGATGTTTGTAAAGATTACAATATCCCCGTCGTTGAAGATGCCGCAGAATCATTGGGCAGTTATGTCAATGGGCAACACTCTGGCACCTTTGGTTTGATGGGTATAATCAGCTTCAACGGCAATAAGATCATTACCACAGGTGGTGGCGGTATGATGATTACCAATGACGCTGCGCTAGCCGATCGAGCTAAGCACATCACCACCACCGCCAAAATACCCCACCCCTTTGAGTACGTTCATGATGAAGTGGGCTATAACTATCGTTTGCCAAATCTGAATGCAGCATTGGGTTGTGCCCAGATGGAGCAATTAGATTACTTTATTATCCGCAAGCGGCAATTGGCTTTACAGTATGACTCATTTTTCTCAAAAAGTGGGATTGAGTTTATTCATGAACCTAAAGGTTGTTTATCCAACTATTGGCTAAATGCTTTGCAATTTGATTCACTAAATCAGCGTAACGAATTTCTTCAGCACACGAATGCCAATGGGGTAATGACACGGCCCATTTGGCGCTTGATGAATCACCTGGATATGTTCAAGCACTGTCAAACTGATGGATTGACTAACGCTACCTGGCTGGAAGAACGAATTGTTAATATACCATCTAGCGTGCCGGTAAATTGATAAAGGAAAAGCAAAAAAGACAAACTAAATATTCGAATAGTTTTAAGGGATCTGGCAAGAACGATTTTATTTGTTCCAAGAAAATATTGTACTTGCAGTGTTTCATAGCATTCGGTTTATTAAACAATGAAGTGGTGTTTAACAGTTTTTTTAATTGACTTTCACACATGAACGAGCAAAGTAACTGGGATAAGCCGGATTTTGTGGCTTGTTTTCATAATTTAATTCCATAGCTTGGGTATAAAGAGATATGGGAGTCCTTGGATAATTAGGATGCAATATGCAACGTTTTTTTGATATATTTTTTTCAGGGCTTGCTTTGATCGTACTTTCTCCACTGTTGGTTCCAATTGCCATTTTTCTGCGGTTTTCTGGAGAAGGGGAGGTATTTTTTGCACAACAACGAGTCGGACTCAACGGGAAAAAGTTTAACTTACTTAAGTTCGCTACCATGCTTAAGGACAGCCCCAACATAGGAACAGGCACAGTTACGGTTAAAAACGATCCGCGCATTTTGCCTCTCGGGCGACTCTTGCGTAAATCCAAGATCAATGAGTTACCGCAATTGTTGAATATTTTTTTTGGCGACATGAGTGTTGTGGGTCCTCGTCCTCAAGAAAAGCGTTGTTTTGATGCTTTTACCCCCGATGTACAAAGTCAAATTGTGAAAGTTCGGCCTGGCCTTTCCGGTATAGGCTCCATCATTTTTCGAGATGAAGAAAATTTGCTCCATGGCGCAAACGATCCAGTAATTTTCTACGATGAAGTCATAGCCCCCTACAAGGGAGAACTGGAGAAGTGGTATATTGAAAACCAGAGTTTGACAAATTATTTTCTGATAATATTTGTCACCGTTTGGGCCGTACTTTCTCCGGGAAGCCGCATAATTTGGAGAGTATTTCCGAGTTTACCCCGGCCTCCGAAAGAGTTGGCAGGCATTTAATTTGACCGGATTAATCAAGGTTGAAGCTTCTTCCAATAATAAATGAGTTTGAAGGAGTGTGCTGTATTTCTAACGGAAAATGAGCCAGACAAACGCTTGAATTCCGTTCAAGATGAAAGGATGAAGCCTATCATGAACATAAACGGCCTCGATACCATTTAACATATTGAACAGTTTTTAACCGGCCACCAAGCACCGTGCCATCATGCAAATTGAATGAGACAACCTTAAAATTCTGTTGCTGGCCTTGTTTCGGCTGACTTTTAACTACATTTTGAAGGCATCCCAATCGCCCCAAATAGCAAAGGTTGCTCCAACCGCTTGCAGATTTACAAATAACGTTTTGCCATCATCTGAAAACGTCGAACCGGCAAATTCACTGGTTTGAAAACCATTTGCTATATTTTTGGCGAAATCCGCCATTTTGCCGTTAGGTGAAAGGATGCGCATGTAATTCTCGGATGTACCACTTACCCCTAAATAATCGCTGTCTTCACAGATAAACAGTAAGTCGCTATTTGGTTTAAAACAGATATTATCCGGCATATCCAGTAACTCTCGACTGGGTGATTCAAAAATCAACGTCAGGATGCCCTCATCTTTACCGTTGCTTTCATAGCGCCAAATTTGTCCGCCTTGATTATCGCCACCATTGGTTGAAGTAAAATAAATTCGCCCGTAGTCATCGGAATATGCCCCTTCAAGGCGTGCAAACGTTGCCGTGCCTTTCAGCAATCCTTGTTTGTAAACAGCACCTTCATCGATATTTGCTGCAACGGGATCCGGATTATCAATCGTAACCCAACTCGCTGTAAAACGTTGTCCTGCTTTCAATCCACTTCGTGCGTCGAAAGCATTCTTGTTTTTCAATTTTAACATTTGCAGGGTTCCGCCTTCGGCGAGATATTGGTTGCGCTTGGGCAGAAAACGATAAAAACCGGCGGTTTCAGCGTCTTCAGTAAGATAAATAATGCCCGTGTTCTTATCCACGGCAGCCGCTTCATGCTTGAATCTGCCCATCGCTTTAAGCGGCACCGGTTCCACTGCGGCATTAGCGGATGCGAAAACCTCGAAGCAATAACCGTGCGGCTTGGGATAGCCGCCTGTTTTCTTGCCTGCTTTGTTGGTACGGATAGCCTGTCCCAGGGTTGTTTCTTCGCAGGAAATCCAGCTCCCCCACGGCGTTTTGCCGCCCGCGCAATTGATTAAAGTTCCGCTCAAACTCACGAAATCTTTGATTACTTCACGTGTTTTTGGATTTATGACGAGGGTCGTGGTTCCGCCCGCTGCCGTTTCATCGTAGGGATTCGGACCAATGGCAACTCCTGGCTTGGGCGTTTTCCCATTGGAGACTTCGTGGTTGCGAATCAGGCGAAGTTCGTTTCCAACCTGGAAACACGCCATGCCGTCATGAGATGGTGGCGTCTTATTGCCATCGGACATTTTACTGCCAACTTTTCCTAATACATTGTATTTAAAGCCTTTCGGTAACGCAAGAAAAGTTTCGCCGGTATTTTGAGTAGTGGTTGGAATCAATTGACCAAAGCCGTAAGAACGCATTGCGGCTAAATCCACCTGCGTTGCAGAGGCTTGTGCCTGGCGCTGAAAACCACTAAAACCCAGAGCTAACCCGCTGGTCGAAATACCCATTTTGAAAAGAAAATCTCGTCTATTGATCATCATGATAGGATCCTTCATAAATAGTCATAACGCAGTTACTGGATAATTCGTAAAGATTTTACGCTAGGATATTGCAAGTTTTAAAAAACGTAGACAAATATAGATTCACATTTTGATAGCAGTGCCCTTTTTCACAGAGAGCGCTCAATCTGCTCCGAAGAATGAGTGTATAGATTAGCGCCTGATGGAGAAGGCAATTAGACAAGCATTCACTATTTTTTTTGAGCCACCCAATCTTTCAACTGTAAGGCCACCCATGCGCCGTCATCCAGGGTCAGATCATGGCCTGCCCAGTCGTGGCGGCGGAGTTCCAGATTCCATTTTTTGTGTATCGCCTCTGAGCAGGCTGGCGCCACCAGGCGATCGCCTTGTCCGTTTAATAATAAAACCGGCTGTTCCGGTTTTATGTTACCGGGTTGATACGCTGCCGCCGCTATAATTTGACGCAAGCTGTTTATAAGGCTGATAGGGCGTTCATTTTGTATCTTTTCCCAAGCTTGAGTTATTTGTTCATTTTGATCCCGAAGGTTCCTTACCAACTGTAAAATTAGCGATTCCCTTTTATGCAAGTCACGCGTCATTGCCAACACCAGAAAGTCCTTATAACTTTGCCAGCGTAACCGCTCATAAAAGGGGCTCAAACCGGCAAAGCTGGTATTGATGAGCGTTGCGCCGCAAATATCCTCGGGGTAGCTGCGCATCCACTCCCAGGCAACCATCGCCCCCATGGAAAGCGCCAGAACCGTTGCCGGATGTTTTATAAAACCATGATCGCAGGCATGGTGTCGTACCCTGTCTGTTATCGCCTTGATCGATCCTGGACTGGTTTCTTTATAAAAACGGCCGGTGCCGGGCAAATCCAGCAGCGTTACATGAGCATCTGGAAATGTCGATTGTAAAAGGGGGACGAAAGCGCCCCAATGCGCGGACTCACGCGCCAGCCCCCTAAGCAGAATCCAGTTTTGTCCCAGCGCTTTATTCATACCAAAGATCTAAGGCCTTTTTTTGATAGTCGAATTTTTGTTGTGGATTAAGCTGTGTCCACTTTTCCGGATACAAAAGACTCCGGTGTAAAAAATCAAACAGCATAAAATGCCGTCGAAAAATTCGTTGCTGCCGGTGGGGCAAGAGCGGATGAAACAAGCCATGCCTTGAGAATAAATGCATTGGGCTCTTGCGCAGCCAGAGCCATGACCCCATTTCCAGCGTGAGTGGAAGAAATAAACGCCCGGTCGTAAACCGCCGCACAAAATCATCGAACAGATAATCCCACAAGTCACCATTGATCACATATTCATGACAGGTTGGTTCAATTTTATAGATATGGTGTTGATGGCATCGATCAAACTGCTCTTTTAAGGCTAAGGTTTCAGCAATAAAGGCAAAGGGGGTTTTACGCGAGGCATAGGGAAACCATAAACGATCCTGAATGCCAAACCCTGAATGCAAATCCAGGGCAATCGACAAGGACGAGTTGAACAGATATTGATCCACAACACGGCATAAAGCTTGCGCTTCTTTTTCCATTTTGGTTTCATCGCCGCGGTACCAGGGCAGGCGAGGAGTGATACGCTGGCCGCTGTAAAGGCGGGTCGTACCCACGCCTTCCACGGGTGAATTGCGCATCAAATCAACGCCGTTGCCATTGGATCGAGTACCCAGAAAAATGCCGACCGGGTTGACCAGGGGTACAAAAACCAGCCGGGATTTCTCAAGCCGAGCCAGAAATTCCTGGTCCCAGTCCAACAATTGACTGATGGTTTGCATATAAGACAGGATCACTTCAGAACCAATCTTCTCCAGGCCATGAACGCCGCCAAAAAAGGCCAGGACGGGCACATCAGGCCGTGCTGACCCCAGGGTAATGCAATGAATGGGAAATTCATGATCTTTGTATTGAATCCGTTCTACAATTTCAATTTGAGCCCGGTCACCTAATTGCTCAATAATTCGTTCAAGTTGTTCGAGTTCAGGAAATTTAATGCCAGTCATAAGGTTGAATTAGAAGTTGCTCGTTTCCATATTCCGGCGTGTTAACGCTACCCCTTATGTTACGCTGTTCCTCTATGGATTCATAGCCGGATGGCGTTTTCGCCACACGGATACACCCATCTCTATAGCGTTACATGATTCACATTGTTATAATCTCAATAGTCTGTTGCCCTGATTTACCGGCCGGTGAACATCCGGAAATTTTTCCCTCTATCATTTCTCTTGCTTCAACATCTACGGCATAAAATGGATTGCTTGTCCGAATATGAGATCGAGGAAGATACTCTTACCCGAAAAACTGGCCATGCAAATTCAAGAAACTACTGCGGAGCGGTGGCGATTCAATCGCATTGATTCGCTAAAGTCACAAACATAGGTTATCTAATGCCACTCAGAATCGCTGTTCTCGCATCAGGTGAAGGCACTACCTTACAGGCCATCATGGAAACGGGCCATGTCGTTCTTGTTATTTCAAATAACCGTGACTCTGGCGCACTACGCCGGGCAAGACAGTTTGGCGTGCCGGGTATCGTTGTTGGAGAAACGGCGGACCCGGATTTGGATATGCTGTCAAGCCTTAAATCATCCGGCGCTAATTTGGTTGTGCTTGCCGGTTACCTGCAAAAGGTAGGCAAGCAGACATTAAAAGCTTACCAAGGGAGAATAATAAATACCCATCCCTCCCTGCTGCCTAGGCATGGCGGCAAGGGCATGTACGGCAAACGGGTTCATCAGGCCGTGTTGGCTAGCGGCGACACAGAGACGGGCGTGACTGTCCATCATGTAACCGATGATTATGATGCCGGGGATGTCATCGCCCAATGTGTCGTGCCGGTCATGCCTGGCGATACGGCGGCTTCGATTGAAGAGCGCGTAAAGACAGTTGAAAAGCAATTGATTAATGAGGTGATTCAAAATTGGAATTATGCCGGTTAAGTTGCTGAAAAGCGGGGAACCCAATGATGCCGCGGGTCTTGTCATCTTGTCATAACATACTTGCGTAGTGGGCTTAGGTTAAGGCCAACTGACTTATAATGGTCTCTAAAATCTGGTTTTCCGGCCATCCCAGGGAATGACCCAGGATAAAATAATTTTGCGAAACCGTCTGAGAACTCGGATGCTCAAATCCATAACTACTGATGAATATGGCCAGCGCCCGCCGCATCAACGGCTCCGCCTCGGCCAGGCGGTTGGTGGCTTGCAGCAGTCCCGCCAGGTTGTTAAGGTCGCGGGCGACAGTGGGATGCCCGGCGCCGAAACTGGCTTCATCGATGGCCAGCGCCCGCCGCATCAGCGGCTCCGCCTCGGCCAGGCGGTTGGTGGCTTGCAGTAGTTGCGCCAGGTTGTTGAGGCCGCGGCCGACATTGGGATGCCCTGCGCCGAAACTCGTTTCATCAATGGCCAGCGCCCGCCGCATCAGCGTCTCCGCCTCGGCCAGGCGGTTGGCGTCATAAAGCAGTCCCGCCAGGTTGTTGAGATGTCTGGCGACATTGGGGTGTCCGGCGCCGAAACTGGCTTCATCGATGGCCAGCGCCCGCCGCATCAGCGGCTCCGCCTCGGCCAGGCGGTTGGTGGCTTTAAGAAGTTGCGCCAGGTTGCTGAGGCGGATGGCGACATTGGGGTGTCCTGCGCCGGAACTGGCTTCATCTATGGCCAGCGCCCGCCGCATCAGCGGCTCCGCCTCGGCCAGGCAGTTGGTGTCTTGCAGCAGTAGCGCCAGGTTGCTGAGGTCGACGGCAACATCGGGGTGTCCGGCGCCGGAACTGGCTTCATCGATGGCCAGCGCCCGCCGCATCAGCGGCTCCGCCTCGGCCAGGCGGTTGGTGGCTTTAAGCAGTTGCGCCAGGTTGTTGAGGTAGCCAGCGATTTTGGAATGCCCGGCGTCGGAACTGGCTTCAGCGATGGCCAGCGCCCGCCGCATCAGCGGCTCCGCCTCGCGATAGAGCGCTTTTGTTAAATACATCACACCTAGTTGATTCATCAGTAAGCTGGTAGGGTCGGCGATACCCCGTTCATCGGCGTAGAGGGCGACTGCCAGTGCATGCTGCGCCAACGGCTCAAGTACCGGCCAGGCTCGCACGTCATCAGGATCGCCAGCAAACGCCGCATAGAGCCATTGCAACGTCTCTTTCAGGCGCAGTTGCTCCGGGTCTTTAATCTGCCGACGCGTCACTTCCTGCACCAGCTTGTGGATCGTGAAAGCGGGGCTGTCGGCAGCGCGGGTGACGAGCGAATACGCTTCCAGATCGGCCAAATCCGCAAACGGGTCGTCCTCACCGGCAACGTGGGGTACCGGCACGTCCAGAAGCGCTTCCGGAATAGGCGCCGGACTCAGCCAGGCAAGGCGTTGCAATAATTGCCGGGCCGTTTCGCCAAGCTGGTCGAAAGAGGTTTGCCAGGTCACAAAAACACTCTTCGGGTAGTTCATCAAGCGCGGATCGTTCCAGGCCAGCAGCTTATCCCGTTGTTGGGACCATTGCTGCAAATAATTTTCCAGGGTCAGGCGGCGCTGGGCAATGTAAGCGCCGGCCTGTTCCAGCGCCAAGGGCAGACAATCCAGTTCCCTGGCCAAGGCCTCAGCCTGTTGGTGGTCATCAGGCTGGCGGCGGCGTTTGCCGTCGGTGCGCCGCAGCAAGAAGTCAGTGGCGGCGGTTTCCGATAGCACCAATACCTGCAATAAGGTCACGGTGTTGCTGTAGTTGCTTAGACGGCTGGTCACCAATAGATGGCCGCCGCTGAGCCGGGCGATCAGGTCTTCAACGGCGCTGGCCGCGGCCTCGCTATCGACGTTGTCGAGAATCATCAGCCAGCCAGGATGCTGGTTTAGCCAGCTTAAGGCCGCATCGCGTTTTTTACCCTCGCCGGTTTCAGCTTGTTCCGGAAGATCCAGTATCGTGCGTTGAGTTAAGGCCGCCAGATTGCTTTGTAAGGCGGTTGCCGTATCCGCGCCAACGAATAGACGGGCATTGTAATTTTCCGCGTGCCGCCAGGCATACTCAAAGGCAAGACGGGTTTTACCGACGCCTCCCAGGCCGCTGAGCACCCGGGAGACGGCTGGCGAACCCGCCATCTCCGGCACCGGACCCAGGCTTTGGCTTAGGTCTTCAAGCCAGGCACCCCGGCCCATGAATTGATCGCCGATGCTGGCCTCCGGCAGGTAAACCGGCTTGGTAACCGCGCCAGCCTGGATAAGAATATTGAGAAGCTCGGAACGCAACACATCGACCGCCAGCCGATCAGTGCTGGCAAATTGAATTTCCGGATAGCGTTCGAACGCAGCCAGGCGGGCAAGATGCTGCTGTTGCTGGCTGCGTTGTGCTTCGATTAAGGTATAACCGGTATCGCGTTGGGCATCCGCAGCCGGGACGGCGATGATTAAGGTTTTATGGTGGTAGAGCGCCAGCCACGCTTCCCATTGGGTATAAGAGAGCGCCTGCGCACCGGGTTGCAGGCAATCAGCCAGCGGCGGCAGTTTTTGGCCAAGGTCCGGGTAGCGCTCGCGGATCAATGCCAATGAGGGCGGCTGCGCGAGCGCACCCGTCATGTCGCCCACCAGATGGATCACGGCATCGCACTTACGGATATAGTCGTCCAGCTTATCCAGCGTTTCGCTGCCGGTCGGGATAAAATCCTCCTGTACCTTGACCGAAACATTGGGGCGTTCCAGGTCATGACGCAAGGCCTCGCGGTAACTACGAAACTCGGCGCTGACAGTGGACAGGAAAAGGCTAACCTGCGTCATGTTGATGTCCTTGTAATTGAGTGACCGGGTTTACCTATAGCCGCGTTTTTTGTTTTTGCGGGTTGTCTATTTTTCAAACAATGCCATCGACTCAACATGCCCTGTTTGTGGAAACATGTCCATCACGCCCGCTTTAACCAGTTTATAGCCCAGTTCATTGACCAGAATCCCCGCGTCACGGGCGAGAGTGGATGGATTGCAGGACACATAAACAATTTGTTCGGGCCGCCATTTTTTAAAATGTTGCAAAACTTCGGAGGCTCCGGCTCTGGAAGGATCCATCATGATTTTGTTATATTTCCGGTTGGCCCAGGGCTGATCGCCGAGATCCTTGCTTAGATCGGCGGCATAAAATTCAACGTTGCTGATGCCATTATGACGGGCGTTTTCTCTGGCATGATTCACCAAGGGCTGGTCGCCTTCTATGCCGACGACGCTTCCTGCAAATTTCGCCATCGGCAAGGTAAAATTGCCCAGTCCGCAGAACAAATCCAGCACGGTATCGTTTTCATTAAGGTTTAAGGTTTCCACAACCCGGTTGATCATTTGCCGGTTAATTTCGTAATTAACCTGGGTGAACATGGCGGGTTTGAATTTGAATTCAAGATCCAGATCGGGCAGGGCATACGTGGGCGTCACTTCCGGTTCGCCGTCCAGCGGCACAATGGTATCGGGGCCTTTGGATTGCAGGCAGAGGCTCATGTTGTGTTCATGACCAAAAGCGCGCATCCGTTCCTTATCGGTATCGGTCGGCGGCTCCAGTACCCGGATAGACAGTACGCACTGTTCATCGCCAATAGCCACTTCTATCTGGGGGATTTTATCCCTGATGGTCAGCCCGGCAATCATTTCACCCAGAGCCAACAGCTTTGTGCCGACGATCGGGTGCATCACCAAACAGTTATCCATTTCAGCCAGATAGGGATGCCGCCTTTCTCTAAAACCGACCAGCACCCGGTTTTTTTTAGCCACATATTTAACCCCCATTCGCGCTTTCCGGCGATAACCCCAATGCGGGCCTTCCAATGGCGGCCAGATCTCAGGCATTTCAACCTTGCCGATGCGTTTAAACTGCTCAGCCAGTATATCTTGCTTGATGCGGATTTGTGCAGACGATTCGACATGCTGAAAACTGCACCCGCCGCATACGCCATAATGAGGGCATAAGGCGTCAACCCTGTCGGCGGCGCGGCTTAACAGCGTGACAACTTTGCCTTCGGCATAATCCTTGCGGCTTTCGGTATAGATAAACTCCACTTCCTCGCCCGGCAACGCCTCATCAATAAAGATCACTTTGCCGTCGGCATGCGCGACGCCACGGCCATCATGGGCAAGTGATTCTATGGTGACTTTAACCGGCGTTTGGGGCAACTGTTTCTTTCTTGAGCGTTTCTTAGGCATGCTTATTTCTGTTTCCAACTTCCTGAGGATTGATACCACCAACCTGATTGGGCATTACTTACCCAGCGATCGGCAAAGATTGATTTGATTTGCGAGGCCCAGGCAGGCTGCCCGTTCGCATTGGCAATCGCTTGATACAGGTTTTGCCGGTCTGCATTTTCAGCAGCGACCAGTTTATTAACCTGGTTTCTGTCTTTAAGCGGCACGCTGGCGGCATCTCTGACGGCTAAAAAACCGTCTGCCTGAATGCCAATAAAACCCGCCGCATATAAAGGTTGCAGAGCAGCAAAACGGCTTTCCATGGACGAGCGCAACCGCCTGATTTCGGAGCTATCGATGTTTATATCCACCCCATCGGCTTGTGCGGGCGAAACGACACTATTGATGGCGGTGTCCAGCCACAAAAAAGCGGTCATTTGCCAATCCGTTAAACTTGCCTTGGGCTTGGGTACTGTTTTTTGCGGCGTAACGCTTTGTATGTCTTTGATGATTTCATCCGCCGCCTTTTCAGCCGCAGCGGCAGGGAAGTAAATATTAATGGTGACGCAAGCGGTCAACAAAAAGGCGCCCAACACCGGTATTTTTCTCATAATGCTCTCCAAATTATTTAACGATCACTTCATCTGATGTCGAAATACGGTTTAATCGCTCCATCAATATGTTCCAGTCAACTTGGGGATTATAGCCTATCACATCAAGCCGTGGCAGACCGCCGCCGGTAATAATGGCATAACCTTGGCCCGTAGCCTTAACGCCCATCAATTGACATACGCCATTATGCAGGTAACAGCCCAAGCCTATTTTGTCATAGCCGAAAGTTTCAAAGAAACTCAAAAAGCTTCTCGACAATATATCCGACGCGCCTCCGCCGCCAATACTGGCGATGTTTTTTACAGCTTTTTGGCTGATTCTGTGGCGGGAATCATCGCCATCGGGCGTTCCCAGCCACGCGAAAAATCCCACGGGATGCCAGTTCTCCAGATAAAGTTGCCTGACAAACCCCGATAACCTGCCGGTGATGCCGCCAAATTTAAACTTGCCTGTCAATTGGTCCAGATCGAGGTTGTTTATTTCCACCTCGCTATAAAACTTGGGGAAATATGAAAATAATCCTGATGACGCGAGTTGGGTGATTTTAACGTCGCCATCAAAAACCTTGATGATTATTTCCCCACCCAGGCTCAACGTTTTATTGCGGTATTCGACCCGTGGAATAGTCCCGCTGATAGTACCCGACAAGGGTGTCCAGTTTAACGCTTTCGACCACTGTTCAAGTGACACATGAGTTAAGCTGCCTGCAAAGTAAACGTCCGGTTCTTCGTTATTTTTTGCTTGCCAACCCAATTGATTGATAGCGATTACGCCGTCCAAAAAAGGCAGATGCGTTTTTTCAAGCAACCTGAAACTGTTCGCCCGGCTCAGGAATGAAAGCCTGGATGGGCCTATCGGCAAGTTATATAACTGTATCTGCTGCCATGCGAACGATGAGGGGTTACTAAAGATTTCTTCGCTGGACCAGTTAATTGTGCCTGCGCCACCCTCAACCTTGATGCGTCCCTGGGCATCTTTAACGTCTAGCCTATTAACTGTTGCGGTCAACGCGGTTAATGAGTTCTGAACAATAGAAAAATCCGCGTTTAATGTGCCTTCGAAGCTAATGCCTTCCAGTGCAGTCTGTTCAAAAAAGGGTTTTAAATAGCTGGCCGATAATTTTTGCAGGTCATCGCTTTGTAACGACAAATCGGCTTTTTCAAGTGTTACGTCTTTATCAAATTTAACAATTGCATTACCGGTTAATGCCAAAGCCTTCGCCTGTTTATAACTGACGGATGTTATTTCCGCTCTGTTGTGCAGGTCGCTCCAGTTGCCTTGCGCATCCAGAACCATGGATTGCCTGTCTGCTTCCAGATAAAGCGGTTCAATATACAACGCACCATCCTTAAAATTGGAATGACTTTGCCATTGCCATAAGCCCTTATTATTTTGTGCTTCAAGTTTTGTATCCAGGGTTAAGGCTTCGGTTGCAAACCGGCCATCTTTGCGCTGTCCGGTTAAATCATGCAGTTCGGTGGTTAAGGTAAAATTCTCGATAAGCTCGTGACTGCCCGATGCATTGAGCTTGAAATTGATGCGCCCGCCTTTTAATTCAACAAGCGCGGGTCGTAACAGTTTTTGAACTGAGACAGTGTTTACCGCTTTAGCATCAATTTGTATCTGCCAATGGTTATTCTGCTCTTTAGCGACAATGGAAACAGCCCCGTCCGCCAGTTGCAGATCGGTTAATGTCAGCGTACTCTGCTTTTCGCTGATATGAAAAGAAAAATTGGCCGTTGGCGATTGCCATTGTTTTGAGCGAACCTGCGCACGGCCATGCATGCACAACAATTCCTTGTTTTGCCAAGTGAAGGAAGAGCAATGGATATCGAACAGATTCAGATCGTTGAAAGGTACGGGCAAGCTTAACTGTTTGATGGATAAAGTCAATTTTTGCGGGGTACGGGACAGATCAGTTAAAGCGATTTGAATACCATTTAACTTCCAATCCCTGGATTCCAGGGTTCCAACATTGAGGGACACGCCATCCAGCGCGGTTGCAGTATCACTTATCAATACCAGGGTAACCGGCAGGATGAGCCTGAATATTAGCAGGGCAGGAGCGGCTTTAGCCGCGATAATCGCGGCTACCAAAAGCAGGCGCTTTAGGCGATGCCGCTCTTCATGCGCCAACAATATTATGCAGGAAAAATGCCTGTCGATAAATAGCGGTCGCCCCGGTCGCAAATAATCACCACAATCACCGCGTTTTCAACCTCTTCAGACAGTCTTAGTGCCGCGGCAACCGCGCCACCTGATGAAACGCCTGCAAAAATACCCTCTTCGGATGCTAAAGAGCGGGTGACGTTTTCAGCCGTTTGTTGATCAATATCGATAATCCGGTCTACGCGATCCGCCTGATAGATTTTGGGCAAATATTCCTTGGGCCAGCGCCGGATGCCGGGAATTTTAGAATTACCTTCCGGTTGCACGCCGACAATTTGAATCGCTGTGTTTTGTTCCTTGAGAAATTTTGACGTCCCCATAATGGTGCCGGTGGTTCCCATCGCGCTGACAAAATGGGTCACTTTTCCTTGCGTATCCTCCCAGATTTCAGGCCCGGTACTTTCATAATGCGCGAGTGGATTGTCGGGATTTGCAAACTGATCCAGAATGCGGCCTTTACCCGCCGCTTCCATTGCCCTGGCCAGATCAATCGCCGCTTCCATGCTGCCTGCGGCGGGAGTCAGAATAATTTCAGCGCCGTAAGCTTTCATCGAAGCCTTGCGCTCGTCGCTCATGTTGTCGGGCATAATTAAGGTCATTTTGTAACCTTTGATGGCCGCAACCATCGCCAGGGCAATGCCGGTATTGCCGCTGGTCGCTTCTATCAGGCAGTCGCCGGGTTTAATCTCGCCTCTGGCTTCGGCATGTTTAATCATGCTAAGCGCCGGCAGGTCTTTGACCGAGCCTGCGGGATTATTGCCTTCCAGCTTGGCCAGAATAGTATTGCTGGTATTGCCCGGCAAACGTTGGAGTCTGGCCAAAGGGGCATTGCGGACAAAGGATTCAATAGTGGGGAAAGTCATGGCGGTTAGTTTAAAAGGGAGAAATTATTTCGGATTATCCCATAAAAACGAATTATCAACACAACTCCAAAAAATAGTTTGACTCTGGGCGGTATTAAGAGAATCGGGTCGAGGTCGTATATCCCGTTATCCGATGATGTGGTTCCTTTGGATATTTCAGGTCGTGATGAACTAAAGGGCGTGCCTAATTAACGTTAAGATCTTATTCCCCCACTGGGTGAGGGAATAAGGCACCTAAGTTATTTCATACGCATTTCTAAGCGAGGTTTAACCGGCGCTTGCCCGCAATCCCATTACCCCTGATACATAATTGATGGGGGCATGGTCGGCTAAATCCCGGGAAAACACGGTACCGGGCAAAAAGGCATGTCGCACCAAATACCAAGCGGTTGCTTTCAGACGATCTGCGTCTATTGTTTCTTCGTTTGGTGATGCCAGCAGTTTGCCGTTTCTGTCGATATACTTCAGTGAGCCCACATGAACATAGCCGAACTCCTCGGCAGGAACGCGCGTGACAAGATCGCAACAATCGACGAACCGGTCATGGATTATGCTTGAAACGGCTTTTGCAAAGGCAGCGTCCCCGACACGGCATGAGCCAAACGTATAAAGACGGGAAGATGGCTTCAAACTGGCGGCTAAGGTTGCCAGAGCAGCTCCCAGGCTGTGTCCTGTTATTAACACACGGGTTGCTGGAGCCAGCGAATCCAGACAGGTTATGATTTTTTTCAGGATGTCATTAGCCAGTAATGCCGCAGCGAAGCCTTCGTGAACTTTTCCTAATGACTGGCCTGAATTATCCGTCCAAGACGTCATTATAAAGTTGGCATCGGTAAATAAATCTGAAGGGTCATCCGGCTCCGTTCCACGAAAGGAGACGACTGACAGATTGTCACTCTGCTTGCTGGCAACAAACGCCTGGGTTCCCAAGCTGCCATAGCCAATAGCAAGATCTTTTTGAAACCCGGCCCGGTTAAGATACTGTGCTAAAAGGTTTTCATCCTTGACGTAGGCAAGGCGCGACATCTCGGCGCACAAGGCCGCGTCATTTTGAATAGTGCCGAGTTTGAAGAAATTATCCGAGTCGCCGGGATGAAAGAGTGATTTACGGCTTGCATCATAAGGTATGGTTGACATAATGCTCTCCTGAATAAAAGATGGACATCTAAAGCAGAAAATAAAAAAAGATAAGATCAATCGATGCTGCACGGCCGGTTAATCCATTAATGGCACCACGAACGGCTTACCCTAAAACTGTCCCACCTTAAGGTATAGTCCTAGGTTGGGTTGCCATCATTTTGGCAACCCAACCAGTGCCGCTAGTTTTTCAAGTCACAATCCGATGACAGTCCACTCGGTGTTGCCCCCGGTTCGGCTGTATTCATGTAAAGCACTTGGTTGCCCAGGAATGCGATGACATCCTTTTGGTCTTTGGCAGGCAGTCCTTTGAATTGGTCGCGTGAGCCGGCCGCTTCTCCGCCATGCAACGTAATCGCTGAAGATAATGATGTTGCCCGGCCATCGTGCAGCCAGGGACCAGTACAGGCGACACCCCACAGTTCTTTAGTGCCGAAGGTTGATTTGCCGTGATTGGCTTGTGTCGTATAGTTTTCAGAACCGATAATAGCATTAACCGGATTATAGGGGTTGAGGCTCATATTAGAGTCGCCGCTGTATTCATCGGTTTTTTCCAGCTCATCGATGGATTCCGCAAGTTCGTCCCCCATCCAGTGCCGTTTTAAATCGCCATACAAACGGACAATAGTTTTGCCGTTTTTATATTCAAAAGCGCCGAGATTAATTTTTTCCTTACCTTTGCACAATTGATTTTGAGGTTGGTCATGGGTCAGGTCGAATCGTACTGGATGCTCAGGTAATACGCCTTCGGCTTCCAGATCAACTTGCACTTTGTCTGCTTTATTAAAATCCTCCTTCTTATCGCGATAGGCTTCATATTCGCTCGGCTCCTGAAACACCGGGTTGTTCAACGTCAATTCGGCCTTGTGGCAAGACGTACAGCCAATTTGCTGAAAGAGTTGATCGCCATGTTTTATTTGTTCGCGTTCGGCAGGGGTTACGCGCTGATCTCCGGTCAATATCCCTAAGTCATCAAGTTCAACTTTGGTTGTAGGACGTGGTTGGGCCGCCATGTAAACCGTAAATGCGGTCATATCACCGACACTCAGTTCATTTTTTATGCCGTCATTGTCTTCATCGATCTCTTTACCGACCAATTCAACGCCTTGCATACCGATTTCATTATGGCCGGCGTGACGCATGAAATCTCTCAAGAAAGCAACGCTTTTCTTCCATTCATATGGACGTATTACCCAATCAGGATCGAGACCTTCCAGTTTTGACTCTCCCTTATTGAATGTAGCCGTACCACTTTCACAAGTCATGGTTATATAGCCGAAATTAATCCCTTTGGCTATCAAATCCTGCTTTACATTGCTTTTTGTAGCGCAGGCTTTTTTACCGGCTTTATCCTTAACGTCATACAGCTCCTCTGTCATTTCCTCAGCCAAACGCTGCAACGCGCCTGCGCCAAACAAGTGGGGCGTATTGCGTTGAATCATCAACTCGGGATTCCCGGAAAACCGATGATCTCTGTGGACGTTAGCAGAAGTCGGCCCCGCGCCATCTTCGCTGGGTTGACTGTGGCAGGAAACACAGGACTGCGCATTAGGCCCCGTCGGCCTTTTTACTTTACGGTTTGGATCGCCCCATTCCCCCGGATTTTTTAAATCTGCGCGGGGAATACGGGTGTAATGGGACTTTTCTGAGCCGCCGATATAGGCACCGCCGCCTTGTTCCAGCGTGAAGTGGGTTCCAAAAATAACGTCGCCCTGTTCGAAAGCCTCCTGGAAAATTTCCTGATTTTTACCGGCTTTGACACCGGTCAGCAAATCCGACTGATCCATCGGGCTATAGTCTTTTTCTGCGCCACTATCGCTGGGGCAAGCGGTAATCTGCGGTGAAGGTGGGGGAGGTATCGTGTGCGATGATTTTTCACAAGCGCTAAGTAAAGGAATAACAGCGGGTAATACGAGTATTAATTTATTCATGATCTTCTCCAATAGCTAAAATCAGGACTGGAAAAAGCCTCTGTTTTTTCCTGCCACACCGCCCTAATTAAGACGGTTTGATGATTTATAACTGCTGCCCCGGCAAGGCGGGGCAGCCCCATTTGTGCAAATGTCTTTGCCGACAACATTAGTTCTGGCGTTTGATGATTGGTCCGAGTTGGTCAAGCCCTTCATAACTTTTCCTCCATGGCATTATGTCAACCGGCAATCTAAGGCAAGGACAAAATCTCATACTTAGCTGGTTCATTGCAATTCGGCCGATTATTGCCCTTATCTCCATCAATAACGACGTATGCAGTTTTACCGGAAATCGCCAAGCCTTCAGATGAAGAGGGCAAATTTAGAATCAAATCTGATTTGATAACTTCAGTTTTACCTAAGGCCGATTTCGGAAAACGCCGAAGTTCAAACGGTTCTGTCCGATCTTCCGTGGGGCCGGCGATCACATAAATAGACGTCGCGTTGGAAGACAGGTCTCGTACACCGCGCCCGTCCAAATCCACAAACGCCACGCGATCAAACGTGTAAGCCGTCAAATCTTTCATGTGGAGCAGGATGGCCAGATTTTTTTTCTCAGGTTGAGAGGGATGTGCTTTAAGGAGCGGGGCACGCAAACCGATCCAGACATCATTTCCAATAGCGACAGAGCCTTCGGCATTGAATGAGTTCACAGCATTACAAAGGTTTTTTGCATCATCCTCGGTTAAGTTCGAGTTTTTTGCTTGCACTGCGTCATCAATCAGCGTCGCCAATAGATCAGCGGTGTCTATCGCTTTGCAGGCTGCCTTAATGGGGGCGTCCATGACCGGCATCTGTTTATCAAACAGGTGCTCACAGGTGACCTTCTTGGATCGTAAAGTGTCTACGACGTCCGTTTTTGCCTTCGGCAAATTTACCTTCCCGAACTGGTGACGCTTTGGCTTGATTTCACAGCTAGTATTGCGGCTATGAGAGGCGAAAGCCAAAACCTTGTCACTCGAAATGCCTGCGAGTGCCTCGATGTCCGAAATCTCTACGCCGTTAGGCAACTTAAAAATGCCTTGTACGTTGGAATCTAATTTTTGACCATTAACGGGGAATAGGTAGAGTTCCTTCCCCTGTTCGTTGTCGGCTACCAAAAGACACTCGCCTGTTCCGTCCGGACAAGCCACGAGCAAAGCTGCGGACGCCTCACAAAGCGGATAATGTCCTAATGTCTCCTCGGCAGCTAGCAGTCTGTCACTTACCATCAACGCAGTGAAAATGATTACAAAGTGCAAGGAAAAAATGATTTTATGTTTTCGCATGTCGTTCACCTAATCCGAAGTGTTCTTTGTTATTTATTTCTGAAAAAACAATCGTACTTATACTGTTTACTCTCTAGGCTATCCGAGAACTAACACTCATGTCATTGGCCATTGCTTTTTAATTCTTTCAAGGCACTATATTAAAGGCAAATCAGTTAAACGTTAGTTCTCGTGCAAGCCACTAGCTGGTGAAAAGCGGTAGGTCGAGACCGTTATTCCATGCACGATGAACAGGCAAGATTGGGGAATTTCGAAATCCATCATTATATTAAAGTATTGTAAAGTAAGGAATAAAAACTGGTTACCCGACAATGCTTGGCTACAGTTTAAGCAGCGTATTACAGTACTCTGTCAAGCACGTAGAAAGTATTTCGTCGGTGTTTTGCCATGTCCACTTGCATATCTAGAATGAGGCTCTTTGTCTTGATTATCGGCTATGCGCATTTTGTCACTATCTTGGCTGTCAACGGAAAGCACTAAATAAATATGATCTGCACCAGGCGGAAGACCTTGGTCAAAGGTAACACCAATGTCACCTGCCTGTTCACGACCAACGCTAACTCTTGCCCATCCTCGCCCTTCTATAGTTTGAGCAAGTTTTCCTGCACCTAATATCATGGGTATATTAATACCTGACAGTCGTAAAAGTGCGCTGAGATTAGCAGCGCAACCATTATGTGGAAAGGGTGGCCAAGCTATTTTAGCTATCTTCTGGGCTTTAGCCAGATCATTAACGTCGCTGCCTAACGCAATAAGTTTTGGGATACAGGCTTTGTCCGTACTACTTATGCTATATAAAATAGGAGTAACACCAGAAACCGGTTCGTTATAAAAAACCTCCCACAATTTTGCAGGGACTCCTAACCAATGCCAAAAGGAATAACCTTGGAATTGATGTTCATGAACCAGTTTCATGAATGCCAACGCCCTTTCGGCACACGCGGAGCCACTTTCACAACCACCGCCTTCACCAATCCAGCCTGCACCAACCGGGACAAAGGGAATTTCAATAGTGCTGTTTGCCTCAATAGCGCGGTCTAAACGATTTGAAACACTAGGGCTAGCACCGTAATAAACTTGTGGTGCATTGACAGTAGCATGTCGCGCAAACGCATCAAAGGGGAATGTAGGAAAATTGTTTGGAATATCATGGCTTGATAGTGCGAGTCCCTTTGAATGTGTTGCCAAAAGAGTCTGTAATTCCTGTGCGTATTCAGAGGCTGTTTCAGCATCACCTTTAAAGAATGCGTTTCCAGCTTCGGCATCCATTAATATACCGGCAAGTCCAAACTCATTAGCAATATCTGCCACTAGTTGCGCTTCTTGTTTGGCATTTACTAAGTTTGCAGCATAAGGAACATGCCAGCCCCATACATCAATTTCCTCTCTTCCCAGTTCGGCAACAACTTGTCTAAATGTACTCTCCATTTCGTCGGTAATATTTTTATAGCGACTGCCGCCTTCCATAACTTTTATCCAAACACTGCTGAATTGTGCTCTCTTTGCTTTTCGAACGAAATTATCAATACCTCCTTCAGCGACTAAAACTGGTTTGAGTTGCCAGACATACATGCAACGACCTTTTAACGTAGTTAATTCTGACATGACACTACTCCTTGAGATTCAAATGTAATGGAATGGATAATTTATATTGGAAAAACTATAGTCTTTTGATAGTATCTCCAAGATGAAATAAACTACAGACTTTCGTTTTGCCTATCACCATTTCTTAAACTAATAATGTAATGTTGGGCAACGATAAAGCTGGTGTCCTAAATATAAAGCCAAGTAGTACCCTTAGATGCTAGGAAGACAAAAAGCCTTCGAACTCAGCAACCGCATCACGCCGTAACCATGGATTGATCTTTTTATGCTTGATCGGGCCATGATGATCGACCGTGAATCGAATAAGCCTAGCGCAGTACTCAATTGCAAACTTATGATTAGATTTAGTCTCCAATATAAATGTCTTACAATCCGTTTCACCCGTTGCTTGCCTCAAAAGTTCTTTCAAGGACGCATCAAACGACATAGAGTTGCCCGAACATTGAAAAATACCTGCCTCTTCAGTACACGGCGTATTTGAGTTTGGATTTGTAGTATCGACACCCGCGTTCCAATCCCAAGAACTTTCAAAGCCACCCAGGACACGAAGAACCTCAAGCATTGCAGCTTTTCTGTGAGTTTGGCTCTTCCATGGTCCAAGATCAGCGACGACATTGGAGTAAATGTCGTGTATTGGGTTGGCTTCAAAAATTTTATCTGGCGCGTTGATTGCCCAGTCAATTATTTCATTGAGGAATGCCTCAGGAGGCTTGCCTCGGTTATGCACTTTGCTTTTGCACGCCACAAATGTTCTTGACATGTTCGAATCCTCCTCGTTGAAAGCCAAGTAAAGTACGGATCTCGTACCATTTTCAAAACGTTTCGGGTAAATCAAGCCCTAAAAAGTTACGCGTTGCGCGGACCTAATTGGTTTTTGATTCCAATTAATTCATTTCACGTTTCGCGGTAGAAGTCTAATGTAGTAAATTGATGTTCGACAACAACAACGTCACTAAACATTAAATTACCTGTATTAGCTGGTTTTGGAGAACCATTATTAACCAAAACAATATGTTTTGGAAATTCCCCAGGATTTAACAAATTAAATTTACAGATGTTTATTGGTTGATTGGATTTATCGGTCGCCACAACGCAATCTAATAATTCCAACCCGCCAGCTTCCTCAAAACGAATGCTCGTTTGCAAATCTGTTAAGGTTAAGTTCCCTGGAAATCCCCTGAATTTTTCTGTCATTGTATTTCTCCCAATGATTAAAAAAGCAACTTGTAGTAAGCTGCATCGTTATTGCATGATTCCGGCTTCCTTAAATTTCTGGGCAATTTTCGTATTGTCCTCTTGAAATGTATGTTGCGTATCTCCACTAACGCTTTGAATGCAAAGTTGAAGTGCAATTTTTATATCACTCACGTTACCATCGGCTTTGTTCTCCAATGCCTTACAATCAGGTAGATGACTGAGTGCATTGGAGAGTGGAACAAAAATATCCTTGACCTTATCTGAGTTTTTTTCAGTTATATTATTTAGAGCTCGGTTTATTTCTTCTCTAAGAGGAATATCAGAAAGTTTAGCTACTTGAGGCACCATCAAAATATTATTTATTTCAATTTGACTGGCAGTTTGCCTTGCTCCAGCATCTTTTCCTATACTAGAAGCTGCATGTTGTAAAGTACCCGCATTAAAATAATCAACTAGATCTCGAACGGCTTGGGCCCATAAATAAGCGTTTTTTCCACTGGTTTCTCGTTGCATTCCACTTAATATTTTTAGATAAACCTCAGTCCGATCTGCATTCATTTGTGCGATCAAACTAGGTAGTGCCATATCATAGAAAAAGTTCTTGTCCAAAGCGCTATTAGTACCTGTGATTCCAGCGGAGATAGCAGCAAGTATTGTCTTAGTTTCTGCTGCACCAACTGCAGTTCCAGCGAGATTCATAGACAGTACTAAAAAATCAGTTACCATGTCTTTGGTTCGCTTTTGAGTACCCAAGCCGTTTACAAATGTAGAGTAGTTAAAATCCATTATAGTGAGAGCTTTACTTATGTAATCATCACGCTTAAGCTTATCAATTGTGGTTGTACTACCTTGGATTTTTTGCAATTCGGTGGCAAAGGTCGAAGTCAGTTTGGTCAAATCAATTGGTTCTTGGGGTGTACCCGAGAATGTGGCACATCCAGAAAGCCAGAGACTCGTTAATATAGTGCAGTACATCATTCTGGTTGCTTTCATGAGACACCTAAATAAACGTTTTTAAAAAAATAATATATTCGGCTAGCGCAAGCATCTTTTGCTTTATAAGAATCAATGGGGTCAAAATTTGATCGAATTACCCGCTAACGTCACTAACTCCTCTCAATTCGATAAACAAACCTTAATTGACTTACCCAATTACTTGGTTTTTAGTATACTCACTTAACTGGCACAAGATGTTAGCAATTTGTTATTAATATGTTAGCGTCCCTTCACTTCTCGAATAACAGCATTTGGGGGTTTTCCTATGGAACAGAGCACTAATTACCTATTCGGGCCATTTCGTTTGGATACGTGTGCCCAGCTTTTGTGTACAGAAGAATCGTGTGTCAATTTATCTCCCAAGGTCTATCGTTTATTACTGTATTTTTTGCTGAACTCGGGACGTCTGATTTCCCATGAAGAATTATTCGATAAGGTGTGGGACGGGCGGATTGTCGACGATTCGGCATTGAGGCTGGCGGTTAATTCCCTGCGTAATGTCTTGCAAGATGAAAGTAAATCGCCCCATTATATTTTGACGGTTTGCAGACGGGGCTACCGTTTTCTGGCTGAGGTTAGCTTAAATGAGTGCAATCAAATTGTTGAGGCGAGTGAGGGCAGCCTCTTGTATTTTGATCGTCGACCGCACGCTCAAACATCCCCTGTTTGGTTTGAATACACTCAGGAATTGGCAGAGCTGCGGGAAGCTTTTCGGCTGGCATCCAATGGAAACCGGCGTTTGGTTTTTTTGCATGGCGAGCAGGGCATAGGCAAAACCAGGTTGCTGGATGCTTTTCTCGACAACGTCCATCATCCCAAACTGGCTGTTTTGCGAGCCCGTTGCGTACAGATGGGTAGTGCTACCGAACCTTTTTTGCCCTTATTGGAAGCGCTTGAACGCCATTGCCGGGAGCCTTATGGACGATTGCTCATCGAGCGCCTGGGCCATTTAGCCCCAACCTGGCTTTATCAAATGTTGAATGTGCTGGATCCTGATGAGACCGCCATTCTGCCGACGAAATTAGTACATTTCAATACCGGTCGCATGATTCGGGAAGGCGCAAATTTCTTTGAGACGCTGTGTAACACTTCCACCTTGATACTGATTCTGGATAACTCTCACTGGAGTGACGAATTTACCCTGGATTTGCTGTATTTTTTGATGTTCAGGTGTTCGGCGGCGAAATTATTGATCATCGTCAGTTACCGGTCTTGCGTCGATGGCGCAGGGATCCGGCGAATTAATGAGATGCGTGCAGAACTGCTTCATAGAGGGTTATGCCAGGAACTGTCCATGCAGAAGCGCTGAAGTTGATTGCGTAGTTATTGGTTTTAGGATAAGAAGGGCATGAGGATTCAATTCCGAAATACAATATCGCTATACGCATGCAGCTTGTTGCAATTCGAAGCCAGCGATTGCCCCACAACAAAACGTTGCGGATGGGTTTTCATAATCCGACTGCGTGAGTGATTCATTTTGTTTTGTATGCAACATAACAAAAAGATGTTGAGCTTGATTTATCAAAATTTGATTGTTCATTTTCGTTTACCATTAAGTTTCTATTTGTTAAATTGTTCGATTAAAGTCATCTGGGGTCTTTACTTCACATGAAGCCAACTTTATGGCCTGAATGATCGTAGTATGGCTATTTGAACTTAACTTAAGATGAACCAACAACATTGATAACCTGAAAAATTGTATGCGTTGATATAACCTACTTAAGCAATACAATGTGCTTGTGTTAGTTAGGTATATTTACCGCCATTTTAAATGGCGTATAGCAACTTAAATGAGTGCAGGCGTTTTATAATACGGTTTGGCGTTTTAAATCGATGGCCACGCCGGGCCATGACACCATATATTATTGGGTTTAAGCATGTTTAATTATTTCTCATCCATTCCTTACCCCAAGTTCAAATTAATCATCGTGGCATTGATAACACTTAATGTCGTTATCTATGCCATGGTCGATACTTTGATCAGCGCTGTTGATGCCTTGGCCTGGCTGATGTTGCTGGTGCTGTATGAGCTGGAAACCAACGGCAATACTCTGATGGCTGAAAACACCTATCATAGGCTACGTGGTTTCCTGATCGCTGTTATTGCGTTGGTGTTTGTTAGTTATATTCATGACGGAGAATTGCTGGATGTGGTTAATTCTGCACTCTGGTTTACATTGATCGCTTTGCTTGAGCTGGAAGTACGCTGGCCGGATAAAGTATCCGAACATCAGCAAAGCTATTGGTGGGCAACTTTAGCTGTATTTGCCGGACTGATTGCGATGGTAATTGCTTGGGCCTGGCAATCGGCGTGGCTGGATGTTTACGATGCGACGCTGTGGATAGTTGCATTTGGCTCCATTGAAGTGGATATTATTCAAGTGTTGCAACGCAAACACCCGAAAACAATAAAGCCTAACAAATCATAGCCCGCGTTGAAACTCTATTAGTTTGGCTAAATCACACACTCGCAGCTTGCTGTCGATGGAAAGATTGAATAGAGGTTCAAGGTTACGTTTTTTGGATGGAATAGTTCCATGTGGCTAGAAAAAATACCGACAATCGATCAGAAGAAAATCCTTGGCAATCTAAAGTCTGCTCAAAGCTGGATTTCCAAAAACACTTTTAGTCCTTAAAGAAAAGTTTTTCTTCCAGGGTCTTGCCATGGCTCAACTGCCGGTATTGCCAGTGGTGCGTGTTGATACATCGCATCAGTTGCTGATCCATGTGGGGTTGCAGGCACGGGTCATATTCCACGATAAATTCATTTTTTTGCGGATTAGTGACTTGCAGGACACCCTCAATACCTTTAAATTTAGTAATTACTTCTTGAACCGGGCTGGGTCCCATTTGCAGAGTAATAAAACGGGTGGCGGCCTGTTGTTCGTTTATGCTGATTTTCTCAGTCTGCATCATACCGTTTTCCAGCAGTAAAATTTGCCGGCATAGCCGGTCAAGTTCAGCCAAATTATGGGAGCTGATGATAAAGGTGGCCTCTGATGATTGTTCTGCTATGATCGCACGCACGGTCCGGACATTGACAGGATCAAGTCCGGCGGTGGGCTCATCCAGTAATATCAGCGCTGGTTTACCGATCAGCGCCTGGGCAATCGCAACACGTTTTGCCATGCCATGGCTGAGTACCAGCGGTTTTTCATGGACGGCCTCCTTTAATGAAACTTCCTGTAATACTCTGTTTGCTTCCAGGATGGCTTGTTGCTTAGTTAATCCCTGTAGACGGGCATAAAAAACCAGTTGCTCTATGAGGGTAAAGCCGGGATCCAGTCTTGCATCTTGGGGCAGCGCTGAGATTTTGCCGATGAGTTGGGCTGCACCTGGCGGGTGACCGAACAGTCTGACGGTGCCGGACGTGGGGCGTAAAAATCCGGACAAGATGCTGAGCAAGGTGGTTTTTCCTGCACCATTGGGACCGACCAAGCCGATTGGTTCGCCTGCGTCCAGTTCAAAATTGACGTTAGAGAGCGCGGCTTTGCCGGAATAAACATGGTTAAGCCGTTGACATTGGATAATCGATGATCTCATAGCGCTTGCCTTGCCATTATCCAGCGTCCCAAGGCTAATAAAATAAAGCTTTGCAGGAGGGGAACATGAGCCAGTTGCAGCGTTTGCCAGCCCGACAATTGCGCCAGGTCAGATAGTTGATAGCCGGGAACCAGGAATTTAAAAAAGGAAAGCACCGGTAGGTAGTAAGCAAAGCCGCTGATAATGCCGGTCAGAAATGTCCAGATCAAAATAGCCCAGACGGTGGCTTGACGAGCCGATTTAACTTTAGCGGATAAAGCCGCCATCATCGCTGTAAAGGGTAGTACGGCTAAAATTAAATTAACGGTTATGACGAATAGGTCAGTCAATGCAGAAGCAAACAGCGTGGCGTCACGATACAACACTAAAGCAAGGGTGCTTAATGCGGTTGCACTGATTAATAGGGCCTGAATAACCATTACGCCTGCAAACCGGCCAAAAAACACACTGTCGCGACTGCTGCGCACGACAATAAACCGTAAGGTGCCACGCTCGCGGTCAGAACAGGTTTGATCGGCGGCAACCGTAATGCTCAACATAGTGAAGATAAGCAATGCAAAATGCCAAAACACGCCGAATTCAGGAATGTGCCATTGCTGTATTGAGCCCAAACCAATAAAATCAAAAAAGTTGAAGTATCGCATTAAATCCTTTTCTTGCAGTAACAGTTCAGCAACCAAGCGAAGGGGATACACCAGGATAACACACCATACGACCGCAAAGGTCACCAAAGACAGTAAGCCTTTCCGGGTTGTAAAGCTCCTTTTAAGTTCAAAATGACTGATGAGCAAGAGATGATTGAAAAAACCAGGTTTCATTGTTATTACTTTTCCGTAAAGTGCTATAGCGTTTATCAAAGGGTTGTTCAGAAATGAACCTGAGCGGTTGTCGACCAGTTTTAATAAACAGGGCTGTTTTTTCTATAAGAGTGTGTCTTATTTCATTGAAGAATATGACATCATAAAGACCTTGAAAAGCACTGGCCGCATAAATTGATTGTAAAAGCCGATACTAAACAGTGTAAAAAATTAGACGCTTTTTTTCAATACAGAGTATTTGCTGCCAAGGCTTAACTCGTGGCAGATACCAACGTCATCGTTAGCGAAAAGAAAGATTGAGTTACACGATAAAAGCCACTTATTAAATAACAGGAATCGACCGGGCAGTCGCATATACTTTTCATGATACCAGAACATCACCGTAAAATTATCCATATTGACATGGACGCGTTTTATGCCGCTGTCGAACAACGTGATTTCCCGCAATATCGAAACAGGCCGGTTATCGTTGGAGGCAGCCCTTATTCGCGTGGCGTGGTGGCAACGTGCAGTTACGAGGCCAGACGATACGGCATTCATTCCGCGATGCCTTCAGCGCACGCTTACCGGCTTTGCCCGCAAGCTGTTTTTATTAAACCTCGTTTTGATGTTTACAAAGAGGCATCAATACAGATCCGGCAAATTTTTTCCCGTTACACTGACCTTGTAGAACCGCTGTCGCTGGATGAAGCTTATCTGGATGTCAGTGATGCCGATGCGCTTCAAGGTTCTGCAACCTTGATTGCCAGGGCCATTAAAGAAAAAATAAAACAGCAAGTTGGGCTGACCGCATCTGCCGGAGTTTCTTATAATAAATTCCTGGCCAAGCTGGCTTCGGATATTGATAAGCCGGACGGTTTTTATTTGATTACTCCAGAGCAAGGGCCTGAATTTGCCGAACAATTGCCGATAGGTCAATTTCACGGAATTGGAAAGGTGACGTCAGCTAAAATGCAGTCACTCGGTATAGCAACGGGCAAGGATTTGCAGCAGTTATCGCTGGTCGTGTTGCAACAACATTTTGGCAAAGCGGCCGCACATTATTACAATATTTGCCGAGGCATCGATCATCGTCCGGTCAATAGCCAGCGAGTCACAAAATCCGTCGGCGTAGAAACCACTTTTCAGCAGGATATAACATCCAGGCAAGAAATTCTCTTGCACTTGCAAGAACTGCTAGATACAGCGTTACAAAAAGCCGCCGAAAAACAGCTGGCAGCTTATACACTGACGGTAAAAATAAAGTACCACAACTTTGTTCAGGTTACCCGAAGCAGGACTTTACCCTACACGGTGACAAGAGCAGCCGAACTTCTGGAAGAATTAATAAAAAACACCGATATTGGCGAAAGCAGTGTCAGATTATTGGGCGTTACGCTGTCATCGCTGGAAAATAAATCGATAGGCAAGCGTTATGAGCAAACTGATTTATTCAGGGATTTTTAGCTTAATTTTTAAGAACGGGTTTAAAAAGGATCATGTAACACATATTCATCAGGTTTCCGCTATTGTTGGCGCCGATTGAAAATCGGCCAGGGATTTAGCGGTGCAGCGTACTACACCGCATCAAATTAGTCGACCAAACCAAGATGGTTTTGAACTCCCTTTTTGGTTGAGCTGTTTTGGGATAGAGATAAATTCAGCCTGTTCATGAGTATCCGCCTCTGCTGTTTCTGCTAGGGGTGATGAGTGTTTAGATGACTCTCGGACTTGATTCGTTCTTTGGCATTGGCGCTGCTTTGTTTAAATCTGAATGATTCATTACCCGTCTCAATGATAGGGCAATGAGGGGTAAGACGATCCAGTAACGACGTTGTTAGCTTGGCATCAGTATGCGGTAAGCCGATCCCGTTTAGACCGCCGTGATTTAGTGTCCAAAGCCAATAACAGGATAGGAACAAACGGCGTCAGTTTGTCATCCACCTTGGTTCTTTCGGGGTACTTGTAGTTATCAGGTCTGGATTTTTTTAACCAGACCTTGATGGTGTTTAGCGGCAGACTCGTCCGCCGCTGAATTTCACTGACGGATAGGTTGTCGCGATGAAACAACCGTCTTACTTTTGCGAACATTGACATTTCATACACTCTCGAATTCTCCTACTTAAAACCAAGCAGGATACGTGAATTGCCTGGACAATATTCGATCGGTACAAGCCTCTCCAGAGGGTCAATTTTCAATCGGCGCCAACACTCCGAAACTTTAGTATTAAATTCCCATTCCCTAGCAATATTTGTCACACAAGCCAGCAAAGAATGGTTAAAATTAGAAATCCTATCCCATTAGTGAATGAAGGCTAAAAATGAGCATTAAATCCAGATTAGTAAAAATGGTAATAAAATTGACACCCAACCTATTGATAATTTGGGTGTCGAATATAATTCTTAAGGGTATTGCAGAATTAACGGAATTTAATTTTGACCTTGAGGCCCGAAAAGTCTACGTTCAAACAAAGCTATACGGTGAAAATGAAACGATTGAAGTTTTTCTGGAGGATTTTGCTGTTTTTAGTGACGGTGACACCTACCGATTTATCATTCATCAAGCAAAATCAGACAAGCCTTGGTTGAATAATTTATTGGCCCATATCACAGGAAAATCCTGGAAAATTCCAGCGACACCTCAATTGACGGCTCAACTTGAGCTTTTAACCGAGTTGTTAAATATCAAAACTTCAGCACTGGAAAAAATTGATTGAGATTGCGCCAGATCATAGCTGAGAAAAAAACGGGCTAAATTTGCCAGTATCACCAGTATCAATGGACAAACAAATCAGACGTCATTTTTTAAATTGTGTCAGAATGCTACTGAGTATTTTCCGTGCTGTTAACCCCCCGGAGTAATAAAAATGCGCCGCTTGCTAATAAAGCACGTAACCACCTACCAATACGCTGAAGCGGTAATATTGTTGCCGCACAAATTGCTTTTGCGCCCCCGTGAAGGGCATGACATCCGTATTGAATCGGTTGATCTGGATATTTCCCCTGCCCATCAATTGGATTGGCAGCGCGATGTGTACGACAATGCCGTG
>JAQTPT010000029.1 GCA_028712795.1 Methylococcales bacterium
ACGATTACGTTTATGATCGCGTGTCTGGGCGATTCGAACTTCCCTCTTTGGCAGATTTAATTACTCAAAAAGCGCAAACCTTGCAGGTTTGATGTTGGTTTTCCCCTGGAATTTAAAGTAGATACCTCGCTTCCTTAAAAAGCACCGGCAAAGGCGCGGTGATTCTGCCGCATGGCGTTTTGTTCCGTGGTGGAGCCGAAGGGGTGATCCGTAAGCGTATTCTGCAACAAGGCGTCATCAAAGGGATTATTGGTCTGCCTGCCAATTTGTTTTACGGCACCGGTATTCCCGCCTGTATTATTGTGTTGGATAAAGAACACGCCGCTGCCCGCAAAGGCCTGTTTATGATCGACGCCAGCAAGGGTTATATTAAAGACGGCAACAAAAACCGCCTGCGTGCCCAGGATATTCATAAAATTGTCGACACCTTTAACAAGCAAATAGAAACGGCCAAATATGCCCGCTTGGTTCCCTTGGCGGAGATTGAAACCAACGACTTTAACCTTAACCTGCCGCGCTACATTGACAGTAGTGACGCAGAAGACTTGCAGGACATCGCCGCTCACCTTAAAGGCGGCATACCCAATCGTGATATTGACGGGCTTGACGCTTACTGGCAGGTATTTCCTGCCGTGCGTCGAGAGCTGTTTATCGATGGTGACCGTACTGGTTACAGTTTGCTCAAAGTTGATGCAGCACAAATCAAAACCGCTATCTTTGCACACCCGGAATTTACCGCCTTTAACCGGCAAGTCACCCAACTGTTCGCGGATTGGAAGGCAAGCAACACGCCATTGCTAACCGGTATTCAGCCCGGTGATCGTCCCAAGGCGCTAATCGATGCCTTATCGGAAAACCTCTTGGAAACTTTCCGCACTGTACCGCTCATTGATGCTTATGATGTCTATCAACATCTACTGGATTATTGGAATGAGACCATGCAGGATGATGTTTATCAATTAAGCCATGAAGGCTGGCAAGCGGTTTTGGACGGCAAAGCCAATACGGATTTAATCCCTGCACAATTGCTTGTTGCCCGTTATTTTAGTGCAGAACGGCAAGCCATCGAACAAATGGAAGCCGACCGTGAAGCCATCAGCCGCCAGATGGAAGAGATGGACGAAGAGCAGGGTGGCGAGGATGGTTTGCTGGCCGAAGGCAAAACCGACAAAGGCAAACTCAGTGCCAAAAGCGTCAAAGATCGGCTGAAAACTATCAAGAACGACAAAGAAGCCGCTGAAGAACAGGCGGCTTTGGAAGCCTATCTGGCACTGATTGAACAAGAATCAGCCGCCGCTAAAAAAGTAAAGGAAGCCCAAAAAGCCCTGGATGCCCAAGTTATCCGCAAATACGCTCAACTCAGCGAGGCCGAAATTAAAACGCTGGTGGTGGATGATAAATGGCTGGCCGCACTGGCTACCAGCGTGCAAAGCGAATTGGATCGGGTCAGTCAGGCGTTAACCGGACGCATCAAACAACTCGCTGAACGCTACGCCACACCGTTGCCAAAATTGACCGAAGAACTGGAAAACCTTGCCAGTCGAGTCGATGAGCATCTAAAAAAGATGGGTTTTGTATGGAACTGATGGCTACCGATGACTACCAACAACTGCTAAAGCAAATTTCCGATACCTATACTCAAGGTCGCATACAAGCAGTCCAGGCCGTCAATGTTCAGATCACGGAAACCTATTGGCAACTGGGCCAACAAATTGTCGAGTTTGAGCAGGGCGGCAAAATCAGGGCCGATTACGGCAAAGCACTGATTGGCAGTTTGGCCAAAGATTTGAGTTTACGGCACGGCAAGGGCTTTAGCCGCAGCAATCTGGTGTACATACGCTTGCTTTACCTGCGTTACCCAATAAGTCAGAAGCCTTCTCACCAATTGAGCTGGTCACATTATGTTGAACTGCTCAAGCTTGATGACGAACTGGAACGCAGTTTTTACGAGCAACAAGCGATTGCCGAACACTGGTCAGTGCCGGAACTCAAACGGCAAAAAGCGGCCTCACTGTTTCTGCGTCTGGCGGCGGGTAAAGACAAAGCCAATATTTTACAATTTGCCGCACAAGGCCGGATCGTTGCACAACCCGCCGACCTGCTGCGTGAACCTTATGTGTTCGAGTTTCTAAAAATCCCCGAACCCTGGCAGGTTTCCGAAAACCATCTGGAAACCGTACTCTGCAACCACTTGCAACAATTTCTATTGGAATTAGGCAAAGGCTTTACCTTCGTCGGACGGCAATACTGCATCACGCTCAATAACACCCATTACAAAGTTGATTTGGTTTTTTACCATCGCATCCTGCGTTGTTTTGTACTGATCGACCTGAAGATCAATGAAGTGCAACACCATGATATTGGCCAGATGAATATGTATCTGGGCTACTTCGCCAGCGAGGAAAACATCGAAGGCGACAACCCGCCTATCGGCATTATCCTCACCAAAAACAAGGACGAACTGCTTGTGGAATACGCTACCTATCAAAATGAACAGCCAGCTTTTCGTGCAGAAATACCAGCTCTATCTACCGGATCGCGAAGAGCTGCGCAAAGAACTGGAATTAAGTTTGCGTGAGGTTGAAGTAAATGAATAAGGGACAGTTGGTCGTTGAAGAATTGAGTGCCAAGTATCAAATGGCTGCTAATAATAGCGGATTGCGGAAAGGCTATAAGCAGACTGAGGTGGGAGTGATTCCTGATGATTGGGAAGTTCGAAATCTCGGAACTGCAATAGATAAGCTTGAAACCGGTGTCAGTGTTAATTCAGTTGATGAGTCTCAGAGAGTGTATGCCCATGAGCAATCAATATTAAAAACTTCAGCCGTTGCCAATGGTCAGTTTTATGCTCATGAAGCTAAGAAAATTGCGCCGCGTGATATTGCTCGCGCAAAACTTAATCCCCGAGCTGATACAATTATCATAAGCCGAATGAACACTCCAGACTTAGTAGGCGAAAGCGGGTATGTAGAGATTGATAACGCTAATCTATTTTTGCCAGACCGACTTTGGATGACTAGAATTCGTCAGGGAAGTGACATCTGCGTTAAGTGGCTTTCTTATCTACTTGTCACTGAAAGGTACAAGCGTAAAGTTAAAGAATCTGCTACCGGAACAAGTGGGAGTATGAAAAACATTTCGAAAGATGTTTTTCTATCACTACAGATCCCTTATCCAAGTGGAGAGGAGCAACGCGCCATCGCCGCAGTGCTATCCGATGTCGATGCCCTGCTAGCCAAACTCGATCAACTCATCTCCAAGAAGCGCGACCTCAAACTGGCCGCCATGCAACAACTACTCACCGGCCAGACTCGTTTGCAGGGGTTTAGGGAGGCGTGGGAAATTATGCCAATGAAGGTGTTAGGTAATACATATGGTGGACTTACGGGAAAAACGAAAGTTGATTTTGGTCAAGGAGATGCTCGCTATATTCCTTTCATGAACGTGATGACGTACACCATTATTGATCCGAGTTGGCTTGAACATGTAGATGTTGAATCTGATGAAGCTCAAAACCTTACAAAGAAAGGCGACCTATTCTTCAACGGTTCATCGGAAACTCCCGAAGAAGTAGGGTTTTGTGCTGTCTTACTGGAGGATATTCCTAATCTTTACTTAAATAGCTTTTGTTTTGGATTCCGTTTCAAGGCTGATGCAAAAGTAAACGGGTTATTCTTTGCGTATTGGTTTAGGAGCAAAGAAGGTCGCAAAGCTATGGCCGTGTTGGCGCAAGGTGCTACCCGCTACAATATTGCAAAGAGCGCATTTATGAGACTCGAAATCTCACAGCCTTTACAGGAAGAGCAAACAGCCATCGCCACCATCCTTTCCGACATGGACGCCGAAATCACCGGACTTGAAACCCGCCGCGACAAAACCAAAGACCTTAAGCAAGGCATGATGCAGGAACTACTGACCGGCAGGATTCGCTTAATTTAACACGGGAGCGTTAAGAACTAAAATAGCGGCTTACGCTATTTTAGTTTTCTCGTAATATCTAAAATAAGGCAGGGTTCGCTTGGTATGAAGCAACTAAAACCGCACATTTGTTATTTCATGAATTATTGAACGAGGCACAAAAATGACGGCGCTATCACCACAAATAAAAGTTATGTGGGCAACACTAAAAAAGGTCGCGGAAGATACCTTGGAACGTAAACGGCGCTTGGGCGAATATGCGGTCATTTGGCAAGATGGCAAGCCGGTTGCCATTGGTGACGATGCACCTTTTTATCTGGAAAAGATAGAAACCAAGCCAGAATGACTGAAAAAGACAAGAACCCCGGGAGCGCCAAGCCCCAGCTTGGCAGTCAATCAGACTACGCCGAACCGGGGCTCAGCACTCCCGGGATTAGCGCTTCCGGAAGTAACGCTCCCAGTCATAGCAATCCCAGTCATCATGGTTGGTATAGTCGGGGGTATTTGCCACATTTGGATGTACCGGATGTTTTGCAATTTATTACCTTTCGTCTTGCTGATTCTTTACCGCAAGCAATACTTAAACAATTGGAGCAAGAGCTTTTGCAAGTGCCGGTTTCAATCCGTGAACGTGAATGGCGCAAGAAAATTGAGCATTGGCTGGATGCGGGATTGGGTTGCTGTGCCTTGCGTCACCCCATCGTGGCCGAGCTTATGCAGGAAACCTTACAGAAATTTGATGGTGAACGTTATCGTTTAATAGCTTGGTGTGTTATGCCTAATCATGTTCATGTGTTAATTGAACCTATTTTTAGTCTGCCGAAAATACTGCAATCGTGGAAGTCATTTACTGGCCGCTGGGCAATAGCGAATAATGCCGAACTGGGACTCGGCATTCCCGGCAGACAATTTTGGATGCGCGAATATTGGGATCGTTATATTCGTGATGAAGCGCATTTTTACAGTACGATCAATTATATTCACAATAATCCTGTAAAGGCCAAGCTTTGTGCTGATGCCACTGATTGGCCTTGGTCCAGTGCTTATATTGGCTATAATGACTGAAATAGGAACCGGGAACGCCAAGCCCCAGCTTGGCACTCAATCAAACTACGCCGAGCTGGGGCTCAGCGCTCCCGGTAGCAACTACCTGGAATTAACATGAGCAACGTCGGCCAAATAGAAAAACTAACCCAGGCCCGTGTGGTTAAGCTGTTCTGCGAGTCATTGGGTTACGAATATCTGGGTAACTGGATAGACCGGACGGGTAATCGCAATATTGAATCTGATTTGCTGCGCAGTTTTTTGAACAAGCAGGGTTATGAGGAAAACCTGATTAGCCGCGCCCTGCATTTGTTTGACAAAGCTGCCGGTGATACCAGCAAAAGTCTGTTTGATCGCAACAAGGCCGTCTACGAATTGCTGCGCTACGGCGTTAAAGTCAAGCCGGAGGTGGGTGAAAATACCCAAACCGTGTGGCTGATCGACTGGAAGTAGCCATTGAACAATCACTTTGGCATTGCCGAAGAAGTGACGGTAAAAGCAGCGGACGCCAAGGCCAATAGCAAGCGGCCGGACGTGGTGCTGTATGTCAATGGCATTGCGCTGGGGGTGTTGGAGTTGAAGCGTTCCACGGTTTCGGTAGCCGAAGGCATACGCCAGAATCTGGACAACCAGAAACCGGTTTTTATCGAGCCTTTTTTCTCCACTACGCAGTTATTGATGGCGGGCAACGACACAGAGGGCTTACGCTACGGCAGTATCGACACCAAGGAAAAGTATTACCTGACCTGGAAGGAAGACAGCTCCATCGACAATCTGCTGGATCGGCACCTGATCCAGCTATGCAATAAAACCCGCTTTCTGGAGCTGATCCACGACTTCATCGTCTTCGATGCCGGAATTAAAAAACTGTGCCGCCACAACCAGTATTTTGGCGTGCGCGCCGCCCAGGACTTTGTGCGCCGCCGTGAGGGCGGCATCATCTGGCACACCCAGGGCAGCGGCAAATCATTGACCATGGTCTGGCTGACCAAATGGATACGCGAGCACCGCCCCGATGCACGCGTGCTGATCATTACCGACCGCACCGAGCTGGACGAGCAGATTGAGAAGGTGTTTCTGGGGGTGAATGAACACATTTACCGCACCCAAAGCGGCGCGGATTTAATCGCCAGGCTGAATGCCCCGGCACCGTGGCTGCTGTGTTCCCTGATCCACAAGTTCGGCGGCAAGGAAGACGGCGAGGATGCCGGGAACATAGCCGCCTATCTCGAAGAGGTTAAGAAATCGCTGCCTGTCGGTTTTAATGCCAAGGGCGACTTGACCGTCTTCGTCGATGAGTGCCATCGCACCCAGTCCGGCGAATTGCACAAGGCGATGAAAGCGATCCTGCCCAATGCGCTGTTTATCGGCTTTACCGGTACGCCGCTGCTGAAGGCAGACAAACAGCGCAGCATCGAGGTGTTTGGCCGCTACATCCATACCTACAAATTCGACGAAGCGGTTAAAGATGGCGTGGTGCTGGATTTGCGCTATGAAGCGCGCGACATTGACCAGAGCATCACCTCACAGACCAAGATCGATCAATGGTTTGAGGCCAAAACCAAAGGCCTGAACGATCTGGCGAAGGCGCAGCTCAAGCAGAAATGGGGCACGATGCAGCGCGTGCTGTCCAGTCAGTCGCGGCTGGAAAAGATTGTCGCCGATATATTAATGGATATGGCGACTCGCGACCGGCTGCAAAGCGGACGCGGCAATGCCATGCTGGTTACCAGCAGCATCTTTGAGGCCTGCAAATGTTATGAGTTATTCGCCAAGACCGATTTGGCCGACAAATGCGCGATTATCACCTCTTATCGCCCGTCACCAGCGGACATCAAGGGAGAGGCCTCCGGCGAGGGCCTAACCGAGAAACTGCGGCAATATGAAATTTACAACACCATGCTGAACGGCCAGGAGCCGGAGGCCTTTGAGAAGGCGGTAAAAAAGAAATTCATTGATGAACCGGGTCAAATGAAGCTGCTGATTGTAGTGGACAAACTGCTGACCGGTTTTGATGCACCGCCTGCCACCTATCTCTACATCGACAAGAAAATGCGCGACCATGCCCTGTTTCAGGCGATTTGCCGCATCAACCGGCTGGATGGTGACGATAAGGAATACGGTTATATCATCGACTATCAAGACCTGTTCAATAGCCTGGAGAATTCCATCCACGACTACACTGCGGGCGCACTGGATGGTTACGACAAGGCGGATGTCGCCGGATTATTGGAAGATCGCCTCGGTAAGGCTCGGGAGCATCTGGAACAAGCCTGGGAAACCATCAGGGCCTTATGCGAACCGGTCGAAGCGCCGAAAGATACGGTGGCCTACTTACGCTACTTTTGCGGCCAGGATACCGGTGACAAGAGCGCATTGAAAGAACGGGAGGCCAAGCGACTGGCGCTGTACAAGCATACGGTAGCTTTCATCCGCGCTTATGCCAGTCTGGCTAACGAACTGGAACAGGCGGGTTATAAGCCAGCAGAGATTGCCAAGCTGAAAGCCGATGTCGATCACTACGAGAAAGTACGTAACGAGGTCAAACTGGCCAGCGGCGATTACATCGACCTGAAAATGTATGAGCCCGCCATGCGCCACCTGATCGATACTTACATCCGCGCCGAGGAAAGCGAAAAGATTTCCGCATTTGATGACATGACACTGATCCAGATGATCGTTGAGCGCGGCACGGATGCTGTCGATGCACTGCCCAAAGACATTCGCAATAGTAAAGAAGCCGTCGCCGAAACCATTGAAAACAATGTCCGCAAGCTGATCATCGACGAGTCGCCGATTAATCCGAAGTATTACGAGAACATGTCGGAGTTGCTGGATGCGCTGATTGAGCAACGCCGCAAGGGGGCGCTGGATTATCAGAAATATCTGGCTGAAGTGGTAGAGCTGGCGAAACAGGCGAAAAATCCACCGACCGATACTTATCCCTCTGCTATCGATACAACAGCCAAACGGGCGCTGTTTGACAATCTTGACAGAAACGAGGCGTTAAGCAAAGCGGTCGATTACACGGTGCGCACGACGTGCAAGGACGGCTGGCGCGGCCACAAGGTCAAGGAAAAGGAAGTCAAATATGCCGTGCGTTCGGTCTTGCAGGATGATGAACTGACGGAGCGCATCTTTGATCTGGTAAAAAATCAGCGTGAATACTGAAAGTCATCAGATCACCGTTAACCGCATTAAGGTTGACGTGGTCCGCAAGGACATCAAAAACCTGCACTTGGGCGTTTATCCGCCAAATGGCCGGGTGCGGGTGGCGGCACCTTTAGCCGTGAGCGATGATGCAGTGCGTTTGGCAGTGGTTGGCAAACTGGGCTGGATTAAGCGCCAACAGGCAAAATTTGCAGCCCAGCCGCGCCAATCCCAAAGGGAAATGGTCAGCGGTGAGAGCCACTATTTTTTAGGGCAGCGATACCGTCTCCGTATTATTGAACATCATGGTGCTGGCAAAGTAGTGCTTCGCAATAAGGCCACTTTGGAGCTTCACGTAAGACCGGAGACAACTACAGAACAACGCGAGCAGGTTCTGCAACAGTGGTATCGCGAGCAATTGAAACTATTGATTCCGCCATTGCTGGAAAAGTGGGGGCCGGTATTGGGTGTAGAGCCTGACGACTGGGGCGTCAAGAAGATGAAAACCAAGTGGGGTGCCTGCAACATTAAGGCACGCCGCATCTGGCTGAACCTCGAATTGGCAAAAAAGCCGGTTAATTGCCTGGAATATATAGTTGTCCATGAGCTGGTGCATCTTTTGGAGCGGCACCACAATGACCGGTTTACGGCTTTGATGGATCAACATCTTTCGAATTGGCGTATTTATCGGGATGAGCTGAATCAAGCCCCGCTGGGACATGAGAATTGGAGCTGTTAACCGTCAAAAGTTGATTAACTTGATCTGCGGCTGTTGGCGGATTGTGTTGAAAAAAGTCCTTTTTGGGAAGAATTCACTTTCCCTGAAATTATTTTTCTCTTTCAATTCTGCTGTGCTTTAAAAGTTTCCTCGTTTAATCACTTTCCTGGCTAACATACCCAACCAAACTTCAATTTGATTCATCCAAGACGCATGTTTTGGCGTATAGTGGAATACGATTCTTTTATCATCTTCTTCTGTCAAAATAAGTAGTGTCCATTTTGTTTTTCAGCTTATTTTACAGGAGTATGATGCTTGAATATAGGTTACGAACTTCCGGTTTGTCGTAGTAGCCTCCCGCATTTTTACAAAGCAGTCTTTTCCACAATTTGCACCCGTTGGGTAACGCCGCATACCAGTGTATAAGCTATAGTATCCGCGCAGAGGGCAATTTCTTCAACAGCCAGGCCATTGCCCCACAAGGTCACGGGATCGCCGGGGTTTGCATTCGGCTGGGTTTCCAGATCGACGGTAATCATGTCCATTGACACCCGGCCAATCAGGGGGACGCGCTGTCCGTTAACCAGCACGGGCGTTCCGGCTTTGGCATAACGGGGGTAACCATCACCATAACCAATGGCAGCAACACCCAGCGTGGTCGGCTTTTCACACACCCATGTTCCTGAATACCCCACTTTATCGCCTTTTGCTATGCGTTTTACGGCAATAAGACGTGAATGTAAGCTCATAAGCGGCTTTAATCCTAGCTGTTCGCCAGTGCTATCTGAAAACGGTGAAATGCCATATAACATAATGCCCGGACGCACCCAATCGGTTAAGGCTTCTTGCCAGGCTAAAATACCCGCCGAGTTGGCAATGCTGCGCTCGCTCGCAAGCTGGAGCTCGGGAGCGAGGGTCGCCAGCGTATCATTAAACCAACGGATTTGTTTGAGCGTGGTCGCGTCCTGTTTATCGTCCGCATTAGCCAGGTGGGTCATCAGATTGATCGGCTGACGAATGATAGAGCATTGGGTTAAGCGTTGATAAACCAAGTTAAATTGGTTAGGTTTAAACCCCAGTCGGTTCATGCCGGTGTCGAGTTTTAACCAGATGGCTATCCGCCCTCTTTCTGCCCTGCTTTCAAGGATTTCAACCTGAATGAATGAATGTACCACGGCATCCAGTTGATAATGCAATAATTCATCCAGTTCTTCGGCACAGGTGAAACCCTCTAACACAGCAATTCTGGTTTTAATTCCTGCCTTACGCAAACGGATACCCTCATCGACCCGCGCGACAGCAAAGGCATCGACAGCTTGCAAGGCTTCGGCAATCCGCAGTAGACCATGCCCATAACCATTGGCCTTGATGACTGCCATGATTTTCGCATTCGGCGCGTAATCTCTAACCCTTTGCACGTTATGCGCCGCAGCCTCTAAATCAAGCACTGCATAAGCTGCCGGTATCATTCATAATCTCCAGAGTTATAGGGATTTCCTGCAAAATTTTCAAAGCGCGTATATTGCCCCAGGAAAGTAAGCCTGACGGTTCCCAGTGGGCCATTACGTTGCTTGCCGATAATAATCTCGGCTATGCCTTTGTCGGAGCTGTCTTCGTTATACACTTCGTCACGATAAACAAACACAATCAAATCAGCATCCTGCTCAATAGCGCCCGAGTCGCGCAAATCGGACATCACCGGACGTTTATTGGGGCGCTGTTCAAGATTCCGGTTAAGCTGCGATAAGGCCACAACGGGTACGTTTAATTCTTTGGCCAGGGCTTTCAGGCCCCTGGAAATATCCGAAATTTGCTGTACCCGGTTTTCACCGCTGGAAGGCGATTGCATCAACTGTAGATAATCCACGACAATCAATCCCAACTGACCATGCTCACGCGCCAGCCGTCTGGCTCTGGCACGCACTTCGGTTGGCGTTAAGGCGGGAGAATCATCAATGAATAATTGCGTGCCCGCCAGTAAATTAATGGCCGACGTCAAGCGCGGCCAGTCATCATCTTCCAGCTTGCCGGTTCTGACTTTATGTTGATCAATGCGGCCCAAGGAAGACATCATCCGCATAGCCAATGAGTCGCCAGGCATTTCCATGCTAAAGACCGCCACCGGTTTATCGCATTTCAGGGCGATATTTTCGGCCATATTCATGGCGATGGTGGTTTTACCCATGGATGGCCTGCCCGCCACAATAATCAAATCGGCTGGCTGCAAACCGGAAGTCAACTCATCCAGGTCTGTAAATCCGGTACTGGCACCGGTGATGGCGCCTTCCTGCTCAAACAAAGTTTCAATTTTATCAACCGCTTTAGCCAGTAACGATTTAATCGAAATAAAACCGCCGGCCTGCCCTCTTTGCCGCTGCTCTGCAATTTGAAAAACCTGCCGCTCGGCATTCTCCAGCAACTCGGCGGTATCTCGACCCTCAGTGTTAAAGGCGGAATCTGAAATTTCAGTGCCGATATGAATCAGTTGCCGCAATACCGAACGGTCCCGGACAATATTGGCATAAGCGACGATATTCGCCGCGCTGGGCGTGTCTTTTGCCAGCATGATCAAATACGACAACCCGCCGGCATTTTCCAGCTCGCCTATGGCTTTTAACGCATCCGACAGCGTGATGACGTCAAAGGGGATCTGTTTTTCCGCGAGTTCTTCAATCTTCCTGAAAATAAGCTGGTGACTTCGGCGATAAAAATCTTTTTCAATGACCTTATCGGCTATTGAATCCCAGGTTTGATTATCCAGCAGTAATCCACCCAAAACCGATTGCTCTGCCTGTATGGAATTGGGCGGAACCTTCATGGCATCCAGAGAATAATCGCGTTCGATGGAATAATTTTCAGACATGGTTAATAATGGCAAAAAAACAAATGGTAACACGATGGGGTGATTCAGTCATTGGCTAGCTATTTGCGGCTTTGGTTCAGAAGGCAGAAATACTCAGAAGATTTACCGGGTTTATTGACATCAGCAAGTTAATAGGTGACCCTGAACAGTTAAATCTTAATCACACCATTTCCAGCGAAAGAAATATGAAAGATAAACCATTCACTTTTGACCAGATTCATATTGAAGTGGCGCGCAATGCCACTGATGACTTTAATCTGTTTCATGATAAGCATAAATGGTTACAAATTACTCATAATCCGTTCAGGGGCCCCATTGTACTGGGTTATCAACTAAACACCCTGATTGAATATCAAATGCGCCTGCACCGGGAAGCGCATCATGAAAACCGGATTATTGCCGAGAACAATCTGCGTTTCAGTAACTACCAAATTACCTTTGTTAACGCGGTTCGCCCACGGATGCCTGTTTATCTGGATATTAAAAAAACCCTGATCAAAACAATTCCCAGTCTGACGCTGTGTAACCGTATCGCCATGAAGTCTGATGGTAAAACCGTTTTGCTTGGGTTTAAAAAGGAGACGCGGGCTCCGCTATTTTTGCCTGATACCAAATTTAACACGCTACCTGACCTTAACGAAATCCCAGACCTTACGGCCATTGCCGGCACAGACTATTTTCTTAAACGAAAATTTATGAATAACGGTTCTGTGAAAAACTTTCTGTCGGGGTCTTTAGCCGAGCAATCGGATTATTTTGATGAGTTAACGCATATTGCGAATTACCCGGAAATATTTCCTTGCAGCCTTGCATCGGGTGCTTTACTGGAAAAAGCACAACTTGAAAATCATGACTTCAAACTCAATCCCATGGTTTATACCTCCCATGAAATTTCGATAGACCGGCAGCATTTAACTCAGCTTAAAAATAATGACAAGCTGCATATTTTAGTCAGGCAACTTCCTGAGTCCAGTGACAACACCTTAAACCAAACCAGCATTATGCTAAGGACTTATCAATGCTATGGCCTGTTACAGAATAATGATGTTTTATTCAGAATGACAATGAACCTTGTCCCGTTGGAAGAGATACTTAAGAACCTCAGACAGAAATAAAGCAACTCACTTAAAATCACATTAGCCAAGCGCCTTAAAGCCTGCCCAAGCAATCTCAACACCAATGCATAGCACAAAGAAGGCGAGAATTTTCGACAGTGCCAGAGCGCCCGCCGTTGAAAATCGCTTCGTCATGTATTTCAGATTGCGGTAGCAAAGGGAAACGACTAAGCACATCAATAAAATTCCAATAATGGCGGAAGCTTGTTCCAGTGTTACAAGGAGCCTGGACTGCCGATTCAAATGCGCGCTAAAGGTCAAAACCACTGCCATTCCTCCGGGGCCGATCGTCAGAGGAAAGGTAAAGGGATAAAAAGCCTTCGGTTCAATCAAGGCATTGGGGTTATCCATATCCGCGTTAGCGAAAGGCGTAGCGCTCTCTTTTTGATTTAAAAGCTGCCACCCCATCAATGCCAAAACCATTCCCCCGGAAAACTGGACAACCGGGATAGAGATTCCAAACAGCTTGAGAATGTAACTGCCGAAAAAAAAGAAAAATGAAAGAAACAGAAAAGAATAAACCGCGATTTTTCGCGACATTGATTTCCAGGTTTTATCGTCAACCCCTCGGGTCATCCCGAATAGGATAAGAGCGGTTCCAATGGGGTTTACCACCGGGAAAAGCGCCATAAAAATCATGGGAATAATTTTAAGGGCAATAAATAAACTGATCATTAGATTACCTGCTATGACTCTGAGCGTAAGGGCATTGTCTATTAGTTTTCTTGATCAAAGCAAATAATTTATTACCAGTGAAGCTGCTTTAATCCCCCTTGTTATCCTGACCAACGTCCTTTGAAATGGTTAAGCCAGTAAAATGCGATTTATGTCGTTGACCGTGCTTTTAATGACGCGCGTTATTGGGATCAGCGTAAAAAAGAGGAGCTAATAAAGCAACAGGTTGTCGAGTCTATTTCGGCCAGCGAAGCAGGTCGTATGTTGAGAGAAAATGAGTTACAGCCTCATCGCAATCACTACAAGTTAAACTTAAAACCTGACGAGTTCGGGAATGAAAAAATCAAAAATATTTTGCGTCAATCAGCCTCTTAGAGTTGCACCACCAAATGATTCTACACGCGCTCGGTGGGCGCTCTAAAAACAGAATGCCGCCATCTTCTAAAGTGCCTGAAGGGCAAGCCCAAAACATACTTTACAAAGATCTGGACGTGACCCAAAAGAGATATGCTTAAGGCATGCTCCGGTTTTGCGTACCAAGAGTTAAAGCCAACCCGCCTAAACCTGATATAGCCTAATCCCTTCATGAAGTTATGCTTCTTAAAATCCCTCCCATGATCTTCAAGAATGACTAGTTTAGGCGGGAACTTATTCCAGTCTAAGCCCTTCATTACTTCTATTTCTGTACCTTCAGTATCAAGGGAAAGAAGGTCAATGGACAAAATATTATTTTCAATAAGGGCTGAGGTCAGGGTTTTAGTAGGAACGCTAACGTATTCATTTTTTCTTTCTCGTGGTGTAATAAATGAAAAGTCCAAAGAAGATTGCGGCCCGGCAAGCCATAGCTTCACCACCTCATTTTCTACTTCATGTTTAGCAACGCAAGCCGCTTCAATAACAGGGCACTTTCTAGCCAATCTCAAGGCTGCCGCGCAATCAGGCTGAGGCTCAATTACAATCCCGGACCATCCCAAATTTTCCAGCGGCGTAGAAATGGATGTGTCAGGAAAATTGGCACCGACGTCAACAAAGGTGCCGGTAATGTTACCAAAGTATTCGAGTAGCAACCTAGGCTCCTCAATGCCATCGAAAACGGCTGGTGAAAATAGTGATTTGTACATTACAATCCTCGGTACGTTTATATAGCCGGTAACAGAAATATTGCCTACGGATCTAAGCTCATTCGAAAATGCATTGTAAGTGACAGCCCGTTACTGGACAACGACTAATTTATGCCAATGAAATAATTGAATATAATGAAGGCAAACCTTACTGCTCTTCTATGTTATATGAAACTGACATACTTAAATTTGAGAAAAATTAGATCAGGGACAATCGGGAGATAGCAATAAATTCTTTCTACAGTCATTTACTTGGCGATGAAGGACCACGCTCTGGCGAGGCTTCAGGAAGCCGACATGAGAATGGGCTGCTATTGCCCACCCAATGATGCACTTAACCGTTACTTCACTCAAAGAAATTATGTGTAGAGGCTATCGGCTTAATACTTCGTTGCACAAGGAACGGGCTGTTACATGAGGGCGCAACTGCACATAGGGGACGGAGCCGGGCAGCCAGATAGGGTACGCATCGCGAACCCTATGGGGGAGTTATTTAACCGAAACTTTTTGAAAATACCAAGTGATGCTTACCCTGTCCATGTGACTATTTAATTTTAACCAGTTCCTTGCTATCAGTAGAGAAGTGGCAAATACCTGGCGTAAAGTTGTCGCAATCCTTTGATTGTTCAACCTTCGCGCCCGTTGGGGTCAGATGAATTTTCAGCTCGCAAAAAGTAGCTTCGCTTTCGGAATGCTTTTTCAATACCAATTCGTTTGCGGCCACGCTCTTGGCTTCGCCTGAAATGTCGCCCGTGCAGGGTTTGCTGCCAACTTCGTTAGTGTTCGGCTCAAAGTCTACGTCTGCGCTTACCGTAATTTCATGATTTATGGAGGTGATTTTTAGGTGTTGGACATGGTTTCCATCGCGTAGCACATAGTGGTCAGTAGCTGCGGAGGCAACGCCGGAAACCAGCATCGCGGCAATCAGAAACAAACTTTTTTTCATGTCATTACTCCTTGAATTATATTATTGGGTTTTGTTGATCAACGTGATTCACGGTCATTTTACCTCATTGTAAGCCTTAACTAAAAGGCTATAAAAAAATCAAAGTCTGAAAACCTGTAAAATGGTCATCGCAAACAATCCTGGTACCCAATCTATTTGCAATACCACTATCGGTAACTTTAACTCATAACCTAATGACCAAACTAAACCCCCAGCAACAAGCCGCTGTTAAAGCGATAGACCACCCTTTATTAGTCCTTGCCGGCGCTGGCAGTGGTAAAACACGGGTGATTACGGAAAAAATTGCTTATCTGGTCAAGCAAGGCATGCCTGCGCGGCACATTGCGGCGGTGACGTTTACCAACAAAGCCGCCCGGGAAATGAAAAGCCGTGTATCCAAATTGCTTGATGATACGCAGATTCGTGGTTTGCGGGTATCCACTTTTCATTCCTTAGGGTTGGATATATTGCGAAAAGAACATAGGGTGTTGGCTTATAAATCGGCGATTACGTTGTTTGATGAGCAAGATAAACAAACGCTTTTGAAGAACCTGATTAGTCACGGCGCAAAAAATTGTGACATGGATAATCTGGATAGTTATGCCCGGCAAATCGGGCAGTGGAAAAATGCCTTTATCACCCCTGAACAAGCTGCAACGATAGCGACTCCCGAACAGCAACCTGCTTCAGGGCTTTACCAGGAATATATCCGCAGCTTAAAAGCTTATAATGCCGTCGATTTTGATGACTTGATTCTGCTGCCGGTGTTGCTGTTTCAGCAACACCCCGCCGTTTTGGATAAATGGCAAAACAAAATCCGATACTTGTTAGTGGACGAGTATCAGGATACCAACATCACCCAATACCAGTTGGTTAAATTACTCGCGGGGGCTTTGGGGCGCTTTACTGTCGTAGGCGATGATGATCAATCCATTTATGCGTGGCGCGGGGCGCAACCGGAGAATCTGGCGCAATTGCAAAAAGATTTTGCCCGTCTGCAAGTCATCAAACTGGAGCAAAACTATCGATCTACCGGACGCATACTCAAGGTGGCTAATCATCTTATAGCCAATAATCCTCATGCCTTTGAAAAACGGCTCTGGAGTGAGTTGGGATACGGCGATCAGCTACGGGTTTTAAGCCATAAAAACGACCAGGTTGAAGCCCAACAGGTCGTTTCTGAAATCGTTCATCATAAATTCAAGACCGGCGGCCGTTACCAGGATTATGCGATTTTATACCGTGGCAATCACCAGTCCCGATTGTTTGAGCAGGGCTTAAGGGAAAATAACATTCCCTATCTCATCAGCGGTAGTTCATCGTTTTTTGCCAATTCAGAAATCAAGGACATACTCGGCTACCTGCGTTTATTCGTTAATCAGGATGATGATGCCGCCTACTTACGTATCATCAATACCCCAAAACGTGAAATTGGTCCGACGACGTTGGAAAAATTGGGCAGCTATGCAAATGACCGGCATATCAGTTTATTTGCAGCTAGTACCGAATTGGGCTTAACCCAAAAGCTATCCGAGAAATCCATCCACAGGCTGCAAAAGTTCCACGATTGGATTATTGATACCGCAGACCATATTGAGCGTGGCGACACCTTTGTGGTGATCGAACAGGTTATAAATCAAATAGGTTATGAACAATTTTTAAAAGAAGACAGTAAAAGCAAAGAGTCCGCCGACCGTAAAATAAAGAATATCTATGAGCTGATAGAATGGCTTAAACGCATAGCCGGCAAAGAAACAGATAGCCAGAAACCTCTGGCTGAAATCGTCTCCAAAATCATGCTGATGGATATTATGGAACGGAATCAGGAAGCGGAAATAAGTGACCAGGTCAGTTTAATGACATTGCACGCCGCAAAAGGATTGGAATTTCCTCACGTTTTCCTGATCGGCATGGAAGAAAATATTTTGCCCCATCAGAGCAGTATCGACAGCAATAACATAGAAGAAGAGCGCCGTCTGGCTTATGTGGGCATCACCCGCGCCCAGCGTACCTGTACTTTTAGTTATTGTACACACCGTAAACGTTATGGTGAAATCAGTGAATGTGAACCCAGTCGGTTTTTAAACGAATTACCCGCCGACGAATTGGAATGGGTCAATAAAAAACAGTTAACGCCGGAAGTTATCAAGGAGCGCGGAAAAGCTAATCTGGCTAACTTGAAAACAATGTTATCGTAATCGACTCACTGATCAGTTAAAATATAACAATAATGCGCCCTTAGCTCAGCTGGATAGAGCGCGGCCCTCCGGAGGCCGAGGTCAGAAGTTCGAATCTTCTAGGGCGCACCATAATAATATACTGAAAAAAATTGGATATTTATCAGTTTTCCATCGATAGATACTCGCTAAAAAACACAACAGGCACCAAATCAGGACCTGTCGCAAATATTTACAAAGACCAAGCCGTATTGATCTGTGGAAAAATTATCCTGCTAAAGCCATAGACTGCTTATAAGCGGGCATGGTGACCTCGAATAGTTGCCCCCTTCGAATCTTTGAGCCGTGTCAATTCCGTCAATGATGCCCTTTGCGTCCGCTGGCAGAAGGTAGCAATAGCCAAACGAAGTACGAGACCATCCCTAAATATGCGCCCATTACAAAGTAAGACGCATCGACGAACAGAACCGTACGTTTGCCTTGTTTAGCCTCGTCCAGAATGGGTTGCAACTGGTTGTCGTGAAATGCCTGTTGAGCTCGTTGCTACTTGTTATCCTCCATCGCTTTACCGGGCTACCAACTTAAACCGGGACATCTTGTAATTTCAAAGGGTTGCGTATAACCCGCTGACGAGCTTTTCGAGGCAAAGGAATCTCATCCATGTGCTTAACCTGCAACCGGCTTTCCGTCACGCCACGTCCGTTATGGTAAAGTTGCGAGAGACGGCCATTGCGGCCCTCAACAGCGGATGAGCTACGATGGTATTGCCGTACCATCCATTCTGCCCACGCCAGCCAGCGTTGTTGTTCACACTCCGCCAGACGTGCATGGAAAGGATTGGCGTTAAAGTCTTTAATTGCACGCTGGGCTACGGAACGACACCGCAACGCCTGTATTTCGTACCTATTTTTTTCAGAAATGCCCTGTTTGCAGAAACCTTCAAACGGATACCCGTCTCATTGTTTATCATCTCCATAGCTTGGTTGACCGTATGGGGCAATTGCTTTTTACTACGACAGGAGAATGGTTTTGTGCATTGAATACATACGGATTGCCTAAATGCACAAAAAGGCGCATCATTCGATGATAGGTCAGGAGATAAACGATGAGAACCACGATAGTATTAGATGATGAATTGCTGGCGAAAGCACAGGCTTTAACCAATGTGCAGGAGAAATCCAGTCTGGTAAAGGAGGCGCTGAAAGCCCTGATAGAGCGCGAAAGCGCCAAACGATTAGCCAGCTTAGGCGGCAGTGAGCCGAAAATAGAAGCAACGCCTCGTAGACAAACCGCCCTCTAAGCGGGTGATGGTTTTAGTCGATACCTCGGTATGGATTGACCACCTGCGAAACAATGAGCCTTTGTTAGCCAGCTTGCTAACGTCCAATAGCGTACTCAGCCATCCCTTTGTTCGGGGAGAGTTGGCATTAGGGAATCTCCGCCAACGCCAAGTGATTTTGAGTGACTTGGATAATCTGCCTCAAGCCCCCGTTGCCTTTGCCGAGGAGGTGAATTTTTTCATTGAAACCCATGCTTTATTTGATTTGGGGATAGGATTCATCGATGTGCATTTGTTAGCAGCCACGCAATTGGCAATCAATGCTAAGCTGTGGACACGCGATAAACGTTTATTAGCAGTTGCCATGCGTCTTAACCTGGCGATAGTGCAGGAATGAAACGGACGGCAAATGCGCGAGGTATTTGATACCACGCCAGAAAATAGTCTGATGCGCTTGAAAAATATCTTTCGAGACGCGGAGCCGGACGAAAGCTCAACTACTAAGCATTTTTTGGTAGTTCGAACCGAAGGTAACAGGCAGGTTGAACGTAATTTGAAGCATTTGCTGATTCCCAAGCTTCGGCTTGGGAACGAGGTAACGGTGCGTAGAGACGCAATATTTTGCGTCTCTACGTTTCGCGTTACTTCAGGGGATTGGGTTTATGTGCCGTAGTTTGAGTGTAAATAATGGAAAAATTTAAAACTAAATACCGCGTAAAAACTGCCCGATTACAAAGTTGGAATTATGGTTGGAATACCGCCTATTTTGTAACTATTTGCATTAACGATAAAGCGTGTCATTTTGGTGATGTGCAGGACGGCGAAATGAAATTATCCGCACTCGGCCTCTGGGCGGAAAAATGCTGGCTAGAAATACCTGATCTTTTTCCATTTGTACTATTGGATAGTTTTGTGGTGATGCCCAATCATGTCCATGGAATAATTATTATCGATAAACCTGTAGAGACCCAAAACGTAGAATTGTGGTGGTTGTCGATGAAGCGCATCGCACCCAATACGGCTTTCAAGCCAAAGCCATTGATGAAAAATCAGCCAGCGGCGATGTGACCGGTAAAAAAGTGGTCTATGGTTTTGCCAAATATCTGCGCGATGCTTTGCCCAATATTACTTATTTGGGCTTTACCGGCACGCCGATTGAAAAAACGGATGTGAATACGTCTGCGGTCTTCGGGAATTATGTTGATATTTATGACATTGCCCAAGCGGTGGAAGACGGAGCAACGGTGCGTATTTTTTATGAAAGCCGTTTGGCTAAAACCGGCTTAAGCGATGAAGGTAAAAAGCTGATTGCTGAACGGGATGTAGAGACGCAAAATATTGCGTCTCTACAGGATGAAACCCAGAAAGCCAAAGCCAAATGGACGCAAATGGAAGCCCTGGCGGGCAGTGCGCAGCGCATCAAGAATATCGCGCAAGACATTGTCAGCCGCTTTGAAGCGCGGCAAGAAATGTTTGCAGGCAATACGGCTATCCGCCTGATATGCAGTGACTCGCCACTGAAACTGTGCTCAAGCAGGCTGAAATGATTGCCAATGAGTTAGCCGATAAATAGTCTCTATCCAAGGAAATCTTACCAATGTCTCAACAAGCCCCTTTAACTATTTTGTTCAGCGCCGGAGAATCCTCCGGCGACAAGCACGCCGCGAACATGTTTCTGGAACTGAAAAAGCATAAGCCGGACATTAAAGGCATCGGCATGGGCGGCGCAAAAATGGCGCAGGCGGGTATCGATATTCGCTATGACTCTGCCCATATCGGCGTTATCGGCGTGGTGGAAGTGATCAAACACTATGGCGAAATTCGCAGGGCGCTAACGTTTATGCAGCAGCTTGTTTCAACGGAGCGGCCTGATTTGCTGGTGTGTGTGGACTATAAGGAGTTTAACCTTAAACTGGCCCGTTACGCCAAACAATGCGGCATAAAAGTCTTGTTTTATGTAAGCCCGCAAGTCTGGGCATGGCGGCCCGGCCGGGTCAAGACTTACGGCAAGGCGATCGATATGATGGCAGTGATATTCCCGTTTGAAACAGCTTTTTATGATGCCGAGAATGTGCCGGTTCGGTATGTCGGCCATCCTTCTGTCGATAAAGTCCATCCTCGGCATAGTAGGGCGGGAGACATGGCAAATTTTGGATTGGATGAAAAAAAACCGGTTGTCGGATTGCTGCCGGGTAGCCGTGCCAACGAAATCAACCGGATGTTGCCGGTTATGTTGGGTGCGGCTGAAAAGTTGCAGGCCGGTATGCCCGGCATCCAGTTTATATTGCCTCAAGCGGATTCAATCAGTGATGAGTTGCTTGATGGCTATTTGCGCCAGTCACCCGTTAAAATTACAGTGATAAAAAACCAGCCTTATGATGTCATTCAATGCTGCGATGTGGTGATGACAACCTCGGGAACGGCAACCCTGGAAATCGCCTTGCTGACCGTGCCGATGGTGATTGCCTACAAACTGGCTACTGTCACTTACTGGCTGGGTCGATGGCTGGTGAATACGCCGTTTATCGGCTTGCCGAACATTGTCCTGGGCAAGCGCATTATCAAAGAACTTATCCAACATGAGGCGACCGCTGATAATTTGGCCGCAGAAGTTAACCGGATTTTGACGGATAAGGCTTATGCGGACGAAATGCGGGCTAATTTGAACTTGGTTAAAGAGCAATTAGGGCAGGGCGGGGGTTCAAAAAATATGGCGGAACTGGCTTTGGAGATGTTGAAATAAGGCGTAGGCAATTCGGGCAGCCCGAAACGCTTGTTCTCGCTTAAGCTCGAAAAGTCTTATTCCTGCCTGCGTGGTTATGGCCTTTCCAGCTTGTTTCAGGCCGTGTGACATAACAATTCAACACTCTATCTCCTCAAAAATGGTGATGTCAGCTTGTAGGATTAAGCGTAAAATTAGCCATTGCCTAAAACCTACGCCGAATATAGGGTAGCTACACTTTTTTTGTTCATTACAGGGCTGTCCAATGAAAAATCAGCAAACACTAACAATCGATGGAAACCAGGCTGCCGCTACGGTAGCGCATAAACTCAACGAAGTCATCGCGATTTACCCGATAACCCCGTCGTCCAATATGGGGGAATGGGCCGATGAATGGTCATCCCGCGGGCAGGTCAATTTGTGGGGGACGGTACCGCAAGTTACGGAAATGCAAAGTGAGGCCGGCGCCGCCGGAGCCATCCACGGCGCTTTGCAGGCCGGATCGATGGCAACTACGTTTACCGCCTCCCAGGGCTTGCTGTTGATGCTGCCCAATATGTATAAAATTGCCGGCGAACTGACCCCAACGGTGTTTCATATAGCCGCCCGATCGCTGGCTTGTCAGGGCTTGTCGATTTTCGGCGACCACAGCGATGTCATGTCTGCGCGGATGACGGGTTTTGGCATGCTGTGTTCCAATTCACCCCAGGAAGTCATGGATTTTGCGCTGATCGCCCATGCCGCAGCCCTGGAAAGCCGTATTCCGCTGATGCATTTTTTCGATGGCTTTAGAACGTCGCATGAAGTGGCTAAAATCAAAATTCTTGATGATGATGTATTGCGGGCAATGATCAAGGAAGAGTGGGTTACCGCGCACCGAAGCCGGGGCTTAACGCCCGACAACCCCGTCCTGCGCGGCACCGCCCAGAATCCCGATGTGTATTTTCAGGCGCGGGAATCGGTCAATGCCTATTATCAGGCGATGCCGGGGATCGTTCAAAACGCAATGAATCGGTTTGCCGAGCTGACGGGCCGCTCATATCGTCTGTTTGATTATATGGGTTCGCCTCAGGCGGATCGTGTTATCGTGATTATGGGATCAGGCGCGGAAGCCGTAGCGGAAACGCTTGATTATCTTAATCAACAGGGCGAAACGGTGGGCTTGCTGAAGGTACGCTTATACCGGCCATTTGACGCGGATAGTCTGATTTCGGCGTTGCCGGCGACTTGCCGGAAAATCGCCGTGCTGGATAGAACGAAAGAGCCGGGATCGGATGGCGAGCCGCTGTATAAGGATGTTCTGGGCGCTCTCGCGCAGGATTATATCAGCGGCGCGGCCAGGTTTTCCGTACTGCCGAAGGTGGTTGGCGGCCGTTATGGCCTTTCTTCCAAGGAATTTACGCCCGGCATGATCAAGGCGATTTTTGATGAATTAAAAAAAGATCAACCGAAAAATTATTTCACTATCGGCATCCACGATGACGTTACGCACACCAGCCTGGATTGGGATGCGGGTTATCGCACCGATGCACTCGCCGAAACTTTTCAGGCCATGTTTTACGGTTTGGGCAGCGACGGCACGGTCAGCGCCAATAAAAACACCATTAAAATTATCGGCGAAGCAACCGACTTGTTCGCCCAGGGTTATTTTGTTTATGACTCGAAAAAATCCGGCGCTATCACCGTCTCGCATCTGCGCTTCGGCCCTAAACCGATACGCTCCACTTATCTGATTGCTGAAAACGATGCCAATTTTATCGGCTGTCATCAGACGATTTTTCTGGAACGCTATGACATGCTCGCCAATGCGGCGGAAAACGCGGTATTTTTGCTGAATTCGCCGGAGCCGGTCGAACAGGTTTGGGCATCGCTGTCCGCTAAAATGCAGCAGCAGATGATAGCCAAAAAAATCCGTTTCTATGTCATTGACGGCTACGCAGTCGCCGAAAAAAGCGGCATGGGAAAGCGTATCAATACCATCATGCAGACCTGCTTTTTTGCAATATCCGGCGTATTGCCGCAAGCCGATGCGATTACCGCAATTAAACACGCGGTCGAAAAAACTTATGGCAAAAAAGGCCAGCGTATCGTCGAACTTAATTTCAAAGCCATCGATGAAACGCTGGCCAGTTTGCACGCCGTTCCACTGCCAACGCAGGTCAGCAGTCAATTTGACATCAAGTCTGTGATTACCGATTCCGCGCCCGATTTTGTCAAGCGGGTAACGGGTGAAATTATCGCAGGCAGAGGCGATGCACTGCCGGTCAGCGTCATGCCGATTGACGGCACCTTTCCAACGGGTACGGCAGCTTTCGAGAAACGCAATTTAGCCCTGGAAATTCCGGTTTGGGAAACCGATTTGTGTACCCAATGCGGCAAATGTGTCATGGTTTGCCCTCATTCGGTCATTCGCAGCAAAATTTATTCGACTGACGTTTTAGAAAACGCACCCGAAACCTTCAAGCATGCGCTTATGCTGGGCAAGGATTTTCCGCCAGGGCTGGCAATCACCTATCAGGTCGCTCCCGAAGATTGCACCGGCTGTACTTTGTGTGTCGATATTTGCCCGATCCGGGATAAATCCAACGCTAGCCGCAAAGCCTTAAATATGCAGCCTCAACCGCCGCTACGCGAAACGGAGAGCGTCAATTGGGATTTCTTTTTGTCGATACCCGAATATGACCGGCGATTATTGAAAACCAACACCATTAAAGGGTCAATGGTATTGCAGCCGTTGTTTGAATTTTCGGGCGCTTGCGTGGGCTGTGGCGAAACGCCTTACATAAAATTGGCTTCGCAGTTGTTTGGCGATCGCATGGTGGTTGCGAATGCTACAGGTTGTTCCTCTATTTATGGCGGCAATCTGCCAACGACACCCTGGACTAAAAATGCCGAAGGCCGAGGGCCTGCATGGAGCAATTCCTTGTTCGAAGACAACGCGGAATTCGGCCTGGGGATGCGGATTGCCCTTGATAAACAAAATGAGTATGCCAGAGGATTGCTGGCCTCACTGCGCGATCAAATAGGCGGCGTACTGGCCGATGCCATTCTGAACGCCGACCAGTCTGATGAAGCGGGAATTTACGAACAGCGCGAGCGAGTTGCCGCACTTAAACAATGTTTGCCGTCGATAAATGCCGAATCCGCCCAAACCTTACTTCAGCTAGCCGACAGTTTGTGCAAAAAAAGCGTCTGGATTATCGGCGGCGACGGCTGGGCTTATGATATCGGTTATGGCGGTCTTGATCATGTTTTGGCCAGCGGGCGCAATGTCAACATTCTGGTTCTGGACACCGAGGTCTATTCGAATACCGGCGGGCAAACCTCAAAAGCAACACCGTTGGGCGCCGTGGCGAAATTTTCCGCTGGAGGGAAAGCGACGGCCAAAAAAGATTTGGCCTTGCTGGCGATGGATTACAGTAATGTTTACGTCGCCCATGTCGCTTATGCGGGTAAAGATACGCAAACCCTCAGTGCGTTTTTGGAGGCGGAAGCCCACGACGGCCCGTCCATCATCATCGCTTACGCGCCTTGTATTGCGCACGGCGTGGATATGTCCAACAATCACCGGCAGCAAAATCTGGCGGTTAAAAGCGGGCATTGGCCGTTATTCCGGTTTGATCCCGGCAAAATAAAGCAGGGCAAAAACCCGATGAAACTGGATTCCGCCGAACCGTCAATCCCTTACCGCGATTTCGTGAAAACTGAAACCCGTTTCAGCATGTTGTGGCAAACGCATCCTGAAGCTGCCGAGCGTTTTCTGGCACAGGCGCAGCAGGATGTTAAAAATCGCTATCATTATTACAAGCAACTATCCGAGCTGGAATGGAATGAAGCAACCAGTGTTTCAGCGGTAAAAGCGCAACTTAAAAACGACAGTGCCAAGGAGACAGACAATGGTTGATTTAACGACTGATTACTTAGGTTTGAAACTGGCTAATCCCCTGGTGCCGTCAGCGTCGCCGTTGAGTAAAGATGTGGACAGTGCGCGCAGGCTGGAAGACGCGGGCGCATCGGCGCTGGTGATGTATTCGCTGTTCGAGGAAAAAATCGAAGCCGAGGAACAGCAAATGGAACGGTTTTTTTACCAACAGGCTATAGGCCATGGTGAAGCGGACTCGTTTCATCCCGTGCCGGATAACATTCAGACCTATCAGGAACAGTACCTGGAGCAACTGCAAAAAATCAAGTCAGCCCTGGCTATTCCGGTCATCGCCAGTTTGAACGGCACGTCCCTGGGCGGCTGGGTTGAGTACGGCAGGCAACTGCAACAGGCTGGCGCTGACGCCCTGGAGCTGAACATCTATCATGTGGCCGCCAATGCCGAGGAAAGCAGCGATGCCGTCGAAAACCGTTATCTGGACATATTGCAGGAATTGAAACATCACGTCAGTTTGCCGATCGTCATGAAACTCTCCTCCCAGTTCAGTTCTCCCATTCATTTTGCGAAACGTCTGGAAGCCGCAGGCGCCAATGGCATAGCGTTATTCAACCGCTTTTATCAGCCCGATATCGATCTGGAAACGCTGGAAGTGCTGCCAAAACTGGAGTTGTCATCCCCATCAGAAGCCTTGTTACGCATACGCTGGACAGCTTTGCTGTATGGCCGGACCCAACTTTCCCTGGCAGTAACCGGCGGTTTTCACCAGACTTCGGATGTGGTGAAAGCGCTGTTGGCGGGAGCCGATGTCGTGCACCTTTGCAGCGTGTTGCTCAAGCAGGGCGTTGGCCGCTTGACCGAAATCCTGACCGAACTGGAGCAGTGGCTGGTCGAGCATGAATATGAGTCCATCAGCCAGTTAAAAGGCAGCGTCAGCCAGCAGCACGCCATCGATCCCAGCGCTTTTGAACGCGCCAATTATGTGCAGGTTTTGGATAGTTATTCCAGCCCGGCGGGGGTTTTGAGGTAGTTTGTGTATATCGATGACAGATGGAGCTTGGAAACCAGCAGAAAACCAGAGTTTGGAAGCAAATAAAAAACCAGCTTATGATACTAAATAATGATACTATTTAGGCATGAAACGAAAACACCTTAAAACCCTTAAGCTAATTTTTTCCAGGCCAGTTTCAGCTAATTTGCGCTGGTCTGAGGTTGAGGCGTTATTGCTGGAACTGGGCGCACGTATTGAAGAGCGCGAGGGTTCGCGGGTGTTAATCCGACTGTTCGGAGAACGGCGGGTCTTTCATAGACCACATCCTTCACCTATGACCGATAAAGGCGCGGTCACCAGCTTGCGCGGCTGGCTGAATGACAACGGGGTAAAACCATGATTAACCAAATGACCATTAACGGCGTTAAGGCCGTGATTACTTATGATTCGGATATTGATCTGTTTCGCGGCGAATTTGTCGGGCTTAACGGGGGTGCTGATTTTTATGCCGCCGATGCCGAGGGCTTAAGACGCGAAGGAGAAATATCGCTTAAAGTATTTATGGATGCCTGTAAAGAAGACGGGGTTGAACCGTTTAAAACCTATTCCGGGAAGTTTGTTTTGCGTATTCCGCCTGAAGACCATGCCACTGTTTCCCGTGCCGCCATCGCTGCCGGCAAAAGTTTGAATCAGTGGGCTGTTGAAGTGCTGAAACAAGCGGCTAGCTCATAGAATGTGCAGAAAGCCGGACGGGACATGTTGCGTCCGCAGGGCTTTTCGTAGGGTATAGAGATAGTAGAAGCGTCAAAATGTGCGGGACTGGGTTGCAAAGCCCGTCCCGCTAAGTAATTTTTGATAGGGTGTGTTTTACGCACCCCTAGTCAATTTTATGGAGACTACTAATGCCGACTATTTCAATGTTTTACGGCATCATAATCAAAATGTTCTTTGACGATCACGCCCTGCCGCACTTTCATGCGGAATACGGTGAGTATGAGTTGATTATCGCGATCAATCCGATTAAAATCGTTAATGGCGATGCGCCAAAGCGCGTGAAGTCGATGGTTTTGGAATGGACGGCGCTACATCAGGAAGAGTTGTTGAAAGACTGGGAGCTGTGTAAAAGCATGCAGTCGCCATTACCGATTGAACCTTTGGAGTAGAGCTATGTTTTATTACATAAAAGCCATAGAGGCCAATCCCGATAACTACACAATAAAAATCACTTATACAGATAATGTCGTGGTTAATGCCGATTTTAAGGATTTATTGAATAAAGGGGTAATGACCGCCTTAAAAAAACCCGAAGTATTTAAGCAAGTCAGCATAGACAACAAGGGCCGCGCTATTGCCTGGAAAGCCCAAGATATTGATTTTTGCGCCGATGCGCTTCGGTTGAAATATCATTAAAATCAATGGGTTCAAAATCAATGGGGTCAGACTACATTGATTGTTCAAATAAACACAAACGAAAATAAAGATGAAAAGTAACGATGGTACTACGATAATTTTAGGGTTGATTGCTTTCGTTGCGGCTCTATTCATTACCGTAATGTTTTATCATTTTTTTATCCCAATATGGATTGCATTCGGTTTGCAGGAAATAACTTTCAAAAACCACAAGTACAAAAGAGCTATCGGAACAGTTATAGCGTTAATTGGAATTGTGCTGATGTTTATACTGTTCCCTGTATCAAGCACATACTATGCAAGCTCGCACAACGAGCACCAGGGTTGGTATCAACGCTAATAATTGCTTATTTCCCACAAAATCAATGGGGTCAAATCAATGGAGTCTGACCCCATTGATTGTGCCATTGATTGTGAGCTTTTACGATTACGTTTATGATCGCGTGTCTGGGCGATTCGAACTTCCCTCTTTGGCAGATTTAATTACTCAAAAAGCGCAAACCTTGCAGGTTTGATGTTGGTTTTCCCCTGGAATTTAAAGTAGATACGATTGTCGTTTGTTTGGCGGATCGCCTGTCGGCATCCGCCCTACGTTTTTACGGAGGTTACGATGCCGGATTACCGGCGGTTTAGGGTGCCGGGCGGCACGTATTTTTTTTACGGTGAATTTGCTGGAACGGCGTTTGGATACGCTGGTCCGGCATATTGATGTGCTCCGCGAGGCGGTGGTGCGGGTAGGACAAGCCGCAAAATGCAACGTTAGGCAATGTTTCCATGGATAAAAGTTACGTGTATCATTTGGTCCATGAGTCCAACAGTTTTCCGTGAAGCTGGTTTCCGATTTTACTTCTTTTCTCGGGAAGAACCGAGAATGCATGTCCATGTTCAAGGACAAAACGGCGAAGCCAAGTACTGGCTTGAACCACAGATTGAGCTTGCTCAATCTGTGGGCCTTTCCCGACGTGAAATCAATGAAGCACTTCGCCTTATACAGGAGCATGAATATGATATCCGCAGCGCTTGGTACAAGCATTTCCCCAGTTGAGGTTACCAACATCTCTCAATACGGCTTCTGGCTGCTGATTGGGGATGAAGAGCTTTTCTTGCCGTTTTCCGAATTCCCTTGGTTTCGGAATGCCGCCATTGGAAATATCTTGCATGTCGAGCACCCATCTTCGAATCACCTGTACTGGCCCGAACTAGATATTGATTTAGCCATTGATTCAATTCGCCATCCCGAACAGTTTCCGCTTGTAAGTCGGGTCGATACCTAACCCGCGTAAGGCGGAAGCCGTTAGGCGTTCCGCCGGATGATGAAGAACCCTTAACCGGTTACGGGTTCCGCCATGGGGACGGCTACATTCCCGCATGATTTCGCGGTATCGGTGCGATGGTTTCTGCGTTGGTATAGGCATTGTCGCTTGATTGGTGGATCGCCTGTCGGCATCCACCCTACGTTTTTTTACAGAGGTTTAGATGCCGGATTATCGGCGGTTTAGGGTGCCGGGCGGCACGTATTTTTTTACTGTGAATTTGCTGGAACGGCGTTTGGATACGCTGGTCCGGCATATCGATGCGCTCCGCGAGGCGGTGCGGGTAACGAAACGGGAGCGGCCTTTCCACATCGATGCCTGGGTGGTGCTGCCGGATCATATACACTGTGTTTGGACGTTGCCGCCGGGTGATGATGATTTTTCCAATCGCTGGAAAGCCATCAAGATACGCTTTGTGCAAAAAATTCCGGCCACTGAGCGACGTTCCGAGGTCCGCGTGGCACGTCATGAACGGGGTGTATGGCAACGGCGCTTTTGGGAGCATGCCATCCGGGATGATTACGATTATGCTACCCACATCGATTACTGTCATTGGAACCCCATGAAACATGGCCTGGTGCAACGGGTAGCGGATTGGCCGTATTCTTCATTTCATCAGTATGTTCGCCGAGGGCTGATTTTAGAAGATTGGGCCGGTGGAATCGCCGAGCAGGAAGGATCGTACGGAGAATCCAGGTAGTCATATTTTTCCTGCCTCTACAACTGGTAAGGAGGAACCGGTTTACCGGGTTGTTTCCATAGATAAAAGTTACGTGTATCATTGGTCTATGAGTCCAACAGTTTTTCGCGAAGCCGGTTTCCGATTTTACTTCTTTTCGCGGGAAGAACCGAGAATGCATGTACATGTGCAAGGCCAAAACGGCGAAGCCAAATATTGGCTTGATCCAAAAATTGAACTTGCTCAATCTATCGGTCTTTCTCGACGAGAAATCCAAGAAGCACTTCGCCTTGTACAGGAGCATGAATGTGACATCCGCGATGCTTGGCATAAGCACTTCCCCAGTTGAAGTAACCAATATCTCTAAGTACGGTTTCTGGCTGCTGTTGGGAGATGAAGAGCTTTTCTTGCCATTTTCCGAATTCCCGTGGTTTCGGGATGCCAATGTTGCTAATATTTTGCATGTTGAACTTCCTTCTTCGAATCATCTTTACTGGCCCGATTTGGATATTGACTTAGCCGTTGAATCAATCCGTCATCCCGAACAGTTTCCGCTGGCCAGCCATGTCAACCCGTAACATGCGTAAGGCGGAAGCCGTTAGGCGTTCCGCCGGATGATGAAGAACCGGTAGTCGGTCGCAAGTTCCGCCATTGCGAAACGGCCCCGTTGGCGGGATGATTTCGCCGGTATCGGTGCGATGGTTTCTGCGTGGGCATATGGCACTGTCGTTTAATTGACGGATCACCTGTCGGCATCCGGCTTGCTTTTTGGCTGAGGTATTTCTGCATTGAGCATAACCGATTAAACTGTGTCGAAATCTTGCCGTACAGAAATAAAATAAAGATTACCAGATCGGCTGTACATAAACCTAAGGAGGCTTAAAAATGCACCCCTTTATCCATCAACATCAGTCCGCCATTGCTGAACTCTGCCGACGCTATCATGTACACCGGCTTGAAGTGTTTGGTTCTGCGGCGCGTGGAACAGATTTCGTCCCGGAAAGCAGTGATGCCGATTTCCTTGTGGAGTTCTCGCCATTTGCTGTCGGCCCTACGCTAAAGGATTTTTTTGGTTTACAAGCTGACTTGACGCAAATCCTGGGATGCGCTGTTGATCTGGCGGAATCCTCAGCCCTGCGCAATCCCTTTGTGCAGGCCAGCGTCAATCGAAGCCGCGAAGTTGTCTATGCAGCGTGATCCACGCGCCTATCTCTGGGATGCAAGGGAGGCCGCCGCGGCAATACTGGAATTTGTGTCGGGTAAAACCTTCGAGGACTATGTCACGGACCGGTTATTGCGTTCCGCTGTCGAGCGCCAGTTCGAAATCATAGGCGAGGCGCTTAATCAATTATGCAAAATCGAGCCGCAATGGGCCGATCGCATTCCTGATGTGCCTCAAATCATCGCGTTTCGTAACGTGCTGATTCATGGTTATGCCTCGGTTAACGATTTGACGGTCTGGCGCACTATTGATGAATCCCTGCCGACACTGCATGAAACCGTGACCAGACTGCTGGATGAGGCGGGCAAGTCCTGACCAGCAATTTCGCTCAGGAGAATTTTGAAAAAACTAAATCCGTCCGGTCTGAGTTAGTCGATGGATCAACGGAGAAAAGATGGCGGTCAATGGTATATTTACCACTCAATGTCACATAGAGCCGGTATAATTAACCTTTTTTTGACTCATAAGGTTAACCCAGATGTCCATTTCGCTTGCTGTACTTGAAGAAGTGGTCCGTGAAGCAGGATCAATTGCATTGGCTTATTTCAAGGACTTAAAAAATGTAGAGGTCAAACAAAAAAGCCCGCGAGACTTTGTGACCGCTGCCGACGTAGCGGTTGAGGATTTTTTAAAAGAAACCCTAACCAGGAAATACCCGGAATATGGTTTTTGGGGGGAAGAGGGTGGGCAAAGCGCCAACCAAACCAATCGATGGATAGTCGATCCTATCGACGGCACGCATTCGTTTGCAAAAGGCCAATACTTTTGGGGCATCAGCGTCGCACTGGAAATTGATCAAGAACTGATGATGGGGGCGGTTTATGCGCCGGCTTTAAATGATTACTACTGTGCGGAGAAGGGTAAGGGAGCCTGGAAAAACGGTCAGCCTATCACTGTTTCCTCTGAGACCAGTCTGGCTGACGGGATGGTTGGTACCGGATTTGCCTGCCTGCGTTCTTATCTGGAAGATAATAATCTGGCCCGGTTTGGCAGAATCGCCCAAAATACTACGGGGCAGCGGCGTTTTGGCTCTGCGGCAGTGGATTTATGTCTGGTTGCGGATGGTCAGCTTGATGCTTTTTGGGAGCAGGAATTAAACTTGTATGATGTTGCTGCGGGCGCTTTAATCGCCAGGGAAGCGGGCGCGACCGTGACTGATTTTAAAGGCAATGAAGGCCTCTTTCCAAAGCAGGTTCTGGTCACGAATGGCAAGATTCTTGGCCAGATTCTTCCGCTGATGTAATTTAAATTAACCGAGGAATCAAGCCGGTAAGCAAATGCTGGCTGGTTTTTGCCACCACTTGCATAAGCCATAAAGTTGCAGCGCAAACTCGGCGGCAACTGAATCTACAAAAAAATCCGCATAGGTCTGACTTTGGTTCTATCCAGAATTGGCAAGGCCGCAATCGCTTCACGCAGTTTGGCTTCCCAACTGCGTCTTAGCCGGACCATATAGTCGTCGTCATCGTCAAAGCAATAATATTCGTCCAGACTAAAACTGCCTTTACGGTAAATAAGCATTTCCACAGGCGCTCCGACGCTGGCATTACTGCGTATGGTAGAGTCCATGGACACCAGGCAGCAACGCGCAGCTTCGTCTATTGAGGTGTTCAGTTTAAGAAACCGGTCCAATATGGGCTTACCGTATTTACTCTCGCCAATTTGCAGAAAAGGCGTGTTGGCTGAGCTGGTTATACTGTTGCCCTCGGCATAAACCATGTAAGCGCAGTGGGGGTCGGCGCCGATTTGCCCTGCTAAAATAAAGCTGGCGGACGGGTTAAACGCGGATTGTCCCTGAGGGCTATGATGATGTTTCTGCTTTTCGACGCTGATATGGCCCAAATAATCGGCAGCCTCAAACAAGCTTTCCACATTATTTAAATTAATGGGGGCATTCTTGATTTTATCGCGGTGCAATTGCTCTAAAACGGCCTGAGTGGTAGCGAGATTACCGGCGCAGAGTAACACAATCTTACGGTCATTTATCGTATCAAATGCGTGCATTTTACCGTGCGTGCTGACATTATCAATACCGGCATTGGTTCTTGAGTCAGAAACCAGAATAAGTCCTTCGTCTATAGAAGCAGCAATACAATAAGTCATGAACGGTTAGCCGATGTAATAAAATTATAATCCGTCAATTATCCAGCAAATTAACCCGAACGTCCATGTTGTTTAATTGGCAACCCGAGCCAAACTGATGAAATATGGCAACATCCGCTGCATCGCGTCCAAAAGCAATAACCACTCTGCCGCCCCGGAAGTCAATTTGCGTGGGGTCGAAGGTATACCATTGATCGGCGACATAGGCCTCAAACCAGGCATGTAAATCCATCGGTTGCAGATTATGCAGGTAACCTACGACCAGCCGCGCGGGTATGCTGATGCTGCGGCAGAGCGTGATGGCAAGTTGGGCAAGGTCTCTGCATACGCCATGCCCAAGTTGGTGCACTTCAACAGCCGATAGGGGAAATTCACTGGAGCCCGGTAAATAGTGTATGGAATTACGGACCCAGTCATTGATTTTTTTGACCTGGTCGTAACCTGGCAAAGCGTCAAAGGTTATTTCCCTGGCAAGGTTTCCAAACCGGTCGGATTCACAATAGCGGCTGGGTAACAGATAGGTAAGCACTTCGTTAGGCAAATTCTGTATCTCAACGAAACAGGCACCCGGCGCAACATCAACGCTGTTCATGACCATGACTTCAGCCGAGGCCTGAATTAAAAGATTTCCGATGGGCGCGAGCAAACGTTGACATGAATTGCCAAAGCTGTCAGTGCTTTCTATCATTGGTATAGCCGGTTTACTGATAAAGACCTCACGGTTTATCCATTGCTGTATGCCCCTGTAGGGGCGCAGCATTAAAATTAAAACGCTTGCTTCAACCACCTGAAAACGGAGATTACAACTAACCCTTAATTTCATCAATATTCCTTAGCTCTTCTTACTTGAGTGTTTGCCGGCATGAATGACCGGGATCATCACATCAAATATCCAAGGATTCTATTTCTTTATAGGCATGGTTTAGCCACATTTTAACCCGTTGCCGCTCAAGTAAACCCAACGCATTGAGACTTTCGGTGTCTTTGTTTTTTGCCGCCCAAAAACTGTAGCTGTTACTATCAATCTTGGTCATTACCGGCGCATGAAGGCGCTTTATCGTAATAACTTTGGCATCGAAAGCCAACGCCCGCTCTTTAACGCCCGAAAGCTCCAGAATTTTAAAGTGCTCATCACGGAGCTGGTTCTCGACCAGAATATAATTAAGCCGGGTGCGGAACTGATCGAGCAATTTATTCAGCAGATCGACACTATCCTTACCTGAATCCATGACATTCCAATAGCAAATAGAAATCCCCATTTCTTCAGCCAACTCAAGCACGCCCGATTCTTCAATCCACTGGGCCAACGGATAATGGGTTTGCGCAGCAAGATCAACCAGAATACGCTGATCAGGTTGGGATAAAGCAGCTTCCATAATGGCATCAAGACTTTCGTAATTGTCGATAACCGTTGGCGAGGCATAGTCTGAGTAAAAACGCAGCAATGAACCATGCGATCTATCGGTATCAAAACCAATAAAAGGGATGTCATGATCAATCATATACTGGGCCAGTAAACGCGCAACAACCGATTTACCTACGCCGCCTTTTTCGCCGCCGATAAGATGAATAGTACTCATATAAATATAAACTCCTGGAAATTACAAATTGATTTAGGTTTAAGGTGAAAAAACCCATTCTACCCGGCTCACTTTTACCTTGGGCTTTGTGCCTTTAATCCCGGTTATTCCAACCTCAACACATCCACAGAGACCGACAGCGTATGCTGGCCACCGCCAAAAGCAATGCCTTTAAGCGGGGTCACATCGGCAAAATCACGTCCCCAGGCCAGCGTAATATGTTGATCCAGCGGCACGGTATTATTGGTCGGATCAAAATCCAGCCAGCCAGTGCCGGGAATATAGACAGAAAACCAGGCATGCGAGGCATCCGCGCCTACCAGGCGCTGCTTACCCGGTTCAGGCAAGGTTTCGACATAACCGCTAATGTAGCGTGCGGCTATGCCATAGGCACGCAAACAAGCAATAGCGAGATGCGCGAAATCCTGGCAAACCCCTCGACGAAAGCTAAGCACTTCGGATAAAGGGGTGGCAATTGTAGTAAACGTTGGGTCATAGGTGAAGTCTTTGTAAATGCGTTGCATTAAGTCATGCACGACTTCGACCAGTGCGCGGTTAGGCAGGAATGAAGTTTGCGCATAATCGGCAAGTTCAGGCATGATTGTCACCATGGGCGAGTCCAGAACGTATTGACGGGCATTCAAAATTTCAAGAACTTGATCCTGATTTTGTAGTTGGATTTGACCTTGCTGACTTTGTGGTGGCGGCCCTTGCAACGGTGCTTCCTGTAATAGACTGCGCACTTGCTCCCAGGTTATTTGATTCAACAAATCCAGATTGTTTTGTCTGGGAAATATGGTCACTTCATTGATTGCGGTGACATCCAGTCGAGTATGGGGTTGCTGGATAGAAAAATAAGCGACGCGATTGCCAAAATAATCAACACGCTCACGAAAATCCACAGCGGTTGGCTTAATGTCAAAGCGGCTGCTATCGCACTGCTGACGCCAAAAATTGCGGGGTTGTAATCTCGCTTCATTCTGGCATAACCCTACCGGCTGGCTATAGTGATAGAGCGTGCTATGGGTAATGCGGTATTTCACAGTTCGTCCTCAGGAGCATTAAGTATAATCAGCTGTGAAGTCTGCGAGTGGGTGAAATAAGTCTGCGCTATGACTTCTGCAATTTTCCATAACAAATCAGTCGTATCTGACAGCACACGTTCCAAACTGGTATAAATCCCTTCACTTTCATTCACACGGGTTAATTCAAGCACGTTGCACAGGCGCAGGTCAGTATAAGCTTTTAAAATCAAGCGCTCCTCTTCACTCAGATGGCTCTTACCTTTGCCTCGGGGCAAAGCCTCCAGATGAATTGATAGCTGATAAAGCTGGTAGGCGACCGAGCGGGGATGGGTTTCATCCAGTAACAATAATTCCAGCACCAGTGGTAACTGGATAAAAGAACGGTAGCGGCGCTGATAAATGGTCAAGCTGTCAGTTGTTACCAGAACGGCCTCAAGCACCTGATTTTGCAAGGCGTCTTCGTGCCGTGGCACCAATGTTGAACGGAGCAGGGCAATAAGCGCCAGTGCCCGTTCCAGCCGGCGTCCGCTATCAAGCATAAACCAGGCGGATTCGCGGGTCATGCTCTCACTGGTTAAACCGGTAAATGCGACGATGCCGGTAATTAAATCATCCAGATTATTCTGTAGTTGTTCGACATTGATTTCAGTATTGATGACCCGAAGTTGCCACCGGCGTTGAATATTATCGACACTGCGCCAGGTATCTTGTGACCATAAATCCCGGATATTGAATGCCGCATGAAAAAAGGCTAGGATATTCGCCGTTAACGAGCCTTTCTTACTACTGTCTTTAACCAGGGACAGTAACTCGGTTTCAGGTGTTTTCAGGAGTTGCGCATCGCCTTTCACAAACCCTGGATAGGTGCCTGTGACTTGGGTAAGGGTGCGCAGCAAGACCGTGAGGCAGTCATTATCAACGGGGTCTTTAAATTCAAGTGTTTCCCGTAATTTTTGCAATACAGTCCGTAACAGCCGTGTCACCGCTTCAGTGCGCTCAAGATGCCGACCCACCCAAAACAGATTGTCGGCTGCGCGACTGGTCAGTGGTTCGGTGATGGCATCAATTAATTGGTTGCGCCTGGGTTGGGTCCATAAACTGACTGTTTTATCGGGTTCGGTGGCTAATACCCAGGTGTCTTTGCTAATTCCGCCCGCTTGATTTGAAACAATAAAATTATTCTTTTGAGGGGCGATACGGGTAAGCCCACCTGGCATTACCGTATAATCATTGCCGCTTGCGACTACAAAACTGCGGATAACGGCGTTACGCGGTTCGATATGATTGTCTATAAATGACGGTAGCGTAGAGAAGCTGACTTGTTCCTGCCCTATAAACAGGTGCGGTTTAGCTAAAATTTGGCAGCGCAGGTCTTCTTTTTCTTTAAGGGTCAACTCGCCGCCAAATACGGCATGATTGCCCTGGCTGCGATTGATGGGCTTAATGACCAGACTGTCGAGACTTTGCAGGACAAAATCGCGTTCGCGGCGCTGGCCACACCACCAGGTCGCTACCGAGGAGAGCTTAAGTTCCTGATTTAAAAAATGCCGGGATAATCTCGGCAGAAATGCCAGCAAACCGGGGTTTTCCAGAACGCTGCTGCCCAAAGGATTGGCAATTGCAACATTGCCTCGCCGGACCACTTCCAGCAATCCCGCCACACCCAATTTGGATCCGCTGCGTAATTCCAGCGGATCGCAGAAAGAATCATCAACACGGCGTAAAATAACATCGACGGGTTGAAGACCTGCCAGTGATTTAAGCCATACATGACCGTCACGCACCGTCAGATCACCTCCCTGAACGAGGGTATAACCAAGATATGCAGCCAAGTAGGCATGTTCAAAATAGGTTTCATTGAGCGGGCCGGGCGTTAATATGACAATGCGGGGATCTTCTTTGTTGTGCGGCGCAATAGCAGCAAGCCCCTTATGCAGGGCTTTAAAAAAACCGGATAACCGATGCACCTGTGTCTCACGAAAAATATCGGTGAGAACGCGAGTCATCACCGTGCGGTTTTCCAGCGCATATCCTGAACCGGAAGGCGCCTGGGTGCGGTCATCCAATACCCACATACGACCGTTGGGGCCACGGGCAAGATTCGCTGAATAAATGGTCAGGTGCCGCTGCTGGTTTTGCAATGCACTTACGCAAGGATGCAAAAAGCCTTCATGGCTCAGTACCAGATCAGGCGGGAGCAAGCCTTTTTTTAACAGGCTTTGTTTGCCGTAAATATCTTTTAGTATCAGGTCGAGAAGTTCAGCGCGCTGCTTAATGCCCGCTTCAATCACTGACCACTCATCACTGCTAATCAATAAGGGGACTGGATCAAGCCGCCAGGGACGTGTTAAGTTTTGCGAGTCGCCGTAAACATTGTATGTGACACCGTTTTCACGCAACAAACGCTGCGCTTCCTTGCGGCGTAGCTCAAGATTTTCGCTACCCATGTTTTCAAGGGCGGCCATAAAGCGCTCCCAATAGGGCAGCGCTTTATTTTCGGTGGCATACATTTCATCGTATATGCCAAGTTGCGTTGCGTAATATTGCGTGCCGATATCATTGGCAGGGCTGGTAGTGTTACGCACGGATAATTCCTTATGTTTGTTCGTTGTCAGCGTGTTGCATCTTCTCCCATAATGGGAGTGTAAGGCACCGTGAATAAAGTTTTAATCTTAGGCGATTTTCTGTTGAAAATATACCTAACTTACTGGTCTTTTTGTTTGCCATTTATTTGCAAGAATAGGTGCATAACTTGCTGAGTGCCTATTTTTACGTCTCCGCTAGCCCTTCCGCGTTCTTTACGGTCGTTGTCCCGGTTCCCTTTCCCTGGATGTTTTTCTTCTGCATAACCCCAATTGATCCACTGATTGCAGATTTTGCAAAAGTGATTGACTGCCCTGGCCGCCGTCGAAAAAGGATAAAAACTACTTATGTCTATCATTGGACAATGCCTTGGGTAATTCGCAATAAATATACTATATAAATGTACAGATTAACTGAAGTAACTATAAAGTAGAATGGCAAAAATTAGCAGGTGTTATTTTTTGCGAGTTTCCTTAAGGAGGGCCAGGACTGACCGGCTTTATAAATGTGCCAAGCCCTACGCGGTCAATTTTTTGCAGCCTAAGGTTAAGAGCCAACGCCATCAATGTCTTTTGGTAATATCCTGATAGTGGCGCAGTGTCTCGCCAGTATAGATCTGACGGGGACGGTAAATAGTGACCTGTTCGCCATGGATCATTTCACGCCAATGCGCCAACCATCCGGGCATACGTCCAATAGCAAATAAAACGGTGAACATATTGGTTGGGATGCCGGCTGCGCGCAGTATTAAACCGGAATAAAAATCCACATTCGGATACAATTTCCTGGAGATGAAATAGTCATCTTTCAGGGCGATTTCTTCGAGCCGTCTGGCAATATCCAGCAGTGGATCATTGAGCCCCGGTTTATTAAGCAGCTTGTCACAATGTTGTTTTAACACCTGGGCGCGGGGATCAAAGTTTTTATAAACGCGGTGGCCAAAACCCATTAATCGGCTTGATGAATTTTTGTCTTTGGCCTGATTTATAAATTCAGTGCCATCGCCCCCTTCAGCGTGGATCTGTTCCAGCATTGTGATAACTTCCTGATTAGCTCCGCCATGACGTGGCCCCCATAGCGCGGCGATACCCGCAGTAATTACCGCATACACATTAGCCAAACTGGAGCCTGCGGTGCGTACAGACGATGTGCTACAATTTTGCTCATGATCCGCATGGAGTATCAGGAACATATCAATGGCCTTAACGATGTCGGGATCGAGTTGATAATCACGCACAGGCGAGGCGAACATCATGTTCATAAAGTTACTGGTATATTTGTACTTGATGGAAGGATAAACCAGGGGTTCGCCGATTGATTTTTTATAAGAGAAAGCGGCAATAGTCCGCACCTGGGAAACCAGGTTGGCAAGAATTTGTATTTCCGTGTCTTCATCCAACCGATCGGGAAGCGGATAAAAAGTGGACAACGATGCAACCATAGTCGCAAGAATCCCCATTGGATGAGAGCCGCGAGGGAAGCCGTTGAAAAAATGATGCATATCTTCATGAATAATGGACGATTCATTAAGACGCGTTGAAAAGGTCAGCAATTGGTCGCTTTTTGGCAACTCACCATAAAGCAATAAATAGGCAACTTCGACAAAACGGGAATGTTCAGCCAATTCTTCAATGGCATAACCGCGATAACGGAGTATGCCTTTTTCGCCATCGATATAAGTGATGGCGCTTTCACAAGCGCCGGTGTTCCCGTAGCCATCATCCAGTGTCACATAGCCGGTTTGGCCGCGTAACTTGGTAATATCAATGGCTCTTTCTCCTTCAACACCGATGTAAGTAGGCAAGGAGTAGCTTTTATCTTCCAACGTCAGTGTAGCCGGGTTTAGCAGTTTTAATTTATCGCTCATTTTAATACTCCAAATCTAATTTATCGTTATTCTTATCGGGTTATTCGATAGCATGGTGGGTTTGCAATAGCGCAATCCAACATGGAATGCTTCGATGCGTTGGGTTAAGCCTGTCGCCTAACCCAACTTATAAAACTTATTTCGATGGGCGAAACGGGGATGCCTAAAGCTACCGGTTGCGGTGGCGTAAATCCAGCGTGAACGGATACTCTAAACTCAATTCTTCCGCGGGTGGCGCCATAGCCCTGGGCGCTGCGTCAGAAACGCTAAAATTAGACAGTAACGCTTTATCGGACGCAGCGACCTGAGTCGTCGCCAGCGGTGGTCTGATGATAACCCCCGGCGTATGACCATAATCCCAAAAGCGCGTCATGCGACGGGTTTCCGCTGCGTAATCATTAACAGGAAAATCATCATAGCTACGACCACCGGGATGTGCCACGTAATAAGTGCAACCGCCCACCGAGCGCCCATTCCAAGTGTCGATCATGTCAAAAACCAGCGGCGTATGCGGTGCAATTGTGGGGTGCAACGCCGAAGGCGGTTGCCATGCCCGATAACGCACACCGGCAACATATTCACCTTTGCGGCCAGTGTTTCGCATGGGTAGACGTCTGCCGTTACAGGCAATGACGTAACGGCTTTCAGTAAATCCGGTCACCGAAACCTGGATGCGCTCAACCGATGAGTCCACATAACGCGCGGTGCCGGTGCTGCTGACTTCTTCACCCAGCACATGCCAGGGTTCAATCGCGAAACGCAATTCCATATCAACGCCGTCTATCAAGGTATTGCCGTAACGAGGAAAGCGGAATTCGAAAAATGGCTCCAGCCATTCCAGTTCAAAGCCAAAGCCAGCGCGTTGCAGGTCCTTAGTGACCTGTTTCATGTCTTCGCGGACATAATGCGGCAACATGAATTTGTCATGCAACTCAGTTCCCCAGCGCACTAAATCGTGTCTATAGGGTTCGCGCCAGAACCAGGCAATCAATGACCGCAGTAATACCGTTTGTACTAATGACATCCTGGCATGGGGCGGCATTTCAAAAGATCGCAGTTCAAGAATCCCGAGCCTTCCGGTTGAACTGTCAGGTGAGTAGAGTTTATCAATACAAAACTCGGAACGGTGCGTGTTTCCGGTTATATCGGTCAGTAAATGGCGGAGCAAACGGTCAACCAGCCAGGGTTCAGGGACTTCACCTTCGGGTATTTGTTGAAAGGCAATTTCCAGCTCATAGAGTTTTTCATCACGGCCTTCATCGACGCGCGGCGCCTGGCTGGTAGGCCCGATAAACATACCTGAAAATAAATACGACAAACCGGGATGATGTTGCCAGTAAGTGATCAGGCTTTGTAATAAATCAGGGCGGCGCAGTAGCGGACTGTCGGTCGGCATTTCCGCGCCCATCGTAATATGGTTGCCGCCGCCTGTCCCCGTATGGCGGCCATCCTGCATAAATTTTTCGGTGCCCAGTCTGGCCTGGTGCGCCTGGTCATAAAGGATGGTGGTTTTTTCCACCAACTCCTGCCAAGTTTTGGACGGATGGATATTTACCTCGATAACGCCGGGATCAGGCGTGACCATTAAGCGTTCGATACGGTAATCACGCGGCGGCTCATAACCTTCCATCACAATTGGAATTGCCAGGCTTTCAGCGGTGGCTTCAATAGCGGCGACCAGCTCAAGGTAATGTTCCAGCAGTGTCAACGGCGGCATAAAGATATACAGTCTGCCTTCCCGGGCTTCCACACACAGCGCGGTATGCGGCACTTCAACTACTTTGGTGGCGTCATCGCCCGGCTCCTGTTCGATAATTTCCGGGTGCTCATTCCTTTTGGCTTCGATGTGGCTGTAGCGGCGCGTCACCTCGCCATAGTAATCGCCCAGTTCGGGTAAGTCTTCAAACAGACTTTGGGGTTCTTGCGAGTCACGTTTATCGGGTGCAACCCAAGGCAGGCTGGCTAACGGTAAACGCATGCCCATGGGTGAATTGCCTGGAATCAGGAACATAGCGCCACGCCTGAAATCCCAGGGGCCGCTTTTCCAGCATTGTCCCGACCAATCCCATTTGACGGGTAAAGTAAAACCCACGGGTTGATCTAAACCGGCATCCAATAGTTTGGTTAAGGTTTTTCGTTCAATAGAGTCTTTAAGGTTGATTTTTGAAGGGTCCAGATTTTCGGGCAAGGTGCCTTCTTGCCAAAGATAATAAAAATTGTCTTCATAAGCCGTGGTTATGTAGCGTGATTGCACACCCAAGCGCTGACTGATTTGGTAAATAAATTTTTGCGCCTGTTTTACCGTATGCCCATAATCTTTGTTAATGTCGGCAAGCAACGAGGGATTACGCCAGACCGAGGTACCGTCTTTGCGCCAAAAAATGCCATATTGCCAACGCGGCAAAGGCTCGCCTGGGTACCATTTGCCTTGGCCATAATGGAGCATGGCTCCATTTGCAAAGACATCGCGCAGACGAAGGGTCAATTGTTGTGCGCGTTCACGCTTGTTTGCACCATCTGCGTGCGTATTCCATTCATCGCCTTCCATATCGTCGACGGAAACAAAGGTAGGCTCCCCGCCCATGGTCAAGCGGACATCGTCTTCGATTAACCGTTTATCAACATATTGTCCCAAAGCGTCAATGTGATACCACTGTTCATCGGTATAAGGCTTGGTGACACGCGGGTCTTCGTGCAAGCGATCCACGGTGTTGCTAAACTCAAATTCCACTTTACACTTGTCCGTACCGCCGGTTACGGGCGCGGCGCTGGCAGGATCTGGCGTGCAGGCCAGTGGAATATGGCCTTCGCCCGTCAATAAACCCGAAGTAGGATCAAGTCCTATCCAGCCTGCGCCGGGTACGTAGACTTCCGTCCACGCATGTAGATCGGTGAAATCGTGCTCCGGCCCCGACGGCCCGTCGAGGGATTTAATATCAGAGGTCAGTTGAACCAGATAACCGGACACAAAACGGGCGGCCAGTCCAAGATGACGGACTATTAGTACCAATAACCATGCCGAATCCCGGCAAGAGCCACTGCGCATTCCCAGTGTTTCTTCACAGGTTTGTATGCCAACTTCCATACGGATGTTGTAGCTGATCGCTTCAAATACCTTGCGGTTGATATCGACTAAAAAATCATTAATGGAGCGCTTGCTGATGTCGAATTCACTTACCCACTGTTTTAATAAGGGTCCATCCTCTGCTATTTCAAGATAAGGCTGCAGTTCTTTAAGGGTGAGCGCATCGTAGTTAAAGGGATAATTCTCGGCATAATCCTCAACAAAAAAATCAAAGGGATTGATCACGGTCATATCGGCGATAACTTCAACCTCAACGCTGAGTTTTTCACATTTATTGGGAAACACCACGCGCCCAAGAATGTTGCCAAAAGGATCCTGTTGCCAGTTGATAAAATGATTTTTAGGTTCAATGCGCAGCGCATAGGCCTTAATGGGCGTCCGGCAGTGGACTGCCGGGCGCAATCGAAATACATGCGGTGACAATGAAACAGGCCTATCAAATTTGTATATCGTTTTGTGACGAATGGCGACGCGAATGGTCATATTGTTTTTCCTATTGCCCGATGGTTTGTTTGGCTTTTTACAAAGCTAACGTTGTTTTGGTAAGCAGTTTGTAATAGTGTAAGCATGAATTGTTCCATTTTTTTATTTCTTAGCAAAAAAGTAATAGACCCTGATTTGTTGGAATGAGTCTCACGGCATTCCCAAGATTTTGGTTTGCAGTTTTTTTAGCTGACGCATTGATTTAGACATCTCGTTGCAAGATCAAGGGCATGATAAGCGTTATTGGAAAAAATTAAAAAAGAGGGAGTTGCTGGCCAAAGTCATCGGTATAACCGGGCGCTTTTTCGGCAAAGACTGTCATGTCGTTCAAACAAAAACTCGATTCCCGCGCCCACGCATAAGACATTGATGGCATCCCTTTCAATAAAGGGACACAACGCTTTGTCAGCGACCAGATAAACCGCACAGCCTGGCTTATCTTCCGGATAGAATCGCACACCAAAATAAGGCGTCGAGGTGTCCGGCCCATCAAATCCAACCAGGATGCCCACAGCATTTTTATCATGTGCTGTATAATCAAATATAGCCAATTGATAACACCAAACTGCTGTACCAATGCCGGATTAAATACCCTGAGTATAGAAAGAGCATTATTGCGTATCATGTTGTTTTGCTTGCCAAAGTGTCCTGTATGTTTTTGATGGGCAGTGCAGGCAAAAGTCAGTCTCGACAAGATGGGCAGGGTTATATTATGGTTGCAATTTGCAACTCAGGCAATGTTCAAAAGCAATTAAGTGATGCCGGCCGGGCATTGTTAGGGAACTTGCATGAAATACTTGACTATTTGCATTCCCTTTCCCCGCCCCTCTTCCGAGGGGGGAGAGGCGGGGAAGTTGACTAAGATATTTCATGCTCGTTCATAGGCAGGAGAGGGTCGCGGGGAAAGCCTTGCAACCTTGCTTACATTAGCCGGCATCGCTTGCGGGCATGGCAAAATGGCTTTTATCTCACTTTGAAAATGCAATAAACCGCCGATAAGGCGACGCTTGCTTCCAGGTAAAAGCTTCTGTGAAATAGTGCATTAATGCCAGATAACCCAGCAATCCTAAAGTAATGACTTTATGAATTTCCACATCAAAAAAGAACTCGGTTATTACATTTACAATGCGGTCACCATAGGCCTGCAATACAAACGCCAGTACAAATGAACATACGGGCAACACAATAAAGATATTCACATTAAAACGCGCGGCATAGCGGTACATAAAATTCCGCGGATGATTGTGATGCTTGTTATAATCATGCGTTACATAAAAAATGTAGGCCGTTGCGTCATGCACCAATCTGGGCACGAGAATCGCCAGAAAAAAATACTGCTGAAGATAAAGATAAAAACTGCCGATGACCAGAAAAATATTGGACCATAAAAACCACTTGCCAAAGGCAGTGTCCACAAAACGTTGGCAATAAATGGCGCTTAAAAGCAGTCCCGCGCATAATAGGCCTGCAATCTGTTTAATCCACTGGGTTTGCTGTGCATCCAGGTTGTTTTTCAGAAAAATGCCAATATAAATAAAAAGCCCCGCCGCCACGCTTAACCATAACAACAGATAAAATGCCCAGGAGGGCAGGCGGCAAACGCCCCGCGCCACGCCATGCTGTTGCTTGAGTACGTGGTATACTGTCCAGGCGGCAACCAAGACATAAAAAGCCTGATAGGGTATAAATAAGCTGCCCACTCCAAAAAAAACCGCAATAGCGGCTGTCATCATTATGAGGTTGCGCTGATAAAACTTTAGATACTCGGGGTTGCACACCAACACAAGGGTGCTGGCGAGAATATGCGGCGTCCCGAACAGAATTTGGAACAATAAAAAATGGGTGGGTTTAGTAGGTAAATTCATTTTTAAAAATCCGTGCCAAAACCAACCATCGAATAGCTGTAGCGCCAGACACAGTGGAATGATGGAATACAGACCCAGCAATAGCCGGAATGAGACGCTTAGCTTACGTTCACCGGTTACGTCTTGGACGGTAATAGTTTGTGCAGACATTAAATATCCCCCATTTATAAGTGTTACAGATGCAAACAGACGCTAAATTACACTGATTATTTAGATGCTTTCAAGCATTGCTTTTATTTTTTACAAAAAACATGACGACAACATTTCAGTTACATCCACGCTTGAAAGAAGACTGCATAACAATTGGCCGCTTTGATTTGTGCCAATTGTTGATGATGAATGACAGCCAGTATCCCTGGTTTATCCTGGTGCCTGAAAAAGCCGGTATTACGGAAATATATCAGCTCAGCAAGCCGGAGTTACACACACTGGCTGAAGAATCCAGCTATCTTGCGGAAAATCTGGCGTCACTTTATCACGCCGATAAAATGAATGTCGCCGCAATAGGCAACCTGGTTCCACAGTTGCACATCCATCATGTTGTCCGCTATCAGATGGATAAAGCCTGGCCAGCGCCAGTCTGGGGAAAGTTTGCCGGCGTCCCTTATACGCATCAGCAAATCACCGATAACCTCGCTCAAGTTAAAGGGCAGTTAAAGATGTTAGTGAAATGCCATGAGCAATAACAAAATGATCAGGAGAAAGTTCTGTGTCGCGCCTACGCCGGACTGGACTGAAACAAATACCGGAGTCTATGGCATTTTATGCCAAATTTTTTGGAGAGGCCGCCTGCAAATGAATGGAGTTGTTTTTTTAGTGCTACGGTAGTTGAACAACTCGCTATATAATAAGAGGTTATTTTAGTGATTGTTAGGTGGGGTTTATGGAAATTATTCAGGAAGCGCTCACGTTTGATGACGTTTTATTAGTGCCTGCGCACTCTACTGTGCTGCCACGCGATGTAGAAATGGGTACGCAGTTGACGCGAGGAATCACGCTTAATATTCCGCTGGTTGCCGCTGCCATGGATACGGTGACGGAGGCCAGGCTTGCCATTGCCATTGCTCAGGAAGGTGGTATAGGCATTATTCATAAAAACATGACTGTAGACCAGCAAGCGCGGGAAGTCCGGCATGTTAAAAAATACGAGAGCGGGGTGATTAAAGATCCTATTACTGTTTCTCCGGATGTCAGTATTCGTGATGTTATCAAATTAACTCACGCCAGAAATATTTCCGGCGTACCTGTGGTAAACGGCGATGAATTAGTCGGCATTGTCACGAGTCGTGATTTGCGATTTGAGACACGCTTTGATGAACCCGTTTCAAAAGTCATGACGCCCAAAGAGAGATTGGTAACGGTTAATGAAAATGCAGATCGTAAAGAGGCCATAGCCCTGTTGCATAAACATCGTATTGAAAAAGTGCTGGTGGTGAATGATTCATTTCATTTGCGTGGTTTGATTACCGTCAAGGATATTCAGAAAGCCAAGGATTATCCTCACGCTTGCAAAGATGAGCAGGAACGCTTGCGTGTCGGTGCGGCAGTCGGGACCGGACAGGGCACGGAAGAGCGTGTAGCCGCGCTGTTTGAAGCGGGCGTGGATGTCATTATTGTTGATACCGCTCATGGTCATTCACAAGGTGTTTTGGACAGGGTTCGTTGGGTTAAACAGAATTATCCTTCTGTCCAGGTTATAGGCGGTAATATTGCAACAGCCGCCGCTGCCTTGGCTTTGGTTGAAGCGGGTGCGGACGGTGTTAAGGTGGGTATGGGCCCAGGTTCCATTTGTACGACGCGAATTGTTGCCGGCGTCGGGGTTCCGCAAATTACTGCAATCAGTGATGTGGCTGATGCCTTAAAGGGAACGGGCATACCGTTGATTGCGGATGGTGGCATCCGTTATTCGGGTGATGTTGCCAAAGCGTTGGCGGCCGGTGCTCATGCAGTCATGTTGGGCGGTCTTTTTGCCGGTACCGAGGAGGCGCCGGGCGAGGTTGAGCTATTTCAGGGCCGTTC
>JAQTPT010000090.1 GCA_028712795.1 Methylococcales bacterium
GGCTGGTTTCAGTCTTCTTTGCTTACGTCAATAGCCATGAATGAGGTAGCGCCGTTCAAAGCCGTGTTGACGCACGGTTTTACCGTGGACAAGAACGGCGAAAAAATGTCCAAATCCAAAGGCAATGTCATTCCGCCGCAATCGGTTATGAAAAATCTGGGGGCAGACGTGTTGCGTCTATGGATTGCTTCCACCGATTACCGTAGCGAAATGCGCGTGTCTGATGAAATTCTGGAGCGCACATCCGATGGATACAGGCGCTTGAGAAATACCGCGCGATTTCTGTTATCCAACCTGGATGACTTTGACCCGGCGCGGGATTTGGTCGCCACCAAGGATTTATTGGCATTGGATCGCTGGGTGATGGACCGGGCTTTCGCCTTGCAGGAAGAAGTGATTGCCGCTTACGAAGCCTATCAGTTTCAGCAAATCTATCAAAAAGTACACCATTTTTGCGTGAATGATCTGGGCGGATTTTACCTGGATATTATCAAAGACCGCCAGTACACTGCAAAAGCCGGCGGCTTGGCGAGGCGTTCGGCACAAACGGCCATGCATCATGTGCTGGAGGCATTAATGCGCTGGCTGGCGCCCATTATCAGTTATACCGCTGATGAAATCTGGCAGTATATGCCGGGTGAGCGCAGTGAATCGGTATTTTTGGAAACCTGGTATCAAGGGCTGGTTAAGCTGGATGATAACGCGGCGATGAATCGGAACTTCTGGCAAAAAGTAATGGCCGTAAGAACAGCTGTCAGTAAGGAACTGGAGAAAAGCCGCGGCAAAGGCGACATAGGTTCGTCATTGAACGCGGAAATTGAGCTGTATTGTAATGATGGATTTTTTGATGTTTTAAACCAGTTAGCGGGTGAGCTGCATTTTATTTTCATTACTTCCGATGCTTTGGTTACAGCGGAACAGTTTTGCCCTGATGACGCCATACAAACCGAAGTTGAAGGCGTCAAATTAAAAGTAATCGTTTCCGAGCATAAAAAATGCGTGCGCTGCTGGCATCAACGTTATGACGTGGGCGAGCATGCAGAACATCCTGAATTATGCGGCCGTTGCGTGGAAAACGTGGCGGGCACAGGCGAAGACCGGCACTATGCGTAATTTTTCTATGTTGAAATGGTTAGGGTTGTCATTACTGGTGATCATTTTGGATCAGGTGAGCAAGCTGGCTATATCAGGCTCTATGCAGCTTTATCAATCTATTCCGGTAATGCCATTTTTTAAATTGACCTACGTACACAATACCGGCGCGGCTTTTAGTTTTTTAAGTGATGCGGGCGGCTGGCAACGCTGGTTTTTTGCCATTCTGGCATTAGTAATCAGCGGCGTCATAGCCGTGTGGCTGGCGCGTCTGAAACACCATGAGATATTGTTGGCGGTGGCGCTGTCGCTGGTTTTGGGCGGCGCGATCGGCAACCTGATTGACCGTTTGGTCTACGGTTATGTGATCGACTTTTTGGATGTTTATTACCAAACCTGGCACTGGCCGGCTTTTAATATTGCCGATTCTGCGATTACGTTGGGTGTGATTTTGATGCTTGTGGAGTCATTCGGCTTGTGGAAACCGGAAGATACGGCTGGATGAAGAGCGTGGCAAAGAGCGTGTTAATGACTGCTTTAAATCGCCCAGTCTTCAAGTTTTAGCCCGGTTACCCGCTCAAACTCACGCAGGTTGTGCGTAACCAGCGTGGCGTTTTGAGATAGCGCATGACAGGCTATCCATAAGTCATTCGCGCCTATCGGAGTGCCTGCTTCTTTAAGCAGGGTAAATTGGGTGGCGTAGTGCTCACAGAGATTGACTGAGATTTGATAGCTAATGGTAATTTGTTGTGTAAGCCGGTTTAGTTGTTGTAATGTTTCCGCTTTGCGAATGCTTTTTTCAGCGCCTTTAAGTAATTCGGCATAGCTAATAAAAGACATGCAAAGCACGGCATCTTTGCCTAGTTCATTGACGCGTGTAGCGATAGAGGGCGGCTTGTTTTTGATGAGGTAGATGAGGATGTTGGTATCCAACATGTAGATCATAAGTTATCCCTATCTTGCATGGCGGGTTGCTCTCGATAATTTTGCTCAAGCGCATTTACAAAGTCTTCATCAAAGTTTTTTAGCGCATCTAAAAGCGCCGCGCCACGGTCGAGAGGCAAGGGGTGAATCACCAGATCACCATTGGCATTGCGGCTGATTTCAACCTGAGTGGTATCCAGCCGGAACTCCTGGGGAATGCGAACTGCCTGGCTGTTGCCATTTTTGAAGATGCGTGTTGTTAAAGATGACATGGGCTTCTCTGTGTGTGTACGATAATGTGTGTATTTTATAGGGTTGTAATCATTTTGCAAGCGCCAACAATGTTCAAGTTTTTTTTGATGGTTAATACCAATGCTGGCACTTGACAGCTATTTATATTGCCGGTTCAGCGATTACGTTAGGTGTGATTTTGCTGCTTGTGGAGTCATTTGGCCATGGGAAGCCGTAACCCGGCAAAATCAATTCCTGACACGATTGGTTTTACTTAAGTTACACGCGCGGTTCCCGAAATCCCCGCTTAACTTGAACTCTCAACTAGGTATTTATACGTATTGCCTAATTGCGTTTTTACATACTATACTTTTGGCTTGCCTGAGTAAAAGCAAAATCGTCTTGATTAGTAAGCTGTTTTAGCCGATGAAAAAATCCGTCATTTCGGTTTTAAAACCTATAAGCCGTTGCTGTTGGAGTTCCCTCGCAAATCAGGAAAAAAGTTGAAGAGTTAATACTGCCCGTTGCCGTTGCCAGTGAGCACAAACGGCATCTCCAACTCTTGGTCAAACCGGAGGCAAAACTTATGCTAGCCACTCACGCTGATGCCTATGGTTGTGTTTTTCGGAAAATCTCCTTTTTCCCTCATCCAGAAAGAGCTTGCATGGTTTGATTTAGGAGATCTTATGAACCGGATATCCATAAAGCCGGCGAATTCCTTCTCGTCAGCGTCCAGGTGGATTTGTACGGCTGTGTGACGATGATGCTTCAGAACGAACTTACTACCCAAGTGGTCAACGCGCGCTAATGACATTTTTTCGCTTTAAATTGTGGACACGTTCATTTGCCGCATGTTGGGCAACATTGCAGCGATTCGGGCCGAATCGGAAACCGGATTTGGGATCACTTTTTATGCCGAACTGCACAAACCGAAACAGAAGCTTGAAATAGAGGTTTTTCGACCATGAATTCACAATCCGATACCCGGCCGGAGCCCAAGAGACAAACTCTCCGGCTCCTCTATGTGGAGGACAATCCCCAGGATGCGGATTTATTCCGCGACTATTTCGGCGAGCATGCGCCGGAGTTTGATGTTGAGATCGTGGATACCGGTCAGAAGTGTCTTGAGCGATTGCGGGAGGGCGCGTTCGATCTCTTATTGCTTGACTATTGCCTGCCCGACATGGACGGGATGGAGGTATTGGCGGAACAGAACCGGGTCTCCAGGCAGATTCCTACGGTGCTGGTGAGCGTTGAGAACGACGAAGACTTGGTGGTAAGGGCGTTGCGCTTAGGTGCTGACAACTATGCTCCTAAACGCGGCCGCTATTTGGAAACGCTTCCCGGCTTGCTGCACAGCACGCTGGAGGAACGCCGCCGGAAACAAAGCTTGGGGCTGCTTGCCGCCACTGAACCACGACGGATTCTCTATGTTGAGCATGACCCGATGGATACTGAGCAGATCCTGTCCCACTTTACCAAAACGGCGCCGAATTTTGTGGTGGAGGTCGTCCAAACCTGCGCGGCTGCGCTCGAATGCCTGATCCAACCGCAACCCTTTGATTTGTTGCTGATTGAGTTACGCATGCCCGACCAGAACGTATTGGGCTTTTTGCGTGAAGCCAGGGGTTGCGGCCTCCGTTTACCCCCGATCATTATTGTCTCCGTCCAGGGTGATGACACGGTTGCGCTCGCCGCCATGAAACTGGGGGCTGCTGATTACATCTGCAAGCGGGAGGGTTATCTTGAGCAACTGACTAGCCGTATTAATGATGCGATCGCCCATGACCGGCGTAACCACCGCCTCAACGAGCAACTGTTAACCGAATTGGCCGCCCGTAAGCTGGCCGAAGAAAACCTGCGCCAGCACCAAATTGAGCTGGAATTGCAGAACCAGGAGCTAAAAAAGTCGCAGAGGGCTTTGGAGACTTTGCGCAAGCGCTATTTTGACCTCTATGACCAGGCGCCAGTGGGGTATTGTACTGTCAGTAAGCAGGGTTTGATCATAGAAGCGAACTCCAATGCCGCCAGTTTGCTGGGCGTGGCTCCGGGGGCTCTGATCAAGAAAATGTTTACCGGCCTCATTTTAAAGGAAGACGCAGACAACTATTATCTGCTTTGCAAACAGCTTCTTGAAACCGGTGAACCGAAGTCGCTTGATCTGCGCATGGTAAAACATGACGGCACGCAAATCTGGGCGCATTTGGTCATAAAAATCATGCCGGATGAAGAGGGCGCATCCATGCTCCTCGTCGCGTTGAGTGATGTCACCGAGCATAAACAGGCTGAAGAAAAGCTTCAGGTTGCCGCCAGTGTTTTCACTTGCACCCATGAAGGCATCATGATCACCAACGAAGAGGGTGAGATTATTGATGCCAACGAGGCCTTCTGCAACATAACCGGTTATAGCCGTGACGAAACCATTGGCCAAAATCCGAGGATTCTCAAGTCCAATCGCCAGGACAATGAATTCTACGCTGAGATGTGGCGCGAACTGATCGAAAAAGGCCATTGGTCCGGTGAAATTTGGAACCGGCGCAAGAATGGCGAAGTGTATCCTGAACAGCTTACCATCAGCGCCGTACGGGATGCCCAAGGCAACTGTCAGCGGTATGTGGCCCTTTTCTCGGATATCTCTTCGCTCAAGGAGCAGCAAAGCCAGCTTGAACATCTTGCCCACTATGACGCACTGACTAATCTGCCTAACCGGCTGTTACTGGGCGACCGTCTGCGCCAGGGCATGGCTCAAGCTTTACGGAGAGGGGAGTTGCTGGCAGTGGCTTATCTTGATCTTGATGACTTCAAGTCCATCAACGATAACTACGGGCATGAAGTGGGTGACCAGTTGCTTAAGGCCGTAGCGACGCGTATGAAGCGTGGCTTGCGCGAGGGCGACACGCTCACCCGTCTTGGCGGTGACGAGTTTGTGGCCGTGCTGGTTGGCCTCGCGGATGTGGCCGCCAGCATACCCATGCTCAACCGGCTGCTCGCCGCCGCCGCGCAGCCAATACCAGTCGCCGATCTTACGCTCAGGGTCTCGGCGAGTCTGGGTGTCACCTTCTATCCGCAGGCGGAAGACATTGAGGCGGATCATTTGTTACGCCAGGCCGACCAAGCCATGTATCAGGCCAAACTGGCTGGCAGGAACCGTTACCATATTTTTGACACCGTGCAGGATCACAGCATCCGGAGTCATTTACAAGACATAGAGATTATGCGCCGCGCACTCACCGGGCGGGAATTCGTGCTCTATTACCAACCCAAGGTGAACGTGCGAACGGGTGCGGTAGTCGGCGTCGAGGCGCTGATCCGCTGGCAGCACCCGGAAAAAGGACTCCTGTATCCCGCGGAGTTTTTACCAGTGATTGAGGGTCACCCGCTGGCTGTCGAATTCGGCGAGTGGGTGATCGATGGCGCGTTGACCCAGATGGAGCATTGGCAAGCAGCAGGGCTTGACATTCCGGTGAGTGTCAATGTGAACGCCTACCATTTGCAGCAGCCGGTTTTTGTAGAGCGCTTACGTGGCTTGCTGGCGGCGCATCCGAAGATCAGGCCTGGCGACTTGCAAATGGAAGTTCTGGAAACCAAGGCACTGGAAGACCTGGACAGGGTAACCCAAGTTATTGAAGCCTGTAGGATCATTGGCGTGATGTTTGCCCTGGATGACTTTGGAGCGGGCTATTCCTCGTTGCAGTACCTGAAACGCCTACCGGTTAACCAGCTCAAGATTGACCAGAGCTTCGTGCGCGGTGTTCTGGAAAATCCGAGTGACATGTCCATTTTGGAGGGAATCGTGGGACTGGCTGCGGCCTTTCATTGCCAAATTATCGCGGAAGGGGTGGAGACCGTAGAGCATGGTGAAATTTTGCTTGAACTGGGCTGTGACCTGGTACAAGGCTACGGCATTGCCTATCCGATGCCGGCAGCCGACATTCCAAGCTGGGCGGCTGCCTGGCGGCCCGATCCGTCGTGGTATGAGCGTCCTTCCTTCAGTCACGACGATTTCCCGCTGCTTTTTGCCAATGCCGAGCACCGCGCCTGGATTACAGTCATCGAACGCTATCTCTCGGGTGAGAGTGACGCGCCGCCTCCGGATAACCGCCAGTGCCGTTTAGGCTCGTGGCTGGATTTAAATGGCAAGATCCGCCATGATTGGCAGCCAGCTTTTTCCACGATTGTTCAGTTGCACAGTCAGTTGCATGCACGGGTGGACGAGCTGCTTACACTTCATAATGAGGGACGCAACCCGGAGGCGCTGGCACGGCTAGACGAACTCTATGCCCTAAGGGACGCTTTACTTGAACAGTTGAAGGTGTTGTTGCTGGAAATTAGGCTGCCCAGTGAAATCGAACGGCGCCGCCTTGTCAGGCGAAAGAGGTAATTAAACATCCCGGCGCTAAAACGCCTTCACCCTTGGTTAGGTGCGAAGTACAGCTAGCTGATTTTAAAGTCTTAAAGCAGGCAATCTGCAAGAGTTGAAAGTTTTTTTTGAAGCCTTTGCCAATCAAACGAAGCGCCAGGATCGGTTTTTCGCCCCGGTGCAATATCACAGTGTCCAACTATATGTTGTTTTGATAGTTTGGGATAATTTTTCAGCAAGAGATCAATTATGGCGGCAAGTTGCGCATACTGCTCTTCGGTATAGGCTATTGAATCCGTGCCTTCAAGCTCTATGCCTATAGAAAAATCATTACAGCATTCCCGTCCCCTATAGCTTGATTTTCCGGCGTGCCAGGCGCGTTTGTCGAAAGGGACATATTGCACACAGCTCCCGTCCCGTTTAATCAGTAAATGTGCGGATACAGTGAGTTGATAAATTTCTATAAAATAGGGGTGGTCATCGGGATTGAGCAAATTACAAAAAAGCTGGTCTATATAAGCATTGTTAAATTCACCCGGCGGAAGGCTAATGCAGTGAATGACCAGTAATGAAATGTCTGCGGGGTCTGGGCGTTCATTGTAATTGGGCGAGGGAATCCGGGCAATACCGGTCAGCCAGTGCTGGTTTATATTCATAAAATTAAAAAGCGCTGTAAAACGCAAGCAAATAAATGCAACTGCGATAAAATAGCCAGTTTTTAGCTAAATGTCCATTTATCTGAAGAAGATTGTCCAACAACTGGCAATGCCGCGACGGGATATTTTGTCGGCTGGAACAGAGGGGTAGAAGGGGCCGGGAATTTAACAATAAAATTAAGGGAAAGCGTGAGCGCTTATTTAACAGTACAAAGAAGAGAGGTATTTTATGGCAAACTTAGTTTATAAACGTATATTCAAGATTGCTTTGGCTGTTTTGCTTGCCGGCTGCGCCAGTGAGCCAGTGCGCCAACAATCTGAATATCCAGGCGTTAACAATCTACATGGCACAATCCCGCCAGTGCCCAAGCAGCGTAAATATACAAGTAATTACAATCGACAAAGTAAAATCCCGCCAATGCTCTATCCGGAGTTTGAACCCATCCAACCTTACCCCGGCAGAATTGAGAGAGCGCCCTATTCAAGCAGCTATGAGGCGCTGGTATTGACGGGAACTTACGCCAATTCGCCAGCGGTACGGGACTTTATCCAGCACATGGTCCATAAATATGGCTTTTCTGAAACTTATTTGAATGGTTTGTTTTCAGAAGCACATCGTCTGGATTCGGTTATCCGCCTGGAAAGCCCAGCGCCATCCGCCGGGCCATCCATGCCACGGCCGGGCAGTTGGACACGCTACCGCAACAAGTTTCTTACCGATGCGCATATCAGCAATGGCGTGGAATTTTGGCGCAATAATGCGGCAGCGATTCAACAAGCCAGCGTAACTTATGGCGTTGACCCCGAATATATCGTTGGGATTATTGGGGTGGAGACTTATTTTGGCAAAAACTTTGGTAAAACCTGCATCTTTGATGCCTTAACGACTTTGTCATTCGATACTTACCGGCGCGCCAGCTATTTCAGAACAGAGCTGGAGAATTTTTTGCTGATGACGCGCGACGAAGACTTTGATCCGCGCCAACCGCAAGGCTCCTGGGCTGGGGCGATGGGTTACGGGCAATTTATGCCCAGTAGTTTTCGCAAGTTAGCCGTGGACTTTAATAAGGATGGCCGTCGTGATCTTTGGCATCCAAAAGATGCTGTCGGCAGCGTGGCGAATTATTTTTCGCGTAGTGGCTGGCAATTCCATAATCCGGTGACAAAACGTACCGGGCCTGCTGACGATCCTTCTGTAATTGAGCTTAGCACCTATGAGGGGAATGAGTTTTGGCGTATTTATCCGAATTTTAAAGTGATCAAGAAATACAACAACAGCAATAAATACGCGATGGCGGTGCATCAGTTGGCGCAGGCAATTAAGCTGCGGTATCAACAGGACTATGCGGCTGGTGGTGGCTATTTAACCAATTAAAGGCATCTCTAAAAAGTCTCTCCGGGAATGGGTTAGGGCTTTAAAATCCGAAGTTGGTTTTTGGGTTGCGAACAGCGAAACCCACCGCATTGCGGGTTAATAATGAAAGGTGCCGGCTTATCGCGTCTACCCATCCAGGTATCTCATTACAGGTTTCACAATGAATAAAATAGGATTGGTGATATTTTTTCCGGTTCTGATATGGTCAGGCATAAGCCCAAAAGATTATCTGACCTGGATACTTGAAACAGTGCCTGCAATGGTTGCTGTTATTATTCTGGTGGCGACGCGGCAATGTTTTCCATTAACCGGTCTGTCTTATGGTTTGATCCTTATCCTAAGTCTTATATTAATGATAGGGGGGCATTACTCTTACGCGGAAGTTCCGCTGTTTGACTGGTTTAAGGACGTGTTTAATCAAGACCGCAATAATTTCGATAAAGCCGCCCATTTTGCACAAGGTTTTGTGCCAGCAATTATTGCCAGGGAAATCATCATCAGAAATAAAGTGCTACAGAACGCTCATTGGCTTAATTTTTTCGTCATCTGCATCAGTCTGGCAATCAGTGCTTTTTACGAGTTGATTGAATGGTCTGTTGCGGTAGTCAGCGGAGAAGCCGCAGAGGCATTTTTAGGGACTCAGGGTTATGTGTGGGATACGCAGTCAGACATGGCTTTTGCGTTAGTGGGCGCTATTGTAGCAGTTGCTACGCTAAACCGAATTCATGACAGACAAATTAGCAAGCTATTGGCTCAATAGCGCTGATTCGAATTAATAGTGGGATGATTTTATTTCTGCAGGGAGATTTAGCCTTGATTGCCAAGGCTAAAGCAGCGGTCTGAGTAATCACAGATGAGTAACCGGGCAGTTATCTGCCCGGCCACTATCCAGATTATTTCTTTTTGGCGTTACGTTCGTTCACTTCTTTAATGACTTCTTCTGCTACGTTTTTCGGACATGGCAAGTAATGCGAGAATTCCATGGAGAACTGGCCGCGACCAGAAGTCATGGTGCGCAAGTCGCCGATGTAGCCGAACATTTCGCTCAACGGAACATCTGATTTAATACGCACGCCGCTTGCAGCCGCATCTTGAGATTTGATCATGCCACGGCGACGGTTAAGGTCACCGATAACATCACCGACATGATCAGCTGGCGTGAACGTATCAACTTTCATGATTGGCTCGATCAATTGCGGGCCAGCCTTTGGAATTGATTGACGGAAGGCCGCTTTTGCAGCAATTTCAAAAGCAATCGCAGAGGAGTCAACCGCGTGGAATGCACCGTCGGTTAAGATAACTTTAAAGTCCAGGCAAGGGAATCCGGCCAGAACGCCTTTATCTAACATGCTTCTAAAGCCTTTTTCAACCGCTGGCCAAAATTCGCGCGGCACGTTACCGCCAGTGACTGCTGACTGGAAGACAAAGCCGCTGCCTGGCTCGCCTGGCTCGATAATGTAGTTGATTTTGCCGTATTGGCCAGAACCACCTGATTGCTTCTTGTGGGTGTATTCGTCTTCAACCGATTTGGTGATAGTTTCGCGGTAAGCCACTTGAGGTTTGCCGACGATAACATCAACGCCGTGAGTACGTCTCAGGATGTCGACCTTAATGTCAAGATGCAACTCGCCCATGCCTTTAAGGATGGTTTCGCCGCTGTCTTCATCCGTTTCAACATGGAAAGAAGGATCTTCCTGAATCATTTTACCCAGCGCGATGCCCATTTTTTCAGAAGCGGCTTTATCTTTTGGTGAAATTGCCAGCGAGATAACAGGATCAGGGAACACCATCGGCTCCAGAGTTGCCGGGTATTTTGGATCACAAAGTGTATGGCCGGTTTGCACATTCTTCATGCCCAGAACCGCAACAATATCACCTGCTTGAGCAGAATCAAGCTCATTCCGGGCATCTGCGTGCATCTCCACAATACGGCCGATACGCTCGGTTTTGCCGGTGAAAGTATTCAGTACCGACGTGCCTTTTTCCAGTTTTCCAGAGTAGATACGCAAGAAGGTTAACGCGCCAAAACGGTCATCCATGATTTTAAACGCCAATGCGCGTAATGGTTTATCGGCATCAACGATAGCAAACGTACCCGTTGGATTGCCTTCCAGATCAACTTCAGGCTGTGGCTTAACTTCTGTTGGGCAAGGCAAGTAATCAATTACGCCGTCAAGCACCAACTGCACGCCTTTATTTTTAAAGGAAGAACCGCAGAAAGTCGGGAAGAAATCCAGATTGATGGTGCCTTTACGCAGGCAACGCTTAAGGGTTTCAACATCTGGGGTTTCGCCGTCAAGATAGGCTTCCATGACATCGTCAAATTGATCCGATACCTGGTCTATCAATTTTTCGCGCCATTCTTTCGTCAGTTCGAGCATGTCGGCTGGAATGTCTTGAATGGTGTAATTCA
>JAQTPT010000030.1 GCA_028712795.1 Methylococcales bacterium
AACTGCGTCACTTCCATGCCATTTAACCAGACTTCCCAACCCAAGCCCCAGGCGCCTAATGTGGGCGACTCCCAGTTATCTTCGACAAAGCGGATATCATGTTCGAGCAGATCAAGGCCTAAATAACGCAATGAGCCAAGATACATTTCCTGAATATTATCCGGCGATGGTTTTAAAGCAACCTGAAACTGGTAGTAATGCTGCAGGCGATTGGGATTTTCTCCAAAGCGGCCATCAGTAGGACGCCGGGACGGCTGAACGTAGGCAGCATTCCAGGGTTCAGGGCCGATAGCCCGTAAGAAAGTTGCCGGATGAAACGTTCCTGCGCCGACCTCCTGATCTAAAGGCTGTAGTAATATGCAACCCTGACTTGACCAATAATCCTGTAAGGCCAGGATCAGTCCCTGAAAAGTTGATGAATCGTTGTTAATAATCGACACGGCGTCTACACGATAAGCAATAAAAAGGGGGTAATTATAGCTTAAAAATGTTTTTGCAGTATGGTTTGGAATTACACCGTTACCGAATAGCCTCAGCAAGGGCGTAATGCTTCAAATAGAAGCCCCATGTCTGAATTATTCCGCACACCCGTCTGAGCTGATATAAATAAAATGTCCCCTTAAGAAAGTTGTAATTGATAGTGCTGTATTTATCTTACAATGTCATCAATGTTAGAAGCGACGACCGAAAGGCTGGAATCATGAATAAAAATGCTATCCCTAGAATTACAGGCTATAGGCAACTAAAAAAATTGCGGACTGCATTGGCAATTTCCCAGGGAACGAAGCTATTATCAACCCTACAGCAAGAGGCGGAAGGAACTGTCTCTCACGATCAAACCAAACGTGTCACTTATCTGACAGAACTCTTTTCACGTATTCACCGGGAAATTTTTCAGGATTGGAAGGAACAACCCACGGTTTGCCATCGTCCAGGCTCAATGATGGATCCCGACAAAAGAAAAGAGTTTCGTGAAACCATAGAGCGCCTGGTTTTAGATGACGATAGTAATGAGGATACGGCGATTTTTGATAATAATGGCTTTGTTATCAGAACTGAAAATATTGCCGAAAGGCTTGCCAGTTTTTACCAAAGGATGCGCAGTGTCAGACCCTTTACGTATGGGAATAGATTAACACTGGATTTTTTTATAACGATGCTCGGCAAATTACCGGCCATCAAAAGTGTTTATGAACAGGGTATAGACTTCAGACGAATTGAAACCTGTGATGCTGCGGCGCTGCATAATCCTAACAGCTCACTCAGGGAAATCACCCTTGCCTTTGAACATGCGCTTAATCCAACGCGTTGCAAGAGCCTGCAAAACAAACCCAATTCTTATGGAAAGTGGCCTGAAAACAAGAGGTTCTTATCCGGCATCCCTTTTTTATCGCACAAAACTGAAACTGGCATAGAATGCCTGGTTTCGGTGAACGGTGGCTTGGTACCGTTGGATTGCATCAAACAAGAGCTATTTATAGCCGGAAAGCATTTAGCAGACTATCCACTTTGCGCTGCCGAAAATATGCTGGGTTTTTTGCCTGGAACTGAGGACGTGCGCCGCTCCGGAAAATACGAAATTGACGGCATCAGCATAGGCGAGGATGGCGCAGCTCCCCTCTTCTGTCTTGATATTAACATGTTAACCGGGTTGCGTTCGCCAAGCCACACCGAGCTTATGGAACTTTTAAAGCAATGTGAGGGTGAAAAAACACCGATATTAAATCTGGCAAACAACCAAACGCTTAAAATCAAACTTCTGAGGGCGGCCGATGGCGATGCAAGACTGGAACGGACAGTTGAAATTGCATACGAGCGGCTCAGTAAAATTATAAAAAAATTGGATGAGGCGAAAGAAAACCTCTTCAAAGGGAAAGTTCCTGATGCAAATCCAAAGCTGTTTATGTCAATGGGGGGAGCAGGATCCGGAAAAACAGCGGTTGAAGAAATTGCCCAAGCCCAGTGTGGTGATAATTTTGTAATTGCCTCGCTGGATGAATTTCGTAAAAAAAGCGACTTGTACAAGGTGCTTACCGCTGCCAGTCACCATAGTGACGATTATGTTTATGTAGAACCTTTTGCAAACAGATTGCGCGATTCGGTTGCCGATCACGCCAAAAACAATCATATCAATATTCTCTATGACGGCACGGGCATTCCTTATCAGCCACGCTATTCCACTATAGTCAACCAATTCAAAGCGCACGGTTTCCATACCCAAATAACGGCAGTAGACGCTTTTATTGTCAAACCCGAAGGCCGTGAAAATGAATTGATCAGATCCAGCGTTATCACGAGCGTAAAGGAACGCTTCGAAACAACCGGACGCGCGTTGCCGTGGGTGGTCACGGTAGATAAACATATCCGCGCGCCCAGGTCATTCCTGAACGCGTTGGAACATGAAACGCTAGACAAAATTTCCCTGTTTGCCAATGACGGTGAAAAAGACCGGCACTATCTCGTCGCCGAAAGCTATTCTTTTTCTGACCAGGAAGTGCGGGCGCTACAAAAACACCAGTTATCAGGCACGCTGATGACACACTTGAAGGCAATGATCCGGAATCGTAATGACTCTTTTCTAAAATATTTAGCCCAGGGTAACGAGAGCATGCTGAACGCTCTCATCAACAGAAATCCAATGTTTGTCGAAAATAACGTGGCTTTTCAGATTTACCACAATAAAAACGGCAATCGCGTATTAGTGATTTATAACGCACGCCGTATGGTCGATTTCGTGCAAAAAAGACAATTAAACCCCAATGCATCGGGAGAGGAAGGCCTGTTACATAAACCCGAATCGCTTGCATTTCATGTGGACCCCTATGCCAAAGATCCCTGGATTACCAAACTTCAGGATTAATTTTTTCGCTGTCAGGTGGTTGAGATCGGCGTCCAATTTGGAAATGCCGACCCCGGAATCGTCACGGCGAAAGTAACCGAGGGTGTAATCAAAGCGGATGCCATCGCCGTCGATCTGGAAGCGATCCAGTTATGCAAATACCTGCATAAATTCTGGTTGAACTTTGTACTAACTGACCTAGACAGGAAAGGCCGGAACATTAAGTGCTGGCATCTCTTGTCTGAGGTATCCGCCTGTAACAAGCTTGTTTAAAGTTCTTCCAGCTCCAAGCTCGGCCTCTTGGCCGCGAGTCGATTCGTCGGGATGATCCGGCCTGGTGATGCGAGCTCAAAATGCAACTTGGATTTAACCAAATTTGCCAGTGTCCACCCATTCTTCCGAAATCAGCGACCACCAATCTTTGGCCAGTCCATTCAGAACATAGGCATAGGGAAGCCAACCGTAACCGGCATCTCCCCACGTGGTGCCCCAGGAATTTCGGATCAGCAAGGCCCCAGTTGTTGCGGCGGCACCGGCATTGGTGTTCTTGATCACCAGACTGTCGTTGTAGCCGACCGCCATTATCGCATGTCCGCCCACAATCTTTTCGCCGGCGGCAGGATAAGGAATCGCCCCTTTGTTGGCGACGCTGGCCTGGGTATATGAACCATACACCGTGAAGCCGAACATGGACGGCAGACCCGACGCCAGGTTCGCCTTGATGGCGGACAGGAGCGCTGGCTTTGTGGTGCCGGACGGATCGAGCCGGTAATAGTTCAGCGCCTGGTAATTTTGCCCGAATGCATATAAAAAGGCGCTGGGCTCGATGTCGAAATTGGCGACGATGTATTTCCAATACAGTTCGGGCGGTACCCCGAACAGTACCAAGGCTTCCATGGTGCTGCGCAGGAAGGCTCCCGAGTCGCCGGTCCACCCAAAGAGATCGCGGGTAGTCTTGTAAAGGAACAAGCGGGAGGCATCGATGTGTTTGCCGAAGGCGCGGCGCTGGTAATACTCGACCATGCCGACGCCGGCATGGGCGGTGCAGGAACCGAGGTTGAGCTGGTTTTCGATGGGCGAGCACCAGGCCCGCAAATCCACGGATAATGCGAGGGGAGCGGCATTTGCCGCGCCAACCGCATGAACCTTGGCGAGCAGAGGCTTCACCTTGACGTTTTCCGGGGTATAGTCCTGGATGCTTGGGAAGTCGGGCAGCCAACCAAAACTGACAGGGGTTGTTGATTCAGACATGACATATTCTCCGTATGTTACGAAAAAATATTTTGTCCGCTTAGGGAATACCGCAATACGAAGTTAATTCCGGAGACGGTGTTTTAGTGTTTGAAGTCAATTGCTTATCTACAGGATGGGTTCTCCTTTCAAGGTTTAATTATGAAAGATACAGAAAGCTCTTAGGCGGTCATTTAAAGGAACCCTCTAAAAATCCCCTTTCCCAGTGAGAGAAGGGTATTTTTAACTCATAGGGGTTACCCTTAAGGTTGTTTTGCATTAATCGTGACAGAAAACACTTCTACAGACGAAGACTCTCCCTCCCACTCCCGCATTTGCTTCAGCAGCAAAGTGGATTTACCAGCTTTACTGACCATAAATCTAAGCATTCTCATCCCTGCCCCACCCAACACTCCCGGTGGTGAGGCAGGAGAAAAGCCGGTATTTTGTAAAAGCAAGACATCGCCTGTGGTTTTATTGACCCATACATAGCCAGTCGTTGGAGACTCTTTGAGTTGAACTGTCAGACAGTTGCCAACAAGGGTGTCAATGGATTTACCATTATCTTGGTAAGTAAGAACTGTGTCGGCCACAGGGTTTTCTCCGGTTACGGCATTATGGTTGGAAGTTGGACAAGCAGCGAAAGAAACCCCAAGCCAACATACGGCAACAGTCCAGATTAATAACCGCCAGCAGATAAGTGCCAAAATTTGTATTGCTTTGTACATAAGAAAATGATGCTTAATATGATTTTTCCATCGAGATAAATGCAAGGGGGGTGAAGCTTTATTCAGATTATGCAATCTGCCTTCACCTTCGGATTTGAATGGTACAGCGTTTCGTCATAAAAACAATACGTATAAATACCTATACGCACTACCCCAAAAAATCAGCGGCTTTTGTATTGGCAAACCTGCTCATCCAAAATTTGTTAAAGGGTACTGTCAACTGTTTTGCCTCCATTTTTAAATAACATGTCAACACGTTGCCGGACACATAATTTATTTCCTTTGCGGGAAGTTAAAAATTTCATTACCCACAGTATGTCACATAGAGCCTGTTGCCATCATCTGTACCGATGCAAACATGAGGGAAATAGCCAGCAATGTTTCCCAGGCATCGCCTTTCTGCTGCCCCTTAATCTGCCTGTCCGCCTTGGCGCTTAATACCAGTATGTTGTTTAAATCACTGTCACTGAGTCTGTTCAACGCGTCACTGACAAGTTGCTTGCGTTTATCCCAGATTTGGTTGTTTTTGAATGCGATTTCCCGGTTTTGTCCTTGAGAGAGCGCCAGTTTTATTTTTATCAATAACCTGGCATCGCGCGTCAAAGCCCACAAGACAATTGGTGCGGCAATCCCTTCGGATTTCAAGCCAGACAATACCTTAAAAATACGGTTTACGCTGGCAGACAATACACAATCCATAAGCTTGAACACATCATATCTGGAGCTGTCCGCCACGACCTCAAAAATCTGCTGGTTACTGATTTTTCCGGTTCCGTAAAGAACGTAAAGTTTTTCTACTTCCTGAGCGGCAGCCAGCAAATTACCTTCAATTCTGGAAGCCAAAAGCCGCAAACCCTCTGTTTCAACGTTTAATCCTCGCTGCTGCGTCCGTTGTTGTAACCAGCGGATTAAATCCTGGCTTTCCAATGGCCAAACCTGAACGACCACTCCTACTTTGTCCAAGGCTTCCAGCCAGCGGGTTTTTAAAGCACTACTTGCTATTTTTCCCGCTGTAATAAGTAATAAAGTATCTTCCGGCAAGCGTTCACAATAAGCGATCAGGGCTTTGGATCCCTCTGTTCCGGGCGTGCCGGAAGGCAACCGTAAGTCGATAATTTTTTTATCCGCAAAAATGGATAAGGACTCAGCCGTGAAGGCTAATTGATTCCATTCAAACCCTGTATCAGCTGAAATTATCTCACGGCTTTCAAAACCCGCTTTTCTTGCTGCTTTTCTAACGGCGTCAGCCATTTCGCCTAACTGCAAGGGCTCGTCACCCGTGAAAAAATACACCGGCATCAAGCTTTTTTGGAGTTCGGCGCTTAATTGCTCAGGCTTGATGCGCATTTTATTTTGAATTCGATTGAAATGCGAGCCTGGCACGGTTTATTACCGTACGCACTGCTTGCTGATACATTTCGTTAAGGATCACTGTTTCCTCGTTCTCCTTAGCGATTACAGCCTGCTGAGTGTTAAAGTATTCTCGTTTAATATCGACGGACTGCCGTGCCACTAACACCTTATTTTTGGAATCAACAATTTCATAATCAAAACGATAACTTAATTCAAAATTGTTAGCTACCCCTCCAGAACTCAGCGACAGAACCCGGCGTTGGTTGTCTTCATTAAATATTTTGACAATCATGCCCGCCGTTTCGGGAGAACTTGCAAGCGCCACAGAAGATATTTGCATCGCCCTGTTGAATTGCTCGCGCAGTTGTGGGGATCCGCCCTCTAAATAAACATTTTTAAGGCCTTCAGGCAGCTCCATAGCACCCCGCAAATGATAGCCACAGGCGCTTAGAAACAACGCCATAATCAAGACAAAAGGTTTTTTTACCAGCATGCGCGACTCCATGAAAACAGTTGGTTACAAGGGCTGCAAAGCCCCACCAAACACAACCTAAACAACGATATTAACCAATTTCCTAGGCACAACGATGACTTTCCTGATGGGTTTCCCTTCAATAAACCGCAGGGCATGTTCATCATTCAAGGCCATTGCTTGCACTTCATCTGATGATGCAGTTGCCGAAACCGATATTTTACTACGTAATTTACCGTTGACTTGTATCACCAACTCTATTGAATCCTGCTCTAAGGCGGCGCTGTCAACTTCAGGCCATGATGCGCTAACTACCGCTTGCTGATGACCTAAATCCTGCCAAAGTTGATGGCAGATATGGGGCACTATTGGCGCCAGCATCAATACAATAGCCTCCAGGGCTTCCTGACGTATGGCTTTGCCGTTATCGGAACGATCGGTGAACTTCGATAATGTGTTGACCAGTTCCATATTGGCGGCAATGGCGGTATTGAAGATCGTGCGTACACCGACATCATGACTGACTTTCTGAATGGTTTGATGCACCTGACGGCGAACGCTTTGCTGTTCTTCCGTCAGTAAAGATTTATCCAATGCTTGAGTGGCGCCGCCCGCTTCGAAATGCAAATACGCTTGTTTCCAAAGTCTCTTCAGAAACCTGAACGCACCTTCAACACCACTGTCAGACCATTCAAGTGACTGCTCAGGGGGCGCTGCGAACATGATAAACAAACGCACAGTATCGGCGCCGTATTGGTCTATCAAACCTTGCGGATCGACGGTATTACCCTTGGACTTGGACATTTTGCTGCCGTCTCTAAGCACCATGCCCTGGGTCAACAGCTTCTTGAAAGGTTCGTCACAGACCAGCAAGCCTTCGTCGCGCATTAATTTGGTAAAAAACCGCGCATATAACAAATGCAAGATCGCATGTTCAATGCCGCCGATATAATGATCCACAGGCAACCAGTATTTTGCGCTGTCATCCAGCATGGTGTCTGACTTGCTGCTGGCGAATCGGGCAAAATACCAGGATGATTCCATGAAGGTATCAAAGGTATCGGTTTCGCGGCGAGCAGCTTTACCGCAGGTTGGACAAACGGTTTTCGAGAAAGTCGGATGCGCTACCAAAGGCGATTGCGAACCGTCCAATACTACGTCTCTTGGCAAAGTAACCGGTAAATCCTGCTCCGGCACCGGCACCGTTCCACAATCGTCGCAATAAATAATGGGAATGGGGGCGCCCCAGTAGCGTTGACGGGAAACACCCCAATCACGCAAACGAAAATTTATTTTGCGTTGACCCTTATGGTCTTTTTCCAAGGCTTCAGCGATAGCCACGAAAGCCTGTTCCGAGCTTAAGCCGCTAAACTCACCTGAGTGACGCAAAACACCTTTTACGGTATAAGCCTGTTCCGAACAATTATCGGCAATTGCTTCCTGCAATGCTCTCGGCAACTGCTCCGTGCGTTGCTCTACCTCCCCCATCCTTGGGGTCGTACCTCCTGCATCCATGCAGTCGTCATTTTCGCCATCTTTAGCAAATATCACTTGTTTAATGGCAATGCCATATTTTTTCGCAAACTCAAAATCGCGTTGATCGTGAGCGGGAACAGCCATCACCGCGCCTGTTCCGTAGCCCATTAACACAAAATTGGCGATCCAGACGGGGACAGGTTCTCCGGAAATGGGATGCAGAGCTTTTATGCCGGAATCAATGCCGCGTTTTTCCATGGTTTCCATGGCAGCTTCCGAAGTTTCCATCATCTTGCATTCATCAATGAAAGCGCCAATATCAGCATTGCCTTCGGCAGCTTTTAACGCCAGAGGATGTTCGGCAGCAACGGCCAGATAAGTTACACCCATTAAGGTGTCCGGGCGCGTGGTATAAATCCGCAGGGGCTGCGCCATACCGGGAACAGGAAAGTCCATTTCAACGCCTTCAGACCGGCCTATCCAATTGGCCTGCATGGTTTTGACCTGCTCCGGCCATCCGTCCAGGGATTCCAGTGATTCCAATAATTCATCCGCATAAGCCGTGATTTTTAAAAACCATTGCGCGATTTCCTTGCGCTCAACTTTTGTGTCACAACGCCAGCAGCAACCATCAATGACCTGCTCATTGGCCAGAACAGTCATGTCATGTGGACACCAGTTGACCGGCGCGGTTTTTTTATAAACCAGACCTTTAGCCAGCAGTTTGAGGAAAAACCATTGCTCCCATTTATAATAGTCAGGGTCACAAGTCGCCAATTCCCGGTTCCAGTCATAGCCAAACCCCAGCCGTTTAAGCTGGTCGCGCATATAATCGATGTTTTCATACGTCCAGTCGGCAGGATGAACGCCGTGCTGCATCGCTGCATTTTCCGCAGGCAGTCCAAAAGCATCCCAGCCCATCGGCTGCAAAACATTTTTCCCCAACATGCGTTGATAACGGCTGATCACATCGCCAATAGTGTAGTTGCGCACGTGACCCATGTGCAATTTACCGCTGGGATAAGGGAACATGGATAAGCAATAATACTTATCTTGAGTTGAAGATTCCGACACATTAAACACCCCTGAAACTTCCCAGGCGGCTTGCACGTCTTGCTCAATAGCGAGCGGTTGATAATTTTCTTGCATCCTTCTCGTCTTTTACCGGTCAAAAGCGTTAGAATACCGCACAGTTGCTTAAATCTAAAGCGTCATTTTCAGGAGTTGAACCTATGAATAAAAATAAACTTATCGCCGCCTATTCCGATTTTATGAAACATCTTCATGAAACTATGGAAGACACGCTGCACACTTTTGCCGAGGCTCTGGAAATTTCGAAAGAAAAAACCAGCAAAAGTAGCGACTTGACTGAAGATGAGCTTAACAAGCTTTCAGGTTATGTTAAACGGGATATTGAAGAGGCCGCCCATGGTTTATCAAAGGAAGAAGATAAAGAGTCCCTTTCTGAATGGTTTAAATTTGATATTGAATTAATAGAGGACTTCGCTCTGGACGCTTTTTTAAGCGTTGCCGACAAAACCCGTATTGAACTGGAAAAACTGAGAGAGCTTGCAGAAACGCACACCTATCATAGCGGCGACATTACTGTGCCGGGAACGTTTATTTGTGACGCATGCGGTAAAGAAATAGCCTTTAAAACAACCAGTGAAATCCCCGAATGTCCAGCATGTCATGCTAAAACCTTTATACGTATTTGATATTACGAGTCAAGGGCATATAATGCGCTTTTTATCCATTTGATCTAACGGGGAATAACATGCGCAGAGTCATCTTCAATCAGAAAGGCGGTGTCGGCAAATCAACGATTACCTGTAATTTGGCCGCCATCAGTGCCATGGAGGGCAAGCGCACCCTAGTCATTGATCTGGATATTCAAGGCAACACTACGCAATACCTGCTAGGCCATAAAGTCAGCGAAAGCGATAAGACCATTGCCCATTTCTTTAAAGATTGTTTGAGTCTTTCGCTGTTTGGAGGCAACAATAACTCCGGACTTGAGGCTGTTATCCACGAGACACCCTTTCCAAACCTGTTTGTTATTCCTTCGCATCCTGATCTTGAACCTTTGCAAGGCCGTTTGGAGTCGCGTTTTAAAATATTCAAATTAAAAGAAGCGCTGGAAAAACTGGAAGGTTTTGATGCTATCTATATGGATACACCCCCTGTTCTTAATTTTTATAGCCAATCTGCATTAATCGCTGCTGAAAAATGTTTAATCCCTTTTGATTGCGACACTTTTGCCCGGGAAGCCTTATATACATTGATGCAGACCGTAACCGAAGTCAAAGCGGATCATAATCAAAGCCTTCACATTGAGGGCATTATCGTTAATCAATTTCAAAAACAGGCTAATTTACCGCGCCAGTTAGTTGATGAACTTATTGCCGAAGGGCTTCCTGTTCTTGCCGCGATGATTTCACCCTCCATTAAAGTAAGAGAATCTCATACGGTATCGCAACCGTTAGTGCATTATGTCCCCTCCCATAAGCTCAGTGACGAATACCGGGCATTATATGCCGAGATTCATAATGAGTAAGGTTCAGTTGGCATAAGCTCCAGCATACCAGGCAAAAAAAGGCCGCTTTACAGCGGCCAGTGAGTAACAACTTCAGGGTTTAAAGTGATTTAATCATGAAATCCTGGTAAGGCGCGTACTTTTGATCTGAGTACAGAGTCGTTGCTAAAACAGCCTGAGAGACTGGGTTATTCCGTATTATCTCCAATGACATGGGTGAACAGTTAAAGCGGAAAATCAAGTAAACCGGGTTGATCCATCCTCCCTGTTCATATTCCAGGTTTACTCTTGTCGAAAATTCAGCTGCATAAAAACCTCTGCCAACAACAAGCAAAGAATATAATTATTTTATTAAGGGGATTTTACCGTTTGATGAATTTTGTGTGACCGCGCTTTAGAATCTGATGCTGCTTTATATCAAAACTTCAGGTTTCAGCATCCGGCTAAACGGTGATTATAAAATTGTCATCACTTCGTAAAATAAAAGCTGTAATTTCACAGGATGCTTTCGCTTTTTACCATGCCGTTTTCCCAATAAGAATTTGACACGCCACACAAACAACCCCCACTTCAATTATGAATAATGTTTTACACGGCGGCCCTAAGCTTTGGTTTCTCCCAGTCCTGTCCGGAATCCTGATCGGCACAAGTTACATTCCGTTCCCGCCTTGGGCTTCCTTATTCTGCTTTGTGCCGTTATGGCTTTTCTGGAGCCGTCAAACACGTTTAAGGGATGTTTTCCTGGGCGGCTTGACCACCTCTTTTATATTCACCTTGATTGGTTTTAATTGGGTTACCTATATGCTGCACGAGTTCGCGCATCTGGACTGGCCTGTTGCGGTACTCGGCATGATTTTCTATGGGCTGATAGCCCATTTATATGTGCCTCTGGCCGGGATACTCTGGTTTATCGGGCAGCGAAAATTCAAATGGTCAGAACGGCTTTCGCTGTGGTTGATGGCTATCATCACGATATTATGCGAAGCCTATTCATTCACCCTGTTTGACTGGAATTTCGGTTACTCCTGGTATGGAGCCAGCATACCCGTCTACCAATGGGCTGAAGTTATCGGTTTTAGCGGACTTAGCGCTGCAACATTACTTTGTAATCTGCCGCTTTACATCGCTTGGCAAAAGCGTAAGCAGAACTCCGGGAAAATCATCCTGGCAACAGTTATCACCGGCTTTATCGTGTTGAATGCGGGCGGTTTATGGCTTAAAGCAAGACTGCCGGAGCCGGATGCCACTTTTACAACGCTGCTGGTTCAAGCGAGTACAGAAAATTCTGAAAAACTGGCCGCCGAATTGGGCAAGGGCTATAGCAACGAAATACTTAGACGCTATATAACACTGACGGAAAATGCCCTCAAAACCCATAAAGATAAAAAAATCGACTTTGCCATGTGGCCTGAAACGGCTTTCCCCGGGTTGCTGGGTGAACAATTCAAGTTCAATGAATTGCCCATCGCACTGGCTGAATTTCTCCATGCCAAACAACTGCCGCTGATAACCGGCGCATACAGCGTTGACGAGTCATCCCGATTGATCACCAATTCCCTGTTTGTATTAAACAAGGACGGGGACGTTGTGCCGCCTCATTACAGCAAGACTATTTTGCTTGCCTTCGGTGAATACATACCCGGCGAACAATTTTTCCCTGAAATAAGGAATTGGTTGCCACAGACAGGGCATTTTGCAAGAGGTTCAGGCCCTACGCACTTGTTGAAATGGAATGGTTATAAAATGGGAGCCCAAATATGCTACGAAAGCCTCTTTCCAGGATTTTCACGCTCGCTCGCTGAATTGGGTGCGCAGTTTATCGTCAATGCCACCAATGATTCCTGGTATGGTTCATGGCAAGAACCCTATCAACACATGTACATGACCCTGGCGCGAGGTGTTGAATTTCGCAGGCCCGTGTTGCGAGTCACGAACACCGGCATATCCACGGTATCGCTGGCTTCAGGAGAAATCCTTGAACGATCACCAATACATCAGCCATGGGCAGGACTATACGAAGTCCCTTATCTCAAAAGCCCGCCCGTTACTTTTTACCAAACCTGGTTTTGGTTAGTGCCTGGTTTACTCTGGGGAACTTTAGTTTTCTTGCTGGCCATGGGTTTTAAAAAGGCATCCGGTTAAAGCCAACCCCTCTGAAAATGATTTGACATTTGAGGGTCAGGAAGAAAATCCTTGTATTGGTAGGGCCAAAGACGCTTTATTTGGCGCAAAAGATTTCGTCGATAGCTCTAACAAGGCATCAAGATCTGGCATTCGTCCGTAAGCAGGCGTAGGAACGCCAGTAAAAATAACTGCGTGAGAGGCAAAAAATCGGCCAAGACCGACCATACAGCAGACCAATGACAGGTGAGTGCAGAAAACTGCCGTTCAAATTAAGGGGTGCGCCGCTTTTGGAGCATCCCGCTCGAATGCAATGTTAAAGCGCATTTTTGAGCTCCGGGAATCGTTCCCGAATACCGGTCCTGACCCTGACGAAGATGTGACGGTTAGCGCTATAGCGCTGGAACTTGGTATTGTAAAAAACACCGTCATAAAGTGGCTTAGGCGTTGGAAGGGAAGTCCGGAATTAAGCGTTGCTGAAAGGCTTAAGGATCTCCCACGCACTGGATGCCCCGATAAATTTACGGCAGAACAAATTTGTAAAATTACAGCGGCTTGTTGTGAAAGTCCGTCTGAGTATGGCCGTCCAATAACGCACTGGACCCATCGGGTATTGGATCGAGTAGATTGAATAATAGACTGGAACCTAAAACATGCAGCTTTTTAAAGGCTGGCTAGCGTAGAGACCCATCAAGGTTCAATATGGTTTTTGTTAGCACTTTATCCCAGCATGCCCTCAAGAATAATAAAATCCATAACTGCATCAAGGCCATCTTGGGTCTTCAAATTGGTAAACACAAACGGCCGCACCCCCCGCATTTGACGTGCATCACGATCCATTACTTCCAGCGAAGCCCCCACATAAGGGGCCAGATCGATCTTGTTAATGACCAGTAAATCCGAACGGGTAATTCCAGGGCCGCCTTTTCGGGGTATCTTGTCGCCTGCCGATACGTCAATCACGTAAATAGTCAGATCCGCCAGTTCCGGGCTGAACGTTGCGCTGAGATTGTCGCCGCCGCTTTCCACCATGATAAAGTCCAAATTTTCAAAACGCTGGCTTAACTCATCCACCGCCGCCAGATTCATCGAAGCATCTTCACGGATTGCGGTATGAGGGCAGCCGCCTGTTTCCACGCCCAGGATACGCTCTTCCGGCAGTGCCTGGCTGCGAATCAAAAACTGTTGGTCTTCCCGGGTATAAATATCATTGGTCACCACGCCGATTTCATACTTGCCGCGCATTTTCTTGCATAAAGCATCGACCAGTGCCGTTTTACCCGAGCCGACGGGGCCGCCAATACCTACTCTCAATATTTGTTTAGCACTCATACACCCTCTCAAGAACGAAATAATCTGGAATACTGTATTTCATGCCGGCTACTGGCTAAAGCCAGACCGAACGCGCTACCGCCAATGTCAATATCCGCAAGGTTTAAAGCCTCATCGACTATAGCCGGTACTTTACCTGCCAAATCAGTCAATAACCGTTGTCCGGCCACCTGACCTAATGGCACCAGTTTTACCGCGCATAACACCTGGTTTTCCAGCCAGCTCCATAAATAACCAATGGTTGTTTCACGTTTGGGAATCCCCCAGTTAACAGCAGCAAAACTAAATATCGTAGCCAGCGTGGCCTCCGGTTTGCGTATCCAGAGCTGCATGTCAGCTATTGCCATGGAATCCAGCAGCCGCGCCAAAGCCTGGCCGGTTTGCCGGTCTTCCGCCCTTAATTCTGCTGTTTCCCGGAAAGCCATTAAGGTTCTGCTCCAATAGTCAACCTGTTCAACATTGCTGCACGCCCAAGCATCATAAAGCCTTACCAGTATCGGTAAATCGATGCGTGCCAGACAACTATCCATCAGCCCGCCAATCCATTCCCCGGCATCGGCGGCGTTGCTTATCCAGCCATCATCGACCGCGCGTTCAAAACCTTGGGAATAACTGTACATGCCTATCGGCAGGCCGGGGCTGACCAGTTGCAACAGTCGCAATAACGCCAAATCAGTGACCATGGCCGTGATACGCGCCTTGTTCCGGTTCAAAAGGCCAAACTTCATGCGTAACGAGCAAGCCCAAACCTTCCAACATACTATCCAAGACATGATCGGTCAGAAAGCGCAGTTCACCCGGTAGAATCTGCAAGGACACATGCCGGTTACCCAAGTGATAACAGGCGCGGGCGAATTGCAAGGCATCCTCGGTACGCACCACCGATAGCGGCTCCGGTGCCGCGTCAACCCTAACGCGGTAATGATCGGAACCGGTTAACACCAAGCCTGGGCGCAACACCTGTCCACGCGGCAAAAAAAGACCTATCCTGGTACCACTATCGGTTTTGCTTAACAAGCGGCATTTCTGTCGTGATTCATACGGCAACGTTACCACGTCGTCCGGGGTAGTCTCCATCGGAGCCAGTTCTGTCAATTTAAGCATCTTCAAAATAAAAAATATCGTTGGGCAAAAGGCAGCACATCGGCCGGTTCGCAAATAAGAAGCAGGCCGTCGGCGCGGACTGAGTAGGTCTGAGGATCGACTTCAATATGCGGCTGGTAGTGATTATGGATCAAATCTTTTTTTCCGATGGTCCGGGTATTTTTGACGATGCCGATCTGTTTCCGCAATCCCAAAACGCTTGCAACATCAGCCTCGACAGCAACTTTAGGTAAAAAGAACATCGAAGTAGCCGAAGCCGTCATCCCGAATGCTCCAAACATCGGCCGGTAATGCACCGGTTGCGGGGTTGGAATCGAGGCATTGGGATCGCCCATGGGCGCTGCGGCAATAAATCCGCCTTTAAGAATGAGGCTGGGCTTTACCGCGAAAAAAGCCGGATTCCACAACACCAGGTCCGCCAGTTTGCCCACTTCGATAGACCCTACTTCATGAGAAATGCCGTGGCTGATTGCCGGATTAATTGTGTATTTGGCGATATAACGCTTGATACGGAAATTGTCATTGTGCGGCGAATCTTCTGCCAGGCTGCCGCGCTGCGCCTTCATTTTATGCGCCGTCTGCCAGGTACGGATAATGACTTCGCCGACTCGTCCCATCGCTTGCGAATCAGACGAAATCATCGAAAATGCCCCCAGATCATGCAGAATATCCTCGGCGGCGATTGTTTCCCGCCGAATCCGGGATTCCGCAAAGGCAACGTCTTCGGCAATGCCAGGATCAAGGTGATGACAAACCATCAGCATATCCAGATGCTCGTCAACGGTATTGATCGTATAAGGCCGCGTCGGGTTGGTTGATGACGGCAGTACGTTGGATTCACCGCAGGCCTTGATAATATCGGGGGCATGGCCACCGCCCGCGCCTTCGGTGTGATACGTGTGAATAGTGCGGCCTTTAAAGGCCGCAAAGGTATCCTCAACGAAACCGGACTCATTCAATGTGTCGGTATGAATGGCGACCTGCACGTCAAAACGGTCGGCCACGGAAAGACAGCAATCAATCGCCGCTGGCGTAGTCCCCCAGTCTTCATGCAGTTTTAACCCCATCGCCCCGGCACGAACCTGTTCTTCCAGCGCAACCGGCAGACTGGCATTGCCTTTGCCCAACAATCCGAAATTCATCGGAAAACCATCCAGCGCTTGCAGCATCGTATGAATATTCCACGGGCCCGGCGTACAGGTCGTCGCATTCGTACCCGTCGCGGGCCCCGTGCCCCCTCCAATCATCGTCGTCACTCCCGACATCAAAGCCTCGTCAATTTGCTGCGGACAAATAAAATGAATATGCGCGTCAACACCACCAGCCGTCAGAATCTGTCCTTCACCGGCAATGATCTCGGTGCCGGGGCCAATGACGATATCCACGCCCTGCTGCGTATCGGGATTGCCGGCCTTGCCAATTGCCGCGATACGTCCGTTCTTGATGCCGATATCCGCCTTGATAATGCCCCAGTAATCGATGATGAGTGCATTGGTAATGACCAGATCCATCGCCACGGATGAACCGGCCTGACTTTGCCCCATGCCGTCACGGATAACCTTGCCGCCGCCGAATTTGACTTCATCGCCATAGGCCGTGCGGTCGGCTTCCACTTCCAGAAACAAGCCGCTGTCGCCCAAACGCACCCGGTCACCGGTAGTGGGTCCGAACATATCGGCATAGGCTTGCCTGCTAATCCGGCTCATGAATTTTCCTCCAATGACCCCATCACTTCTTGTCGAAAACCGTAAATTCGCCGTAACCCGGCAAAAGCTACCAGTTGCACTTCGCGCTGCTGGCCGGGTTCAAAACGCACCGCCGCGCCGGCTGGAATATCCGGCCGGAAGCCACGCGTTGCCGCGCGATCAAAATGCAACGCGGGATTGGTTTCAAAAAAATGATAATGCGAGCCGACCTGAATGGGCCGGTCGCCGCTATTGGCAACCAGCACGTTAATCACCGTGCGGCCTGCATTCAGTTCTAAATCGCCGTCAGCGGCAATAATTTGTCCGGGTATCATGACCCTTCTCCTAAATTTTATATGGCTTTGGCGTAGGGCGCGCCCTGCCTTGCTACTCGATCGGATTATGGACGGTCACCAATTTGGTGCCATCCGGAAACGTCGCTTCCACCTGCACATCCGGCAGCATTTCCGCAACGCCTTCCATGACATCATTACGGTAAAGTAAGGTACGGCCAAATTCCATCAGTTCGGCAACCGTGAGCCCATCCCTTGCTCCCTCCATAATCGCTGCGGAAATATACGCGACGGCTTCGGGATAATTCAGTTTCAAGCCTCTGGCCTTGCGCCGTTCTGCCAATAGGCCCGCAGTAAAAATCAGCAGCTTGTCTTTTTCGCGTGGTGTTAATTGCATTATTTATCTCCCTCTTCTCAATCAGGTTACTCTCGTTCCCATTCGCTATGTTCATCGTTATACAAAACTGCCCTGCAACGAATATCAAATCCGCTTCCCCCTTTACCAAAGGCGGAGTCTGTCGCTTGGACTTGTATATAAAGATGCACGAACTACGCGGGAACGAGAAAAGCCGGTCAAGTCGCCCAAATACGTGGAGCACAAGCATCACGCTGAACCACATCTGGCCGTAATGTCCGCCAAACTTGCTGGAAAAAATCGCGTAAACGGTCGGCGCGGGTATCCAGGGCGCGGCAGATCAGCATATCCTCTATCAAGGTCACGCCACGCACGGCACTTTCGCCAATAAGATGTTGCACCGTTCCCAACTGCACTTTAGTGGCAGGACAGGCGACCAGCGTCCCGCAAGCGGAATGTCCATTCAAGCCCCAGTTGGCGGCAAAGGCTTGAGCATCAATCTTTAACCGCTCCCGGTAAAATAACTCACCGGCGCGGAAGATTTGCCAGTTCATGCCCACTTCACCCGTCGTAAAACCTTCATTGGCGGCGGGCCGTCCCAGCGCGAGTATCTCCCAACCGATAAAACGCGCGCCGGTAGCCAGATCAAGGCGCAGTTCAGAAGCTACCCGCGCCCCTTCGTAAATAATGGTTTCCTGGGGCAACCATTCCAATGTGGCATTCGCAGCGGCGGTCAACGAGACCAACTGTCTTGCCAGTTTGCCGTCGCTACGGTAAAACTTGCCGGCGGCGGGCGTAGTAACCAAAGCCGCGCTATCCCCGGCCGAGCTTATGTCAATCGTTAAACAGTCGCCAGCCACCACGCCACCCGGTGGATGCAGCAGATACACATGGCAAACCCCGCCTTCAGGATAAAAAGGCCGCTGTACCGTTAGTGGGCCGAAATGCCGGCGGCGTGCCAATATCGTTTTGCCGTGTTGGCGGGCAAAGCCAAGTTCCAGCCTGGCTTGCCAGCCCTGAGCGGTTAGTTTCTCTGAGTTGGTAAATCCTGCTTCCTTCAGGTCTACATACATCAGGTCAGACTCCAGCCAGTAAACTCACGCCAACAACAGCACACAACAAGCCAAACCCTGTGCTAATCATTTTCAATCTGGCTACTCCCAATAACCCAATGGCAACGCCCAAACCATGCAGCATTGCCGTCGTCAACAGAAAGCCCGAGGAATAGCCCAGCGCATCAGCGCCGTTCGCGAGTTCGACGGCATGGACATAACCGTGACCCAGTGCGAATACGGCAACCAGGGGGGCCGCCAAAGCGGATGACATCGGCGTGTTACGCCACACCAGCATGCCCGCTGCCAATACCGAAAAAGCCACCCAGCTTTCCGCTGCTGTCATGGATAATCCGGCAAAATGCAACGCCGCGCCCACGCCCATCGCTATTAAAAAAATTGACGGCAACAACCACAAAGCCCGCCCGCCGCGTCTGGCAGCCCACAAGCCAATAGCGAGCATAACCATCAAGTGATCAAGACCGATCAACGGATGCAGCGAACCATCAATCAAGCCATGCACCGCGCCGATACCTGTATGGGCATGGGCGGGCAATGATGATAGGGATAATAAAAAGGCGAGCAGGCTAATTGATTTTATTTTCATGATAATTCCTCATTAATTGGCGCATGGCTTCAAGTTTATCATTCTCATGCATGGGTTTTACGGGCGTCATTCCCAAGCCGGAGCATGGAATAACACTATCCTACAATGCTTTCCGATACTGTCAAACGGTTAAATATCGCTTCACCATATCCTCGGCCAAATCATTCATCATTCCAACCGCCACATTGCGCCCCCGATCCATGATGCAAAACCGATCGGCCACCTTCCGGGCAAAGGGCAGCTTTTGTTCTACCAATAGCACCGTCACGCCCAACTCGTGATTGATTTTGGCAATCGCTTCATGCACTTCGCCCAAGGCGTCTGGATTGGGTTTTGGCACTGCAATAGGCGTTCCGCGCGAGCGGTTGAGGCGGATGATGACATCGCCAATTTCGCTGACGATATTGGGCTGTATGCCTTCGGTCGGTTCGTCCAGAATCAGCAAGCGCGGATTTAATACCAGCGCCCGGCCTATCGCCAATTGCTGTTGCTGGCCGCCGGACAAATCGCCGCCACGGCGGTTAAGCATTTGCTTTAACACCGGAAAAATTTCAAATATTTGCCCGGGTATTTTTTTGATGCCGTGCTTGCGCGCGGCCCGCAATCCGGTTTTAAGATTTTCTTCCACAGTCAGCAACGGAAAGATTTCCCGCCCCTGCGGAACATAACCGATACCGAGTTCCGCGCGTATTTCCGGTTTACCCCCGGTCAGCGCTTCCCCGTCCATTTCTATCGCGCCATCTCGAACCGGGATTAAACCCATTATGGCTTTCAATAGGGTCGTTTTACCCACACCGTTACGTCCCATCAGACAGACACACGAACCTTCAGGGACATCAAGCTGCAAATCCCATAAGGTATGGCTTTCGCCGTAATATTGCTGTAACGCATTAATTTTTAGCATCAGCCCCCCAAATAAACCTGAATAACACGCGGGTCGTTTTGTACTTCATCCATCGTGCCTTCCGTCAGCACCGAACCTTCATGCAACACGGTGACCTTGCGGGCAATGGATCGCACAAATTCCATATCATGTTCAACCACAACGATCGACCGGTGACCTTGCAGCGACAAAAGCAATTCAGCCGTCCGTTCAACTTCCTGATGCGTCATGCCCGCTATCGGCTCATCAACCAGCATGACTTTAGGCTCCTGCATCAGCAACATGCCGATTTCAAGCCATTGCTTTTGGCCGTGCGACAAGATGCCTGCGCGTAACTGGTGACCTGTACTCAAACCTATGGTTTCGATAACTTCGTTGATGCGGTCGCGTTGCTCGCCGTTCAAGCGGTTGAACAACGTCGGCCAGGTTCGTTTATCCGCTTTTAATGCGAGCTCCAGGTTTTCGAAAACCGTCAAGGCATCGAACACGCTGGGCTTTTGAAATTTCCGGCAAATACCCGCCTGTGCGATAGCGGGTTCATCCATTTGTAATAAGTCGATCGTTTGTCCGAAAAATACCGAGCCGGTGTCGGGACGGGTTTTGCCGGTTATCACGTCCATCAGCGTAGTTTTACCTGCGCCGTTAGGGCCGATAAGGCAGCGCAATTCACCAGCATCAATATACAACGACAGCTTATTCAGCGCTTTAAAACCATCAAAACTGACGCTGACATCTTCCAGATATAATATCGGGCCGTGACGGGTATCGACCTCGCCTTTTACGAGCAGGCTACCGGCGCCGTCTTTGGCATCTTCACCGGACAGGTTGGCCGTATGCTGATTCATGCTCTTTGCTCCTGTAAGCGGCGTTTCAATAAGCCGACGATACCGTCAGGCAAAAGCAGGGTCACGACGATAAAAACAGCGCCTAGCGCAAACAGCCAAATTTCCGGCATCAGCCCGGTCAAGACAGTTTTGCTGTAATTTACCAGCACCGCCCCTATAATCGCGCCATACAAAGTGCCACGACCGCCCATCGCAACCCAGACGACGATTTCCAGTGAGTTCAGCGGTGAAAACTCACTGGGGTTGATAATTCCGACCTGCGGGACATACAAGGCTCCCGCTACGCCAGCCAGCATTGCGGCGAAAACGAATATCCACAGTTTAAACATTTCAACACGGTAACCCAGGAAGCGCACCCGCGATTCCTGGGCACGGATCGCCGTCACCACCCGGCCCAGCTTGGTATTGACCAGCCAGCGGCACAGTAAAAAAACGCTGATAAGGGTAATGCCGGATAACATCAGCAGCACGGCCCGCACGGCTTCCGACTGGATATTAAAGCCGGCTATCTCTTTAAAATCGGTTAAGCCATTATTGCCGCCAAAGCCCATTTCATTGCGGAAAAAAGCCAGTAAAAGCGCATAAGTCAAGGCTTGGGTTATGATCGACAAATAAACGCCCGTCACTCTTGAGCGAAACGCCAACCAGCCGAAGACAAAAGCGAGGGCCCCGGGTGCCAGCAGCACCATCAGCAGCGCAAACCAGAAGTGGTCGAAGCCTAGCCAGTACCACGGCAACTCTTTCCAGTTCAGGAACACCATAAAGTCGGGTAATAACGGATCCCCATAGACGCCGCGCGTCCCGATCTGGCGCATTAAATACATGCCCATTGCATAGCCACCCAGCGCGAAAAATGCGCCATGCCCGAGCGCCAGAATACCGCAATAGCCCCATACCAGATCCAGCGACAGGCCCAGCAACGCAAAAGTCAGGTATTTACCGAGCACAGACACGGTATAGGCCGAAAAATGCAGCGGCGAATCGGCGGGGTATACCAGATTGCAGAAAGGGATGACGAAGGTGACCGCCGCCAGCACGATCAGCACGGTCGTGCAGGTTTTATCTTGTCCTAATGCTTTTAAGTTCATATCAAATCCGCCTTCAAGTTATAAAAATCCATCTACGAATCCGCTGCCCTGCCTTTTTGCGGAAACAATCCGCGCGGGCGTTTCTGGATAAATAAAATGATAAAAACCAGCACCAGAATTTTTGCCAATACCGCTCCGGCAAAAGGTTCCAGGAATTTGTTGGCAATCCCGAGCGAAAAACCGGCCACAAGCGTGCCCAGCAAATTACCCACGCCGCCGAAGACGACGACCATGAAGGAATCGACAATATAGGCTTGACCCAGATTCGGTCCGACATTGGTAATCTGGCTTAACGCTACGCCGGCCACGCCGGCAATGCCCGAACCCAACCCGAACGTCATCGCATCCACCTTAGCGGTAGGAATACCCATCGCCTTGGCCATGTTGCGGTTCTGCGCCACTGCCCGCACTTCCAATCCCAGCCGGGTATGTTTGAGAATTTGCAGCAGCAAAACAAACACCAGCAGACAGAACACCAGGATATAAAAGCGGTTCCAGGTCAGCGATAAAAAGTCGTTGATCTGCCATGAACCGCTCATCCACTCCGGCGTCGCAACGCTGCGGTTCAATGGGGAAAAAATTGAACGCACGCTTTGCTGGAGTATCAGGCTGACGCCGAAAGTTGCCAGCAGGGTTTCCAGCGGCCTGCCGTAGAGAAAGCGAATAATGCCCCGCTCTATCGCGACGCCAACCAGCGCGGAAATTACAAATGCCGCAGGAATCGCCAGCAACACCGAAACGCCCAGATAATTGGGCATCAATTGCTGGATCACGTAGGTGGTATAAGCGCCCAGCATCATCAGTTCGCCATGCGCCATATTGATGACACCCATGACGCCAAACGTAATCGCCAGACCGATTGCCGCCAATACCAGAACGGCGCCCAAACTCAAGCCGAAAAATACCGTTTCTATCGTGCTGTAAAATTGCAAGCGGGTATTGATTTTGATCAAGGCCGCTTTGGCGACATTTCTTATATCGGCATCCGTTTCCAAATAATTTCCGCTTTCATCTTTTTCAACCATGGCATTCAAGCGGTTAACCACATCGAGACTATTGTGCTCTTTGAGCGCGTCAATGGCCTCCATGCGCACAGTCTTGTCACTGCTATTCATATCCCGCATCAAAAAGACCACCTTGATGGCTTGTTTGACGGTTTCATCTTTTTCGATGCCGGCTCTTGCCTTTAACAACGCCAACGCATTTTCATCGTCTTCATTACCCATGGCCTTGACAGCTGCCAGCCGGATAGCAGGGTCGTCGGCACTCAGTTCCAACTGGCCGATGATTTTTCTGAGCGAAACTCTAAGCTTGTTCGTTAAGTTAACTTTATTGACTGCCTCTCGTTCAACTGCGCCTAACGAGGCACCGCTAACCGCGTCACTGATGTCATAACCCTGATGATTATCAGTACCGGTAACCAGTCTGGCATCGGACTTGAGCGTAAACAGCCGCCCGTCGAGCAATGCCTGCAATATGCCGAGACTGCGCGCATGTTTTATCCCGGAAAGTTGCGTAATCGCCTTTTCGCGTTCCGGCATCGAACCCTGCTTGAGGTTGTTTAAGGCGTCAAGCAGCGGCTGCTGGGCTGATACGCCCTGATCGCCATGAATGGCTAGCGAAAATACCAGCATCATTACAGCACTCAACCCGTGGTAACGCTTTAATGAATTCGCTTTCATTTCATCTCCCAAGCGGCAGATTGGATGTCCAAAAACCTAACCCAATCCGCCGTACTTAATGTTGGCGCAATACCCTTTCGAATTGCGCCCTGCAAACCATGTCTTACTGCCTACAATTATTTATAAGTCTGTCCCGAACACTTTTTGGTCTTAGTGTTGAAATTTCCGCAACTGATAGGCGCTGTCCAGTCGGCAATAATAGGCTTGCTTTCCGGCAGGAAGTCAGACCAGGCATCCCCATCGATCAGTTTGTTGGTTTGCCAGACCGTCATGAATTGACCGTCGTCCTGAATTTCGCCGATCAATACCGGCTTACTGATGTGATGGTTAGGCAACATCTTGGAAGTGCCACCGGTCAGGTTTGGAAACTCAATGCCAATGAGCGCTTTTTGCACCGCTTCAGGATCGGTGGTGCCGGCTTTTTCCACCGCTTTCACCCACATATTGAAACCGATGTAATGCGCTTCCATTGGATCGTTGGTCACGCGTTTAGGATTTTTGATAAAGTCATGCCATTGCTTGATAAAGGCAGCATTTTTGGTGGTATCGACACTCATGAAGTAATTCCAGGCCGCCAGATGTCCCACCAGCGGTTTGGTATCCATGCCCGACAACTCTTCTTCACCGACTGAAAACGCAATGACCGGTATCTTTTCAGCGGAAATGCCCTGATTGCCCAATTCCTTGTAGAACGGTATATTGGCATCCCCGTTAATGGTTGAAACAACTGCGGTTTTCTTTCCGGCCGAGCCGAATTTCTTGATGTCAGCGACGATGCTTTGCCAATCAGAATGACCGAACGGCGTATAGTTAATCATGATGTCTTTCTTCGGGACGCCTTTGGCTTTTAAATAAGCCTCCAGTATCTTGTTGGTCGTACGCGGATAAACATAGTCCGTTCCAGCCAGTACCCAGCGTTTGACTTTTAAATCGTTCATCAAATAATCGACGGCAGGTATCGCCTGTTGATTCGGCGCGGCACCGGTATAAAAGACGTTTTTGGACGACTCTTCCCCTTCATATTGCACAGGGTAGAAAAGCAAGCCATTAAGTTCCTCCAAAACCGGCAAGACTGACTTGCGCGACACCGAGGTCCAGCAGCCAAAGATGGCGGCTACTTTATCCTTGGTCAGCAGTTCGCGGGCTTTTTCTGCAAATAGCGGCCAGTTGGAAGCCGGATCGACGACGACCGCTTCGAGTTTTTTACCGAGCAAACCGCCTTTTTTGTTCTGCTCATCAATTAACATCAACATGGTATCTTTCAGTGTGGTTTCACTAATCGCCATGGTTCCCGACAATGAATGCAGCACGCCTACCTTGATGGTATCTTCGGCTTGGACGGAGGCGGCGAATACCATCACCGCCATGGCGATAGTAGCCAGTAGCTTATTAGCTCCGGATTTTCGTAAAATGATGTTGAACATGTTTTGACTCCTTAGCTTCGTTTGAATAGTTGATTAAATTTGGACTTGAACGCCGAGCTTGATTGCGTTGACAAAGGTTCCGTTGGCAGCCGGATTCCAAATGGGCCCCCCGCCGGAGAGGTCGCCACCTTGCCACAACAGCGAGAGGCGTGCGTTGTGGCCGTCGATGACGTAGTTCACTCCTGATTCATATTCGCTTTGAGACGGCCCGTTCTGTGTATAGACTTCTGTGTACATGACATAGGGCTGGAACTGGCCTATCCCGATCTTTTGGGGGATCAGATAAAGCAGGTTGGTGTTGAAGGCGCTGCCTTGGAATCCGGTTGTGAGGCCGCCGCCACCGCCGCCGACGAGGAAGGTATTGGTGTTAGTGCCGGGGCCTGGAGCGCCGTCGCGATAGCCGATGCCGAAATGCTTGTATTCGCCGTTGAAGGTCAGCACGCCCATATTATCGGGGATTAACTTTTCGAACTTTACGTCACCGCCGAGGAGGGTGAAATTGCCCGGGCGTTCAAAACTTCCCGCGCCATCCTGCTGATACTGGTTAAAGAAACCCACCGTAAGCACGTCGCCGTCGGCGCCGTAGGCGGTGCCACCGGTATAGTAGCCCGGCGCTTTCTCCACATTCAGTATGTTATAGGCGATACGAGAGGCGTAAAGCACATTGCTGTCGACATTGGCGGTTGGCCCGCCAGTTGTGTAGTTAGTGCGTTTCAAGCCCTCGAACACGCCGAATACGTATTTCAGATGGCCGTCAAGCGCGGCGCCCCAGAAGTTGGCACCTTCGTCACGTCCGAAGGTACCGGCATCCGGCCCCGGCAGCACGTTCTGAATAGTCGAATCGGACGGCTCGAATGGCATCTTGAAGGGTTCGTAAGTGGCGCTGTAAAAAGGCCCGTTCATTTCAATACGGCCTTCGGGCACCAGTTGGCGGCCGCCCCAGAGATTGATGTAGGGATTGTATTCAAATTGCACGATGCCATCCAGAACACGGATGTCGCCGCCGTCAGCACAATTCGCGCATTCGGTATTGAAGGTTAACTTGATGTACTTGTGGATTTGGGCGTTCATGTACAGACGGAGATTGTTCAGACGGAAATCGTTCGACCATTTGTTACCGTTAGTTCCCGCATTATCCTCCGCTGACTGGAAGCTGGTTCTTATTCCGACGCCGATACTGATCCATTTGGTGTCATCTATTTTAAAGGTTGCTCCGGCTTGTGATGCCGGCGTATAACCGGCAGCCAGGGTAGCTAAAGTTATTGCAGGCAGAAGCCGGATATTCCATGCTTTAGCCTTTGTTTCTTTAGAAGCGATCATAGTAGGAACCCCAATTAATAATGCATAAAACTTGATTTGAATTCGGATAACTCATCAGGTTTATCCATGTACAGCCAAATTGATTCGGCTTAGGGGCATTATTTTGTCTTTGGCATAAAATGCTCAATACGTCATGTGACTCATCAGTCAAATGACGTATTGCTGAGAGGTTGCAACAGACTTAAAGTAATCAAAACTCAATAACCTTGTGGAACTTCATGATCAGCTCATTGCCAATCCGCGTCTGGCGCGTTGTTTTCTTGCCCATGTTGTTAGCAGTTCTATTGTCGTCCTGTGCATCGGGGCCGGCTAAAATTGACGAGATGTTCGATACCTCTGCAGTCAAGCTGATTCAACTGGACATAAAGCCCATTGATCAGCAAGCCTTGGGAATATCGACACCCAAGCAAGAAATAACGAAGCAAGTCAAAAATAATCTGACAGGCTGGGGTTATCCCATTGAGATTATGGCCGGCAAGGCTTATACCCACACATTAAAAGTAAAGGTGGATCCGGTTGAGCATAATGCGCCAACGCCTGTAGGTTTTTCATTTTCCGCCGGAAATTCCGATCCCCGCTCCAGGGATTTTCAAAAGGCGGATGTGTTGCCTGTCTACTGTGAATTAACATCCATTGCACATCCCAAGCAATCAGTCATGCTCACCATGAGCTTTACAATCAATTCAATCCCGTGGGTCGACAAGAAAGGCAGTTATTCGATAACTTCAGGGAAACTGGTGGATCACATCAGTACAGCATGCTTTAACCTGCTGGATGATTTGAAATGGCCGGACAAAACGCAAAATTTGCCGGCTCCTGGCATTAAGCCCGGCTGGATACCGGAAATTCGTATTGAAACCTTAGAGGAACCGACGAAACTGGAAGAGATTAAGCCTGCCAGTGGCGCTTCAAACACTCCTGCGGCTCCGGTGACACCTGTGACACCTGTGACACCTGTGCCTCCCGTGCCTCCTGTGACACCTGTGACACCTGTAACGCCTGTAACGCCTGTAACGCCTGTAACGCCTGTGACACCTGTAACGCCTGTGACGCCTGTGACGCCTGTGACGCCTGTGACACCTGTGACGCCTGTGACGCCTGTGACACCTGCGACACCTGTGACGCCTGTGACGCCTGTGACGCCTGTGACGCCTGTGGCTCCTGAAACATCAAGGACTTCCATAACAAGGGAAGGCCGGAAGCAGATCATTATCTATAACCAGGGGAGTCCGGTGATCATTAAATTTGGCTATGACAGGAAATGAGACGACAAGACTTGTTCACGAAGGCCGGGTGCGCTTGAGTGCCAGGATAGTCATGACCGAATAAAAGCGGGGTGCGGAAAATGGATCAGAAATGAATGTCGTAATGCAACACAATTCATTTGAGATGGTGGCATTTTTACCCAGTATCACTAATCAACAGCCCAAGGATTCGCTATGTTAACCGTTGAAATTAATGCCGAACCAGAAGCAATTATTATTGAAGTAGCCAAAACAGCCGTTGTTATGATTGATATGCAGCGCGATTTCATTGAACCCGGCGGTTTTGGGGAATCCCTTGGCAATGATGTTTCATTACTCTCGGCAGCCATTGAGCCATGCCAGGCTTTACTGAGTGCCGCAAGGCAAATTGGCATGCTGGTAATTCATACCCGTGAGGGTCATCTCCCCGATATGTCTGATGCGCACAAGGCCAAAGTTGAGCGCGGCGATCCCAGTGTGCGTATCGGGCAAATGGGGCCGATGGGCCGTATCCTGATCCGTGGCGAGCCAGGGCAGGACATCATCTCTGAACTGTATCCGCAAGCGGGAGAACCGGTCATAGACAAACCCGGAAAGGGCGCATTTTATGCAACCGGCCTCCAGTCCATCCTGCAAAAAAATGCCATTGAAAACTTGATTGTCTGCGGCGTCACCACCGAGGTCTGCGTACATACCACCATCAGGGAGGCGAATGATCGAGGCTACCGCTGCATCGTACCCGGAGATTGTTGTGGCTCCTACATACCCGAGTTTCATGAAGTGGGTCTACGCATGATTAAGTCACAAAGCGGTATTTTCGGATGGGTCACAAATTCAGATGCTATTTTGACTGCACTAAACGAGTAAAGCAAAACCGATGTAATTTTTAATCTTCTATATCAATGGCAAGAGGGCATTATGAAAACAATATCAAAAGTTAACATTTGGACACCTGGAGACTGGAACGCTTACTTTGGCTTTGGCACAAATATCCTGGTCAATCTGCTGGTATTGACCGGCCTCTTAAGGTTTGTACTGAAAATGCCCGATGAGTTGGTATTCGGGCGTATTCTTCCGGCAGCTGGACTCATGCTCTTTCTGAGCACAATCTATTACGCCTGGCTGGCTTACAAGCTGGCGCAAAGCAGCGGCAGGGCTGATGTCTGCGCCCTGCCTTCAGGCATTAGCGTGCCGCATATGTTTGTGGTAGTTTTTGTCATCATGTTGCCTATTTCGCTCACAAGCGGCGACCCTGTCAAGGGTTGGGAAGCGGGTCTGGCTTGGGTATTCATTCAAAGCTTTGTATTGATGATAGGTGGTTTTATCGCTCCTTTTATCCGCAGGCTTACCCCGCGTGCCGCACTGTTAGGCACCTTGGCCGGGGTATCAATTGCTTTCATCTCCTTGCGGCCAGCATTGGAAATGTTCATGACGCCAGTAGTGGGCATAGTGTGCTTCTCCATTATCCTGGCTAGCTGGTTCGGCGGCGTGCGCTATTTCAAAGGCATTCCGGCAGGATTGGTCGCCATTGCCGCAGGAACGCTAATAGCCTGGGGTTCTACCGCCCTGGGTTTAAATTACGGAGGCATGAGTTTGGATAATGTATCCGCATCGTTCGCTCATTTTGGTTTCTCGTTGCCACTACCCGCTATTGACCATGTTTTTTCCGGGTTTGAGTTTTTGGGCGTAATCTTAGTGACGGCGATTCCGTTCGGCATTTATGACCTGGTTGAAGCCATGGATAATGTGGAAAGCGCGGCGGCAGGCGGGGACAACTACCCGACTACGCGTGTTCTGTGTGCCGATGGCGTCGTCAGCCTGATTGGCTGCATGATGGGCAACCCGTTTATCAACGCCGTGTATATAGGTCACCCTGGCTGGAAATCCATGGGCGGCCGCATAGGCTATTCCGCCGCTACCGGAGTCACCGTACTGGTGCTGTCCTGGATGGGTATCATCGCGCTCATGGCGTCACTGATACCTGTCGTCGCCATTTCACCGATCCTGCTTTATATCGGCATGCTGATCGGCGCGCAGGCCTTCCAGGAGACGCCAAGAAGTCATGCACCGGCCATCATACTGGCGTTGATGCCGAATCTTGCTGCCTGGGGAAAGCTGCAAATTGATAGTGCCTTAGGGGCTGCGGGCACCACTGCCACAACGGTCGGCCTGGATAAACTGGGAAAATCAGGGGTTCTGTATCATGGCCTGGAAGTGCTCGGTGGCGGAGCCATTCTTGGCGGCTTGATGCTAGGCGCGATAGCCGCTTTAATTATCGAACGTGAACTGGTCAAAGCCGCCCTGTTTTCGCTGGCAGCAGCAACATTTACTTTTGTTGGCTTGATGCACGGTGAAGCCATCGGCTGGGCTCAATCGTTGCCCGTTGCTTTTAGTTACGTTGGCGTGGCCGGCATCCTTCTGGTATCGGCAAAGTACGCCAAAGTGACCGTAGCAGAGGAAATCACAGCAGCATCCGGGGAACTTATTGAAGCGGTACAAGAAGCCTGACCTGAGTGGAGCTATAAAAGGCTTACCGCAAGTTTTCATTCAGCCAATGAGGTATCACTATGCATAAATATTTATCCAGCGAACCCTATCCCTACCCTTATAACGGTGACTTAAAACCGGAAAACACCTGCCTGATCATCATCGACATGCAGTTTGACTTTTGCGGCGTAGGCGGTTACATCGATAAAATGGGTTACGACCTGGCACTGACCAGGGCGCCCATCGCACCGATAAGCAGGGTTCTGGAAACCTGCCGCAAGCTGGGCTTTCACATTATCCATACCCGCGAGGGGCATAGACCTGATCTGTCCGACCTGCCTGATAACAAACGCTGGCGGAGTCAGCAGATGGGCGCAGGCATTGGCGATGCCGGGCCATGCGGACGAATACTGGTACGCGGCGAACCCGGCTGGGAAATTATCCCTGAATTAGCTCCATTGGCGGGCGAACCCATCATCGACAAACCGGGCAAAGGTTCTTTTTATGCCACCGACCTGGATTTGCTGCTGCATAATCGCGGTATCAACAATATCGTTCTGACCGGAATCACGACAGACGTTTGCGTCCACACCACGATGCGCGACGCCAATGACCGGGGTTACGAATGCGTGTTGTTGGCCGACTGCTGCGGCGCGACCGATGCCGGCAATCATCAGGCCGCCTTAAATATGATCAAGATGCAGGGCGGCGTATTTGGCGCGGTATCGGATTCGGAAAACTTCATCGCAGCCATTTCATGAACGCGGCGGACATCATCAAGATGCAGCGGAATTTCATCGAACCCGGCGACATAACTGGTTTGGCGTGCCTTGGGAGACCCCGGTTATCGAAGCGAGTCATGACCCGTCCAGCCGAGCCGCTCTTTACAGCCTTAAACCGCAGGGTATCGCCTTGAACAGCTCAATTAATTTGTTGTCTCTGGATCTGTTTTCATTAAGGAAAGTCTATCTGGACCAGACAGTCACGGTCTCGGACGTGATCCTTGAAGTATTAGAACGGGCCGGAAATTTTAAAGACCACAATATCTGGATCAGCCTGCAGACACCCGAAACCCTGTTGGCGGAAGCTAAAAAACTGGAACAACAAGATCCACGGCAGTTGCCGCTGTATGGCATTCCTTTCGCGGTTAAGGACAATATTGATTTCGCCGGCTTGCCGACGACCGCGGCTTGCCCCGATTTCAGCTACCTGCCCGCGCAAACGGCTTTCGCCGTGCAACTGCTGATCGATGCAGGCGCGGTGTTGATCGGCAAAACCAATATGGATCAATTTGCCACGGGGCTTACCGGAACGCGCTCGCCTCCGCCCTACGGGATCTGTAAGAATGCGCTAAACCCGGATTTTATCTCCGGTGGCTCAAGCTCAGGTTCGGCCGTGGCCGTGGCGTTGAAGATAGTCAGCTTTTCCTTGGGGACTGACACCGCAGGTTCCGGACGAGTGCCTGCATCCTTTAATAATATTACCGGTTTAAAGCCGACGCGGGGATTAATCAGTTGCAACGGTGTAGTGCCTGCCTGTAAAAGCCTTGATTGTGTTTCGATATTCAGCAGCTCGGCGGCAGAAACGGCATATTTGCTGGATATATTGGTTCCCCTGGATCCAAACGACAGCTATGCCTGCGATGTACGATTATTAGAGCCAAGCCAACACTCAAGCAAAGAGCTCAAACTACGGTTTGGCGTACCGAAACCCGAACAGTTAAACTTTTTCGGCGACGAACAGGGCGCGGGTTTGTTTAAACAGGCTATTGCCACCCTGAAAAGTATCGGCGATGTTGTGGAAATTGATTTCCAGCCCTTCCTCGATGCTGCGGTTTTACTCTATGGCGGCCCCTGGATTGCAGAGCGCTATGCCGGTATAAGGCACTTTATCGAAGCCCGCCCGGAACAACTGCATCCTGTGGTTCGACAGGTGCTGTCGTCCGCGCAAGACAAAAGCGCAATTGATGCGTTCGATGGCCTGCACCGTTTACAGCACCTGAAACACCAGGCGCGTTCTGTGCTGAGCGGCCTTTCGTGCATCGTAACGCCCACTGCGCCACGCATTTACCGGATCGACGAAGTGCTTGCCGATCCCGTGAACCTGAACAGCAATCTCGGTTATTACACCAATTTCATGAATTTGCTCGACCTATGCGCTGTGGCGATGCCGTCGGGCTTTTACGCCAATGGCCTACCCTTCGGTATCACGCTGTTTGGCGCTGCGTTGTCCGATAGCCGTTTGCTGGGTATTGTCAATGACATTGAGTCGCGGCGGCGGACAGCACTCAAGGGGACAGAACCGGATGATGACAAGCTGAAGATCACGCCCATGTCTTCAACCGGTTACCGGCGCATAGCCGTGTGCGGCGCGCACATGCATGGTTTGCCGCTAAACCGGCAACTGCTAGAGCTGGGTGCACGTTTTTATGCAACAGCCCGCACCTCGGCCAATTACCGGTTGTATGCCTTGGCGCTTGCCCCGCCTGAACGCCCGGGCCTGATAAGGGACGAAGTGCAGGGCAAAAGCATAGCCATGGAACTTTGGGAGTTACCCAAGACGCATTGGTCTGATTTTATTGGTCATATCAACAGCCCCCTTTGTCTCGGCTCGATAGAGCTCGAGGACGGCCAATGGGAATACGGTTTTTTGTGTGAAAACTACCCTATCATAAAATCGTTTGAAATAACGGGCTTCGGAGGATGGCGCAATTATCTGCAAGCCGGAACTGCCGGTGGCGGCTAGCTTGGCTATATCCATATCGTAAGGATGCCGTCCCTGGGTTACGGGTTGCTTAAGCTCAATTAAGGCGATTTCCGGCAAAGAATTTACCCAACTTTCTGGTCTTTTTGTCCATTTTCCGCGTTGTAAAAAGGGTTACATAGCTCGCTATGCGCCCCTTTTTACGCCTTGAAAATGAACAAAAATCCTGCGCAATTTGGGTATATTCATTCTTGGAAATCGCCTAAGGCATTTCGGGGTTTGCTAAAGCGGGTAATTTAAAACCATCTTGTAACTAATCAGTTTTTTGCATGGAATTTCTAGCCGGCAATAAACTGTACCGGTTTATGCCAGTGAGCCAGCACCATACAACCTTCTTCGCTACTGATGCTGTGCCGGGAGCCGCCGGGATTGTAAATGTAACTGCCCGCCGTATAAATACCTCTTTCATCCCGCTGGGAGCCTGATAGCACATAAATATGCTCGTCGCCGGCATGCAAATGAAGGGGAACCGAAGCGCCCGGCTGGTAACGTATCAGCCCGACGTGGTAGTCGCTGTCCGGGTCTTGGAACAGAATGCGCAGCATCACGCCTTCACCCAGTTGCCGCCAACCGGAATCCTGGTTTTTTATCATTTCGGGAGACAAGAAAAACGGGGTATGGGGAGTTGACGGACTCATGATTGCCTCGAACAAAATTTTAAAAAGTTAAGCTTTTGCAGAATCCCCGGAAGGGAAAGCATTGTTGGGGTCTGTTCAGACGAATAACGGTGTGCATCTTGGTAAAACTTCCCGCTTATTTTTGATGTGGCGCACCATTAAGCCAAGCAACCTTATTGCTCCCATTGGGCTGAAAAAAACAGTATATCACGTTGACATACAAGGCTGCGCATCTCGTTCGATTTCCAAAATGTTTCGGGTTAATTATGTCCAAAAAAGCTATGCGGTTAGGATAGTTGATGCCGGACACGGCGCGTGTTAAATGGATTAATTCAGGAGTGTGAAATAGACATGAAATCTGACAGCAGATCCAGCAATACATTTTTCGCGCTGTTTTTACGCCAACACAGGCCTATCGTTCGTTTGGGGATGGGTTCTTCAAAAGGGATATAGCGGATACCTTCTTCAGGTTCATGGATGGCAATTTGGGGCATAAATGTGATGCCGGTTCCCGCTTTGACCATTTGCCTTAAGGTTTCAAGGCCGGTGGCCCTGACATCTTGCTGGTCTTCGGCATGGTTAATCTGACAAATTTGCAAGGCTTGACCCCGTAGACAATGCCCTTCATCCAGCAACAATAACTGTTGCTGCACTAAGTCCTGGGGAGCAATTTTATCTCGTATTGCCAACGGATGATCGCTCGCAACCGCCAGAAAAAACTCATCTTCAAATAGTTTTCTGGAGTCCAGATAAATATCTTGTATCGGCAGCGTCATTAAAGCGGCATCGAGTTGACCTTCTCTCAGTTGCGTAATGAGAATATCGGTTTTCTCTTCAATCAGGATCAGTCTTAGCTTTGGCAGGGCCTGTTTAATTTTTGGAACCAGCCCAGGAAAAATATAAGTGGAAAGCGTTGGAATTGCACCCAGCCTAAAATCACCTGACAACGGGTCTTGCGCCTTAGCAGCGATTTGTTGGATGGTGTCGATTTCCAGTAATATACGCCGTGCAGAGACGATAATCTGTTCGCCTAATTCGGTAGGCAAAACTTTTTTATGAGTTCGTTCAAAAATCTGCACACCCAGGTTTTCCTCCATTTTTTTTATTTGTGTGCTGAGAGTAGGCTGGCTAATGAAACATTGGTCAGCGGCGTGGATAAAACTGCGCAAGTCGGCGACGGCAACCAGATAGCGCAAATCTCTGAGGTTCATAATGGATTTGGTATTGATAATAATCAGTTGATGATTTGTAATCCATGAAATATATCAGAAAATATCACGCAGATATAGGCTCGCCTACATTTTAAAAAGAATCCACGGCCAATCGAAGTGGGACGGGGTTTGTCGCCCCCGTCCCGATAGCGAAGCCGAGCCGGACTTGGTTTTGAGCTCACTGATTATATTAGCGAACGGTTTCAGCGGCGGCCACAGGAACCTTGCTCATCCTAACAATCATGAAGGTGCTCTCATCACCTCGGAGAATAAAAACGTGTCTTCATGGTATAAGACGCCGGAATAATAAAGCTCTTGTCAGGATATACCGTGTTGTACCCCAATTTCAAAGAGTGTTTCATATTATTTCTGGGATAACTGTAAATCGCTGGCCCATAAGCAGTGTCAATATATTCGACATTAAAAGCCGTATGTTGATAGCTGACATTACTGGGGTAACTATAGGTTGCCGGCCCGTAGGCTGTATTTACATATATGATTTCTGCATCCTGAACTTTCCAGGCGGGTACCGGATTGGGCGCATACCCTATGTCTTGTACATAAGCGCGATTGTTATAGATTAAGGCGTTATTGCTTTCTGTTGTTTCGGCCTTGACGGCGGCGGCGTTCAAAACGCCCATGATCAATACTGAAATCATCGCGATAATGCGTGTTGTGAGTCGTGTTTTCATGATTTTTCTCCTGTATATTACTCTTTTGGTCTCTCCGGCTAACTTTTTTTAGTGTTTAGGCGTTAGTCCGGTTTGGCGAATACTATAAAGAGAAATACTTATATGTAAAATCGATTATATAGATAGCAATAATAGGTAATGTCAATCGAACTACTGTTAACAAAACTGAACAACCTGCTGTGGAAGCTTTAGATTTCAGTTTGAATTTTGTGGCAATTTTAAGTGCGTTTATTTTAGTCATTCCTTATAACTGTCTATGGAATTCAGGTAATGTTTATTGGTAATCGAGCCAACCGGGGAGGTCGGGCACATGCTCTTCAAGCCAGACATTTCAACGTGGCAATGTTTTTGGTTTTCCTGCTGCCGATTTATCATCGGTCAATGTAACGTCTTGCATAAGGTTCCCATTTTCGTCCTATCCATATTGGCCTCAGGTTTAGGCCGATGGTCAAAAGACCATTATCGTGCATAGTTAAGACTGGGCGCACCATTTTGGAATTATGCTGGATTTAACTGCGCAACTATCCGCGCATAGATTGCATTCACCTGAATACTTTAGCTGGCTGCAGATAAAAGCATATAAAACGATCTGTCATGATGGGCTGACACGATACCCCCAATGATGCAGCAATGAATTGATGTAATCCCTTCTTCGTGTGGATAAATCCGTGTTCATTATGGCTCCACCGCAATTTCCAAGATTAAACAGTATTGGCGTGCTTATTGCTTAAATAAAGTAATATCTGCACAATACTCACTGAGAATATCCCTATCCAACAAAGTGTCTCAAAAATTCGCCGCGATTATAACGCCTGGGTTGCCAACGAAACACTGGAAGACTATGCGCTCAGGTTTGCGCCGCGCACCTTTCGAAAATGGTCGGAATTTCAGGTCGCAAATACCGCGTTCGGTTCCACCTCTTTTTTGGTGCTGGAAGCGATTGGCGGCTTTCTATCTGTCAATTACGGCTTTACCAATGCGTTCTGGGCAATCCTGATCGTTGGCTTGATTATCTTTATTACCAGCTTTCCCGTCAGTTATTACGCTGCCCGCTACAATATCGATATCGATCTGCTCACGCGTAGCGCAGGTTTTGGATACATAGGTTCAACCGTAACCTCATTGATATATGCCTCGTTTACTTTCACTTTGTTTGCGCTCGAAGCCTCCATCATGTCCCTGGCTATCGAGCTGTATTTTCACATTCCAATTGCCATAGCACATATTATCAGTGCGATTATCATTATTCCGCTGGTAACTTTCGGGATTACGATGATCAGTCGATTGCAATTGTGGACGCAACCCCTGTGGTTGATTCTATTAATTGCGCCGTATATTGCCGTATTTGTTCGTGAACCGGAGTCGGCGATGACTCTGAAAACCTACTTCTGGATTGCAGGCAGCGGTCAGGGCTTTAACTGGTTGCTGTTTGGCAGCGCGACAACCATTGCCTTTTCGATGGTGGCGCAAATCGGTGAACAAGTAGATTTTCTGCGATTTATGCCGGAACTGACCGATAAAAACCGGCTTCGATGGTGGTCGGCAACCATCGCCGCAGGGCCGGGATGGATTCTTTTCGGCATGGTCAGACAACTGGGCGGCGCCCTGCTTGCCCATCTTGCCATTCGCCATGGCATAGCCCCGGCACATGCGCATGAGCCTACACAAATGTATCTGGTGGCCTATGGTGAATTATTCGACAATAATAGCGTAGCCTTGGCGCTCACTTGTCTTTTTGTGGTGATTTCCCAGATAAAAATCAACGTCACCAATGCTTATGCGGGATCCCTGGCCTGGTCAAACTTTTTTTCCCGACTGACCCACAGCCATCCAGGACGGGTGGTGTGGTTGGTCTTTAATGTTTCCATCGCTCTTTTGCTGATGGAATTCGGCGTTTTTGGCGCTTTGGAAAAAGTGCTGGGCTTATTTTCCAATATGTCGATAGCCTGGATCAGTGCGGTTGCAGCGGAGTTACTGATCAACAAACCCTTAGGTCTAAGCACTGAAGCGATTGAGTTTAAACGCGCTTATCTGCCTGACCTTAATCCGGTCGGCATATTATCTACTTTATGTGCCTCGATAATTTCGATACTGGCTTATTTGGGATTATTCGGCGCCTATGCACAGGCATTTTCAGCATTTATCTCTTTGGGGCTGGCATTTGTTCTCGTCCCGTGCATTGCTTTAATTTACGGGTGTGACCGTTATCTTGCCCGTGACAGCAGCTTTAATAATCAAGCTCATCTGAGCCGATGCAGCATCTGCGAAAACCATTTCGAGCGGGAAGATATGGCTTATTGCCCTGTCTATGAAGGCAGTATTTGCTCGCTTTGCTGCACGCTGGACTCGAGTTGCATGGATGCCTGCAAGCCGGGTTTGTGTCTGGATGATTACCTGTACAGTTTTGCTGAATACTGTTTGCCGGGCTGGTTGAACATAAACGTCAGGCTGCGCTTGATACGCTTTAGCCTGTTGTTTTTGTTTCTGACTATTTTAACCAGCGTATTTATCGGGATTATTTACTATCAAGATTTATTGGCTGCCGAAAACTATCCGCCTTCCTTTAAAATGTTGCTGGAAAATTTTGTTAAGGTTTACGCCTCATTACTGGTATTCATCGGTTTATGTACCTGGTGGCTGATCCTGAACGACGAAAGCCGGAGGGTTGCTCACGAAGAAATTGCCAAGCAAACCCAGCGCTTATTAATGGAGATCGCCGAGCATGAAAAGACCGATGCCAAGTTACAGCAAGCCACCAAAATGGCGGATCGAGCCAATACTGCAAAAAGCCGTTTCCTCAGCAGTATGAGCCACGAAATACGCACACCTTTAAACAGCATTATGGGCTATGCCTATATTCTGCAGAAAGATCCGGAAATACCGGCGCATAGACGGCAGGCAGTGGACATTTTAAAACGTAGCGGCGAACATTTATCCTCGCTCATCGAAGACATTCTGGATATTGCCCGTATCGAAGCGGGTAAATTTGAACTGAGCCAGGAGCCTATTGATTTCCCGCAATTTATCGAACATCTGGTCAGTATTTTCAAACCGCAAGCCGAAGACAAGGGCTTATCGTTTTACTGTCAAATCGTCAACACGCTGCCCCAACGGGTTCGCGGCGATGCAAAGCGAGTCGGACAAATACTGATTAATCTGCTCGGCAACGCGATCAAATTTACCGGGACAGGCGAGATCATATTTCGTATCGGCTACAGTTGCGGAGTAACGACTTTTCAGGTCGTCGACACCGGTCCCGGAATACATAACGATCAACTGCAAAACATTTTCCAGCCATTTACCCAATTACCGAATGAGAATTTAGGCTCCGGCAGTGGTTTGGGACTCACCATCAGCAAAATCCTGTGCGAGATCATGGGTGGAGAGCTGGCCGTTGTCAGCGACCCGGACCAAGGTTCCACCTTTACCGTACGGCTGCTGCTACCCAATCTGGGCGGTAAACAGCAATACATTCAGGAAGAGGACATCACCGGTTATCAAGGAAACCATCAGAAAATTCTTATTGTCGATGATCAACCGGAACATCGCCAGTTGGTCATGTCTATTTTACAACCCTTGGGTTTTGCTATGATTGAGGCCAGTTGCGGGGAAGATTGCCTGACTAAGGTTCAAAAACATCCACTGGATCTCATTCTGCTGGATTTATCCATGCCTGGACTCGATGGCGCTGAAACAGCTCATCAACTACGCCAAAATGGCTATTTAATGCCTATTGTCGTCTTAAGCGCCAACGCTTATCCTACTGATCGGGTCAATGCCATCAGTGCCGGCTGCAATGACTTTCTATCCAAGCCAATTCAAGTCAGCGAACTACTCGGCAAACTTAAACTGCATTTGGCTCTGAACTGGCTTTACCAGGAAGTTGAACCGGAACTGCCTAACACTCATCAACCGCCGCCATTTGAAACTATTCAGGAATTAACCGGCTTTGTCCGGATCGGCGATTTACTGGGACTTAACCGACGCCTGACCGAATTAATCCGGTCCCAGCCGGAATATACCCAATTTGCCCAGAGGATCATGAAGCTGGCCGGCGAATTTCGACTGGTTGAAATAAAAAAACTTTTGTATAGCGCTAGTGAGGAACGAGCCGGTAATGACGCGTAACTATTCCCATACTAACGGCATCGTCATGATTGTCGATGACACTCCAGGCAATCTGGCATTATTATCCGATACCCTCTCGGAAGCCGGTTACCGCGTGTTGGTTGCCACCGATGGACAATCGGCATTGGAGCAAATTGCTTACCTGAAACCGGATATTATACTGCTGGATGTGTTGATGCCGGGTATAGATGGTTTTGAAACGTGTAATCGGCTCAAATCTAACCCCGATACGGCACACATTCCCGTTTTATTTATGACGGCGTTAAGTGAACTGGATAATTTGTTACGTGGTTTCGGTGAAGGCGCGGTTGACTACATCGTAAAACCGATACGTCCACCTGAAGTACTGGCCCGGGTGGATGTGCAACTGACTCAGGCCCGAAATCTGCAACGTATTGAAAATGCATTAAACAATAGCCCTTTCTCTGCCGTGGCAATCAATTCAGCTGGCAACATCACCTGGTTAACGCCAGGCGGCATCCGCTGGCTGAATAAATTTCTGCAAAAACACATGTTAACAGGTAAAAGTGAACGAAATTCGCCGCTTCCCAAACCGATGCTCGAATGGGTTAAACAACGCTTGGCAGTTGCTGAAGGGGAATTATTTGAAAGCTACCGTGCCGGCGTTAGTTTTTCAGCAAAAATAATACCCTGCCAAAATACAGGTGAATACCTTCTTATATTGGAAAAACATTCAGGAGAATGGGAACTTGATTCGGTAAGAAATTCATTGGGTCTTACTTTTCGCGAAGCGGAAATACTGATGTGGATTTCCAGGGGCAAAACTAATAAGGAAGTGGGTGTTATTTTGGGCAGCAGTCCACGTACCATCAATAAACATCTCGAACATGTTTTTGAAAAACTGGGTGTCGTCACCCGTGCAGCGGCTGTTTCGATGGTTTTACAACGACAGCAATTCTAAGATCAAGCCCCCCTCCACTCGATATTCAATTTTTTGAATTCTGATTCCTTTAAGAATCAGAGTACAACTCGGCTCCGTAGCGAAAACGCCGGTTCCATTCGGCCTAAATCTCCTAACCATTTGCATGCAATTGAAAAACATAGTAAAACAAGCCCGGCCAATTATTTGAGCTTATGCACACAGATCTGATACTTTAACAAAATTTTTATAAATTCGGGCAAAACATCCATTTGCGATTTTCTTTGCAAGCTGTTTAAGGTAACAGCAAACCGAATTCCCCGTCATCAAAACATCGCTCGCCGATGATGCCCCGCAATTTGAATTGCTCATGTTTTTTCTGGCGCTGTGTTGGATTCATGATGGCCGGCACTACAAAAAACTTAGACCCTTTGTGCCACAACATCAATGTGCGTTGGCCGATTTTTGAAGTCGCTATTGGGCGTACTACATCGAATTGCTCAAATACAAACACGAGCCGGCCCTGGAGAAAAAGGTTGAGCTGTCAACACAGTTTGACAAGATTTTTAGCACTATCACGGCTTATGAAGATCTGGATGATCGCATCGCCAAGACCTTGGCTAAAAAAACTGAATTGTTACGGGTCTTGGAACAGCCGTGTATGCCATAGCATAACAATGCCGCCGAACTGGGCGCAAGGGCACAAGCGTGTGTACGTGATGTGAGTTTTCAGACTCGAAGTGATGCGGGAACGCTTATAAAAGATTTGTTCATGACGATCAACCAGACTGCCAAAAAATTAGGCGCGAGTTTTTATGATTACGTTTACGACAGGGTCAAGGGGCAATTCCAGCTTGCGTCTTTGGCAGATTTGATTATCCAAAAAACACAGCCGATATCGACCTGACTTTAACCGTTCCCTAGAACTTAAAGTAGATACAAGTATTTCGTTATCCTGTCATATTAAATCAATTACTTATGAAAATGCTCAGCCGGACATTGACCCTGTCTTAGGCTGATAATCGGCCATTCAGCGGCTCTGGCAAATTTACTCAGTTTGTCATCGGGGTCCACGGCAACAGGATTATCCACCAATTTAAGCAACGGGAGATCGTTATGCGAATCGCTATAAAACCAGCTGCCCTGTATAGTTTCAGTTGAGCTTTTTAGCCATTCCTCCAATAACTTTACTTTACCTTCCTGAAAACAGGGGATTCCCTTAAAACCACCAGTATATTTACCGTTTGCAAATTCCGGCGTTGTTGCAAGTAAGTTTTTAATGCCATACAGTTCAACGATAGGCTCGGTAACAAAGCGGTTAGTTGCGGTAATAACCAGTAACGTATCGCCTCGGTCTCTGTGTTTTGCAATTAATTGCCGTGCGGGTTTTAACAAAATCGGTGTGATGATCTCTTGTATAAATTGCGCCCGCCATTGAAACAGTTGTTCAGGCTTGTTATCCGCCAGGGGACGCAGGGAAAAGCTCAGAAACTCAACAATATCCAGGGTACCTTGTTTGTAATCATCATAGAACTTGGCGTTGGCGTTTTCATAGTGATCTTTATCGACTACACCTTGGTCAACAAGAAATTGTCCCCATAAGTAATCGCTGTCATCGGCTATCAGGGTATTATCCAAATCAAAAATCGCTAAACTCACGTTAAACCTGTCTGAAGTAATTAAATGGACTATGCGCTATGGCATCTGGTGATTTTTTATGGAACAATGGCATCATTATAAACACCTCGGCCCATTCTTGTAATTCTACCAGTAAGCAAAATTTAAGATATAGGGCGGGCAAAAGACACAGGTTTTAACATGATAGACTCTAAGGGATACCGGCCCAATGTCGGGATCATCCTTTGCAATGACGAGGGTCGCGTGTTTTGGGCAAAACGGATGGGCGTGAACGCATGGCAGTTCCCCCAAGGCGGAATAAATGACGACGAAGACCCAGAAACAGCGATGTACCGAGAATTGTGGGAGGAAACAGGACTGCAACAGCAGCATGTACAGGTGCTTGGGCGAACCCGTTATTGGTTAAGATATCAGTTACCGGAGCGTTATATCCGCAAGAGCTCCATGCCTTTGTGTATTGGGCAAAAGCAAATTTGGTATATGTTGCGCTTGGTTACGCAGGATTCAGCTGTTCGGTTTGACCATTGTGCGAAACCCGAATTTGATAGCTGGCGGTGGGTTGATTATTGGGAACCTCTCAATGATGTCGTGTATTTCAAGCGCAAGGTTTATCAGAAAGCGATGCGTGAGTTAGGTGCTATTCTGGCCATAGAATCTGTGCCGGTTAATGCGGCGGGTTTCCTGGCAAATAAAAAGTAATTGTTCCCATAAAATGGACCATCAAATCAATTACTTTAGTAAATTTAACATATAGTTTTTCAGATAAATAATTTCCATGCTGTTTAGCGAAACATATCAGCAGGCTATAATAAAATCCTCACGCATTTTAGATCGGTTAATGCACAACGCCCACCGAATGATTTTGATAGGAGAATCGATGCGAAAAAAAATGAATTCCTTGACCCAAGTTGAACACTTAGAGTAAAACTCACTTCCACCGATGCATTAGGTTTTAGGTGTTCAAGTTCGTCCAGAATCAGTGTTCAAATTAATCAGGATACGCAACGGGGTGTGATGATTGGCGGCAAAGAGACTACTGTGTATTCATGGTGTTTGTACTGTCCTATTCCCGGCTGATGCATGTGTCGGCATCGGCTCAGCCTATTGATACGCAAACTCTGATTTATCAGCATGATGCCGTTTTTCGTTATTTTGGCGGCAGTCCGCAAGAATGCGTTTACGACCAAACCAAACTAGTCGTCATTCATGAAATCTTCCGCGAGCTGGAACTAACCAACGCTTCCATCAATACGCCACAGCCGCCGGTTTCCATATCCGAGCCTGTGAGGGCTATGATCCTGATAGCAAAGGTTAGATCGAGTCTGGAGTGAAATACGTGAAGTAAAATGGGCTTTATAGAGAGATCTTTAACGACTGGAAACCTATTTGACTGATTGGCTGGATACGGTTGCGAAGAAACGCATGCACGGCACCACGGGGCAGCAGCCGTGGGGCCCACTATGACCATGAAGAGAAAGTTAAAATGCAGTCCTATTTAATGCCCTCCTGCTTGTAGAATAAGGCGATGGCATACGAAACCCGACAGGTCGATAAAAACAGCCTGATTTCCTGGCAATCGAATAAATACTCGGTGCTCATGGCCTATCAATCGGAAAAGGTAGGCGTATCAGCGCATACAGGACAATTACTGATTAATGATCTTGCCAACGGCGACCGGATTGCCGAACATATTATCAACCTGGAAAAAGGTCGGATCATTAAAAATACCCATCATTATCGGGATATTACGCAACATATAGAAACGTTAGAAAGCGCATTAAAACAGCAGTTGGGAGATAGCACCCCCCCAGCGCTTATGCTCACTATTAAAGGCCCTCGCCTAAAATCAACAAGGATCGCCAAGCAGGTCATCGCGACACATACCGCTAGGCATGGGCGATATCAGTGCTGATTTGTTAGAACGAATCCTGAGGTCACCTCGTTTAACGGCGAGCCAATTGCGTGACATTCTTGAGGCTTACCAATTAAATCCAGGGCGCTTGTCTGCTGAAGCGGCTGCTCAACCAATCCCAGATTCATCCAGTGCGTTGGCTAATTATGCTGTCCTTAATGGCCAATTAACCGGCCAGGGGGAGCGCCATGTCGACCATTGACAGCGTCGCCCGGAAATATCGAGGCTTGTACCTGACAGCCATTGCCCAAGAACTGGAGCAGATGCTGGAGCAAGCTGAAACCCAAGCGGCCTCTTATCTACACTTTGCCGAGATGTTGATTGAGCAAGAGCTACAGTTGAGGAATGGCAAGCGAATTGAACAAAACCAACGGCGGTCGTGCTTTCCGGTGTATAAGAGCCTGGATGAATTTGACTACGTTTTTCAAAACACCATCAGCAAACGAGAGGTTAACAGCCTTTTAGACTTTGGTTTTATCGATAACAGGGAAAACGTGGTGTTCATTGGTTCGCCTGGCGTCGGTAAAACGCATCTTGCAATTGGCCTGGGCCTTAAAGCCATAGAGTCTGGTTACAAGGTTTGTTTCAGTACCGCGCTGAGCCTGATTGAAGCGCTAGAACTGGCGGAATTAAAAGGAGAACTGAAAAAGAAGATTAATCAACTGCTGAAATTTGATCTATTAATCATCGATGAACTCGGCTACCTACCTATGAACAAACAGGGCATGCACAACCTGTTTCAGCTGATTAACGCCATGTATGAATACCGGTCCATCATCTTGACGACTAACAAGGAATTTACCCACTGGGGAGAATTCTTCTTTGACGGTAATGTCGCCGTACCTATCGTGGACAGAATCATCCATCATTCACACATTTTTATGCTGGGAAGGGAAAGCTATCGACTGAAATCAAAGCTGAATAATTAATTTTTCTCTGGAAAAGTGGCTCAAAATTAATGGCCAAAAATGGCTCAATTCTGTTGGCCATTGACACATAGGGAGCAATCAGGCCATTATCCGATTTGATATGCGCGGCAATTACCTGCGCCGAATGAGAACTTTTCAGATTTTATTATAACTACGCGATGCTCAACTTTTAAGATGTAAAAAGGTGGCATAACACTCCTCTTCTGTCGTAAAGTCAATTTGTAGAAAACAAACGATAGCGGGAGGTGTGTCATGCCATTAGAAAACTTTATCATTTATGTCTATTATCAAAGGTACTGGCAAAGACCGTGACCACAGTACCTGTAACATTGACGTTGTTGGCGGAGCAGTGTCATGGAATGGTAATTGACTGGGTAAGCTGGTTGTTGGTTTCGTTCAACTCCGCAAAGCGGTTGACATCATCGACCCAAGCTGTAACCGTGTGGGCGCCGGTCGGAATGGCGTAGGCTCCACCGTTGGTGTTAATAGTGACGGAGGCACCTGCGGCCAGGGGCCCCATTACGGAGCCCCAGGTTTTAGGGATACCATCCACCGAATACCTTACGCCGACGTATACGCCGGCGGGAGTCGCTGCAGTACCCTGGTTCTTCACCCTGCACTGGAAGATGCCGTGTGCATAATAGAGCGCGGTGACAATGACGTCGGGGAGTTTCGTGGTATTGTTGACCCTTATACCCACCCCGGCACTTGTTGTCTTAAGCCCGACTGCATTTCGCGCAACGGCGGTGAGCGTATGCGCGCCATCGGTGGCGGTTGTGCTGTTCCAGGTGATACCGTAGGGAGAAGCGGTATCTTCGGCACCGAGATTGTTGCCGTCGAGCTTGAACTGCACGCCCGAGACGCCGACATTATCAGACGCACTGGCAGTGACCGCAACAGCAGCGCCTGCAACAGTAGCGCCATTGGCGGGGGCGCTGATAGATACCGTCGGATTAGAGCCCGCGCTGATCTTGACGAACCTGGCCACGGACGGAACGCCGCTTCCGTTTAGAATAAAGAGCATGTAGTAGCCGGGGGGCGCAACGTTGCCGCTTGGAGGGGCCAGGACACTGAGGCCTCCTGTGGTCCGCGTAAACTGCAGATTGTTGATGACCTGGCCCTGATTGAAGGCGTGGGTCACCGAGCCAATTTTCAGCAGGGTGACCTTGGTGACCGCAGCGGCGTCCGGTGTTCCAACGCTAAAAGACTGCCCGTAGACAATACTAGGCGGCGCCGACGCGATGGCCGGCCGGGCTCCCTTGAACAGATACGGCGGTGAATATAGCTCGACATCCGGGTGCCCGTTGCCGCCCGTGCTGAAAACCCGGCCGTCCGGCAGAAGCAGCGCTGTAGAATGATACACGCGGGGGATGCCCGTGCTGCTGGCGAGCGTTGTCCATTTTTCGGTGGCCGGATCCCACAGCTCGGCCGCATCCACGTGGCCGGCGGGGTCATTGAAGCCGGTCGAGGCGGTGCCGCCGGTAACCAGTACCTTACCATCGGGCAACAGCGTTGCATTGAGCTGGCGCCGGGCATATTGCATGGCGCCGACGGCGCGCCAACGCGGGGTTGCCTGGTTGAGGTCGATGACCTCAGCCTTATTCACCGGCGGATCGCCGCCGCCCACCACCAGGATTTTGCCGGGGGCGTACATTACCGCCGACCCGTACATCTGGTTTACGCCGACCCGCGCCGCAACCCAACTCCAGAGGCCGGTCCCCGACGTATTCAAATAGCGGGAATTCACCAACATCCCGGCATAGAAGACCTTGCCGTTCGGCGCCTGGAACATCCGCGGGAAAAGGTCCAGGGCGATCTGGGCACCGGTCAAATCCCGCCAGGTTCCGGTCTTTACCTGCATCACTTGCGGCAGCGTGTTGACCCCGACTGTTTTGTCGATTTCGCCGGAAATCGTCAACACGTCGCCGTTGGCCAAAGCGGTGGTGGTCGGGTACCAGCGGCCCGCGTTCATATCAGGCAAGCTGGTCCAGGTGTCGGTTACATAGTTATACTTGGCGGCCCGTGACAGACCCACGTCATTCGAGATATGGCCGCCGGCCACGAAGAGAGAGCCGTCAGCAAGGAACGTGTGCCCTATGCAGAACAGGTTGAAGCCCGGTTTGCTGAGAAGCGCCACGTGGGCAACCAACGAGACGTTGGCGGGGTCCAGATTGAAGGAGTCCGCGGGATCCCAAGTTCGAGGATCGTTACCGGATACTCCGCTGTCGCCCGGCCAAATCATGACCTTGCCGTTGGGCAGCAGGTTGGTGTGGACCGGAAAATAGGGCAGCCGCGCAACTTTCGCCCACTGCCCGGTAGCGTCAGGTAAGGCAAGCGCCGGGGTAGCGAAGCACAACCCGAACAGGGCGGCGGCGATGATAGCGAAGAGCGGACTTCGGTGCGACATTGACATTAGTGAGCCCCTCCGGACGGGCGCTTTAAACGGAAGATTCGAAGTGGAAGATCATGCGTCTCATGAGAGCTCGCAGCGGTATGTATAATTT
>JAQTPT010000031.1 GCA_028712795.1 Methylococcales bacterium
GCGGTCTGTCCGACGTGGATGTTGGAAACCACAACATTGGCTCGGATAATCTGGCCGTTCTCCAATATGATTCCGCTGACTTTGCCTTGTTCTACGCAAATGCGCCGCACACTGGAATTTAGCAACACCTCGCCGCCTTGATGTTCCACCGCTTTGGCAAGAAGATTGGCGTAAGTCTGGAAACTGCCACGGCAATAATAAGCGCCCTCGTAGGTGTAACCGGCCATCATAGTGGCCCAGTACAGAAAGGATAGCTTGGAGGGAGGTAAGCCCAGATAGGGCCAGAGGGAGGCGCAGACGTTCTTTAAACGAGCATCGACAAGGAACTCATCCAGTGCTTCGGTGAGGGTGGTGCGGCGATAGCGTAACAAGTTGGCCAGGACTCGTGTGGGCGAGACATGAGCCGACTTACCTTGTTCCAGTATCTCTTCCGCCAGCATAGCCTCTTCGGCCAATACCCGGCAAAGACGGGTCAGGGAATGCAGGCGGTTTCTTTCTTGAGGAAACTGTTCGGTCAAGCCGGTAATAAAAGCTTCTTCGCCTGCCTGCAAGGCTACTTCGAATTCCGGGAAAACCGCCCGTGCGTAAGTCTGGATAGGAAGGAAAATGGCTTGCGGGTCTATTCCCGCAGCCTGACTGATCTTGTGGATGGCGCTGCCGTTGCGGTAGCCCTGTGTGCCGCAGCCGCTGACCAGATGTACCCCGGAATCGAAATGGTAGTCTCGCCGTCTGAACCCGTGCGCATAACCACCCGGACGGTCATGGCGCTCCACCAGCAGCACTGACTTCCCGGCCTTTGCCAGCAATGCGGCCGTGCTTAGGCCACCGATGCCCGCGCCGATGACTATTACGTCGTAAACTTCTTTTTCGGATTCTCTATGAATGCCGCGCATTGAGTGTCTTCATTAAGAATAGCTTTGGCTGAGGTAGACCGCGAATAGGAAAGGGTGTTTCAATTGAGGTTAGGTTAGCAGATAGCAGGCTGCGTCTCAAATTTAGCATCCTTTCATTAAATTAGATCCGCCAAAAGATTTTCCATATCAGCCTTTGCAAGTTTTCCAACTTCGTTGCGCGGGATGGCGGAGACATAGTGGATTTTACGGGGCAGGAAAACTTCGTCCAGATAGGGCCGCAATCCTTTTCGAATGGTTTGTTTGTCCAGACGGCTGATCACCACGGCGGTTAGGCGGCTTTCGTCCGGCGTTCTTTTCTGGATGAAGAAAAAGCCGTCTTCTATTCCTTCTATATCTTTTAGTCTTCGGTTGAGTTCGGCCAAAGAGGCACGCTTTCCGCCGATTTTGATCATGTCTAAATCTCGTCCTTGCAAGGCGAACTGTCCGTTAGCTTCGATCATGAAGCTGTCTTGCAGAAGAGCTGGGGCCGGTAGATGCGGGGATTCGAGAATAGTTTGTCCGGTTTCATCCTGCCTTAACAGGATGTTTTTGTAAGGTCGCCAAAGGCTTTCGCGCAAGAGCTCCCGGTTGGCAAAAGAAAGAGTTTCCGTGCTACCATAGATTTCATGTGGAGATTGCCCAAGTGCGGAATAAGTTTCCTGCGCGAGCTTTTCGGATAATGTGTCGGTTGCGGATAGAATGCCAACAAGTTGGGTCCATGAGCCGGTAGCTTTGGTCAGGGAACGTAAATGAGTGGGCGTGGTTGCCAACACAGAGGGCCAAGGAGCAGTCTCGACCACGCGGCGAATGTCTGCGGGGAAGAAGGGCCGTTCATCATGCATGATCAGGCTGGAAAACAAGGGCCAAAACACCGAGGTTTCCAGTCCATACATGTGTTGTGGGGGGGTAGTGGAAACCATTAGCAGCCGTTGATGGCTTAGGCCGAGGCTGCCCACCGCAAGGTTGGCCGAAATTCTGAAAGCCTTTAGGCTGTGGGCGCAAGGCTTGGGCTTTCCGGTGCTTCCAGAGGTAAATGCGATCAATGCCGTGCGATCCCAGTCGAAGCCGATTTCCAGGGAAATGTCCTCGGATCCCGGCGCTTCCACCGGGAACCACTCCAGGCCGGGTAAGTCCGGAGCGCGTTCGCAGGCAAGGTAAGCTCCGGGGTATTCACGGGAGATTTCTTTGACTACAGTCATCAGGCTGGAGGGCGGCAGCAGACAAATCTGCCCTCGACTTGCCGCTGCCAACAATAACAAGCAAAATAGATAGCGGTTTTCGCATAAATTGAATACATAAGGACGATCCGGCAAGCATCCGGCTATTTTCCTTACGTCAGACCACAAGTTTCCACGCCTTATTAGTCTGCCCTGATGGAGAGCGAAAGGCTCTTCGCTGGCTAGGGGCGTTTGGTGGAGGGCTTTGGATGGTGTAATGGTTTCCGGCATGGGTCGGACTCTATGGAATGGGCCTTGGGCTCTTATTATTGATATTTGCCGTTATTTTAATCGAATAAGAGGAGTATGGAATAAATGGATGCGGATGTGTTGATCATTGGCGCGGGTCCTGCCGGGAGTGTGGCGGCTCGAATGCTGAAGAAGCTGGGCCGCAATGTGGTCATTCTTGAGAAGGAACAGTTTCCGCGATTTTCCATTGGCGAAAGCCTGCTTCCCTATTGCATGGAATTTCTGGAAGCGGCCGGCCTGTTGGAGGTAGTGGCAGCAGAAAGATTTCAGTTGAAAAATGGCGCCGCTTTTTCCCATGCGGGCAAACTGACTGAATTTAATTTTTCGCAAAAGTTCAGTGCGGGCTGGACCACCACTTATCAGGTTCCTCGCGCCCGGTTCGATCAGGTATTGGCTGAGGCCGCCGCTGATTGCGGCGTGCCCATCCATTACCGTCACAGTATTGTGGCGGCGGACTTCGAGACGCCGGGACAGGCACGCCTGACCAGTCTTGATGCCAGCGGCTTGCAACGTGACTGGACGGCCTCCATGGTAATGGATGCCAGTGGTTTTGGGCGAGTACTGCCGCGTCTGCTCAAACTTGAGACGCCTTCGTCACTGCCGCCGCGTCAGGCGCTATTTACCCACATTGAGGATCGAATTAACGTTGAGGATTATGACCGCAACAAGATCCTGATTGCCATTCATCCTGTGTTTCATGAGGTGTGGTACTGGTTGATTCCTTTCAGCAACGGCAGAAGCTCTTTAGGCGTGGTGATGCCTGAGGGTTTTCTCGATATGCGGGCCGGTAGTCCACTTGAGATCCTGCGGGAATTGGCAATGGAAGAACCGAGGCTGGCTGAGTTGCTGAAGGAAAGCTGCTTCGACACGCCGGCCAACCGAATTGGCGGTTATTCGTCCAATGTCAAGTGCTTGCATGGCTCTGGTTTTGTCTTGCTGGGCAATGCCGGGGAATTTCTCGATCCGGTGTTCTCTTCTGGTATCACCATCGCCTTGAAGTCGGCTGCCCTGGCAGTTCCCCTCGTGAACTGGCAGCTGAGCGGTTTTCCGGCGGATTGGCATGTTGATTATGAACAAGTCTTGCGCAGGGGGATTGAAGTGTTTCGCTCCTATGTCAATGCCTGGTACGATGGACGCTTACAGCGGCTTATTTTTGAAGAACACCAGTTGGCTAGCATCAAAGCGATGATCTGTTCCATTCTTGCCGGATTTGCTTGGGATGAGACTAACCCCATGACCCAGCGTTGCAGCAACAAAATCGAGGCCATCGCAGAAGCATGTCCACCTTTGTGAGCGCCACTCTATTTGTAAACAGATATGTTTCTTCGGCATCTGCCAACCCAGACTTAGCCCTATTTCCAGGGCTGATATATAAATTTACCGGCTCAGGGGCTTATGGTATTCTGCCTCATTGAGAACCTCCTTTATACTTACTAAAAATAGATGACCGCTTTTAAAGGAAACAATCATGAAAATGAAGTTTATAATTTCGGCTTTCCTTGTAATTGCCCTTTTGAATTTGTTGGGCTGTCATTCTGCGCCTATACAGAACGTGGAGTACGCGCCAGTCACGATAAAAAAATTGAATTACACTGAAGAAGATGTCGCAAAGCTAATTATGCGAGCGGGCGCCTCGACCCCATGGCGCTTGGAACAGAACAGGCCTGGAGTTATCTTGGCTACTTATTACGGACCTCTGGAAGACGGAAAAATCAGCTATTCCGCCTCGGTGACGATTACTTATACCAGGCAAAGTTATAGCATCCAGTATCTCAGCAGTACCGGCAATCTCCACTATGGCCCGGGGAAAATCCATGAAAACTACAATAGCTGGGTGAAAAATTTAGACAATGCGATACGCCGTGAAATGCTTATCGATTAGGGCGGGACTTTGTTTTTGAATGATTTAGGGATTGTCTGTGTCTTAGGGGACGGCAAGGCCGAAGTGTTGGCCGCATGGCTTTCGGGACAGTGTGTGCAGACGGTCCCCGTCCCTTGGCTGAATTCGGACATCCCCGCGCTCAGCGTGCAAACCGAACCTCCTCCCCTCCCGAAAAGCCTCAATCGATACGATTGCCGCAACAACCGCATCCTGTTGTCTGCATTGGGCCAAATCGAGCAGCCTGTCAGGCGTATGATTGGACGATATGGCCGGGATCGTATCGGAGTGGTCGTCGGCACCAGCACTTCAGGTATCGCTGAAGGTGAGAGGGCAGTGGGCGTCTTGCAAGCGACGGGTCAGATGCCGGCTGATTATCATTACAAACAGCAGGAGTTGGGCGGGGCGGTTGAATTTCTAACACACTACCTGGATATCCGGGGACCTGCCTATACTGTTTCGACGACCTGCTCTTCAAGCGCCAACGCCTTGGCATCAGCCCGTCGCCTGATACGCTTGGGTGTTTGCGATGCGGTGCTGGTGGGCGGCGGGGACGCCTTATGCGGCACCACCCTGGAGGGCTTCGCCGCCTTAGGCGCGCTCAGCAAAACGCGCTGTAATCCCTTCAGCAAAAATCGCGACGGAACCGTTATAGGGGAGGGGGCAGCCTTGTTTCTGATGAGCCGGGAACCTGCGGATATTGCTCTGTTGGGTGTTGGTGCCAGTTCCGACGCCTATCATATTTCCGCGCCGCGACCCGATGGCGCTTGCGCCTATGCGGCGATGCAATGCGCCCTACAGGATGCCGGACTGGCTCCCGGACAAGTGGATTACATTAACCTTCATGGCACGGCTACTTGGCAAAACGACGCCATGGAAAGCCGGGCAGTCGGGCGGTTGTTCGGAAGCCTGACCTCTTGCGGTTCAAGCAAGCCAGCTACCGGCCATTGCTTAGGCGCTGCGGGAGCGATTGAAGCGGGATTGTGCTGGCTTATTTTGTCTGACTTGAACAGGGAAAAGCGTTTGCCACCGCATTATTGGGATGGTGAAGCGGATTCCGAAATGATGCGTCTTGGTTTTGTCACGCTTGAACAACCCATGCTTAAGCCACTACAATACTGTCTTAGTAATTCTTTTGCTTTCGGTGGTAACAATGTGTCCTTGCTCCTTGGTCATCCCTGAAAAATCAGCGGATTTCCCTTACCCGGTCGAAGCGCTGCTTCCCCACTCTCAAGGCATGGTGCTGCTGGACCGTGTGTTGGAGGCGGGAGAAGACCATATCGTTGTTGAACTTAAAGTGCGTGACGATGGCTTGTTTTCAAGCGCTGACCATACCGTTCCTGCCTGGGTGGGACTGGAATACATGGCGCAGGCCATCGCTGCATTTTCCGGTTACCACCGAAAAAACAGAGGCGAGGAGATTGGCTTGGGTTTTTTATTGGGCACCCGCCACTACCAATGCTCGGCCGGATGCTTCCCCTGCGGCACAGGCTTGCGGGTGCGGGTGGAAAAAATCATTGAGGCCTCCAATGATATGTCTGTTTTCGATTGCGCCCTGGAAGGCGGCGGCATCAATGCGGCCTCGCAGCTTAATGTTCTTTTGCCGCAGGATTCAAAAAAATTTCTAACCGGAAAAGGAATATGATCCAAAAAACCATTCTAGTTACCGGATCCAGTCGAGGTATCGGCAAAGCCATTGCCTTGCGCTTAGCCCGTGAAGGGTACGATATCGTTGTGCATTGCCGGAACCGCCTGGCCGAAGCATCTCAAGTACGGGATAGTATCGCGCAAATTGGACGAGAGTCTCGTGTTCTCAGCTTTGATCTGGCCGACCGGTCAGCCGCCAAGGCTATCCTGGAGGCTGATATTCAGGTTCATGGCGCCTATTACGGGGTAGTGTGCAATGCCGGCCTTGCTCGGGACAACGCCTTTCCTGCCCTGAGTGGGGAAGATTGGGACCAGGTTTTGCGCAGCAATCTGGATGGTTTTTACAACGTGCTCAGTCCTCTCGTCATGCCCATGATTCAGCAACGTAAGCCGGGGCGCATCGTTACGCTGTCGTCGGTCTCAGGGTTAACCGGTAACCGGGGCCAGGTTAACTACAGTGCAGCCAAGGCAGGTATCATCGGTGCCAGCAAGGCACTGGCAGTGGAATTGGCGAAACGCGAAATTACAGTGAATTGCGTGGCTCCAGGTCTCATAGAGACAGAAATGTTGGAAGGCCTGCCCTTGAATGAGGTGTTATCAACCATCCCCGCAAGACGATTGGGAACTCCGGAAGAGGTTGCTGCGCTGGTCGCCTTTCTGATGTCAGAAGATGCCGGCTATATCACCCGCCAGGTTATTTCGGTGAATGGGGGCTTGTGTTGAACAGGCGCGTGGTGGTTACAGGCATGGCAGGCTTTTCACCCATCGGCAACGATTGGGACGAAATGCTTATTAGCCTCCGCAACCACCGTTCCGGCATACGTTATTTGCCAGAGTGGGATAAGTATAACGGTCTGTTGACCAAGTTGGGCGCTCCGGTGGAGAATTTCAGCCTGCCTGCTCTTTACACCCGCAAAAACACCCGCAGCATGGGGCGGGTGTCCTTATTGGCTACCCGTGCCACGGAACTGGCCCTCACCGATGCCGGATTACTGGGTGACCCCGTGGTTTGCGGAGGACGCACCGGCGTGGCCTACGGGTCTTCGGTGGGTTCAACCCCGGCCATCGCTGATTTTGGCAGAATGCTGATCAACCGTGATATCGGCAACCTCAACGCGACTACCTATCTCAAGATGATGGGGCACACCACCACGGCCAACGTGGCCGTGTTCTTCCAGGTGCGCGGGCGGATCATTCCCGCCGTCAGCGCCTGCACCTCCGGCAGTCAGGGCATAGGCTTCGCCTACGAGGCCATCAAATTCGGCCTGCAGGACGTGATGTTAGCCGGCGGGGCGGAAGAGCTTTGCCCCACCATGGCGGCACTCTTCGACGCCTTGTATGCCACCAGCACACGCAATGGCGAGCCCCACCTCACCCCCAGGCCCTTCGACCGCGGCCGTGATGGACTGGTGATTGGCGAAGGCAGCTGCACTCTGGTGCTGGAGGAGTTGGGGCGAGCCCTGGATCGAGGGGCGCGTATCTATGCCGAGGTGACGGGTTTCTCCACTAATGCCGATGGTTTGCATGTTACGCAGCCGAATTCGGAAACCATGCAGGAAGTCATGCGTCTGGCTTTATTGGATGCGGCGCTTGAAGCCAGTCAAATAGCTTACATCAGCGGCCACGGCACCGCCACCGAGCAGGGCGATATCACTGAAAGCCATGCCACTCAGGCGGTATTCGGTGCAAACACCCCCGTCAGCAGCCTAAAAAGTTACACAGGTCACACCCTGGGTGCTTGCGGGGCTTTGGAGGCAATGGTTGCCATCCGCATGATGCAGGAGGGCTGGTTCCACCCGACGCTTAATCTTGACGATCCTGACCCCCGGTGCGCTGATCTTGATTACATTATGGGCGGCGGGCGCAATATTGCGGCCGAACATGTGATAAGCAATAACTTTGCTTTCGGCGGCATCAACACTTCCCTGATTTTCAGCCGCTATGGAAGCTGAAATGACGGATGTCCTGGAATCGCCCCGCACGCTGCCTGAAAATTCCGGCATCCAGGAAATCCGCCTAGGCTTTACACTTCAGCACTGGTGCCTTTGGCAGTCCAGGGAGACTCCCTTTGGGGAATTTTGGCCTGGCGGAGAGGTTTTACCCTGTAATGGCGGCCGTGCCGATGTTACCTTTTTGCCGATGATGCAAAGCCGCAGGCTGTCACCCCTGGCCAGGGCGGTCAGCGCCGTGGCCTGGCATAGCCGGCAACAGGGTGGGGACATGCCTTCAGTGTTTTTCTCAAGCCATGGCGAAAGTCAATATTATTTAGAGATGTTGCAGGCGCTAGCCGGAGGTGAGGATGTCTCGCCCAGCCGCTTCAGCCTATGCGTGCATAACGCCATTGCGGGTCTTTCCAGCTTCCACAGCGCAAGTTACTTGCCGTATGTGTCCCTGGCCGGAGGAACGGAGGGAATGTTTGCCGCTTTTCTGGAAGCTGGCGGCATTCTATTGGAAGCTCCAAAAGTTTTGGTGGTTTGGTATGAGCAAGCCTTACCCGATGCTTACCGGGCTTACCTTGACACGTCAGAAACCACTTTTGCTCTTGCCATGGTTCTGGCCAGAGCCGGCGGACTTGGACACCAGCTACGGCTTGCCCGCTGGGCTGACAAGGGCAGGTCAAATGCGGAAGATTGCACGCAAAGCCTAGTCCAGGCCATCCTTGATGGCCAGCGCAGTGCAGTCTGCCACCTGAATCAGTCAATTTGGCAGTGGCGTTTGGACGATGCTTGAAAAAATCAATTACTTCTGGAGGCTTTTCGGGACGGGCGTCAGCTTCTTCCTGTTTGGCGCTGTGGGCGTGTTGTTTTGGGGGATATTATTTCCCGTGATAGCGATATTCATCGGTGAAGGCATCCAAAGAAAGCGTAGATCCAGAGCCTTGATGCAGCATATTTTTCACATTTACATGGCGTTCATGCGTGCAATCGGCATTCTGTCCTATGAAGTTCATGGTGGGGAGCGGCTCAATGCACCCGGCAAGCTGATCATCGCCAATCATCCTTCCTTGCTGGATGTGGTGTTTCTCATCTCGCAAATTCGCAACGCCACCTGTATTGTCAAGCCCGCCTTGGCTGCCAACCCATTCATGCGCATCCCCATTCATGCCATGGGATATATTTATGCAGAGGATCCGGAAACCTTGGTGGATCAGTGCGCCAATGAGTTGAGTGAAGGTTGCTCGCTCATCGTTTTTCCGGAAGGAACACGGACAATTCCGGGTAAGCCGGTTAAGTTCCAGCGTGGAGCCGCGGCTATTGCCCTGCAGTCCGGGGCTAGTATTCTTCCGGTCATTATTGGTTGTTCCCCGGCGACATTGACCAAGCGCGAAAAATGGTATGAAATACCCCCAAGAAAGTTTATTTTAAGCCTACATGTAGGGCATGATATTGAAGTAGGCCCGATTGATGAAAACGCTGGCCGCTCACTAGCGGCGAGGAGTCTAACCCGGCAATTGGAACAGTATTTCATTGAACAATTGGCGCGCCATGGAAAACCTTGAAGCCGAATTAAAGCAGTTGATTATTGATACCTTGGAGCTAGAGGGGATAAGCCCAATGGACATTGTGTCGTATGCGCCGCTCTTTGGCGAAGGCTTAGGCCTTGATTCCATCGATGCGCTGGAGCTTGGGCTGGCCTTGAAAAAAAAATATCACATCCATATCGATACCAACTCAGCTGAACTCGCGAACTATTTCGCCTCGGTGCAAAACCTGGCTGTTTTTGTTGTATCACAACTGAATAAAAACACCTTATGAAAACACAAGAAGAAATATTCCTCACTATCAGGCAGTTAATGACGGAAATGTTTGAGCTGGCGCCTGAGGACATCGTTTTGAATGCCAACTTGAGGCAAGATTTGGATATAGACAGCATAGATGCGGTGGATTTGATGGTCAGATTGCGGGACATCACCGGCAAACGGATCAACCCGGAGGATTTCAAAAACGCACGCACCATACAGGATGTGGTGGACACGGTTTATCGAATTATTCTTGCCTAATCAGGGCTATGTCCAATGTTATTATCTGGATAGTGACTGTTATTTATCCTTTTTTGGTTTGGTCATCTCTGGACTATCTTCAACCCCGGTATTTGGCCTTGATTCTGGCAGGTCTTTTCCTGTTGCGCTTTCTTAACCGTAAGCGGAGCAAGCCAATGAACGGGATATTGGCGCTGGTTTTTCCAGCCTGCGCCTTGTTTTTTCTGCTCATTGCGCTGATCAACGAGACTCGCTGGCTACTGGCTTATCCAGTAGGTGTTAGTTTGGTGTTTTTCACCGTTTTTGCCTACAGCCTCGTCTATCCGCCGACAGTTGTGGAGCGTTTAGCCAGGCTGGAAGACCCTGAGCTTCCGCCCGCTGGGGTATCCTATACGCGCAAGGTCACCCATGTGTGGAGCTGTTTTTTCTTGATCAATGCCGCAATTTCTCTGTCCACGATCTGGTACGGAGACCCATGGCTGTGGAGTCTGTACAATGGTGTCATATTTTACTTGATTATGGGCCTTTTGATGGCGGCGGAGATGATCGTCCGTCGAAAAGTCAAGGCAAGCTATTGATTTTGCCAAAACAGGCGGATGGCCAACCGGTTTTATTTCCGGAAATACTTGGAGAAAAGCGAGCAACCGGGAGCATTGTATTGGCATTGCGTATCCCCGAAGGCCTCGCTTATTTTGCCGGACATTTTGATGAAATCGCCGTTGTGCCAGGTGTTGTGCAAATCCAATGGGCTGTGCATTATGCCCGGCAATATTTGGGCGTCGCCCGTACCTTTAGCCACATGGAAGTTATCAAGTTCAAAGAGTTGTTATTGCCAGGACAGTGTCTGGATCTTAGCTTGTGTTACTACGAGGCCCATTGTAAATTGCAATTTAGTTACCGGTTAGAAGCCACCGAATATAGTTCGGGAAGAATCTATTTTTATGACAGCCAAGTTTAATCCTTGCATACTCATTCCCGTCTACAATCACGAGGGGCCATTGCCGAAAATTGTGGCACGATTGGCTTGTTATCAGTTGCCTTGCATCTTGGTGGACGATGGCAGTCGGGAATCTTGCGCCGGGATTATCCGGGGTTTGTCCAGTCTATATTCATGGGTGCAGGTTATTCGGCTGGATAGCAATCGGGGCAAGGGCGGGGCTGTGAAGGCGGGTCTGTTGCTAGCTCATGACCAAGGATTTTCCCATGCCGTGCAAATTGACGCCGACGGCCAGCATAATCTGCTTGATCTGGAAAAGTTTCTTGCCACTTCCCGCCTAATCCAAGAGGCAGTTGTCATTGGCCAACCGATTTTCGACGGCTCCATCCCAAAACTCCGCTACTATGCCCGCTATCTGACCCATATATGGGTTCATATTAATACCCTGTCTTTCCGCATCAGCGATTCCATGTGCGGCTATCGTGTCTATCCGGTCGATACCTGCGTGAAACTAATCCAAACTACCGCGTTAGAAGACCGCATGGCGTTCGATGTGGAAATCCTGGTCCGTCTTGACTGGCAGGGTGTTCCTATAGTGTCGATTCCTACCCGCGTTGGTTATCCGCAAGACGGTGTATCCCATTTCAGGGGGGGTGAAGACAATCTTCGGATTAGCCTGACCCATGCCCGCTTGTTTTTTGGTATGCTGCAGCGTATGCACAAATTGCTGCCCAGGCATTTTCAATGAAGCCGGCGAACACAGTAAGCCACTGGGCTTCTTTGCAGGAAACCAGCATCTTATGGGGCATCCGATCCTTGGTGTGGGTTTACCGGATTTTTGGCCGCTGGGTGTTCCGTTTGTTCTTGCGCCCGGTAGTGAGTTATTATTTCCTTACCGGGCGAATTCCCCGCGACGCCTCACGGGAGTATTTGCATCGCCTGGGCCAGTGTTTCCCGGAATTGAATTTATCAGGCGGCTGGTGGGAAAGTTACCGTCATTTTCTTAGCTTCGGCGAAACACTGCTGGATAAGATTATCGTCTGGACTGGAAGCATAGCGCCGAACCAGGTCGATTTTCCCAACCGTAAGCTTCTGCTGGACTTACTAGAGCAAAAGCGCGGGGCCATGCTCCTCAGCGGCCATGTCGGTAACCTTGAAATTTGCCAGGCCATCGCCAATCTGCGCGGTCATATTCATCTGAACATCCTGATCCATACTAAACATGCCGAGAAGTTTAACCGCCTGCTTGGCGGCAGCGGGGGAAGCGCTACTATCCAGCTTATTGAGGTCACCGAGTTGAATCCCGGCATTGCAATAGAATTGCAAAACAAAATCGAACGCGGGGAGTTCCTGGTGCTGGTGGGCGACAGGATACCGGTCAAGGGCAGCCGTACGGTGCGGACAAAATTTCTCGGCAGGGATGCCGAATTTCCTCAAGGTCCCTATCTACTTGCCTCGCTTCTGCGTTGTCCGGTGTATACGCTGTTTTGCTTTTCCGTGGACGGGCGCTTTCATATCGATCTGGAGCTTTTCGCCGAATCCATCCGCATCCCGAGAACCGAGCCGCAACGCATGCAGATGTTGGATACTTTGGTGCGACGTTATGCCGAACGGCTCGAAACTCTTTGCCGCGCACAGCCCTTGCAGTGGTTCAATTTTTATCCGTATTGGAACACACAATCCGAAACAGCGGAAGACAAGGCCGAATTAGAGGCGGATCGCCCATGATTCGCGCCGAAGTTGAGCTAACGGTGCCATTCCATGATATTGACATGCTGGGCATCGCCTGGCATGGGCATTTTTGCAAATACCTGGAAATCGTTCGCTGCGAGATGCTGGACAAGATTGACTATGGCTATGGGGTTATGATGGCTACCGGCTACGTTTGGCCCATAGTCGATTTGCAATTGCGCTTTGTCCAACCCGCACGCTTTGGTCAATGCCTGCGGATAGCTGCGGAATTAGTGGAGTGGGAATACCGAATGAAAATAAAATACCTCATCGTCGATGCTGAAACCAGTAAAATACTGGCTAAGGGGCACACCATCCAGGCAGCAGTGGATGCGGCTACCGGGGAAATGAGCTACGCTTCCCCTGATGTTTTCCTGCAACGGCTGGGGTGTAAAGTTGATATCTCTTAAGGCATGTTACGATTTTTGCGTGTATTATCTGAAGTGCCGTTCATGGCGGCATTTGCAGGTTGGTTGTTTTTTAACTTAAGGTTGCCCGTACGGTTTGGGCAACACAGGTGTCAGGAGCTAATGTAATGGTCAGAAAGCGCATTCTTTTTTTCGCATTGCCACTTTTACTGGTATTGGTGGCTTGCAGCAAGCAAATAAAACCCGGCGATCTTCCGGCTGGCGTGCAGGTCGGGCGGGTTTACTACACCCAATTCAGTTTATTCCAGGAAGAAAACAATTTCCGTACCACCAATTACCGCAAGGGGACTTTTATCCCCATCAATACCCGCGTGTCTCTGGTGTCCATTGACAGCGATAAAGTTAACCTCAAGTTGGTCGGCAGCGGCCAACCTCTCAGCATCGAAAACGTCCAGAAGTACACTAAGGATGACATGCCGACGGCTTTTCTGAAAATTGCCGGCTTGAATAAAGTTGATCTCAGTGCTTTTAGCAAGAGCGAACAGGAAAATATACTGGCGGGGAAGGTCAAGGAAGGCATGGGCCGGAAAGCGGTTCTGGCGGCCATAGGCTATCCGCCCCAACATAAGACGCCCAGCCTGGCAGCCAATGAGTGGACTTATTGGGCGTCCCGCCTTCAGTCGTTCGTTGTCCACTTCAAAAATGACAAAGTTGTAAACATTGATTTTTAATGCCGGGATTCCCAAACGTTGCGACGTCCTGGTGGTCGGTGGCGGCCCTGCCGGTTCCAGCGTCGCCGCATTGCTGGCGAAGCAGGGTGTGGACGTGGTGTTGCTGGATAAAGTGTCCCATCCTCGCCCGCAGGTCGGCGAGAGCCTGATCCCGCATTTCTGGAAGTATACCGACCATACCGGAGCGACACCGCTGATCGAAAAGGAAGGCTTTGCCGCTAAAGCAGGCGGCATCACGGTTTGGAACGGAAAAATCCACCGCATTGCCTTTGCCGAATTTGGCTTTACCCGTCCCGCCCTGCATGTCGAAAGGGATATTTTCGACGAATTGCTGCTCAAGCATGCCGAAAGCCAGGGCGCACAGGTTTTTCAGCAGGTCGCCGCCAATGCGGCCGATTTAAGCTCAAGCTTCCCGAAAGTGTCTTATACGGACCGTCGCGGCAGTGATTTGGGCGCCGGGCGTATTGAGTGCCGCTACGTTATTGACGCCAGCGGGCCCTCTGCGTTCCTGGCCGGACAGTTTAAGTCCAAAAGGCTGGTGGATTCGCGCATGAGGTTTTTGTCCTTGTGGGGCTATTTTAAAAACTCTCGCTTCGTCGCGGCTGACGGGCGTAGTTATCCGGCTGCGGACATCGGCAAGCCCCGGCCCGTGACTTTCGTCACTTCCTTCGAGGACGGATGGATCTGGCATATTGCGATGCGGAAAATTACCAGCGTAGGCCTGGTTATCAATACCGGCCGCGCTCGCGCAATGGACAAGGCCGCGCGTGAGCAGTTTTTCCTGGAAACCTTAAGGCGGGCACCTTATCTGGACCGCTTACTGGAGAGCGCGGAGTATTTGGAGGGTTCTTTCTGCGAAAGGCCGGATTATTCCTATTACTCTACAAAACTTTGCGGGGAGAATTTTTACTGCATAGGCGATTCGGCTTCTTTCGTCGACCCCATTTATTCCCACGGGGTACTGAACGCCTTTTATAATGCCAACATAACAGCCCTGGCGGTAACTGAATCCCTGAAGGATCCGGCACGGCGTGTACGCCACGCTCAGCTTTGCGAGAATCGCATCAGTCAGTTTTACGGGTTTTCCCGTTTATTGGCGCTAGGGGAATTCGACGGCAGCGACGGCGTCGATGCGGAATTGGTGCGGCGTTTTATGCGCCAGGTACCCGCTGTAGAGCTGGAATTGATGCTGGCTGCCTCATCAATGTCTGATCGCTCGGAGAATTTTCACCGGCTGGTGGCTGAAGCAGGACTCGACCCGGGCTCATCACAAACCAGGGTACATTTCATGGAAGAGTTACAGCTTTAAGAAAAACCTGTCGCGAACAGGGAAAGACGTTTGTTTTTAAAGATAAGATAGTTTTGATTTGGTTCTGTGCAAAGTTTGTCAGTTTTAGCGATAATTGCCCAATTATAATAATTGAAATATCCGATGATTAGTTTTAAAGGCACTCAATTTTTTAAAAATGACATTCTCTACGCTGTTTTTTTTTATACGTCAGATAGGGTGTTTCTTACCGTGACCTTGAAGCCATTGTTAAAAACAGGTTCTGTATAGCTAACATTACGATCGTTTCGACGCTTTTAGAAATAGCCATAATAATTCTAGGCACTCGTTAAAAAATGAGATGCGAAGCTTGATAACCTAAAGCTTCCAGTCATTTTAAGAAAGTTTTTCAGCCCTGCTAACAATATTAAGTAAATTAACGTTTGACAGCTTTTATTTGATGAAAGATAATAAGCGGCTTACCCGATATAGGAGGGGTTCCCGAGTGGCCAAAGGGATCAGACTGTAAATCTGCCGGCTCTGCCTTCGGAGGTTCGAATCCTCCCCCCTCCACCATCTCGAATTAAAATAAAAATCTGCGGGTGTAGTTCAATGGTAGAACTCCAGCCTTCCAAGCTGATCACGTGGGTTCGATTCCCATCACCCGCTCCATATTCTAAGTTTGTGCTCATATAGCTCAGTAGGTAGAGCACTTCCTTGGTAAGGAAGAGGTCACCGGTTCAAATCCGGTTATGAGCTCCAATTATTTTGTGATTGTTAGTAGGTGTGATTCATGGCCAAAGAAAAATTTTCACGTAGCAAGCCTCACGTAAACGTAGGCACAATCGGTCACGTTGACCACGGCAAGACAACGCTAACTGCTGCACTGACAACAGTCATGGCTAAATTGCACGGTGGCGCGGTTAAGGCCTTCGACCAGATTGACAATGCGCCTGAAGAACGTGCGCGTGGTATCACCATTGCCACGTCACACGTTGAATATGAATCTGCAACTCGCCACTATGCTCACGTTGACTGCCCGGGTCATGCTGACTATGTAAAAAACATGATCACCGGGGCCGCACAGATGGACGGTGCAATCCTTGTCTGCTCGGCCGCAGATGGCCCAATGCCGCAAACCCGGGAGCACATCCTGTTGTCAAGACAGGTGGGCGTTCCTTATGTGGTGGTGTTTCTGAACAAAGCCGATATGGTTGATGACGAAGAGCTGATCGAATTGGTGGAAATGGAGCTCAGAGAATTACTGGACATGTATGAATTTCCAGGCGACGACACGCCCATTATCAGAGGCTCGGCATTGCTTGCATTGCAAGGCGATGAAAGCGAAATCGGCATGCCATCGGTGGTCAGGCTGGTTGAAGCTTTGGACACCTATATTCCCCTGCCGGAAAGAGCCGTGGACGGCGCATTCCTGATGCCTATTGAAGATGTGTTCTCAATATCAGGTCGCGGCACCGTGGTCACCGGACGTATAGAGCGCGGCATCATCAAGGTTGGCCAGGAAGTTGAGATCGTTGGCATCAGGCCAACAGTAACGACAACAGTTACGGGCGTTGAAATGTTCCGTAAATTGCTTGACCAGGGCGAGGCTGGCGATAACGTCGGTCTGTTGTTAAGGGGCACCAAAAGAGACGACGTTGAGCGCGGCCAAGTATTGGCGCACAAAAACACTATAAAGCCGCATTCGTACTTCAATGCAGAAATATACATCCTGTCGAAAGAAGAGGGGGGTCGTCATACGCCTTTCTTTAACGGCTATCGCCCACAGTTCTATTTCAGAACGACCGACGTAACCGGTGCGGTTGATCTGCCCGAAGGTGTTGAAATGGTGATGCCTGGCGATAATATTTCCGTAAAAGTCAAGCTTATCTCGCCGATCGCCATGGAAGATGGCTTGCGTTTCGCAATCCGTGAAGGTGGCCGAACGGTCGGCGCCGGCGTTGTTGCATCAATACTTGAATAATGTTTTAGATTAGTATAATATAACAAGTTCTGTAAAGTTTGTCTGAATAGGTCAGTAGTTCAATTGGTAGAATGGCGGTCTCCAAAACCGCTGGTTGGGGGTTCGAGCCCCTCCTGGCCTGCCAGTCAGATAAAACAAATCGATATTATCTATTTATAATAAATAACTAATGAATACTCAAGCAGAGCCAGCACCTTCGGTTGCTGATATTGTCAAACAAGTTTTTTCTGTTGTCCTTGTAGTTGCCGGTGTGGCCGCATTCTACTATTTTTCAACTGACAGCGCTTATTTCAAAGAAGTTCGTCTGTTATATCGTGTGCTGGGTTTGGTAGCTATTGTGGCCGTGGCTATTGGTATGTTTTTGACCACTGAGTTGGGGCATACAATTTGGAATTTTATTCTGGAGTCCCGGCAAGAAGTCAGGAAAGTGGTTTGGCCGACCCGTGAAGAAACAATGCGAACCACATTGCTGGTATTCGCAATGGTCTTTATCGTGGCGTTGATCTTATGGCTGCTGGACATGTTTCTTTTCTGGGGTGTCCGTTATTTAACAGGCCAAGGTGGTTAAGTAGATGTCTTTACGTTGGTATGTTGTACACGCTTACTCGAATTTTGAAAATAAAGTCAAGCAAGCGCTTGAAGAAAGAATTAAGAGGGAAGGCCTAGATGAGTATTTTGGAAAAATTCTCGTTCCTACTGAAGAAATAGTTGAAATGCGAATGGGGCAGCAACGTAAAAGCGAAAGAAAGTTCTTTCCCGGCTATGTGCTTGTTCAGATGGAATTGACTGATGAGACTTGGCACCTGGTTAAGGATGTACCCAGAGTGTTAGGCTTTATAGGTGGCACATCAGACCGCCCGGCGCCTATTTCTGAAAAGGAGGCCATGTCTATTCTCAATAGGGTGGAGGAAGGAGTTAATAAACCTCGTCCTAAAACTTTATTTGAGTCAGGCGAAGTGATTAGGGTGATTGACGGGCCATTTAAGGATTTTAACGGTGTGGTCGAAGAAGTTAATTACGAAAAAAACAAATTAAAAATATCAGTCCTGATATTTGGCCGTTCAACGTCTGTTGAGTTGGGGTTTGGTCAAGTTGAAAAAGGCTGATAGCAAAAGCGCAACCATTGCGTTTTTGCTGCTTTACTGAATCTCTGCCTGAGTAAGGCAGGGATTTTTGTGTCTAGGGGGAGCTGAAAAGCGATTGTACCCATATTGGAGTAAAAAATGGCAAAAAAAATAACAGCATATATAAAACTGCAAGTTAAAGCAGGCGAAGCAAATCCAAGTCCTCCAGTAGGTCCGGCTCTGGGTCAGCGTGGCGTGAACATTATGGAGTTTTGTAAAGCCTTTAATGCTAAAACACAGGACATAGAAAAAGGCCTGCCTTTGCCCGTTGTAATTACGGTTTACAGTGATCGCAGCTTTACTTTTATCACAAAAACACCCCCAGCTTCAATTCTGCTGAAGAAGGCAACGGGAATAAAAAGTGGTAGCAGCAACCCTAATACCAAGAAAGTAGGGACAGTGACGCTGGCGCAGTTGGAAGAAATTGCCAAAACAAAAATGGAAGATTTGAATGCAGCAAATCTTGAAGCAGCTATAAAAACAATTGCAGGCAGTGCGCGCAGCATGGGCCTGAATGTGGAGGGATTATAATGGCTAAGTTATCAAAAAAAGCGAAACTCATTAAAAGCAAAGTCGATAGATCCAAGCAATATTCGGTCACTGAAGCAGTTCAAATATTGAAGGAACTAGGTACTGCAAAATTTAATGAAGCAATTGATGTTAGCGTTAACCTAGGGGTTGATCCACGCAAATCTGATCAAAATGTACGCGGCGCGACCGTTTTGCCAAATGGAACAGGAAAAACAGTCCGCGTAGCTGTGTTTACTCAAGGCCCTAACGCTGAAGCAGCAAAAGCGGCAGGTGCCGATATTGTCGGCATGGATGATTTGGGCGAGCTGGTTAAAAAAGGCGAAATGAACTTTGACGTCGTTATTGCGTCTCCCGATGCGATGAGAGTAGTCGGACAGTTAGGCCAGATCTTGGGGCCTAGAGGCTTAATGCCCAATCCTAAAGTAGGCACGGTTACCGCGGACGTTGCAACGGCTGTAAAAAATGCAAAATCCGGACAAGTGCGTTACCGTACCGATAAAGGCGGGATTATTCACTGTACGCTAGGTAAGGTAACTTTTGATGCGGCTGCAATCCAAGGAAATTTGGAAGCGCTGCTTTCAGACTTGCGCAAAGCCAAGCCGACAGCAGCGAAAGGGATTTATATTAAAAAAATAACATTATCTTCAACGATGGGTCCAGGTCTCTGGCTAGATCCCAGCAGTATAGCAAGCTAAAAGATATAAAAGACTTTGGGTTGCCGCTTAACCCGGTAACCGTCAAAGACCGCAGGGGTTGTATAACTTAATTATCCTGCGCAGACGGAAATTGGAACCTAAAATGGGGGAAAATGCCGTAAGGGGCATTCGAAAGAATGTGATTTATTAATTCTGGAAGAATTTCAGAAAATACCGGAGCTAAGCTGTGGCACTAAATTTAGACGGCAAAAAAGCTGTCGTAGAAGAAGTCGCTCAATACGCTGCAAAAGCGCATTCTGCTGTTGTAGCGGAATATCGTGGATTAACCGTCACGGAATTGACGGAGCTGCGTAAAAATGCAAGAGAGACTGGCGTTTATTTGCGTGTTGTTAAGAATACATTGGCAAAACGGGCTGTCGCGGGAACAGAGTTTGAATGTATGCAAAATGGACTGGTAGGTCCATTACTGATTGCGTTTTCAATGGAAGATCCTGGATCCGCAGGGCGCCTGATCAGTAATTTTGCAAAAACGCATGACAAATTAATCACAAAAATTGTTGCTATAGGCGGTCAGGCATTTGATGGTTCCGAGCTGGCAAGGTTGGCAAGTCTGCCGACCCGCGATCAAGGTATCAGTATGTTGATGTCAGTAATGAAAGCACCTGTAGAGAAATTTGTGCGTACCTTGGCAGCTGTCAAAGAACAGATGCAAGAAGCCGCATAGACAATTTTTTATCCAGTTAAAATATATTATTTAAGAGGAATACACAATGGCGATCTCACAAGCCGATATCTTGGACGCAGTTTCTAACATGACTGTCATGGAAATCGTTGATTTAATTTCAGCGATGGAAGAAAAGTTCGGCGTATCTGCGGCAGCTGCTGTAGCTGCGGCGCCTGCTGCGGCTGCCGCAGTAGTTGAAGAGCAAACAGAATTTGATGTTATTTTGACATCTTTTGGTGAAAATAAGGTTTCTGTTATTAAGACAGTTCGTGGCATTACCGGCTTGGGTTTAAAAGAAGCCAAGGATGCTGTCGAGGGCGTTCCTACAGTATTGAAAGAAGGTATTCCTAAAGCAGAAGCTGAAGACATTAAAAAGCAGCTTACCGAAGCGGGCGCTACCGTCGAAATTAAATAAAAAATTTAGACGAAACTGTGGGGATGCAATTACGGCGTCTCTACTCAAGTATGGCTGGTGGCTTGTGCCACCGGCCTTTTACTGTTTGTAACAATTACACAGTATAAATAATTCATGACGAAAAGGTTTGGAAGCGATATGTCCTACTCTTTTACCGAAAAAAAGCGTATTCGAAATAACTTTGGGAAAAGTACAGAAGTACTTGAGGTTCCCTATCTCCTGGCAACTCAAATTAATTCATATGCCGGCTTTTTGCAATCTGGCGTTTCGCCTAATAAGCGTATAGACACCGGATTACACGCGGCATTTTCCAGTGTTTTTCCTATTGACAGCCATTCCGGCTATGCAGTGCTGGAATATGTAAAATATAGATTGGGAGAACCCACATTTGATGTGAGGGAGTGTCAACAAAGGGGAGCAACCTATGCAGCCCCTTTGCGGGTATTGGTGCGCTTGGTAATTTACGATAAAGAAGCCCCAGCAAACGCTAAGGTAGTTAAGGACATTCGCGAGCAAGAAGTTTACATGGGCGAATTACCCTTGATGACTGATAACGGTACTTTTGTCATTAATGGCACTGAGCGGGTTATTGTCTCTCAATTACATCGTTCGCCCGGTGTATTCTTTGACCATGATAAAGGCAAGACCCATTCGTCAGGAAAATTATTATTTAATGCCCGGGTAATCCCTTATCGGGGCTCGTGGCTGGATTTTGAATTCGATCACAAAGACTGTGTTTATGTGCGGATAGACCGTCGTAGAAAAATACCTGCAACAATTTTACTCAGAGGTTTAGGCTACGATAACGAAGAGATGATTAACATTTTCTTCGAAACCAATAAATTCACTCTCCAAGCTGAAAAATGCCTGTTTCATATCGTGCCTGAAAGAATGCGCGGTGAAATTTCAGCATTTGACATTAAGCATAACGATCAGGTTCTTGTTGAAGAAGGGCGCCGCATTACTGCCAAGCATATTCGTGAAATGAATAAAGCTGGATTGACTGAAGTCGAAGTTCCCAGAGAGTATCTTACCGGCAAGATTCTGGGCCATAACTTGATCGATCAAGCGACCGGTGAGTTGGTTGCAAATGTCAATGAGGTGCTGACGCCAGCATTGATAGAACGCTGCATAGAAAGTGGCATTACTGAAATTAAGACCCTTTTTGTTAACGATCTGGATAACGGGCCATACATAAGTAATGCAATGCGCCTGGATACAACCATGAATACTTTAGAGGCATTGGTTGAGATCTATCGCATGATGCGACCCGGCGAGCCTCCGACAAAAGAATCCGCCGAAAATTTATTTCATAATTTATTTTTTACCGACGATAGGTATGATTTATCTACTGTAGGCAGAATGAAATTTAATCGCCGTTTAGGGCGTGAAGAAACGACAGGCCCTGGCACACTGACCAAAGAAGACATCATTGATGTCCTCAAAGAGTTGATAGCTATTCGGAACGGCAACGGCACTGTTGACGATATTGACCATTTAGGCAACAGGCGCGTCCGTTCGGTTGGTGAAATGATAGAAAATCAATTTCGCGTGGGTTTGGTCAGGGTTGAGCGGGCAGTCAAGGAGCGTTTGACGCTGGCAGATTCTGAAGGATTGATGCCGCAAGAAATTATCAATGCCAAACCAGTTTCTGCTGCCGTGAAAGAATTTTTTGGATCGAGCCAATTGTCGCAGTTTATGGATCAAAATAATCCATTATCTCAAGTGACACATAAACGCCGCGTATCTGCCTTGGGGCCAGGTGGTTTGGCAAGGGAGCGCGCGGGTTTTGAAGTTCGCGACGTACATGCCACCCATTATGGCCGGGTATGTCCTATTGAGACGCCTGAAGGGCCAAACATCGGCTTAATTAACTCGCTGTCAGTTTACGCGCGCACCAATGGCTATGGTTTTCTTGAAACACCCTACAGAAAAGTAATCGATGGCGTAGTGACTGATCAGGTTGATTATCTTTCTGCTATTGAAGAAGGCGAGTTTGTTATTGCCCAGGCCAGTGTTGCCGTCGATGAGAAAGGTAAGCTGGTGGAAGGCTTGGTGTCTTGCCGGCATAAAGATGAATTTGCCTTGGCAATGTCTGATACCGTAGAGTATATGGATGTATCGTCAAAACAGATTGTATCGGTCGCGGCTTCCATTATTCCGTTCCTCGAGCATGATGATGCCAACCGTGCGTTGATGGGTTCAAACATGCAACGTCAGGCCGTCCCCACATTAAGGGCTGAAAAACCGTTAGTTGGCACCGGTATGGAAAGAATCGTTGCCAAGGACTCTGGCGTAACTGTCGTTGCGGCCCGCGGTGGTAGTATCGAAGCGGTGGACGCGGCCAGAATTGTTGTGCGGGTCAATGATACGGAAACCGAAACCGGGGCTCCAGGTGTTGATATTTACAACCTGACGAAATATACACGTTCAAATCAAAATACTTGTATCAATCAAAAGCCTTTGGTAAAACCCGGCGACACGGTTAATGCAGGTGATATCCTGGCAGACGGCCCTTCCACCGATATGGGGGAATTGGCATTAGGGCAAAACATGCTGGTTGCTTTCATGCCCTGGAATGGCTATAACTTTGAGGATTCCATTTTAGTGTCAGAGCGTGTTGTCAAAGAAGACCGTTTTACTACGATTCACATCGAAGAGAAAACTTGTGTCGCCCGCGATACCAAGCATAGCCCGGAGGAAATTACAGCCGACATTCCAAATGTCAGCGAAGAAGCTTTATCCAAACTTGATGCGTCAGGCATAGTGTATGTCGGCGCGGAAGTAAAGGGTGGAGATATTTTGGTGGGCAAAGTCACCCCAAAGGGCGAGACTCAACTAACGCCGGAAGAAAAGTTGCTGCGCGCTATTTTTGGTGAAAAAGCCGCCGATGTAAAAGACACCTCATTGCGTGTTCCAGGCAGTATTGAGGGAACTGTTATTGATGTTCAGGTATTTACCCGCGATGGCGTAAAGAAAGACAAGCGGGCTCTTGATATTGAACAAGAAGAAATCAAGCGCTACCGGAAGGATCTTGATGATCAGCTTAAAATTCTCGAAGAAGATATTTTTGCTCGTGTCGCCAAGTTGCTGGTTGGGAAAGTAGCCTTATCAGGTCCAGGTGGACATAAAGCCGGAACTGAAGTAACGCAAGACTATCTGAATGGTCTAAAACATTCAGAATGGTTAAAGATAAAAATGAAGGATGAGGATATTAATCTTCAGCTGGAAACCGTTGTTGCGCAAATAGAGCAGCAAAGAAAAGATTTTGATGAAAAGTTTGAAGTAAAACGCAAAAAAATTACCATGGGTGACGATTTGGCACCTGGCGTGCTGAAAATGGTCAAGGTTTACTTGGCCGTTAAGCGACGGATACAGCCAGGCGATAAAATGGCGGGCCGTCATGGAAATAAGGGCGTCATCTCTATGATCAGACCTATTGAAGATATGCCATACACTGCGGATGGTAATCCGGTCGACATTGTGTTAAATCCGTTGGGCGTGCCTTCGCGGATGAATGTGGGGCAGGTTCTTGAGACACATTTAGGCTGGGCAGCAAAAGGGTTGGGTATAAAGATAGGTAAAATGCTCGAAGCTAAATATGATGCCGAAAAAGCCAAAGTAACGGCTATAAGGGAGTATCTCGATAAAATCTATAACGGCAGTGGCCGTAAAGAAAATTTGGATTCATTCTCCGATCAAGAGCTTTTGGAAATGGCTGCCAACCTCGTTGGCGGGGTTCCAATGGCAACCCCTGTATTTGATGGCGCGAGTGAAGAAGAAATTCGGACCATGTTAAGGTTGGCCGATTTACCTGAACACGGGCAAATTACACTTTATGACGGATTGACAGGTGAACCGTTTGAACGGGAAGTTACTGTCGGTTACATGTATATGTTGAAGCTTAACCATTTGGTTGATGACAAAATGCATGCACGGTCAACAGGGCCTTACAGCCTTGTTACACAGCAACCCTTAGGTGGAAAGGCACAGTTTGGGGGGCAGCGTTTTGGTGAAATGGAGGTCTGGGCATTAGAAGCTTACGGCGCGGCTTATACCTTGCAAGAGATGCTCACCGTAAAATCTGATGATGTTACAGGCAGAACGCGTATGTATAAAAACATAGTCGATGGTGATCATAAAATGGAAGCGGGCATGCCTGAATCCTTTAATGTTTTAATCAAGGAAATACGATCACTTGCAGTTAACATAGAATTACAGCGTGAATAAAATATTGACTAGACAGATTGCAAGGCCACATATCGACTTAAATAACCTGAACTTTAAGAAAATTGTTGTGACTGATATAGACCGCTTAAAAGCATAAATATAAGCGTCCTGTTAGAAGGGCGCTTGTTTATGAAAAAAGACATTTGCACTGTATAGATGCGCTATTTGCTTCTGAGCCCGCTCTGGACTACACCAGAAACCATTTAAAGAGGATAAGCTCTTGAAAGATTTAATGAATTTCTTAAAGCGTCAAGGTCGTGCTGATGACTTCGACGGCATCAGTATCGGCCTGGCTTCACCGGATATGATCCGTTCGTGGTCTTATGGTGAAGTAAAAAAACCCGAAACAATCAATTACCGCACGTTTAAACCTGAACGTGACGGTTTATTTTGTGCCAAAATTTTTGGGCCGGTCAGTGATTATGAATGCCTATGTGGCAAATATAAACGGCTGAAACACCGTGGCGTAATTTGCGAAAAATGTGGCGTAGAAGTCACTTTATCAAAGGTGCGCCGCGAAAGAATGGGGCATATAGATTTAGCAAGCCCAGTCGCACATATTTGGTTTTTAAAATCATTACCCTCAAGAATAGCGTTGTTATTAGACATGACACTACGCGAAATTGAGCGCGTTTTATATTTTGAATCTTTCGTCATTCTTGATCCGGGTATGACGCCATTAGAAAAAGGCCAGTTATTGACAGACGATGAGTATCTCGATGCGGTGGATTTGCATGGCGATGACTTTGTAGCCAAAATGGGTGCTGAAGCGATTTATGACTTACTCAAAGCCATTGATTTAAAAGAGCAAGTCGAAACCTTACGTGAAGAGATAAATTCAACTAACTCAGAAACTAAAATCAAGAAGTACTCAAAACGTATGAAAGTCATGGATGCGTTGTTGAGTTCGAAGAACCGCCCTGAGTGGATGATTTTAAAAGTGCTACCGGTTTTGCCGCCTGAGTTGCGTCCGCTGGTGCCTTTGGACGGCGGCCGGTTTGCCACTTCGGACCTGAATGATTTATATCGCCGGGTTATCAATAGAAACAATCGATTAAATCGCTTGTTGGACTTAAATGCCCCTGACATTATTGTCCGCAATGAAAAACGCATGTTACAGGAGTCTGTCGATGCGTTGCTGGATAACGGTCGTCGAGGACGGGCGATTACTGGGACTAACAGGCGCCCATTGAAATCACTGGCTGACATGATTAAAGGCAAGCAAGGCCGTTTCAGGCAAAACTTGCTAGGCAAACGCGTTGATTATTCTGGTCGGTCAGTTATTGTTGTGGGCCCTACGCTAAGGCTTCATCAGTGCGGGTTGCCGAAAAAAATGGCATTAGAGCTGTTTAAGCCCTTTATATTCAGCAAATTGCAATTTCGTGGACTTGCCACAACCATCAAAGCGGCAAAGAAAATGGTTGAAAGGGAAGGTGCCGAGGTATGGGATATTCTTGAAGAAGTTATTCGTGAGCATCCGATTTTATTGAATCGCGCACCTACGTTACACCGATTGGGTATTCAGGCATTTGAGCCTACCTTAATCGAAGGTAAGGCAATCCAGTTGCATCCTTTGGTATGTAGTGCGTTTAATGCAGACTTTGACGGCGATCAGATGGCGGTGCATATACCTCTGTCAATAGAAGCGCAGTTAGAGGCCAGAACATTGATGATGGCAACCAACAATATTTTGTCGCCCGCTAACGGTGAGCCGGTAATCAATCCTTCACAGGACGTGGTGCTGGGGCTCTATTATATTAGCCGTGAAAAAATAAATGCCAAAGGTGATGGCAGCATATTTGTTAGTGTTGGTGAAATCCACAAAGCATTATTAGCCAAATCTGTTGAATTACAATCAAAAATTCAATTGCGTATCACCGAAAAAGTAATTAATGAACTTGGTGAGACAGAAGATAAAACGTACAGGGTAAAGACAACGGTAGGCCGTGCTTTGATTTGGGAGGTTGTTCCTGATCGGATGCCCTATGATCTGGTGAACTGTGATATGACTAAAAAGAACATATCACGATTAATCAATTACAGCTATCGGTACTTGGGAAACAAAGATACGGTTGTGTTAGCTGATCAGTTGATGTATCTGGGTTTCAAGTATGCAACCATATCCGGCGTGTCGTTCGGTATTGAAGACATGGCGATACCCGCTAAAAAGGTAGATATTATCAAAGCGGCCGATATGGAGGTCAGTGAAATTCAAAGCCAGTACGCCTCTGGATTAGTCACTGATGGAGAGCGGTACAACAAAGTAGTTGATATTTGGTCACATGCTAATGATCAAGTTGCCAAAGTCATGATGGATGGTCTGGGCGAAGAATCTGTTGTTGATGTTGACGGTAATTCCGTAAAACAAAAATCCTTTAATTCAATCTTCATGATGGCTGAATCAGGCGCGCGGGGTTCGGCTGCGCAAATCCGCCAGTTAGCGGGCATGCGGGGCTTGATGGCAAAACCTGACGGTTCTATCATTGAAACGCCTATAACGGCAAACTTTCGTGAAGGCCTTGACGTATTGCAATACTTTATTTCCACCCACGGCGCACGGAAAGGACTTGCCGATACCGCACTGAAAACAGCCAACTCAGGATATTTGACACGCAGATTAGTGGATGTTGCTCAGGATCTCGTTATTACCGGCAATGACTGCGGCACATCCAACGGATTGATCATGACGCCTATTATTGAGGGTGGTGATGTGGTGGAGCCTTTATCTGAGAGGGTATTGGGCCGCGTTGCCGTCAATGACATAATGGATGCGTCTGGAGAAAGTATAATAGTACCTGCCAAAACATTGTTGGATGAGCACTGGGTTTCTATTCTCGAAGAACAGAGTGTTGATCAGGTGTTGGTCCGTTCCATCATTACCTGTGAAAACAGGCATGGTGTTTGCGCCGCCTGTTATGGCCGTGATTTAGGTCGAGGTCATCTGGTGAACATTGGTGAAGCGGTGGGTGTAATTGCTGCGCAATCAATTGGCGAGCCGGGCACGCAGCTAACCATGCGTACGTTCCATATTGGTGGTGCCGCTTCAAGATCGGCTGCTATTAGCAATGTACAGGTCAAATCTGCTGGTACGGTGCGCCTTAATAACCTGAAGTCAGTCGTCAATCGCGAAGGCAAACTGGTTGCGGTGTCAAGGTCGGGCGAAGTTGGGGTGGTTGATGACTACGGACGCGAGAGAGAGCGCTATAAAATTCCATACGGCGCTGTGCTTTCTGTACAGGAAGGATCAAAAATTAACGCAGGTGACATAATTGTCGCTTGGGATCCGCACACTCATCCTGTTATTACCGAAGTGGACGGTATTGTTGAGCTGAAAGACTTTCTTGATGGCGTTACCGTGCAAAAACAATCCGATGAGGTTACCGGATTGAGTTCGTTGGTAGTTACTGATCCTAAACAGCGGGGATCCGCGGGCAAGGAATTGCGTCCCATGGTTAAACTGCTTGATAACGAAGGCAATACTATATATCTGCCAGGGACCGAAATTCCTGCGCAGTATTTTTTGCCTGCAGGCGCTATTGCTGGTATCAAAGATGGGGGTGAGGTTCGGGTTGGTGATGTATTGGCCAGGATTCCACAAGAATCCAGTAAAACAAGAGATATTACCGGCGGCTTGCCGCGAGTAGCCGATTTATTTGAGGCGCGCAAAACCAAAGACCCTGCAATTCTCGCTGAGACTAGCGGCACTATTTCTTTTGGCAAGGAAACTAAAGGCAAGCAACGAGTCATCATCACGGATTCAACAGGCGAACAAGTTGAAACGTTGATACCAAAATGGCGGCATATCACTGTGTTTGAAGGCGAATATGTGGAAAAAGGCGAGACCATTGCCGAAGGTGAATTAACGCCACATGATATTCTAAGATTGAGAGGTATTGAGGAGTTGGCCAACTATCTGGTTAAAGAAATTCAGGATGTTTACCGTTTGCAAGGCGTAAAAATTAACGACAAACACATTGAGGCGATCATCCGTCAGATGCTTAGAAAAGTTGAGATCACATCATCGGGTGATACAGGCTTCTTGAAGGGTGAGCAAGTAGAGCGTGCAGCCATGAGGGTCGAAAATGATAAAATGGAAAATGAAGGGAAAATTCCTGCCAGTTATGAATCGATTTTGTTAGGCATTACTAAAGCTTCTTTGGCAACAGAATCATTTATATCAGCGGCTTCTTTTCAGGAAACAACACGCGTTTTAACTGACGCAGCGGTTCGTGGGTTAAGTGATGGCCTGCAAGGTTTAAAGGAAAACGTTATTGTGGGCCGGTTGATCCCAGCTGGGACTGGATTGGCTTATCATGAGAACAGAAAAAACAGATATGCCCAACTTCAGGCCACCGAAAGTGAAGCATATGTTGCGGTTGATGCTGGAGATGTGGAAGAAGCGCTTAAGCAAGCATTAAATATTTAAATAAGATGTAATTTATTTTAAAAAAATTGAACTTGACCTGATGAGTGATAACAAGTATTATACTCTGCTCACATAAGCTAATGTGCATAGGTCAGGTCAAAAGCATATTAACCATAGGTAATCTATTTGATCGATGGTTATTAATTATCTGACAGTTAAATTGTATATCGGAGTAAACAAAGATATGGCCACGATCAACCAATTAGTTCGAAAGCCACGCGCTAAAAAAATAGAAAAAAGTAATGTTCCAGCGCTTGAAGCATGCCCGCAGCGTAGGGGTGTATGTACCCGTGTTTATACGACTACACCCAAAAAACCAAACTCAGCATTACGTAAGGTGGCAAGGGTAAGGCTGACTAATGGTTCTGAGGTGAGTAGCTACATTGGTGGCGAGGGCCATAATCTTCAGGAGCATTCCGTGGTTTTGATCAGGGGGGGTCGTGTAAAGGATTTGCCTGGTGTTAGGTATCACGTAGTTCGTGGTAGTTTGGACGCGTCTGGTGTTAATAATAGAAAGTGTGGCCGCTCCAAGTATGGAACAAAACGACCTAAAAGCTAAAATTGAGTTGGTGAGATAATGTCAAGAAGAAGAGTTGCTACGAAAAGAGAAATAATTCCAGATCCAAGATTTGGCAGTGTCATGCTGACCAAGTTTATGAATATGATCATGGAAAGTGGCAAAAAATCGGTCGCTGAAGGTATTGTATATGGCGCTTTGGATGTAATTGAAAAGAAGGGTCATGCTGAGCCGCTAGATATTTTATCTAAAGCCCTGGAGAATGTTCAGCCGCGTGTTGAGGTTAAGTCCCGCCGTGTGGGTGGCGCAACATATCAAGTTCCGGTTGAAGTGCGTCCTTCTCGCCGCATGGCTTTGGCGATGCGTTGGTTGATTGATGCGTCTCGCAAAAGAAATGAAAGAAACATGTCATCTAAATTAGCTGGTGAGTTAATGGATGCATTTGAAAGCAGGGGTTCAGCTGCTAAAAAGAGAGAAGATACGCATAGAATGGCAGAGGCTAACAAGGCATTCTCTCATTATCGTTGGTGAGAAGCCGAATAAATTGTAGGCTTTATAAAGCAAGTGCGAAAAACCCCAATAGATCGCTATCGTAATGTTGGTATTATGGCTCACATTGATGCCGGTAAGACGACAACGACAGAACGAATATTGTACTACACAGGAGTGTCTCACAAGATAGGCGAGGTGCATGACGGTTCGGCGACCATGGATTGGATGGCTCAGGAGCAGGAGCGGGGTATTACAATTACCTCGGCAGCAACTACCTGTTTTTGGAGCGGGATGGAAAATCAATTTCCACAGCACCGGATTAATATAATTGATACACCGGGGCATGTTGACTTCACTATTGAAGTGGAGCGTTCGCTTCGTGTGCTTGATGGTGCCTGTGCTGTATTTTGTGCTGTAGGTGGTGTTGAGCCGCAGTCTGAAACAGTATGGCGGCAAGCGGACAAGTATCATGTTCCGCGTTTGGTTTTTGTTAACAAGATGGATCGGTCTGGCGCTGATTTCTTGAGGGTAATTGAACAAATAAAGTCACGTTTAGGCAGTAAAGCAGTGCCGGTGCAATTGCCAATAGGTGCGGAAGACAGTTTTGCAGGGGTTGTTGATCTCGTTAAGATGAGAGCCATTTATTGGGATGATTCCAATCTGGGAATGACTTTTGTTGAAAAAGAAATTCCAGTTGATATGCAAGTTCTCTGTGAAAAGTGGAGAGAGCATTTGGTTGAAGCTGCGGCCGAGGGCAATGAAGAGCTAATGGAAAAGTACCTCGTTGAGGGGCATTTGACAAATGAAGAAATAAGAAAAGGTATTCGAGTTCAAGCGATAGCTAATCAAATAGTTCCTGCATTCTGTGGTTCGGCCTTTAAAAACAAAGGGGTTCAGGCAGTATTGGATGGTATTGTTGAGTATATGCCAGCTCCGACTGATGTTGAAGCCATAAAAGGCTTGCTGGAAGATGCAGTAACTGAAGCGCATCGTCCGGCAGCTGATGATGAGCCGTTTTCGGCTTTGGCTTTTAAAATTGCGACTGATCCTTTTGTCGGGACGCTAACCTTTTTCAGGGTTTATTCAGGTGTTCTGAGTTCTGGCGATAGTGTCTATAACTCAGTCAAAATGAAAAAGGAGCGCATTGGCCGAATAGTCCAAATGCATGCAAATAGTAGAGAAGAAGTTAAGGTTGTTTGTGCGGGTGATATAGCGGCGGCAATAGGTCTCAAAGATGTTACGACAGGCGACACCTTGTGTGATATCAAGTCGGTAATTGTCCTTGAGCGCATGCAGTTTCCGGATCCCGTCATTTCAGTTGCAGTTGAGCCAAAGACAAAAGCTGATCAAGAGAAAATGGGAATGGCACTAAGCAAGTTGGCTCAGGAAGATCCCTCCTTTCGCGTGCATACCGATGAAGAGTCAGGTCAGGTCATAATTTCGGGGATGGGTGAACTTCATCTGGAGATTATCGTTGACCGGATGAAAAGAGAGTTCAATGTAGAGGCGAATGTAGGCGCCCCTCAAGTTGCATATAGGGAAACAATTCGTAAAACGGTGGAACAGGAAGGGAAATTTATTAGGCAATCAGGCGGTCGAGGTCAATATGGTCACGTCTGGCTGAGAATTGAGCCTCAAGAATCCGGCGCTGGTTATGAATTTGTCAACGAAATTGTTGGCGGTGTTGTCCCCAAGGAATACATTCCGGCGGTTGACAAGGGTGTTCAAGAGCAACTGAAGTGCGGTGTTCTTGCAGGATACCCCATGCTGGATGTTAAAGTGTCCATATTTGATGGTTCTTATCATGATGTGGACTCGAATGAAATGGCTTTTAAAATTGCCGGTTCTATGTGTTTTAGAGAGGGAGCAAGAAATGCTAGTCCAGTGTTACTTGAGCCTATTATGAAAGTCGAGATAGCGACGCCTGAAGAGTATATGGGTGATGTTGTTGGCGATATAAATAGACGTCGCGGCATTATTCAGGGAATGGATGATATACCGTCAGGTAAAACAGTTAGCTGCGAAGTGCCGTTGTCGGAAATGTTTGGTTATGCAACTGATTTGCGTTCGGCAACACAGGGGCGGGCTACATACAGTATGCAGTTTGAAAAATACAATGAAACGCCTGCAAATATAGCAGAAGCTATCATTAAAAAATCTTCATAAAATTGAATAATATAAAGGTATTAACTCATGGCCAAAGAAAAATTTTCACGTAGCAAGCCTCACGTAAACGTAGGCACAATCGGTCACGTTGACCACGGCAAGACAACGCTAACTGCTGCACTGACAACAGTCATGGCTAAATTGCACGGTGGCGCGGTTAAGGCCTTCGACCAGATTGACAATGCGCCTGAAGAACGTGCGCGTGGTATCACCATTGCCACGTCACACGTTGAATATGAATCTGCAACTCGCCACTATGCTCACGTTGACTGCCCGGGTCATGCTGACTATGTAAAAAACATGATCACCGGGGCCGCACAGATGGACGGTGCAATCCTTGTCTGCTCGGCCGCAGATGGCCCAATGCCGCAAACCCGGGAGCACATCCTGTTGTCAAGACAGGTGGGCGTTCCTTATGTGGTGGTGTTTCTGAACAAAGCCGATATGGTTGATGACGAAGAGCTGATCGAATTGGTGGAAATGGAGCTCAGAGAATTACTGGACATGTATGAATTTCCAGGCGACGACACGCCCATTATCAGAGGCTCGGCATTGCTTGCATTGCAAGGCGATGAAAGCGAAATCGGCATGCCATCGGTGGTCAGGCTGGTTGAAGCTTTGGACACCTATATTCCCCTGCCGGAAAGAGCCGTGGACGGCGCATTCCTGATGCCTATTGAAGATGTGTTCTCAATATCAGGTCGCGGCACCGTGGTCACCGGACGTATAGAGCGCGGCATCATCAAGGTTGGCCAGGAAGTTGAGATCGTTGGCATCAGGCCAACAGTAACGACAACAGTTACGGGCGTTGAAATGTTCCGTAAATTGCTTGACCAGGGCGAGGCTGGCGATAACGTCGGTCTGTTGTTAAGGGGCACCAAAAGAGACGACGTTGAGCGCGGCCAAGTATTGGCGCACAAAAACACTATAAAGCCGCATTCGTACTTCAATGCAGAAATATACATCCTGTCGAAAGAAGAGGGGGGTCGTCATACGCCTTTCTTTAACGGCTATCGCCCACAGTTCTATTTCAGAACGACCGACGTAACCGGTGCGGTTGATCTGCCCGAAGGTGTTGAAATGGTGATGCCTGGCGATAATATTTCCGTAAAAGTCAAGCTTATCTCGCCGATCGCCATGGAAGATGGCTTGCGTTTCGCAATCCGTGAAGGTGGCCGAACGGTCGGCGCCGGCGTTGTTGCATCAATAATAGAGTAATAAATATGTCTAACCAAACTATCAGAATCCGTTTGAAATCATTTGATCATAAATTGATTGATCAATCGGCTGGTGAGATAGTAGAAACAGCAAGGAGAACTGGTGCTCAAGTAAAAGGCCCAATCCCTTTGCCTACTAAGAAAGAACGGTTCACGATTTTGATTTCTCCACATGTTAATAAAGATGCGCGAGATCAATACGAATTAAGAACATACAAAAGATTGATGGATATCGTTGAGCCAACTGAAAAAACCGTAGATGCATTAATGAAGTTGGATCTTGCAGCTGGTGTTGATGTCCAAATAAAATTGAATTAAAAGTTGAGGAATTGGCAGATGTCAATAGGTCTTATAGGTCGTAAATGTGGTATGACCAGAGTTTTTTGTGAAGATGGTTCATCAGTACCTGTTACTGTTCTCCAGATTGACTCAAATAGAGTAACTCAGGTTAAAAGTCTTGAAGTTGATGGATATCGTTCAATCCAAGTGGCAGCAGGCGATAAGAAATCTTCACGAGTGAACAAAGCAATGGCAGGCCATTATGCATCGTCTAACCAGACAGCTGGGCGAGGTCTTTGGGAGTTTAGGCTCGAAGATGGCGAAGGCGCTGAATTATCTGCTGGTTCCCAATTATCGCTAGATATTTTTACAGCTGGTCAAATTATTGATGTGCAGGCAAAAAGTATTGGTAAAGGGTTTGCAGGCGGAATAAAGCGTCATCATTTTAGTATGCAGGATGCAACACATGGTAACTCACGCTCACACAGGGTGCTGGGATCAATTGGTATGTGCCAGACGCCGGGGCGTGTTTTCAAGGGCAAAAAAATGGAAGGTCATTTAGGTAATGTAAAAACTACCATTCAGAATCTCTCTATTCATGCAATTGACACAGAAAGAAATTTAATTTTAGTAAAAGGCGCTGTCCCTGGAGCTAAAGGTGGTGATGTAGTGATTACGCCCGCCATGAAAATGAGAAAAAAAGGTTAAGTCATGGGCTTGCAAATACCTGCTTTAAATGAACAAGACTCTGCTGGTAAAGTGGAGGTGGCTGAAGCTGTTTTTGGCCAATCTTTTAATGAGACATTAGTGCATCAATTAGTGACTCGCTATCTGGCGGGATCTCGCGCCGGAACAAAAGCGCAAAAAACACGCTCAGATGTCAGCGGTGGTGGATCAAAGCCATGGAGACAAAAAGGGACAGGCCGTGCCAGGTCGGGTACAATACGCAGTCCTATCTGGCGTACCGGCGGCGTTGCCTTTGCTGCAAGACCAAGATCGTACGAGCAGAAGCTAAATAAAAAAATGTTTAGGGTTGGCGTGCGTTCAATTTTGTCAGAATTGCTCAGGCAAGACCGTTTGGTAGTGAGTAGCGATATACTTCCAGCAACAGTTAAAACCAAAGAACTAAATAACAAATTAAAAACGATTGATGCTAAGCGGATATTGATTATTGTAGATAACGTAGATGCAAATTTGGCATTAGCGGCAAGAAATATTCCTTATGTAGACGTTATTGAGGCTGTGAATTTAAATCCAGTACTTTTAGTTTCAGCCGATAAAGTTATTGCTACACCAGGTGCATTAAAATTATTAGAGGAGCGCTTGGCATGAGTATAAATAAATATCAGCTGGCTGGAGTTCTTGAAGCGCCAATTATATCTGAAAAGAGTACAAATGCTGCTGAAAAAAACAGACAATTTATTTTTAAAGTTCAAAAACAGGCATCAAAAAAACAGGTTAAAAACGCGGTGGAGATAATGTTTGCCGTTGAAGTTGACTCTGTGCAGGTGTTAAACGTAAAGGGCAAGCAGAAAAAAGTTGGTCGTTCAGTTGGCCAAAGATCAGATTGGAAAAAGGCTTATGTAAAGCTTAAGCCTGGTCATGATATAGAATTCTCTGCTGCTTAAAATATTACAGTGATAGATCAATAGGAAACGGTAGAAAGCATGGCGATTGTAAAGTCAAAACCGACGTCACCGGGATCACGGTTCGTAGTTCGCATAAAAAATGATGAATTACATAAAGGCAAACCATTTGCTGCTTTGCTTAGCAAAAACAGTAAAAGTGGCGGTCGTAATAATCAAGGGCGTATAACAACACGTCATATTGGTGGTGGTCATAAGCAACACTACCGTATTATTGATTTTAAAAGAAACAAATTGGATATTCCAGCAGTAGTAGAACGTCTCGAATACGATCCCAATAGAACCGCAAATATTGCCTTGATTCTGTTTAAGGACGGAGAGCGTAGATATATCATTGCCCCCAAAGGTTTAACTGTTGGCCAGGAAATACTTTCTTCGGAAACAGTGCCCGTTAAGACTGGTAACTGCATGCCTTTGAGAAATATACCCATGGGAACAACTGTCCATTGCGTGGAATTAAAGCCAGGCAAAGGCGCTCAAGTTGCCAGAAGTGCTGGTACATCTGTTCAGTTAGTGGCAAGAGATGGCGCCCACGCAACTATCAGAATGCGTTCTGGTGAAATGCGTAAGGTTATGTCAGATTGCCGGGCTGTAATTGGTGAGGTGTCAAATTCCGAGCACAACCTGGCCTCACTCGGCAAAGCGGGTGCTTCAAGATGGCGCGGCGTCCGCCCTACCGTTCGTGGCGTGGTAATGAATCCTGTTGACCATCCGCATGGTGGTGGTGAAGGCCGTACATCGGGTGGCAGGCATCCTGTGTCGCCTTGGGGTATGCCAACCAAAGGCTATAAAACAAGAAAAAACAAACGCACTGATAATATGATTATCAGACGTCGTAAGCAGAAATAGAGAGGAATTAGCGTGCCGCGTTCAATTAAAAAAGGTCCTTTTATTGATCATCATCTTCTTAAAAAAGTTGAAGATGCTGTAAGTAGCAATAATCGGAAACCGATTAAAACATGGTCAAGAAGGTCAATGATCATTCCAGATATGTTGGGTCTAACTATTGCAATCCACAATGGGCGGCTGCACATTCCAGTTCTCATTTCGGAGAATATGGTTGGGCATAAATTAGGTGAATTTGCACCTACTCGAACATATAAAGGCCACGTGGCTGATAAGAAATCTAGGTAGGTTATGTGATGGAAATTTCAGCAAAGTTAAAAAACGCCCCCTTATCTGCGCAAAAAGCCAGGTTGGTAGGAGATCAAATACGTGGCATGCCAGTTGAAAAAGCTCTGAATACATTGAAATTCAGTTCAAAAAAAGCAGCGGCTATATTCAAAAAAATTCTGGAGTCTGCAATAGCTAATGCAGAGAATAATGAAAGCGCAGATATTGATGAATTAAGAGTGTCAACCGTTTATGTTAATGAAGGGGCGACCATGAAAAGATTCAGGGCAAGAGCTAAAGGGAATGCGAACCATATCCTTAAAAGAACCTGCCATATTACAGTTAAAGTTGCAGAATTCGAGTAGGGGCAAAAAATGGGTCAAAAAGTACATCCAACTGGTATACGCCTTGGAATTGTAAAGGATTGGAATTCAAGATGGTATGCAAATAGCCAGGATTATTCGGTTTTCCTGCATCAAGACTTAACGGTCAGAGAATTTATTAAGAAAGAACTGGCGCATGCATCTGTAAGCCGTATTCAAATTAATCGCCCGGCGAATAATGCGCATATAACGATACATACTGCGCGTCCAGGTATCGTCATCGGTAAGAAAGGCGAAGATATTGATGTTTTGAGGCAAAAAATATCTAAAATGCTAGGTATTCCTGTGCAGCTGAATGTCGAAGAGATCAGAAAGCCCGAATTAGATGCTCAATTGGTCGCTGAAGGTGTAGCCCAGCAACTTGAAAAACGTATTATGTACCGCCGCGCAATGAAACGCGCAGTAACTAACACAATGCGGTTAGGCGCGGAGGGAATTAAGATAAATGTCGGTGGCCGATTGAATGGAGCTGAAATCGCAAGAAGCGAATGGTACAGAGAAGGGCGGGTGCCATTGCATACCTTGCGGGCTGACATTGATTACGCTACGGCAGAAGCACATACAACCTACGGAATTATCGGCATCAAGGTGTGGATATTCAAAGGTGAAGTATTCGATATGGACGCACATGCTGCGTCCATTAACTCTGAATCCAAGAAATAGTTGAAGGAATAAAGTCATGCTTCAACCTAAAAGAACCAAGTTCCGTAAGCAACATAAAGGCAGAAATAACGGTACTGCCGTGCGTGGGTCATCAGTTAGCTTTGGTGAATACGGGCTAAAATCAATTGGCCGCGGCAGATTGACTGCAAGGCAGATTGAAGCTGGTCGTAGAACGATTACCCGTCACGTGAAGCGTGGCGGCAAGCTATGGATTAGAATCTTCCCGGATAAGCCAATTACCAAAAAACCTTTAGAAGTTCGTATGGGAAAAGGTAAAGGTAGTGTAGAATACTGGGTTGCTCAGGTTAGGCCAGGAACTATGTTGTATGAGATACAAGGTGTTTCTGAAGAACTGGCACGTGAAGCATTCACATTAGCAGCTGCTAAGCTACCTTTAAAAACGCTGTTTACCGCTCGGACAATAATGTAATGAAAGCAAGTGAATTACGCCAAAAATCAAAAGACGAACTAGGGACTATGTTGCTCGATTTATCCCGCGAGCGATTTAATCTTAAAATGCAAAAAGGCACTGGGCAGCTATCAAAACCCGACCAAGTAAAAAAAGTCAGGCGCAATACGGCACGTGTCCAAACCATATTAAATGAAATGGCGAGTGCATAAAAATGAGTGAAAATGAAACTAAATTGCGGACGATCACTGGTCGGGTTGTCAGCAATAAAATGGACAAAACCATCACAGTTTTGGTTGAGCGCGTTGTAAAGCATCCAGTGTATGGAAAATACATCAAACGCTCAACAAAAATGATGGCGCATGATGAAAAAAATATTTGCCAAGAAGGCGATGTGGTTGCAATAACATCATGCAGACCTTTATCTAAGAACAAATCATTCAAATTGGTTAACGTCTTAGAAAGTGCTAACAAATAGCATAAACAATTTATTTACAGAGTGTAGGAATAAATCATGATTCAGATGCAAACTAACCTTGACGTCGCCGATAATAGCGGTGCAAAAAGGGTCATGTGTATCAAAGTGTTAGGGGGATCACATCGTCGTTATGCCGGAATTGGTGACATTATCAAAGTCAGTATTAAAGATGCGATACCTCGCGGAAGGGTAAAAAAAGGCGAGGTTTATAACGCTCTTGTTGTAAGAACGCGTAAAGGTGTTCGCAGACCTGATGGTTCTGTCATACGTTTTGATGGCAATGCAGCTGTGATTCTTAATAATAATCTGCAGCCACTCGGAACACGCATTTTTGGCCCTGTGACACGCGAGCTAAGAGGGGAGAAATTTATGAAAATTATCTCGCTTGCTCCTGAAGTTTTATAAGGTAGGGTAAAAATGGCAAAAATAAAAAAAGGTGACGATGTTATTGTTCGTACTGGTAAGGATAAAGGTAAGAGCGGTAGGGTAACCAAAATTCTAAAGGGTGATAAGGTTTTAGTTGAAGGGATCAATCAGGTTAAAAAGAACCAAAAACCAAACCCGAACGCAGGAGTTTCAGGCGGGATAATTGTTAAGGATATGCCCATTAATATTTCCAACATTGGATTGTACAATCCGGAAACAAAAAAAGCAGATCGAATAGGCTTTAAGTTTCTGGAGGATGGAAAGAAGGTCAGATATTTTAAGTCAACAAATGAAGTTGTTGATGTGTAAGGTGCAGATGAATCATGGCTAGATTAGAAACCATATATAAAGAAAAAATCCTTCCTGCATTAGTGGAGCAATTTGCTTACAAATCTATTATGCAGGCTCCGCGTATCACTAAAATAACATTGAATATGGGTGTAGGTGGCGCAGTAGCTGATAAAAAAGTCTTGCAATCTGCACTTTCCGACATGGAAAAAATTTCCGGTCAAAAACCTGTTGTTACCCTTGCGAGAAAATCCATTGCTGGTTTTAAAATTCGTGACGATATGCCGATAGGCTGCAAAGTAACTTTACGTAGCGATAGAATGTACGAGTTTTTAGATAGGTTAATTAGTATTTCAATCCCCAGAATTCGCGATTTTAGAGGATTAAGTCCAAAAAGCTTCGATGGACGTGGTAATTACTCCATGGGCGTTAAAGAGCAAATCATATTTCCTGAAATAGATTATGATAAAATTGACACGCTGCGCGGTATGGATATTACTATTACAACGACAGCCCAGACCAATGAAGAAGGTTTGGCTTTGTTAAAGTTGTTTAATTTTCCATTCAAGAGCTAAGGGGCGATTTTAACATGGCTAAAAAATCAATGATTGCGCGCGAAGACAAGCGTAAGAAATTAGTTAAAAAATATGATGTTAAACGGAAAGCTTTGAAAGAAACAATCAGAGATCCTAACGCAACATATGAAGATAAAGAATCTGCTCATTTACAACTCCAAAAATTACCGAGGGACTCTAGCGTAACCAGAGTCCGTAACCGTTGTAATTTAACTGGACGTCCTCATGGGTATTACCGTAAGTTTGGCCTTAGCAGAAATAAATTAAGAGAGGCTACCATGCGCGGTGATGTTCCTGGCGTAGTCAAAGCAAGTTGGTAAGATCTGTTGGATCAAGTTTGGAGATAATAAAATGAGTATGACAGACCCAGTGGCAGATATGCTGACTCGTATTAGAAACGGTCAATCTGCTGGAAAAAAAAGCATAAAACAACCCTCTTCAAAATTAAAAGTATCGATTGCTAAGGTGCTTAAAGAAGAGGGTTACATTACAGACTTTAGTACTGAAACTAATGGCAGTCATACAGAAATGACTGTTGAGTTAAAATACTATAAAGGTACCCCTGTAATTGAATCAATAAAAAGAATTAGTAGGCCTGGTTTACGTATTTATAAATCTAAAGACGAATTGCCAAAGGTTCTTGGCGGCTTAGGGATTGCTATTGTATCAACATCAAACGGTGTTATGACTGACAGAGCAGCTCGGGCTATTGGCCATGGCGGCGAAGTTATTTGCACTGTTTGTTAATGTAGGTGTGTTATGTCAAGAATAGCTAAAGCCCCAGTCATTATACCGAATGGCGTAGAAATAAAAATAGATGGTGGTATGATGACTGTAAAGGGAAGCAAAGGTCAATTATCGCTCATTCTCAATACTGCAGTTAATGTGGATATTGCAGATAAAGTTTTACACGTTCAATGGGATAAGGAAAGTAAGCAAGCGACTGCTCAAGCAGGAACTGCAAGAGCAATCCTTAGTAACATGGTTACAGGTGTGTCTGCAGGCTTTGAAAAAAAATTAACATTGATTGGCGTGGGTTACAGAGCGCAGGCTAAAGGAAATATCTTAAGCCTATCACTTGGCTTTTCTCACCCCGTTGATTTTGAGGTTCCTGCCGGGATTACCGTCGAAACACCCACTCAAACCGAAATAATTGTAAGGGGAAGTGATAAGCAGTTGGTAGGAGAGGTGTCCTCTAAGATAAGAGCTTATCGTCCACCAGAGCCTTATAAAGGCAAGGGTGTCAGATACGCTGACGAACATGTTGTACGAAAAGAAGCTAAGAAAAAGTAGGATAGCGTAATGGATAAGAAACAGTCTCGTATGAAGCGCGCTTTAAAATTGCGTTCAAAAATTAAAAAATTAAGTGCAACCCGTTTGTCGATTCATAAAACACCACAGCATATATATGCTCAGGTTATTAGTGGGGATGGCACAACTACACTTGCAAGCGTTTCAACTACGCAGGCAGAAATAAAAGCAAATTTAAAATATACCGGCAATATTATTGCTGCAGCTGAAGTTGGTAAATTTATTGCTCAAAAAGCTATTGCTGCCGGAGTAACAGAAGTTGCTTTTGATCGCTCAGGATTTAAATACCATGGTCGCGTAAAGGCATTGGCTGATGCTGCACGTGAAGCCGGCTTGAAATTTTAGGAGAATAAAATGGCTACAGCACCTGCTCAGGGTAGTACCGACGGTTTGCAAGAAAAGTTAGTAAATGTTAGACGCGTTGCAAAAGTTGTTAAAGGCGGTAGGGTTTTTGGCTTTACAGCGTTAACGGTTGTTGGTGATGGTGAAGGAAGAGTTGGCTATGGTGTCAGCAAAGCAAGAGAAGTCCCTATTGCAATTCAAAAGTCACTGGAACAAGCCAGAAAAAACATGCGTAAAGTGTCTTTAAAAGGTGATACTTTGCAATATCCCATTATGAACACGACAGGTGCGGCAAAAGTTTATATGCAACCGGCATCTGAAGGTACAGGAATTATTGCCGGCGGGGCAATGCGGGCTGTGTTTGAGGTAGTGGGTGTGCATAACGTATTGGCAAAGTGTATTGGAACCAGTAATCCTATTAATGTTGTGAGAGCGACAATCAATGGTTTAACAGGAATGCACAATGCTAACCAGATAGCTGCAAAACGTGGCTTATCAGTTGAACAGATTATTGGATAGTTGCAATGGCTGGTAATAAATTAAGTGTGACAATGACAAAGAGCAAGTTCGGGCGTTTACCGCGCCATCAAGCTTGTTTAACAGGTTTAGGTTTGCGCAAAATCAACCAAACGGTTGAGGTGCTAAATACAGCCGAAAACAGAGGTATGATAAATAAAATATCGTACATGCTAAAAGTCGAGGAAGTGTAATGTATTTAAATACCATCCAGGCAAGCGTTGGCGCTCGCAAAAAATCAAAGCGAGTTGGACGAGGTATAGGTTGTACTCTCGGCAAGACTTGTGGCAGGGGGCATAAAGGACAGAAATCCCGTAGCGGCGGCTTCCATAAAGTGGGTTTTGAGGGTGGGCAAATGCCTTTACAACGCCGATTGCCAAAAATCGGCTTCACGTCGAAAATAAGCAAATACTCTGCTGAAGTTAGATTAAGCGAGCTAAATGGATTAACTGCTGATGTGATTGACCTGCAAGTTTTAATTGACGCAAACATTGTTCCGGCTTTTACTAAAATAGCAAAAGTTATTCAATCCGGCGAAGTTAACAAAGCTGTGAGTATCAAAGGCATAAAGATAACCGCCGGCGCACAAGTTTCCATAGAATCTGCTGGCGGCAAAGTAGAGGCATAAGTGAGTAATACAAGAGCTCAGATAGCTAATAAATCCGGTGGTTTTTCGGAGCTTAAGGCAAGGTTGCTTTTCGTTCTTGGAGCGTTATTCGTTTATAGAATTGGATCACACATCCCTGTTCCCGGGATAGATCCAAAAGCCCTTGCGGTTATGTTCGAGCAGCAAAGCGGATCCATACTCGACATGTTTAACATGTTCTCCGGAGGCGCTTTGATGCGCCTTAGTCTGTTTGCGCTTGGAATAATGCCCTACATTTCTGCATCGATCATTATGCAATTGATGACTGTTGTTATACCTTCCATGGAGCAGATGAAAAAGGAAGGTGAGTCTGGACGGCGAAAGATTTCTCAATTCACACGTTACGGTACTGTAGTTTTAGCAACATTTCAGGCTATCGGCATATCATTAGCGTTGCAAAATCAGACTGCCGGAGGCCTTAATGTTGTTTTGAACCCTGGCGTTGGGTTCATTGCTATCACAGCTATTACATTAGTCACCGGTACTGTTTTCTTGATGTGGCTTGGAGAGCAGGTGACTGAGCGGGGCATCGGGAACGGCATATCGCTGATTATATTCGCGGGTATAGTTTCAGGATTACCCAAGGCGATTGGCGGTACTTTAGAGCTGGCAAGAACGGGCGAAATGAATGGCGCATTTATTATTTTATTGTTCCTTCTGTCGCTTTCCGTTACTGCTCTTGTTGTTTTTGTAGAAAGAGGGCAAAGAAGAATACTTATTAACTATCCCAAAAGGCAGCAAGGCCGGAAATTGTATGGTGGGCAAAGTAGTTTTCTGCCACTAAAACTCAATATGGCAGGCGTTATCCCCCCCATTTTTGCCTCAAGTATAATCTTGTTCCCGGCTACTATTGCTGGCTGGTTTGGAAATACCGAGGGTCTTACCTGGCTTCAGGACGTTGCTACTATGCTCTCTCCCGGTCAGCCTGTTTATGTGATGTTCTATGCGACAGCGATTATATTCTTCTGTTTCTTTTATACGGCTTTAGTGTTCAATTCTAAAGAAACAGCTGAAAACTTAAAGAAATCGGGTGCTTTTTTGCCTGGAATTAGGCCTGGCTTACAGACGGGTTCATATATTGACAAAGTAATGACCCGTCTAACATTGGTTGGCGCTTTCTACATTACGTTGGTTTGCTTGCTACCCGAGTTTTTAATTGTATATTGGAATGTTCCCTTCTATTTCGGCGGTACATCTTTATTGATTATTGTCGTTGTTGTCATGGATTTTATTTCACAAATGCAAACTCATGTAATGTCGCAACAATATGAAGGCTTAATGAAAAAAGCCAACCTTAAAAAATAAACATTGGATAAGAACACCTTAGGAGTTAGCCGTGAAAGTTCGTGCATCTGTAAAAACTATTTGTAGAAATTGTAAGATTGTAAAAAGAAATGGTGTTGTTAGGGTTATTTGTGTTGACGGAAGACACAAACAACGACAAGGCTGAAATTTGTTGCGCCCTAATTACTGCAATGCTATAATTCGGCGCTTAACTTTAGAGTACTACTCAGGGGAGTATCTAGATGGCACGTATTGCCGGGATAAATATACCAGATCATAAACACGCAGTAATAGCATTAACTGCAATTTATGGTGTTGGTCGTCAAACTGCAAGTGAAATTTGCGTTAAGGTCGGTATAACGCCTTCCGTAAAAATTAAAGAACTGACTGAAGAGCAACTTGAAGCTATTCGTAATGTGGTTTCGAAGATGACAGTGGAAGGTGATCTGCGTCGTGAAGTTTCTATGAATATCAAGCGGTTGATGGATCTAGGTTGCTATCGCGGAATAAGGCATCGCCGAGGTTTGCCATTAAGAGGCCAGAGAACGAGAACAAATGCTCGTACACGCAAAGGTCCCCGCAAACCAATTAGAAAATAAGATATTCCTTTAGAGGTCGAAGTAATGGCTAGTCCAAATCGTTCAAGAAAACGTATCAAAAAAGAAGTTGCAGATGGCATTGTTCATGTCCATGCTTCTTTTAATAACACAATCATAACAATAACGGATAGAAAAGGTAATGCTCTGTCCTGGGCAACCTCAGGTGGATCAGGTTTTCGCGGGTCGAGAAAAAGCACTCCCTTTGCCGCCCAGGTTGCCGCTGAAAAAGCAGGTATTGTTGCCCAGGAATTCGGCATGAAAAACCTTGATGTTATGATAAAAGGTCCAGGTCCTGGACGTGAATCTGCTGTGCGTTCATTGAACAATCTAGGGTTTAAAATTAATAATATTGTTGATGTGACGCCCATTCCTCACAATGGTTGCCGTCCGCCTAAGAAACGCCGCGTATAAAAAATCTGGAGTAGTATCATGGCAAGATATCTTGGACCTACCTGTAAATTAAGTCGAAGAGAAGGGACTGACCTGTTTTTAAAAAGCAGAGGAAAGTCTTTAGAAGGTAAATGTAAGTTGGATCAAAGGCCCGGACAACACGGGACTAAGCGCACAAGAAGTTCTGATTATGCTCTTCAGTTGAGGGCAAAGCAGCGCTTACGCCGTATTTATGGAATTCTGGAAAAGCAGTTTAGAAACTACTATAAATCGGCTGATATGAAGAAGGGCGCAACCGGTGAAAATCTGTTAAATCTTCTTGAGTCAAGGTTGGACAATGTTGTTTATCGTATGGGTTTCGCCTGTACACGTGCAGAAGCCCGCCAATTAGTTTGTCATAAATCTATTCAGGTAAATGGGTCATTGATTAATGTTCCTTCTTATCAATTAGCTCCCGGCGATGTGTTGACTGTTAGAGAAAAAGCAAAAAAACAACAAAGGATCGTTGATGCTTTAACTGTAACAGAGCAGTATGGATTTCCAAATTGGGTAGAAGTTAATTCAAAAGCCATGTCTGGAACATTCAGCACTTTACCTGATAGGGTCGACTTGGGTAGTGACATCAATGAGCAGCTGGTAGTTGAGCTTTACTCTAAATAATCGCAGGACTGAGGGATATAAATGCACAATTCTATTTCTGGCTTATTAAAGCCTCGATTAGTTGAGGTTGTAAGTAAAACTCCTAATCATTCAAGGATGGTAATTGAGCCGCTGGAGCGTGGCTTTGGTCATTCTCTTGGCAATGCATTAAGGCGTGTACTGTTATCTACAATTCCTGGCTGTGCAGTAACTGATGTCGAAATTGAGGGTGTACTGCACGAATATACAACAATAGAGGGTGTTCAGGAAGATGTAATAGACATTTTGCTTAACCTCAAAAAATTGGCAGTGGTGCTTCATTCAAAAGATGAAGTTGAGCTTAGGTTGACAAAAAATGGTGCTGGCTGCGTGACAGCCGCAGATATTACTCTTCCTCATGATGTCGAAATTATTAATCCAGATTTAGTTATCGCCAACTTGACACAAGCTGGCGTTTTAAATATGAAAATTAGAGTGCGCCGCGGAAGAGGGTATGAGCCAGTCAGTGTTCGCAAATTAAACTCTGAGCAAAATACCGCAGTTGGCGCTTTACAATTAGATGCCTCGTATAGCCCTATAATTAAGGTCGCTTATCAAGTTGAAAGCACTCGTGTTGAACAACGCACTAATTTAGACAAGCTAGTCATTGAGCTTGAAACTAATGGAACAGTAGATCCCGAAGAAACTATTAAGTTGGCGGCCACTATACTGCATGATCAGTTATCTGTCTTTGTGGATTTTGAAAAAGTTAACCCTCCGGGTTTAGAAGAAGTCGTGATAGTAGAGGAAGTTTTTGATCCTGTTTTGCTTCGTCCCGTCGATGATCTTGAGTTGACTGTTCGTTCTGCTAATTGCTTAAAGGCTGAGAATATTTTTTATATTGGTGATTTAATTCAGCGTACTGAAGTTGAGCTATTAAAAACACCAAATCTGGGAAAGAAATCTTTAACCGAAATAAAGGACATACTTGCTTTAAAAGGATTGTCACTGGGTATGCGATTGGAAAATTGGCCGCCTGATAATCTTTCAGATCAATCACATGTAATATCAACACATTAACATTAGGTCTTCTAATAATGAGACATCGTAAATCCGGTAGAAAACTCAATATGAATAGTAGCCATCGCAAGGCGCTATTTAGTAACATGGCTAGCTCATTATTTAAGCACGAGCTGATTAAGACGACTTTACCTAAAGCTAAAGAATTAAGAAGTTTTGCAGAGCCTTTGATTACCTTATCTAAAGATGATAGCGTAGCTAAAAGACGACTTGCATTTGCAAGATTACGGGATCGTGAAATTGTAACCAAACTCTTCAATGAACTCGGTCCGCGTTATAAAAATAGAGCGGGCGGTTACTTGCGTATTATGAAATGTGGATTTAGGCCAGGTGACGACGCGCCTATGGCATATGTCGAGTTAGTTGATAGACCAGAATAATAAGTAAATATTCCTGACATAAAAAAGCCGGTACAACCGGCTTTTTTATGTCAAAAGATAAATACTCACCCGGCTGTAAATCTAATTCACCAGCTAGAGCCATTTGAACAGAAATAAGCGGATTCTAACCTTTATTGGACGAAGCCGCTATCGCGGCGGAAAAAAAACCGCTTAACGCTTAAACTCTAACTGTACTCAATGTCGAGTACGATAAATTTGGAGTTTAACATGACTGCTAGAGAACAAGCGCGTTTCGATAAATTATACAATCTCCACCTCAGAACAT
>JAQTPT010000091.1 GCA_028712795.1 Methylococcales bacterium
GTCATGATGATGCTGCGCAAGGCTGTAGGACTTCGTCCTTTTAAAGTTTCGGAATTCAATCCGGGAGCAATAAATCCGCCAAGGTCTGAGCCGTGACAACTGGCGCAATTTTCTTCGTATAAGTTATGCATTTTTGGGGCATCAGCAGCAGTTGCTTGTGCGCCTAACGGCAACACAAGTGCGGCTAAACTGGCGATAAATGGTTTGGTCAGAAGCTTTTTTGTTATTTTCATTCTTATGGACTCCAGGTAGTATTGAATCAATATTATATTGTCTGATTGAAAAGTTCAAGCTTGATTTCGGTTTATTTCGTTAGCGTCATGGTTACCGACGATGGAATCAACAGGGCAAATCTTCAAGTGTGCTCGCTGCTTCAGGTATGTCATCATCTGCAACCGCAGTAATCGAGGTCAGCGCTATTGTTCTCCTGAATATTCCGAAACGGCTTGCAATCATTCACAACGCACGGCAAGTCATCGCTATCAACAAAACCGGGAAGATCGGGTCTGTTCACGATAGCTTTCATCCTTTTATCATGAACGGGATTCAAGCGTTTGTCAGGCTTATTTTCCGTTCGCAATACAGCACTCCTTCAGACTCATTTATCATTGGAGTAAGCTTGCCCTAACTTTAATGAGCATTCAAGGTTACAATGACTTATGAATACTCAACTTACGCCTTTTTCAGCACTGACCCCCGATATTATTTTAAGCGCCCTTGAGAGTGTTGGCCTGCACAGCGATGGGCGTTTGCTCGCGCTTAATAGCTATGAAAACCGTGTTTACCAGGTGGGTATGGAGAACGGAACGGCTGTAGTAACAAAATTCTACCGGCCCAACCGCTGGACGACGGCCGCAATCCTTGAAGAACACTCGTTTATTCAGGAGTTGGCAGACAGTGAATTACCCGTCGTGCCACCTTTACAATTTGGTAAAAACAAGACGTTAAATCAAGTAAACGGCTTTCGGTTTTCAGTGTATCCAAAACAAGGCGGACGTGTGCCGGAAATTGAAGGACGTGAAAAACTGGAATGGATGGGGCGCTTTATTGGTCGCATCCATGCTATTGGCGCATTAAAACCCTTTCGCGAACGCCCCGGTTTGAATATCGCAAATTTTGGCGACGAACCAAGTAATTACCTGCTAAGGCAGGATTTTATCCCGGCAGATCTGTTCAGTGCATACAGCAGTGTTATCGGTTACGCGCTGGACTCAGTAAGGCGCTGTTTCGAGCGCGCCGGCAAGGTAAAATCCCTAAGACTGCATGGCGATTGTTATCCAGGCAATATTTTATGGACTGATGACGGCCCCCATTTCGTTGATTTTGATGATAGCCGCATGGGGCCGGCGATACAGGATTTGTGGATGTTGCTTTCAGGTGACCGTGCCGAAATGACATTGCAACTTAACTATCTTCTGAGAGGTTATCAAACTTTTTACGATTTCAATTCTAGCGAGTTACATCTGCTGGAAGCCTTACGCACCTTGCGCTTGATTCATTATTCCGCCTGGATTGCAAAACGCTGGGATGATCCGGCCTTTCCGATGGCGTTCCCATGGTTCAATACTGCACGCTATTGGCAGGATCGCATTATTGAGTTGCGTGAACAAATTGCGTTAATGGATGAGGAACCTATAAGGTCAGCCTGAAAGGATTAGTCTATTTCGATTTTTGCTGAAGTATCATTGTCCTGACAGGATTAAATGACTTCCTGTGTATCGGTAAAAAACCAAATTGTCCTATCTCGTTTAAATGCTGCCCAGTGCCATAACCTTTATGCTGATGGAACGAAAAATCGGGATATTTTTTGTGATAGTCAACCATGATTTTATCCCTCTCAACTTTTGCCAATATTGAAGCGGCGCTGATAGCTTTCACTTTGCTATCACCTTTAATAATGGCCTGAGCAGGAATAAGCAAGTCAGGAAGGCGGTTGCCATCAATAAGAGCCTCATCGGGTTGAATGGCCAATCCATTCACGGCCCTCTGCATGGCAAGGAGTGTGGCCTGAAGAATATTGAATTCATCGATCTCTTCTACACTGGCCATTCCCACTGACCAGCTTAAAGCGTATAGCTTAATAATATCAAAAAGGGTGCCCCGCTTACGCTCGCTCAGTATTTTAGAGTCGGCTAATCCTTCAATAGGCTTTAGTGGATCGAGAATGACAGCTGCCGCAACCACTGGACCCGCAAGTGGCCCGCGACCGGCTTCATCAACGCCGGCAATCAAAATATTTTGCGTGGTTTTGATAAAATGGGCATCATCCATAACAATTTTTGATGATTTAATTAAAAATCCTAAAATGAACTACTTAATCAACCTTACTTTTCAATCCCGTCACTGGCGTAACTTATCGCAAAATGCCCCGGTTGACATTACGTAAAAAGCTGATCATATCGGACAATTGGTTACTGTCGCTCGCCAAATCTTGCATTTTCTCTATGGCATCTTCCAATCGTAAATTCATTTTGTAGATTATTTTATAAGCATTTCTAATTAGCCTAATATCTTCAGCAGATATCCCATTCCGCTCCATCCCGACTGAATTTATGCCATGAGGCCGAGTGGGTTTACCGCCAACCATAATAAAAGGGGGAATATCCTGGGTAATCGCACTGCCCATGGCAGCAAAACTGTACTGCCCAATTTGGGTGAACTGATGCACCAGGGTAAACCCGCCCAGGATAGCATGATCATGCAAACGCACATGTCCCGCTAATGATGCCCCGTTAGCCATAATGACGTGATCGCCGATAATGCAATCGTGGGCTACATGAGTGTAAGCCATAAACAGATTATCATTGCCTATTTTGGTGACGCTGTTATCTTGCTGTGTACCTCTGTGCATAGAGGTAAACTCCCGAATCGTGTTTCTATCGCCGATTTCAAGCCGGGTCACTTCAAACGCATATTTCTTGTCTTGAGGGTCTTCGCCTATTGAGGTGAATTGATAAATACGATTCTTCTTCCCAATAGAAGTAGGGCCCTTAATAACAACATGAGAGCCAATGATCGTACCGGCATCAATTTTTACATCAGCGCCTATAACAGAAAAAGCGCCAATGGACACATCATCGGCCAATTCAGCATGGCCATGAATTAAGGCTGTTGAATCAATCAAACTAATGCACCACCGCTGCACATCTGATTTCGGCGCTTGCGACAAATTCGCCGTCAACTTCCGCACGGCATTCAAATGCCCAGATATTACGCTTGCTTTTAATGAATTTTGCTTCCAGCATCAATTGGTCGCCCGGCACAACCGGCCTTTTAAACTTGGCTTTATCGATCCCCACCAAATAATAGATCATGCCTGCCAATTCGTCACCCGCCGTCTCTGAGGCTAATAAACCCGTGGCTTGTGCCAGGGCTTCCAAAATCAACACCCCTGGCATAATGGGTTTTTGTGGAAAATGACCTTGAAAAAAGGGTTCGTTATAAGTGACGTTTTTTACGCCTAATAGCCTAATCCCTGGCTCGCACTCAATCACCTTGTCCACCAATAGAAAAGGATATCGATGTGGCAAGAATTCTTGTATTTGTAAAATATCTAACGTAATAGACATGGTTTCGAGTGCTTTAAAGAGGAAGAATTAGTGTAAATGCCTGAATGATAGTGACTCACTTACTCAGGCATTGTAGACAGCTTTTTCTGAACCTGGGCTGTTATATCAAATTGATCTTTAGCATAAATGACGCCATCAGTAAGCAATAAATCATAATCTTCATCTTTAGCTATTCCTCGAACCGCTTCAACGATACGACGTTGCAATTTGCCCAATTCTTCATTACGGCTCGCATTGAAGTCTTCACTAAATTCCTGCTGAGATCTTTTTGCATCCCGTTTTTTATTTTGGATATCATTCTCAAGCTTGGCTTTCTCAGAATCACTCATTACCGAAGCTTCCTTAGTCAGCTTTTCTTCCATACGTTGGATTTCTTTTCCTTGAGCAACCAATTGCTTGTCCCGAGGTGAAAATTTTTGTTCCAACCGTTTTTTTGCTTTTTCTGCTTGGGGCGCTTTTTCAAGAACAGCGGGTATGTTTACAAAGCCAATTTTTAAGTCAGCATAACTGATATTCGCAACAAATATCAGGCTTAAGAATAATGCAATTTTCGTTTTCATTGTTAAATCGATCTCCAGTATAGTTAAATTTAAAGTGTGAATAAATTAGTCGGTAAATTATAGGGGATAAGCCCATTAAACCAAAACAACTTCTCAGAAGTTTTGGCCAAAATTGAATTGGAAAAACTGCGTTTGATCGTTTCCGGTACGGACAAAGTGAATAGGGACAGTAGGCGGATTAAAAATATCATAAGTAAATGTGCCTTTATTTATTGGGTATGCCGCACTAATCGACAATGCGCCGAATGGGGACAACCATTCGCCCGAAATGCCTGCCGAATATCTCATGCCATTGATTGAAAAACTGTCATTCAGCGCTCCCGCGTCAAAAAAAGTCCCCAACCTGACCGACTTTGTTTCTGACATAAAAGGGACAGGAAAAAACAACTCGGCATTAGCCACAATTTTACTGGAGCCGCCCAGTGGATAACCATTTGAATCTCTCGGCCCAAGTGTATTATTCTTATAGCCCCGCACTGAACCCGTGCCGCCCATAAAATAATTGTCAAAGAAAGGCAATCCGCTCGTACTGCTTCCATAACTGCCACCATAAGCGATTTCGCCATTCAACTTGAAGGTAATGTCCTTAGCCAAAGGAAAATAATGTTGATGCCTGTAACCCACCTTATAATATTCCAGATTACTACCTGGAATCATCACCAATCCAGACAAGCGTTGCTGCCCGCCTTTGCTGGGGAAGATTGCCCGATTTAGGGTGTCATGAGACCAGCTCACGGCCTGGCTATAAGTCCAGAACTTGGAGCCTTGATCTTGAATAAATTGATTAATCTGATAGGACGAATATTGAGTTGTCGATAAGTCGGTATGCCTTACTTCAGTATCAAACCTAATCTGGTCGAATTCATTCAACGGAATCCCAAAATTAATGCCGGCATTGGCAATGTTGGTGTTGTAATTAGCGATATTGATCGAACCGGCATTTCGCTTGGTATATCCAATATTGTATCCCTGACTAATCCCATCCGTTGTGAAATATGGATTAAAAAAACCAAACTGATAGCTCGTCAAATAGGTGCTATTGTTGAAGGCCACGTTCACCCGCTTACCAGAACCAAAGACGTTATCCTGGGCAATGTTAGCATTCAATACAATGCCTTGAACCTGGGAGTATCCCACACCCGCGGACAAGTTACCGGAGGCCTTTTCAACAACAGTAAAATTGGCATCAATTTGATCGGCTGTACCGACAACGGGAGGCGTTTCTACATTGACCGATTCAAAATAGCCCAAGCGCTCAAGGCGGGTTTTTGAGCGCTCGATTTTTGAACTTGAAGCCCAACTGGCTTCCATTTGGCGCATTTCCCGGCGCAGCACTTCATCGCGGGTTTTAGCATTACCCTTGAAATTGATTCGATGCACGTAGACCCGTTTACCGGGATCAACAAAAAACGCCATATCAACTGTTTTTTGGGCTTCGTTGATCTCTGGAACCATATTAACGTTGGCAAAAGCATAGCCTTCATCACCCAGACGATCCTGAATGGCTTTTGAGGTCTCGGTTGCACTCTTTCTGGAAAATATTTCAGTAGGACCTATGCTGACCAGCTTGATCAATTCATCGGGAGGCACCACCAAATTACCCGCCAACTTTACTTTGGACAGCCTGTAAACATCACCTTCCTTGACGTTGATAGTGACATAGATATCTTTTTTATCGGGCGTAATGGCGACCTGAGTGGACTCAATGGAAAAGTTAATATAACCCCGATCCAAATAATAAGACCTCAGAGTCTCCAAATCCGCAGATAACTTTTGCTTGGAATACTGATCGTTTTTAGTGTAAAACGATAACAGGTTGGAGGTGCTTAATTCAAGTTTGCCCAACAAGGTTTTATCATCAAATGCATTATTGCCCACTATATTAATCTGTTTGATCTTGGTGACCCTGCCCTCGGAAATTTTAATATGAATACCGACACGGTTCCGGGTCAAGTTAGACACGTCTGTTTTAATCTTTAAGCCATATTTACCATGACTGAGGTATTGGCGCGTCAATTCCTGCTCCACCTTATCCAGCACTTGACGGTCAAATATTTTGCCTTCAGCCAAGCCGATTTTATCGAGCGCTTTTGTCAAGTCCTCCTTACTCAGATCTTTGTTTCCTTCAAAAATTATTTTTGCTATGGATGGGCGCTCCACAACAGTGACAATCAGCGTTGAACCTTCTCTTTCCAGCGTCACATCTTTAAAAAAACCTGTTTTAAACAAGGCCTTGATGGCAGGGGAAACATTATCTAAAGAAAACTTTTCTCCGACAGTTACTGGAAGATAGTTATAAACTGTGCCCAAAGAGATGCGCTGGAGGCCTTTGACCTGAATATCCCTAACTACGAATTCATCGTCACCTTTAACCACATGCGACACAAGCAAGCCCAACAATAACAAGCAAGAGAAAGTATTTGATTTCATGTAGACGGCTAAAAATAAAATATCATGGTCTGGACGGTTAAAAATGAGGGATTATAACACAGTAAAAAGTGAACTCGCTTAAGCTCTGCTTATAGGGAAATTAAGCACATCATTAATTGTTGATGAGTTTGTCAAGAGCATCAGTAACCGATCCAAACCGATGGCCATACCTGAACACTCTGGGATCCCGGCCTCAAGTGCCCCAATAAGATGCTTATCCTTAACAGCAACGGGACGATTTCGTTGCTGCCTGATGGCTTTTTCACTGTCAAATCGCCTGTTCTGCTCTTTCGCATCGGTCAATTCATAATAGCCATTACCCAATTCAATACCACTTATAAAAACTTCTACGCGATCAGAGACCTGTGAGTTGCGCTCATTAATGCGTGCCAAGGACGACTGGCAGGCAGGATAACCATAAACCATGCAAACAGAGTTTTCACCCAAATAAGGCTGAACGTAATGGGTAAAAATAAAATCCAGCCATAAACTATGATCATATCCACAAATATCCATCGCTTCAACCGCGTGATTATTTTGTGCGAAATCACAGTAACTCTTATAGGAAAATTCTAAAGGATTCAAACCCGTATGACGTTGAAATATATCCTGATAACTAAACCGTTCAGCCGGACTTAACGCGCTGTGACCGCTAAACAAGACCGCCATCAATTCGGCGATTTCATCCATTAATTGTGGCAACGTAAAGCCGACCCGATACCATTCCAGCAAGGTGAATTCAGGATTGTGAAAGCGCCCTGATTCACCATTCCTGAATGCCTTGGCTATTTGATAAATGGAGCCGCTGCCCGCAGCAAGCAGTCGCTTCATAGCAAACTCAGGCGATGTTTGCAGAAACAAGCCTTCCTCTAATGGCGGCGAACAATAGTCAGTCGTAAAAAAATCCAATTGAGGATCTGTTCCGCTGCTATGACTCAAAACGGGTGTTTCCACCTCCAGCACTGCACGTGATGAAAAAAACTGCCGTATGTCAGCCAATAATTGCGCCCTTAAACGCATCATCTCTATAGAGCATGTTGGCCTCCAATTATTGGGCACTATTCTTTGACACGCGATATATATTCACCGGTGCGGGTATCCACCTTAATGAGTTCACCTTGCTGCACGAATAACGGCACTCTAACTACCGCACCTGTCTCCAAAGTAGCCGGCTTACCTCCACCGCCGGAGGTATCCCCGCGCACACCCGGATCGGTTTCAACTATAGACAGTTCAACGAAATTAGCGGGTGAAACCGATAAGGGCGCGTCATTCCATAATGTAACGGTGCAGGAATCCTGGTCTTTAAGCCATTTGCTCGCATCACCGACAGCTTTTTCATCACACTGATACTGCTCAAACGTATCCGGCACCATAAAATGCCTAAATTCGCCGTCGTTGTACAGATATTGCATCGCGACATCAACCACATCAGCCCCCTCAAGAGAGTCGCCAGACTTAAACGTCCTTTCAATTACCCTGCCTGTCTTAAGATTTCTGATTTTTACCCGATTGAAGGCTTGTCCCTTACCCGGCTTTACAAATTCATTTTCGATAATTGCACAGGGATCATTATCCAACATGACTTTCAACCCGGCTTTAAATTCATTGGTGCTGTAACTGGCCATTTTATCCTCAAGATGACAAACAATATAAAACTAAACCATTATAATGGAGCAAACAATTGATAGAAACTTTAAATAACCACTTCCATGCCAGAAAAACTTAACGAAACCCAGCTCCTCACTAAAAACTGGCAACAACAACTCGCCGAATCCTTTAATAATATTGAAGACTTGCTCCATTATTTGCACTTGTCATACCATGACTTACCCGTTTCAGTCGCTGCTACCAAAGACTTCCCTTTGCGCGTACCTTTAAGCTTTGCAAACAGCATGAAAAAAGGTGATCCGAATGATCCTTTATTACGGCAAGTATTGCCGATTAAAGATGAACTATTTGCTTACCCCGGCTATAGTGACGACCCGGTTGGCGACCTTCCCTCCTCCACTCAACCCGGTGTTTTGCATAAATACCATGGCCGGGCCTTGTTTATCAATACGGGCAGTTGCGCCATTAACTGCCGGTATTGTTTCCGCCGCAACTTCCCTTATCCCGACCTTCAACTTGGCAAAAAAAATGAAAGCGCAGGCATAAGCTATATTCAGGAAAATCCGGGCATCGCGGAAGTTATTTTAAGTGGCGGCGATCCGTTATTGCTTAGCGATGCGAGACTGGCAAAACTCTTTAAGCAATTAAGCACTATCAAGCATTTAAAACGCATCAGAATCCACTCCCGCTTACCCATCGTTCTTCCGGCCAGAATAACCGATGATTTAATTAACGCCTTAACTCGAAGCTCAAAGCAAATTGTGATAGTTGTACACTGCAACCATGCCAATGAAATAAATCCCCGCGTCATTGCCGCCTGTCAACTCCTCAAAAATAACGGCATTACCTTGTTTAACCAGTCAGTATTATTAAAAGGTGTCAATGACAATCCAGCGACACTATGCAATCTGAGCGAACAACTTTTCAGTAATGGCATCATCCCGTATTATTTGCATTTAATGGATAAGGCGACAGGAACTGGACATTTTGAAGTCTCTGAAATAGAAGCCATAAATCTTATCAAGCAGGTTCAAGCCACCCTGCCCGGCTACCTTGTACCCAAATTAGTTAAAGAACTGCCGGGAGCGCTATCCAAACAATTCATTTAGTAAACAGGGAAAGCCCCCCCTTTCTTTCCAACCCAACGATCATGAAAATAGGTTGTCACCCCCCAGGATGAATGATGTACTTTCACGGTAACAAATTAACCCAAGGATAATCCATGTCTGAATCACTCAGTTTAGCTTCTGAAAAATCAGGTTTACCACCCGGCTCGCTGGTGCATGTTGGCGAAGTCCATGCTCACGAGCATAAAATTACCGTGGTAAATTACAACAAAACCTACGTAAAAAAGCATACCATCCAGTCTATTGAGGAGCTTTTGCCCTACAAAACGACCGACACCATCACCTGGGTAATTGTTGACGGATTAAAAGACGTTTCCATTATTGATGCCATAGGTCATTATTTTGATATACACCCATTGGTGTTGGAAGACATTCTTAATACTCATCAACGGCCCAAATTCGATGAATTTAATGATTATCTTTTTATTGTCGTCAAAGCAATCTCCTTAAGAAGCGAAGAATTTAATGTCGAATATGAACAAATTAGCGTATTGATATTAAACAACTTTGTTTTTACCTTCATGGAAAAACCTGACACGCTATTTGACCCCATCCTTAACCGCCTTGAAAACAATAAGAGCCAAATTAGAAATCTGGGCAGCGATTATCTTGCTTATATGATTATGGACACGGTTGTCGATGAGTATTTTGCCCTGCAAGATGCGCTTGACGACCTGATTGAATCAGTTGAGGATAGCTTACTCTCCGACCCTTCCTCACAAACTCTGGCAACTATTCAAAAAATCAAGCGTGAGCTGATTTTTTTACGCAGATCGGTATCACCCTTGCGTGAATTATTGGCTGCGATTCATCGGAGCGAGTCGCCATTGCTCAATGAAAAGACAAAACGTTATTTTGGGGACATATACGATCACGCCATACGCATTATTGAAGCGATGGAATCTTACCGGGATCTGATAGCGGGCATGTTGGATATTTACCTATCCAGCGTCAGCAACAAAATGAATGAAACCATGAAAATCCTCACCGTGTTTGCATCAATATTTATTCCATTAACCTTTATTGCCGGCGTTTATGGCATGAACTTCGAATATATGCCGGAATTAAAATGGCGTTGGAGTTACCCGGTAATATGGGTTTTTTTTATTGTTGTATCGGTGTTTTTACTTCGGTTTTTTAAAAAGAAGAACTGGCTGTAGGTAACTTCAGCCACCTTATCTAGCGTGTCAAGCCAAGGCACCGACCAACTGATTTCGGTTGAGTCGAAATGTGGTGAGGTGAGGTGGCATTAGGTTTGGTATGTATGTTTCCGTCCTAGATAAGCCGGATGAGATCTCAGGGACAGGGACAATGATAATCGCATGGAAGTTACACAGAGTTTTAACCTTGGCGGTGACTAATAGCGTAGATATAAGGTGAAAATATTTGACTCTCAGGAAGATCTCCTACCTTGCTCTCTACAAATGAGATTGCTTTAGTTAACCTCGTCAAAAAAACATAGAATCTACGTATCTACTTTAAATTCCAGGGGAAAACCAACATCAAACCTGCAAGGTTTGCGCTTTTTGAGTAATTAAATCTGCCAAAGAGGGAAGTTCGAATCGCCCAGACACGCGATCATAAACGTAATCG
>JAQTPT010000092.1 GCA_028712795.1 Methylococcales bacterium
TGGCTGAACCAGTACAGGAAAAGCACGCCCGCAATAGGAAGCGCGGCAAAAACAAATTTACGCTGCTTTGAGTATTAAACCTGATAGGTAAAAATGTAGATAGTTGTCAGTTTAAATGACGAAGAAGTGCTAAGGTGTCGTCACCTTTAGGTGGCGCAAATATTAACCTGCTTTGAGCCTATGCTGATTCAGGGAAACGGGGGAAGGGGATGCCGGGTCAGATCAAATCTGACTCATTTATGCAATTCAGTATTTTTCGAAATATTCAGATATGATTTTTCAGCCCAGGCTATGGCTTTTGTTCTCGCTTGTTTTGATTTCATTACGCTTTCATTTTCGTTAATTTTTTTCATATATTGATGCATTTTTGACCGGTCTTTTGAAAATCGAAAGGCATTGGAAAAACAAGCCACTGCCTTGCTTATGTCGCCTTTTGCCCCGAATACTTCGCCTAAATTTTCCCACGCAGTGGCCCGTTCTGGTGATAGGGTTAACGCAATAGTTAATGTTTGTTGAGCAGAATCGATATTTCCGAGTTTTAAATAGGAAAAGCCCAAATTATTGGCAATCTCACTATCAGACTTGTCTAATTTGTAAGCGTTTTCAAACATTTTTACCGCCTTATTAAATTCACCCTTTTTAGAAAACGCTAAACCTTCAGCGTTTATTGCCCTGGCTGCCTTTTTGTTACCTTTTACTGGTTTAGATGAGCGTTCAATCTGAAGTTTTGTTTTTAGTATTTCTGATTCATGACTTAAGCCACCATCAATCAATGCATACTCAAGCATACGCTTAACCATTATTTGCGGTGTATCGGTTGAAGAAGCGGCTTTAGTTTTATCCGGCTTAAGCTTTTCCTGTTCAGGTTGTTCCTGGCTTACGGGTGATCGCTGTGTTAGTTGTACTGATGATGCCTGTTGTGGTTGTGTCGAGTCCTCCATTACTGGTGCTTCTAATATAGGTCGGACAGCAGGAGCAACCTGGACTACTTTTGACATTCCAGTTTTCGTATTTTCACTTATTCGGGCGGTTTTAGTGGCTTGGTTGTCAACCTTTTCATGTTTTGTCAAAAAGTATAAAAATAAGAAAAAAAGCAGCGCCAGGACGATGACGCCCACACGACGATGGTTGTTATTTTCAATAACTCCAGGATGATCAACTCCACAATACGGGCAAGTATTGGCTTCCGTTGAAACCTCGTTATTACATTCTTTACATCTAGTTAATGACATGGGCTTTACTTCATCAATAATTGCAGCCGGGGTTTCTTAGAAAATCTTAAAACTATATACCTTGGAATGAAACAATTTAACAAATCAGCACCCTTTTCATTATGATTGTTTATAGATTTTGAACTAGCCTGTTCATGTCTTGTTAAACTATAGTTTGACAAGGTTATTTCTTATTGTTACATTATTGCGAAATGATTAGTTAACAAATCGTTAATAAATAATTTCAGGGTGTTGCTAACAAATGAAATTTAGCTTGGTCTTACTGTTTCATAAAGTGATTAAGTTAGCAACTATCGCTATCTGAATAGAGTTAACCTGCCACTTAAAGATTTTAAGTTATTCTGTTTGCGAGGATTAGATGTTATGGCTTATCTAAATACACAATTGTCAAAACAAATAATGGGCGTTGTTGTTGATAATATACCCATTTGTAACGAACAGCCTGCAAGCATCGATAATGAAGCGCCACACCCTATAGAGAATAGCAATGTTCAAATTGCACGTCTTTTAAAAGACGAAAAAACCAGGTTGATAAACGCATTATCCAACTTGCCTGTAACGGCTTTATGGCTGCTTAATCAATATGAACAAAAATCCTACAAGGTTGAGCCGGATGATGAATCCATGCAGGAATCAGAACTGGAATCTACTTTAGCCGGGATAAAAAATAGGTTCCATATCCTATCCGGAAAAGCATTGACGGATCTTTCTTATGGTGTCGATAAGCAAAATTTGGTAGCAGCATTGCAACTGTTCCCCTATTCTTTTCATGATCTGACAAACCTGGTTGATATTATTGTCTATGCCTATAAGTTTAGAGGGCTTTGTTTCCAAACTACGCATTGTGCCGATAACAATCCTGAAGTGATTATCAAACGGCTGGAAGGTTTGAATAGGCGCAGCAGTAATAAAATGTCCAAGTGGACTGATATTTTATTAAACTACGATGAGCAATTTTTATTTTTGTCCAGTAGTGATATGCATAAATACTTTGCTGAGGTGGTATTTTCAGAGCATCGATGGTTAAGTTTAAGGCAACAATTGGCTACAGCTAATTCCAGACTGGTTTTATTTATCGCTAATCAGTACAAATCTGGATTTTTGGATTTTGATGATCTTGTACAGGAAGGCCACACCGGTTTGTTAAAAGCAGTCGATCGGTTTGATCACCGCCTGGGTTTTCAATTTTCAACTTATGCCGGGTATTGGATCAGACAAGCCATCTCCCGGTCTTTGTCACGGTGCGAGCGGGTCGTCCGGGTGCCTTGCGGTCAAGTCGCAAATATCAATAAAGTGTTTCGTGCAAAAGATCAGCTTTTTGTTGAGACAGGTAGGACTCCCACTATTAAAGAACTAGCTGAATCGTCAAAACTATCTAATGACGAGATACATTCTATTTTATCGATTTCACAAACAGCAATGACTCTAGAAGGCTCTGAAGAGGAAGAAGAAAACTCGTTCGCGCCGATTGATTTTCTGGAGCAGCGGGTTTTTACACATTCTTTCATTAAAATTGCGCAAACTGATCTTGAAGGCTTGATAAGCAAGGCCATAAAAATTCTTAATCCCAGAGAAGCTAAAGTCATTCGTTGCCATTTTGGCGTAGAAGCTAATAATGAAATGACCTTGCAGGAAATCGGTGCAGAACTTAATTTGACCAGGGAACGCGTAAGGCAAATTCAGGTGATGGCGCTTGATAAAATAAAACGCAACTTTGGCGAGCAATTAGTGAGCTTTTTATAATGTACAAAAGTGTTAAAGATAGTTAATATTAAATCCTACTGAAAAGGTGGGATTAGTAAAGAACCAATTCAGACTGATGACAGGGTAACGTGGCAACATTGGGTTTTGAATGCAGCTGTAGTAACCGCAACGCTAAATATTGACCTTAATATGAGAGTCAGGAGATTAAACGATGAAAAAATACATACTTAACACGCTTCTTTGGGGCGTTGTGTTAGCGGGTGCATTTTTAATATACAACCGTGTGCAAACTACACCGCCAGTAGACGAATCTATTGCCTATTCGGACTTCATAGTAAAGGTTAAGAATAAATTGGTTGAGCGTGTAGAAATGACAGGGCAATCCATTAAGCTGCGTACTGCGGATGGTCAAAACTTTGAAACATTTAATCCTAACGACCCTCACCTGATTGATGATCTTTTAAGCGCCGGTGTTCAGGTAAGAACCAAGCCGCCAGCCCAACAATCGCTCTTTATGCAGATGTTTATCTCCTGGTTTCCCATGCTGCTTTTGATTGCGGTGTGGATAATCTACATGCGTAAGACCCAAGGCGCAGGCATGGGTGGCAACGCATTTGGAAAAAGCAAAGCCAAATTACTCGAAGAAGACAAGCTTACCGCCACCTTTGCTGACGTTGCAGGTTGTGAAGAAGCCAAAGAAGATGTGGCTGAGCTGGTCGATTTCCTGGCGGATCCGCTAAAATTTCAAAAATTGGGTGGACAAATACCCCGCGGAATCTTGATGGTAGGCCCTCCAGGCACGGGTAAAACCCTGATTGCCAGAGCGATTGCAGGCGAAGCGGGTGTTAAGTTCTTTACAGTTTCTGGTTCTGATTTTGTTGAGATGTTTGTTGGTGTGGGTGCGTCAAGGGTCAGGGATATGTTTGCCCAGGCAAAGGAGCATGCACCTTGCATCATATTTATTGACGAAATTGATGCGGTTGGCCGCCAAAGGGGCGGAGTCGGTATGGGTGGTGGCAACGATGAAAGGGAGCAGACACTTAACCAACTACTGGTTGAAATGGATGGTTTTACTGGAAATGAAGGTGTCATCGTTATCGCTGCAACAAACCGGGCTGATGTTTTGGACAAAGCATTACTTAGACCTGGCCGTTTTGACCGTCAGGTTAATGTTGGCTTGCCCGATGTCCGTGGCCGTGAACAAATCCTGAACGTACATATCAAAAAGGTACCCGCCGCTGATGATGTTAAATTAAAAGATATTGCCAGAGGTACACCAGGTTTTTCTGGCGCGGAATTGGCGAATGTAGTGAACGAAGCGGCATTGTTTGCAGCCAGATCGAATAAGGCGAAAGTAAACATGAGTGATCTTGAGAAGGCCAAAGACAAAATCCTTATGGGTGCAGAGCGGCATACAATGGTGATGACTGAAGATGACAAGTTATTGACTGCTTATCACGAAGCGGGACACTGTATAGTTGGACAATCATCCCCCGATCACGATCCTGTCTATAAAGTGAGTATCATGCCAAGAGGCCGGGCGCTGGGTATCACGATGTTTTTACCCGAAAGAGACCAATACAGCGCCAGTAAACGCAAACTGGAAAGTCAAATAGCCAGTTTGTTTGGTGGCAGAATTGCGGAACTTATGATTTATGGTGGCGACCGCGTGACGACAGGCGCATCAAATGACATTGAAAGAGCCACTGAATTGGCTCGCAACATGGTGACTCGCTGGGGTTTTTCCGACAAACTCGGACCGCTGGTTTATGGTGAGGAGGGTGGACAACCTTTCATGGGATATCCCGGATCACAAGGCAGTAAAGTGTCCAGCACAGTTGCCCACCATATTGATGAAGAAATACGTGCGGTTATAGACTGTAACTACAAACGCGCAGAAACTATTTTGCAAGAAAAAATCAGTATTCTCCATAAAATGGCCGACGCCTTAATGAAATGGGAAACTATCGATAAGGATCAAATTGATGACTTGATGGCGGGAAATGATGCACGCCCGCCGAAAGATGATAATGAATCCGGTAATCCGATATATTCAAAGCAGGAAAAGGTTGACATTAGTAGGCCAACAAAAATAAATATCAACAAAAACAAACCTGCCGGACAAGTTTGAGGTGCGCTCATTTGTGGGGGGGCTTCATGCCCCCCCCTTTTTTTTTGCCTGTTTATTCGAGCATCTAAAATGTCTAAGTTGTAAGCAGGTGTCGATCTGGTCACACTCCAGAAGTTGCTAGGCCATAATTAGTGCTTGACCGAGAAAGCCAAAAATAAAAAAACGGGCGGAAAAACTCGCTAAATTTTAAGCGGAAATAGACCGGCTCGCAGGGAGAGGGTGCTAAAAATTGCGAAATCCGACATTTTGCAGGATTTTTGGCGCACCTTGCCTGTAAATGAGGCAAGAACAGTCAAAAAAACTTAGGCGACGCGCTTTTGCAGATGCTGGCGTTTCCCGTTACGGGCTAAGCGTTCACGTTCGATGTCGCGCTTGATCTGCCCGATTTTTTGCATTCATATACCGTCTTGGCCGAGCCAGCCGTACAAATTTTCGACACGCATAAAAAAGCCCATATAAAGTGGGCTTCGTCCGTTTTTATTTTTATGTTCGGGGACGCCTACCCTATAATGAGGGCAGGTTAATAGCTTGCAATTATTATTATTATTGTTGTTTTTACCTTGCGACCGCTCGCTTCTCACTGCTTTTGAAAGATTTCTATTTTATCGAAGCCTAGCCACCTTAGCCAAGGTGCGCGAATTCTATTGGATAAAAACCCATTTGTCCAGAAAAAGTGCGATAATTTGTCGCATATAAAAATTAGGTGTATTCATACGTGTAAATTTGAGTCTGCCTGGACTTGAAACGACGCCATTCAAAATGGCACACTATGTCCCTATTAACGGCAGGTGAAAGTTTGATAGCTCAAATAAATTCCGAAACTTTGGAGTCTTTTGTTTATTAGCACCCAACATGAAACCGTCCCGCGTTGATAAAACTATTACACCAGACGATGATTTAACGCCGGTGCGGTTTATTTAAAACCTATTCAAGGAAAAATTATGAAACCGACGATTCTAGCGTTTATTATAGGCAGTACATTAAGCTTTTCCGCCTCGGCCGCCAGTTCTTATACCGTTGATCCCAAGCATACCTTTCCAAGTTTTGAGATTAATCATCTGGGATTTTCATTTCAACGGGGCCGTTTTAATCAGACAAGTGGCAAAGTGCTGCTTGACCCTGAATCGGCAACGGGAAGTATCCATATAGCTATTGAATCGGCTTCGATCAGCACTGGGCTTGCTGAACTGGAAAAACATTTGCGCGGCAAGGAGTTTCTTGATGCTGCTCGCTATCCTCAGATTACTTTTGTATCGGACAAGCTCAGCTTTAACAAAGACCAACTCGTTGCCGCAGATGGCATACTTACGCTGCACGGCATTTCTAAACCGGTGCACCTGACGATCGATCATTTTTATTGCGGAATGAACCTGATTGCCATGAAATACACTTGCGGCGCAAATGCAACAACCATGATCAAACGATCTGATTTCGGGGTAGACAAATATGTGCCGAAAGTAGGTGATGAAGTTACTATTGCCATTCAGATTGAAGCGACAAAAGATTGATTCGACCTTATTATTAATTACAACCCAAGAGAATAAATCATGAAACTCTATTACAGCCCAGGTGCCTGCTCACTATCACCTCATATCGTAGCCTGCGAAGCCGAACTCCCGGTTGAACTGGTTAAAGTTGATTTGGAAAGCAAGCGCACAGAAAATAGCGAAGATTTTCGACAGTTAAATCCTAATGGTTACGTACCCCTTCTGATCCTTGATGATGGCAACATTCTCACTGAAGGCCCGGCCATTGTTCAGTATCTTGCGGACCAGGCGCCTGATAAAAAATTAATCCCGCCAGCGGGTACATTTGAGCGTTATCAATTGCAACAATGGCTGAACTTCATCTCAACCGAGATTCATAAGAGCTTTTCACCCCTGTTTAATCCTGCCGCACCGGAAGCTGCTAAACAATGGGCTATTAATATACTGATGACGCGACTGGAAACGGCCGCAGAACAGCTTTCGACACAACCATTTTTACTCGGTCAGAGTTTTAGTGTGGCTGACGCGTATTTATTTGTCACGCTAAGCTGGGGGCAATATGTCAATATTGATATTTCCCGCTGGCCTGCACTTGCAAGATATGTAGATAAAATATCAGAGCGCCCTGCTGTTCAAAAAGCAATGAAAGAAGAAGGTCTTATTCAATAGTCGCATTCGCATAAATATTAACAGTTTCAGAGCAAGTATTCAGAGGCCAGACTAATTGGAGTAGTAACTACAACACTACATATTGTCTAAAGTGCCATCTATCACCCGATAGGCAACAGTGGAACGCAAAACTCAGTTAAGCCCTGCTTCGTCTGGGTTGTAGCCAGTTACTGTCATTTGATATAAGCGGCCACTCGCAATGAAGAATTTTTTGTTTTCTGATCGTCCGCACCTGTTAAGGGTTGTCAGATGCCTGCCCTCTACGCCATGGCTGTCGGTTCTCTTCAAAACTTAGGGGGCAGGCGTCGGACAAGCCTCGAGGGAGGAAACCGCGGAATACGCAGTGGCGAGTTAGGATCGACGACAGTCTATGGGGATTTGAATGGTGGATCGGCCTGAAACCTGGCTAACAAGCCCATCGGCTGGGCGATGACATAGATCAGATGCGCTGGCTCGAGGGCAATGTAGCCGATTTTTTATAGCCCCAGGGGTCCAGAATCAGGGATTTTCTGCCTCCAGGCCAAGCCTTCCCGTATCGATTCTAGCCGATAAATGAATGAACGGTAGTTTCGCGTTTGCCAGGTGTGTATGTTCATGGCGCGCCTCACTGCGGAGGTGGTGCACGAATGTGCGGCTTGCGCGCTAAGATTTCGATGATAATCATCGCAGCCCCGCATTCCGGGCAGACGAAGGTCGGCGGGACCGCTTTGTCTGACGCATCAGCCCCCATGGGTTCTGCATTAACAGGAGCAACGTGCAGCAGCTCACGTACTCGCGCAAGATGATCCCGGCGCCCGGTATTGGCGAGTAACCCATAGTGACGGATCCGGTGAAAGCCGCGATGAGTCGTGAGTTGGCGATCGACACCCGGTGGGTATAACGCGACAGATAAGCTAATACCGCCTCGGGTCCGGCAAACGGGCGTTTGGCGTAAACCACCCATTCGCATTTCCGCATTGGCGCGAGCCAATCGGCGAAGGCAGCCGGATCATCAAGCGAAGCGTATTCGCCAAAAAACTGTAACTGTCCAGCACTATGCGCTTGAGTGAGCGCTTCGAGAAAACGCCTTCGGAATAGCTGTGACAGCACGCGTACCGATAAAAAGAAGCCCGACTTGCAACTGACCCAGCGCTCACTGTCCAAGGATAAACCACCACCGGGGACAATACCGTGCACATGCGGATGATGGGTTAAGGCCGATCCCCAGGTATGTAGCACCAGGGTAGCCCCGATCTGTGCGCCGAGATGTTTGGGGTCAGCGGCAATCGTGCGTAGCGTCTCGGCGGCGATCTCAAACAGCAAACCATAGATCACGGACTTGTTTGTATAGGCGATGGCGCTGATCGGCGCGGGCAAGGTAAACACCACATGGTAATACTCCACCGGCAACAAATCGGCCTGCCGGGCTTCGAGCCAACGCTTGGCCGCGCTGGCCTGGCATTTCGGGCAGTGCCGGTTGCGGCAGGAGTTGTAGGCGACTTCATCATGCTCACAGGCTGGGCAGTGCAGCACATGCCCGCCCAGCGTCGCACTGCGGCACTGTTCAATGGCGGACATGACTTTCAGTTGACCCAGGCTCAAGTGGTCATGCTGAGCGTCCCGCCAAGCGGGTCCGTAGGCGCGGAAAATATCCGCCACCTCGAGAGCAAGCCGTCCCATGGGTTTTCTCTAGAGGGGCGGCAAGGTCTCGATCGGACTGATTACCTCGCGCAGAATATCGGTGGCCACCTGGGCATACAGCGCCGTAGTCTCCAGTTTCTTGTGGCCGAGCAGCACCTGGATAATCCGAATATCCACCTTCTGTTCCAGCAAACGCGTGGCAAAGCTGTGCCTCAGTGTATGCATCGATACCCGCTTGTTTATCCCCGCCGCCTCGGCAGCGGCATGGGCAGCCCGGTTGAGTTGACGCGTGCTGAGCGGGTCGATGGGGTCCAAGCCTGGAAACAGCCAGCCACCTGGCAGCATTTTGCCTTGGGCATGAGCAAACCTCCACCAAGTGCGCAAGCGTTCCAACAGCACCGGCGACAGCATGGCGTAGCGATCCTTACTGCCTTTGCCCTGTTCAATGCGTAGCGTCATGCGCTGGCTATCGATGTCGCTGACCTTCAGCGACACCACTTCGCTGGCCCGTGCCAGCGCAGTCTGGTGTTTAAGGTTGTCAACGGCCGCGAGCAACTGAGCCACCTCCTCACGACTCAATACCACCGGCAGTTTGTGCGGCACATGCACAGCATGCATCTTAGTAAATAATTCGGGGTGATCCAGCGTCGTTGCAAAGAGAAACCTGAGTCCGGTGAGGGTCGCATTCAGTGAAATCGGCGAAATACCGTGATCAACCAAATACAACTGATAACTGCGTAAATCTTCGACGCTGGCTGTATCAGGCGATCGCCCCAGAAAACCAGCGAATTGCTTCACAACACGGATATAACTGGCCTGGGTTTTGGGGGAAAGTTTGCGCATCCGCATGTCGTCGATCTTACGTTGACGCAACGGACTGATGGTGTGTGTGGAAGAAGTCATGATGCTGCTCCTATCTTGAAACAAGGCGGATTGCCTCATTTCATAGACATTGGAAACAGCAAAACTCTGTCAATTAGTCACAAGCTTGGATCGCAGCCACCCTACCGCGCGAGCGGTTTAGTTCCCCGGCCATCAAGAGACATTTACGACTGACTGCTTTATAGTGACGATTATGGCAGAATGAAGTTCAGCAATTTTCTATTAATTCAGATGGTGATATCGTATTGTCTACTGTTTTGGCATTTTGACACCCTTGAAAGCCACTAAAATCAAAGGACACTGTTTTGAACATTAGACATTTGGGTTCAAAGTGTCTAGTCGCAAAACTACAAAAACCATCCAGTTTCTGAATAACATGTATAATTGTGTGTTATGCAACATTAACATCAGCGAGATTGGCAAGATATGAAGGATGATCGTAATCGTCATCCCATCAAGGATGACTACGCACACGCGCTTGGTATGGCAACTTATTGCTTCGCACTATGTGAATGGCAAGTCGTATGGTGCAGCGAGAAAATTAAGCCAGGATCTCTGGATAAATTTAGAAAAAACAAGATGACGGCGAGGCAGATTGCAGAAAAGTTCATTACTCTAACTAACGAATAAGGATAGATTGTGGTTCGCTACGCTCACACAATCTATCCTTATTCGTTAGAGAAGGAAGCACAGCTAACGGGCTTAACCCTCTGGGAATATCTGGAAGATGAACATGCCGGTAAATTTCCTTTCAGTGTATT
>JAQTPT010000032.1 GCA_028712795.1 Methylococcales bacterium
CTTGACTGTGTTTGTTGATGCCCAACACGGTGCTGTAATCGCTGCCGGCCGGCAGTCCCGCGATCTCCTGCAGTCCGTTGCCGCCTATAAAGAACCCTTGGTGGCCCTTATTACCTTGTGCGGTTCCCACGATCTCACCACCCTCGTTCGCCGCTCGCACCACGCGGGTCGATCCTGTGGGCAGGACCCCCGCCTCAGTGGCTGTATAGACGGCTCCAGCCGCTTCTGCGTGTCCAGGAGCCAACAACGCGAGCCCCACGCAGAGCATCAGCACAGGAGCGGCAAGAAACAGAGTTGGCCACGGCAAGCCAAGGTTCTCCTTCTTCAGGAGTGATCCATGCTGATTAACGTACGATGATATGATGGCGAGTCTCCACGGCAGTCCGAGACCACGCCTCTGGTGTAGTGTTGTGATTTTTTTGTTCATAATGGCTACAAAACAATTAGAGTTTCCGGATGAATAAGAAATTTAGTGCAAACGCATATACAAATGAACATCGAACTAATTTATCAACGAGTTATATCAAGCATAAATTACGCCAATATCTTACCGTCAAAAATATATTTTATATTTTTTATCAAAAACACTATGTTATTAATTCTACACGATGTGATTGATAAGAAATTGATTGCTTAATGTTTTAAAAATTACGGTTATTACGCTTAAAAAATGTGCAATGGCATTTACTTTTGCACCAATAATTCACCGTTGACATTCAGTAATGTTGGATAACTGAAGTTTCCCAGTTTTTAAACAACGCCAATCATGCTGGCTATGCGGGATAGAGATTTAATGCAGGGTTTGCGTAAATGTATAGTAACCCTACATTAATTGATTTTCCTATGTACGTCATAAGCATAAAAAACTGGCAAACTTCAGATATAAATAAATCATAACAAACATAGTACCGTTTTTATTAAACCTTATCTCGCTGAATATGTCAAGCGGGGTTTGACAAAGCTTGACACACCTGCTAGGAATGGTATGGTGGAAGCGTGTCAACGGCACGATCAAGGATGCGACCATAAAGTCAACCACTTATGCCAATAAGAGGAATGAAGGCCGATTTAGCCCTGTTCCTGCTCTTCTATAACTTCAACAGGGGGGGCTGGCAGCTTAAGAAAAGAATTAAAAGTCAGGAAACCCTCTGAGGCGTAGGATTACTGGTATCAGCTATCGCCCGAGTTATTTAAAACTCCACCCGACAGGTTTAAGTCTATCTAGTGTCTGAACGGAAAAGCCACAAGTCACGACACACAAGGGGTGCAGCGGTTTATTGAGCACGAAGATTTTTTATCTGTCCTGATCATTGTACGAAGAAGTGATGTATGGCGACACTTGCAGGAGTTGCCGTTATCGAATCCCCTTCATTTCTTCTGGTTTTTTGTAAATCTTCGATTCATTATTTTGCCTGAAAGTCCCTATTTATATGGTCTACAGCATTTTCGTTCAGACACTATCTATGCTCCGATCACAACAACCTAGTGAAACCAGACATTTTGTATTTTGTCTCGCGGTGTCTTCGGTGTACGTTGTGCCGATAATAGCGCGGGTTAATCTGCCCTGGATCACCTCAAATAGGGAGGAACAAATCACCTTGAATATTGCGGGGCGTAATACTCCCTGCAAAGTTCCCGTTATGATGACTCGGTCATAGCAAGAAAGGGCGCCCTGTAGATCATTTTTATAACGTTCAATTAGATGTGTTGACTTAGCCAGAGCCATAATTGGGAACCGATATCCTTACCGCACGGAGTATACAATATGCTATAGTCTGAGAACTATTGGGCATTGGCTACTATTATTCGCATGGAGCGGCCTAAATAGAGGTCTTACAATTAACACAAGGAAACAAAATGAGCGTTACAAGAATATTTTTAGGGCTATGCTTGGCAGCTTTCTTATTGCCGGCATTCGCAGAAGAAAAATTTAAAGTCTGTGCTGATCCGTTGAATCCGCCTTACTCAACCAAGAATAAAGACGGATTTGAAAACAAAATCGCCGAATTATTTGCCAAGGAACTGGGGCAAAAAGTTGAATACACCTGGTTTGCCCAGCGTATTGGTTTTATCCGCAATACTTTAACAGCGCCGGTAAACGATTGGGACGTCGACAGTGACAAGTTTAAATGCGACATTGTGATGGGGGTTCCGGCGGGTTATGATTTAACCTTGACCACTGCGCCCTATTATAAATCAACGTATGTGCTATTAATTGCCAAAGGACGCGGTTGGGATGATATTAAGGATGCCGCTCAATTGACTGAATTGCCATTGCAAAGACAGGAAGCATTGAAAATTGCCATGTTTGATCGTGGCCCCGGCACCACCTGGTTGCAAAAAAACGGCTTGCTCGATCAAGGTATCCCTTATCAGTCGATGTCCGGGGACAGTGAAAACAATACGGCTATGCAGATAGATAAGGATTTTAAAGCCAAAAAAATTGATATGGTGATTTTGTGGGGACCTATGGCGGCATACGTCTCTGCACAAAGCCCAAAGAACAGTTACATCATGATCCCGATGAAATCAACGCCGGGGATAAAGTTTGATTTTGCGATGGCGATGGGTGTCCGCAATGGTGATAAGGCAAGAAAGGCTCAACTCGACAAGTTGATTGCAACTAAAGCCGATAAAATACAGGCCATTATTGCTGGTTACAACATTCCCTTGTTACCAATTACGAAAGAAGCGGTTCACGATGAAGATTGAATAAAGCAGGTTCAAGTTAGAAGATTAAACAAAGCATGCCTTTTTACCTTGTCCCTTGAACCTGATTTTAAATCAATTTCGATTAAATAATGAAACCAGATGCGCAAATCGTGAGGCACGCTCGTGGGATAGTTGGTTCCACTGAAAACGCCACTTCCAGTTGCCTGCTGTAGTGCCCGGTGTATTCATTCGTGCCTCGGAACCCAGCTCAAGTATATCCTGCATAGGAATTATCGCAAGATTGGCAACCGATCCCAATGCCGCTTGTATGAGCGCGCAATGCAGTGAAATGGAAGGATTGCCCAGATATTCGTAAGCGTAGTTTCTGTCATTGTCATTGATACTTCGTGTCCATCCGACCGTCGTATCGTTATCATGAGTACCTGTATAAACTACACAATTTCTTTCATAATGGTCGGGTAAATAGGGGTTATCAGGCCCGCTGCCAAAAGCAAACTGTAAAATCTTCATGCCGGGTAAACCAAATTCATCCCTTATTTCTTCGACTTCATCGGTAATGATGCCCAAATCTTCGGCTACCAGAGGAATGGATCCAAGTCGGGATTTTATCGCATGCAATAAGGCCTTGCCCGGCGCCTTGACCCACCGGCCATTTTGCGCAGTGGGTTCATCGGCGGATATTTCCCACGCCGCTTCCAGTCCACGAAAATGATCAATCCGAAGAATGTCAAATTGTTCAAGCTGAGTTTGCATCCGTTCAACCCACCATGCAAAATGGGTTTTCTTTAGATAGTTCCAATCATAATGCGGATTGCCCCACCGCTGGCCGGTTACAGAAAAATAATCGGGTGGTACGCCGGTGACAACCGGCATTTCGCCAGACTCATCGAGTTTAAAAACCTCGCGGTTAGCCCATACATCCGAACTGTCATAGGATACGAAAATGGGGATGTCACCAAACATAAGCACACCGTGTTCATTAGCATAGGCTTTTAGCGCCATCCATTGCCGGAAAAAGACATACTGTTCGAATTTAATTTCTTCTATTGCCGTTGATAACCGGTGGCGAGCCTCCCTGAGCGCTTTTGAATCCCTTTCTTTGTAAGGTTTAGGCCATTGGTTCCAGCATTGTTGATTAAATAAATCTCTAAGCGCTATAAACAGGGCGAAATCATCAAGCCAGAATGCCTTTTCCTGAGTAAAATGGGCAAACTCGTCCCAATCCCGTCGATCAGCATGCACTAAAAAACCATGATACGCTTTTGCAATCAAACAGCTTCTGTTGAACGCTGGAGGCCCTTGGCATTCTTCACACTTCTCGGATAATTGTAGCCAGCCCAGTTCCACTAGCCCATCAATATCGATTAATCCAGGATTGCCGGCATGGGCGGATAAGCATTGATAAGGTGAGCCATCCGCATGAGTCATGCCTAAGGGCAGCGTTTGCCACACGCTAACCTTTGAATCATGCAAAAAATTGACAAAATTATAGGCTTCTTTACCCAAATCACCTTGTTTGTCAGTGCCAGGTAATGAGGTGATATGCAGCAGAACGCCTGCCCGGCGTTTGTTTAAAAGGTTAGTCACGCTTAAGGGTCTCTAGTTAGTGTTCAATGCCTGGCCGCATAGCTCCACCCATGGCCGGATCACCGGATCCCTGAGTAAATGACAATGCCAGATAAGCGGGAGGCTCTTCGCCTAATAATCGATACAGGTTGGCTAGATTAAGCCGGAATTGTTTTTCAAAGCTACTGACTGCTTCGCCAGGGTTATAATCACCAAACCACCAGAACCAGTCGGAACCTTCACAAACGGAAAGCTGAAACTCAGCCTGCTGAACTTGTTTGTCGGTTAATTGGTTGGTTTGCAGAGCCTTGTCGAATGCGCATTTTACGTCACCCAGCATGTCCCAGCCACGATTTTTGTCCGTAGATCCTATCCAGGTTGAAAAAGAACCGTATACCCAACTGCCTGCAACCAGTTTTGACAAGGGTTTGACGACGGCTTTATTTTTTAAGCAATCCGAGAATGTGGTCAATTCAATTGCCGGATGACTGGCTAGCCGGCAATATAAGGCGTTTAGAAAGTGATAGCCGTTTTCCGGAAAATATTCCCAGGCGTTCTCGCCATCCATTATGATTGACACCACTTTGTTACCGGGTTCATGGGCAGCGATATTCTCCAGATGATGAATCAAATCACTCACCGCATCATCGGCATGCCACTTGGAATATTCAAAGCCGATAAGGTCGGATAATCCATCATCCCGGAAAAAGCAGGCAATTTTTGTATTTTTTAGCTTATAGGGATGATGTATGCCTGTTGGTTCCTTATTTTCAGGCTGTTTTAAACTATTATTCAGGACGGAACCCCCGCTTGCAGCCCAATTAAAGCCGAAATCACTGAGTATTTTCAGTGTCTGCTCACTGATGCTGCCTTCGGATGGCCAACACCCTTTCGGTTTGGATCCAAAAAAACGCTTAAAGGTTTCTACGCCTTTTTCAAGATGCCATCTTACCCGATCTTCCCCTCCGGGATAACCCTCCATTTCGGGCAAAGGCGCGCCGGGCATTGCTTCATGGGTAGTCTTCAAGTCCAGCAACAGGGGAATAATGGGGTGGGCATAAGGCGTTACCGACAGTTCAATTTGCCCTTTTCTGGCTAGTGCCTTATACCTGCGGAGAACATTAGCCAGGAGTTCGCCTATGATCTGTACAACTTCAATTCTATCGCGAAGACTATATCCCGAACCTTTCTCGATTAAGTATTTAACTCTGCTATCCGTTAGTTTTACAGATTCCCCCATCCATGCTAAATGATACCAGACTAAAATATCATTAATAAACTGGGCATTGACGTAACCCAAGGAGCCGTAATGCTGTTCAAGCCACTCTGTCATTTCAATCAGTTTTTTGAAGGCTGGATAGCGGTTGATTTGCCTGTCACGGTTTGCCTTCATACAATCTTTGACCAATTTTAAGCGATCTTCAGGATCTTCAGGAATACTCGGGGCAATCAAGGCTGCAAGCAGCGGATCCGTAAGCGAAAGGTCATTATGCAAATAACCATTGACCTGGTTGGCATATTCTTCAATTTGTTCCAGCAAAATGGGAGCGAAATTGACTACCGCTTTAGCTTCCGGCACCGCTTCCAAGTGTGCAACCATGTCGACATAATCTTTAATGACATGAAGATACGTCCAGGGCAACTTAAATTCTCCCGTTTGTAAATCCCTATATTCCGGTTGGTGCATGTGCCAGCATAAGACCAGTTTTAATTTTATTTTGTCTGTCATAGTATCTCTTCTAGCCTGTTTCGCTCATTCGGAAGCTCATAAATACGGTATAACTGCAAACAGTTTATGGGCCGGACTTCTTCGATGTCCGGCCGATGATCATCCGGTGATTCTCTTTTATTGTCGATTCAGAATAAAAATATAAGAATGGGCTGTGCAACGAAATCAGAGTCAACCACGATTGCTTTCGCCATTGCGCAATCCATCGCCGGCGTGGGGAATCCGCAATATACCTTATACCCCAAGTCCATGCTGAATCAGGTGTGTCATCCGGGATAGTCTGTTGATCTCATGGCGTTGTATCGACGGGGGTTGTTACTACTCCCGAATAATACGCCATGCGTTGCATCTCTGTCATATCATTCAGCAAGCGGCCTAACGGACATAGTGCAATTTTTGACCCAGCATATCGGGAGTGACCAAAACGACTCCGCCTGGACTGACGTGAAATCTTTTTTTGTCATCGTCTCTGTTCTCCCCAATGATCGTTCCTTCTGGAATGTCACAGCCTTTTTCTATAATTGCTTTGGTAATGCGGCAATGCCGGGCAATGTTGACTTGAGGCAGAACTATCGTGTCTTGAACAGAAGAATATGAATTGACACGGACATTGGAGAATATCAAAGAATGCCTGATTTTTGCCCCTGATATTACGCAGCCTCCTGAAATCATAGAGTCAACAGCCTGTCCACGCCTCTCATCATCATCAAAAACAAATTTAGCCGGTGGTGTTTGCTCCTGGTTTGTCCATATTGGCCAGGTGTTGTCATATAAATTCAAACCGGGGTTTACTCCAATCAATTCCATGTTAGCGGCCCAGTATGCGTCTATGGTACCTACATCACGCCAGTAACTTTGCACGCCGCTTTGTAGGTCTAAAAACGGGTAGGCATTAATGATGTATTTATCAATAACGGCAGGAATGATATCTTTACCAAAATCATTGGTGGAGCCCTTGGTATCGGCGTCTTTAAGCAGCTGTTCAAAAAGAAAGTTGGCGTTAAAAATATAAATCCCCATGGACGCTAAAGCAGTGTCGGTTCTGCCCGGCATAATAGGAGGGTTTGCCGGTTTTTCCACAAACGCTTTAACCCTTCGGTTAGAATCTACGTCCATTACACCAAAGGCCGAGGCTTCTTCCAGCGAAACTTCCAGGCACCCTATCGTCAAATCAGCATTTTTTTCAACATGGTCGGCCAGCATTGCTCCATAATCCATTTTGTAAATATGGTCGCCCGCCAGTATCAGGATATGTTCAGGTTTGCGGCTACGGAGAATGTCAATGTTCTGGAAAACAGCGTCAGCCGTGCCTTTATACCAGGAATCTTCACCATGCCTTTGTTGTGCAGGCATTAAATCCACATACTCGCCAAACTCACCTCGCAAAAACCCCCAACCCTGCTGAATATGGCGGATAAGGGAGTCTGATTTGTATTGGGTCAAAACGCCAATTTTGCGGATACCGGAATTGATGCAATTGGATAACGGAAAATCAATGATGCGGAACTTGCCGCCGAAGGGTACAGCAGGCTTTGCACGCCAATCAGTCATGTTCATCAACCGCGAGCCTCGGCCACCAGCTAATATTAGAGCGATTGTATTACGGGTTAAATGACCGACATTATGATCATGCTTCTGATTGCTTGGCGCTGACATTTTTTATCTCCATGTTGATATAGATATTACAACCGTTAGTTATTTTGGTAATATTCACCAGACATTCATTCTACTACTACACTGAGGCCATTCAAAGTGAAAAAGCGTTCTAATAACACAGTTGACTCTGATGCTACAAAAACCATCGCAGCAAAACCGGAAGCGGACACGCCTGACTCTGAATCTGTAAAAAATATTGAAGAAAAATCGGTATCAAGCACAGTTGATTCAAATTCCAGGAAAAGCGTAAAACCGCAGGCGGAAACAAAAGCCGTGACTGCTAAAAAAAATGAAAAAGAAAAAGCAGCCGTACAAGCAACAGCCCCTGCAAAAACCATGGCTGCAAAAACCATGGTTGAAAAAAAAGAAGAGAATAAGCTTGATCCTGATTCCATAAAAATTATGGAAGCAAAGCATCATGATCCTTTTTCTATTTTGGGCCGCCATCAAAAGAACAATCAAATCCAGGTTAAAGTTTATCTGCCTTACGCAGAAACGGTTCACTTTAGCAATAATGGAGCGGCTCTTAACCGGATTACCGGGACGGATTTTTTTGAATATTACGCCAAGGACGGTGAGTTGCCGCAACACTACAAGTTGGTTTGGGTGGACAAAAGCGGCTATACCCACGAGGGTTATGACCCCTATGATTTTGGCACCCAATTTCCGGAATTTGACCAACATTTGTTCGGTGAGGGCAAGCACTGGCATATTTACCAAAAATTAGGCGGTCACTTGCATACGGTTGATGGCATTGAGGGGGTTTTGTTTGCCGTATGGGCTCCCAATGCGGGTCGAATCAGTGTGGTAGGAGACTTCAATCGCTGGGATGGGCGCTGCAATCCCATGCGCAATCTTGGCGGCAGCGGTATTTGGGAAATATTCATCCCCGGCTTGACGACTGGTTGCCTGTACAAATTTGAAATACTTAATCGCAATAGCAACGAGCTTCTACTTAAAACAGACCCTTACGGGCAAGAGTTTGAGTTCCGCCCAAACACCTCGTCAATTGTTATCAAGGAAAAAAGCTACACATGGCAGGACAAGCAATGGATGTCCCAGCGGGCAAAACACGATTGGCTGCACGAACCCATGGCGATCTACGAAGTCCATCTGGGCTCGTGGCGGCGCGATAATCAGGGTAATTTCCTTACGTATCGGGAACTCGCAGTCGAGCTTGTAAACTATGTCAAATTGATGGGCTTTACCCATATCGAACTGCTGCCCATCACTGAGCACCCTTTTGATGGTTCATGGGGTTATCAGACCACCGGCTATTTTGCGCCAACCAGCCGTCACGGCACGCCTGATGATTTCCGCTATTTTGTCGATGCCTGTCATCAAAAAGGCATAGGCATAATTCTTGATTGGGTTCCCGCACATTTCCCTAAAGATGCTTTTGCCCTGGCACGTTTCGACGGCAGCGCATTGTATGAGCATGAAGATCCACGTAAAGGCGAACACCGTGACTGGGGTACGCTGATCTATAACTACGGACGTAATGAGGTTAAAAACTTTTTATTGTCCAGTGCGATTTTCTGGCTGGAAGAGTTTCACCTTGATGGCTTAAGAGTCGACGCTGTCGCTTCCATGCTTTATCTCGATTATTCCCGCGAAGATAATGACTGGATCCCCAACATATATGGCGGCAATGAGAACCTGGAGGCCATCGATTTTTTCAGAGAGCTCAATACGGTCACTCATGATCTCCACCCTGGCACTGTCATGATGGCTGAAGAATCCACTTCATGGCCGCAAGTAACACGCCCGACATGGACTGGCGGCCTGGGTTTCTCAATGAAATGGAATATGGGCTGGATGCACGATGTGCTCTCTTACATGAGAGAAGAGCCCATCCACCGCAAGTACCATCATGACCAGCTCACTTTCGGAATGCTCTATGCATTTACGGAAAACTTCACACTGCCTTTTTCCCATGATGAAGTCGTTCATGGGAAAGGTTCATTAGTCAGTAAAATGCCGGGGGATGAATGGCAGCGCTACGCTAATTTACGGCTGTTATATACCTTCATGTATACGTATCCGGGCAAAAAGTTGTTGTTTATGGGGTGTGAATTCGGGCAAGGCTCAGAGTGGGATGCAAATAGCCAGCTGGACTGGTATGTGCTGGATTACCCCCATCACAAGGGCGTGCAAACCTTAGTCAAAGATCTGAATCAGCTCTATATAACGCATCCAGCTTTGTTCTCCCATGATTTTGACCATCATGGTTTTGAATGGATTGATTGTCATGATGTTGAACAGTCTATTATCAGTTATCGGCGTAAAAACCACTTCGAAGAGTTGATTATTGTCCTCAACTTCACCCCCGTTCCCAGAGAGAATTATAGGCTCGGCGTGCCTGAGGCCGGCACTTATAGCGAGATTTTTAATTCTGATTCAAAATATTATGATGGCAGCAACATGGGTAATGGCGTAATTACGTCTGAACCTACAAAGTGGATGAACCACCCGCATTCCATCAACCTTACCTTGCCGCCTTTAGGGGCTTTGATATTGAAGTTATAGTTACTGTGGGACGCTGTGCGCACCGGTATCACCTGGGTGCGCGCAGTAACCCTGCAACTGTAAATGATTGTAGATGCATATGAAAAAAATACTTTTTGTCACCAGTGAAGCGCACCCTCTTATTAAAACCGGAGGCCTTGCTGATGTTTGCGGCAGTTTGCCTAAAGCATTAGCTGAATTGTCCCAAGATATAAAACTGATTATCCCCAATTATCAAGCTTTAAAAACCACTGAAAAAATCCGTTTCCTTTGTTCCTTGCGTGTAGACAACCGGAACATAAATATTCTTGAAACCCGTATGCCTGATAGTGATGTCATTGTCTGGCTGGTTGATTATCCTGCTTACTACAATTTTCCGGGCAACCCGTATGTTGACGAACTGGGCGAACCCTGGCTTAACAATGCCGAACGGTTTGCGTTATTTTGCCGTATCGCTGTTGAAGCCGCGATGGGAAGAGTGCATCAGGACTGGAAGCCCGATGTAGTCCATTGTAATGACTGGCAAACCGGTTTAGTCCCTGCTTTATTGTCACTTGAGCATAATCGGCCATCAACAGTGTTTACGATTCATAATATGGCTTATCAGGGCCTATTTCCTGGCAGAACAGCCGCCGTATTAAATTTACCGGGCAAATTATGGCATCCGGCCGGACTGGAGTTTCATGAAATGCTGTCTTTTATTAAAGGCGGTCTTATTTATGCGGATTACATCACCACTGTTAGTCCGACCTATGCGCTGGAAATTCAAACTCCGGAATTTGGTTATGGCCTTGAGGGGTTGTTAGAGCATCGAAAAGAATCTTTAGGCGGCATCATTAATGGTATTGATTTGGAACAATGGAATCCTGAAGACGATCGCTATATTGCTCAGAACTATACAGCCGCAACGATCCATAAAAAGCGGATTAACAAGGCTGAATTACAAAAGAGATTTGGGTTGCCAATTATCGATGACACTCCCCTCTTTGGACTGATCGGTCGACTGGTGGAGCAAAAAGGCATAGACCTTATTTTAGAATCGCTTCCAGAAATGGTTACCATGGGCTTGCAGTTTGTCTTGCTTGGCAGTGGCGATAAAGACTTTGAAAAACAGCTACAAAAGTTGGCGGATTTATATCCGGATAAAATCGCGATAACCATTGGCTACGATGAATCCCTGGCCCATCTGATTGAGGCGGGCGCTGATGTTTTCCTGATGCCATCACGATTTGAACCCTGCGGCTTGAACCAAATGTACAGCCAACGTTACGGTACTATCCCTATAGTCAGAAAAACCGGTGGCCTGGCCGATACGGTCACTGATACCTTGCCTGAAACAATAGCCAATGATACGGCAAGCGGTATTGTATTCAACGAAGCCAGTTCCGGGGCTTTGCTTGAATCTATCAAGCGCGCTCTGATTTTATATAGCTCCGCGGGTACCTGGAAGAAAATACAGACAAATGCCATGAAAAAAGATTTCTCCTGGCAACACAGCGCTGAGCTTTATCTGGCCTTATATAAAAATCTTTGAAGCGATTGCAAAGAATGAATAAACCCGAATGGCGCAGTAATTTTGTTTATTTTCAAGACGTCAAGATAGACAAAATATCAGTGAGGGCGGCGTGTCTCTCGCAGGAAGCCGCCCAGGTGGATGTATGCGGATCAGATCCGGAAATAATCGGAGTCAATGTGCGGGTTTCATTTAAAGGAGACAAGGGATGAATGAAATTCAGCTGCTGTATGCAGAAAATGTAATCACCCGGAAAAAAAGAATTCTTCAGCAGGAATTATCGTTTTTTATGCGGGTGGAAAACTTGAGCCATGACAAAACGGTTGATGTTATTTGGGCAGGTGAGGATGGTGAGTGGCGTACGCTATCAGCAGCCTGGCACAGCAGTCTGGATCAAGATAAAGAGTATTGGCGGGCTCAAATAACGGTTAATGGCACCGCTGATAAATCACTCCCGGGTAATATCCAGTTTGCCGTGCGTTATCAAGCAAAGGGAGTAGAATATTGGGATAATAACGGAGGCCAGAATTATTTTAGCCAGGCCGACTCAGGAATTAATGTGGTCTCCACACAACCGGTGCTTAACATTGGTTTTGAGTCCCGGCTGAGTGATGGTCAGCAGTACGTTCCTGTCACCGTGTCGGTAAACCAGTCTGTTCATGCCAAAGCAGTCACTATCCATTGGACAACAGACAATTGGGAGCACACGCATCTTGCCTCCTGCCAATTTAAAAGAAATTATTGGGATGAAACGCGGCGCAGTCATGCCAGGAATCCGAATCAATACGGCGCTCAGATTTGGCACGGATTACTCAATATAGATGATGCTTTTCGATTGCAATACACTATTTCCTGTGAATGCAGCGATCAGGTTTTATGGGACAATAACGAGGGCAAAAATTACTCGATTAGTCATCTACCGCTCAGTGTGATGATTCTTAATCTGCATTGTTATCAGGAAGAAAATCAGGACATCAAGTTTTCACAAATAGCTAAAGCAATTACCGATCTGGAAATTGATGTTGTTTGCCTTCAGGAGGTCGCTGAATTATGGAACGATGGGCACGGGGATTGGAACACCAATTCGGCCAAAATAATAAATGACCGTCTCGATTCGCCCTATCATCTTTACACGGATTGGTCGCATCTGGGTTTTGATAAATACCGCGAAGGGGTTGCCATCTTGAGCCGGTTTCCGATATTAAAACAGGAATCTAAATACGTGTCGAATAGCCATAGCGCCCATAGTATAGATTCCAGGAAAGTAGTCATGGCACAAGTTCATGTTCCCTGCATGGGCTTAATCAATTTTTTCTCGGCGCATTTAAGCTGGTGGGATGGCGGCTTTCCCGAGCAATTTAAAAGATTGGGCAAATGGGCTGCCAGTAACCAAACTGGAGATGTCAGCGGAACTTTGCTGTGTGGTGATTTTAATATCGCGGCGGGTTCAGAAGGCTATGATCTGGTGGTCAAATCCAATGAATATGACGACCAGTTTTTAGCCGCCACCTCCCAAGGCGTGTTTGAGAAAATATTTAAAGTTATAGACCCGCATTGGCAACATTATCTTGCCGATGATTACCGCATTGATTATATTTTCATGAACAAAGGAAGTGGTTTACGTGTCACTTCAGGAAAGGTGCTGTTTACTGATGAAGACTATGGCAGGGTTTCGGATCATTGTGGTTATGTTATGACCTTTGAACCTAAATGAATCAGGCCGTTTCGTGCATCTGTCAACAGCGTCACCGAACCATCAAATCCATTCAGTAAGATGAACAAAAATAATAATGAAAACTTGGAACTCCACAAGGTGAAGATATGCAAATAGCAGAACACTATGCGATGCCTGTCCATGGGCATTTGGGCGGCTATTTTCAAAGAGTCAATGATTATAATGATAAATTTGATATCCGCTGGGGGAAAATAGAATTTGATGTATTTTTTGGTGCTCAGGCTAATGTAAAAGTTATTCTTAAAGTGTATCGTGACCATGGGCAATGTGAAAAGTACATTGTTGATACCGACGCCTTTGATATCCAATGGGATCGTCACAAGCGCAGCACTCGCGACTTTTATATACTCCCGTTTTCCAATAACCTTGGTCCGGTTAACTGCGTCAAGTTTTCTTTCATTATCCATCTTGATGAGCATTCTATTCCCTCTCAAAATGACTACATTTTTATGGACAGCCATCAGGCGCGGGATGGACATCCGCAGTATCGAAAGATCACCGGCGAATGGGCAACCCCTAACGCCTATCGTACTTATGAGCTGAACGCAGCGGAATTACAGAGCGACGTGGACTGGTACAACCACCATTTTGAATCTTTGAACCTTATCCCTAAATTTACCAAAGGTCAGCTATACCATCCTTATCATCCCAAACGTTTTATCCATGATCATATAGATAAGGTCATCCGCAGCAAGTGGGAAAATCCTGGCCGGTTGTGTACCATCAAAGTCAGTGTTGACTGCATTGATGACGCGGATTTTATTTCCCATTTGATTCATGCCAGTCATCAGGGCGTTTTTGTTCAGTGTATTGTGGACTGGCGCAAGATGACGCTCACCAACAGCCACAACTATGCCCGTCTGAAGCGTGCCAGAGTTGAATTGATAGGCGTCTTTTGCAGTCCCAAGCATCATCTCATTGAAGTTGAGCCGGACATGCATACTAAGTTTGTTATTTTTAACGATGAGGACAGCATACTGGGTTCCTTTAATATCACCTTCGACCGCTGGTGGGCAAATTGGGAGTCCGGGATGACTTTTCATACCAAGGGTGTTTGCCGTCTGCTCGACAACATCTTCCAGAGCCAACGCGGCGGTGTTAATCAGCGATATGGCATTAACCCTTTAAGCCATTTCAATTTGCTCTACACCTTCGGCCGGCATGTGATGCTCAACGGCAAGCTTTACCGTCCCCATCATGCCATTCTGGCCGAAATCCATCATGCCCGGCATTCGATTAAACTGTGTTTGTTTTTAATGGGCGACCTGTTGGGTGATCATCATGATAGCGTGGTCGATGCCTTGATACACGCTCAGGACAGGGGGGTTTATGTGCATATTTTGTTTAATGGACATTTGGCCAGGCAGGGGAGGATCGGCGTAGAGCGGTCGATGGCTGATGAGCTAAATCGCCCGTTGTTGCCAGCAGTGCAACGGCTAAAAAATGCCGGCATTCCGGTTGGTTTGGTGTACGGGCAAGACGATCATCCCGTTCCTTATTCGCCTATTCATTCCAAGTATTGTGTCATCGACGATTCGATTGTCATAGAAGGCAGTTTTAACTGGTACAACACGTCTGTTTTTTCCCATGACTTGGTTGTAATTGTTAATAATCATCAGGTAGCGCAACCTTACCTTTACGAGTTTGAGCAAATACAGCACTCATTCAGAGTTTTTTACTAACGATCATGAAGATGCTTTCATCACCCCGGAGAATGAAAAATGTATTTTCATGGTAATTTGCGGTGGCGTTTTCAAAATTATTTGTCGATTTGTTAGCGCCGCTAAGAATCCAATTTAGGAAAACTCATATCATTTTTTTTGCTGATTCATGGCCTGGAATATTGAAACAAACACTGCTTTACTGAATTCAAACTGTTGACTGGACGGTCTTGGACGTGTAAATAATCCTGTAATAATTGCCATGTTATAAAGGGTGATGTTTTTGAGGGTGGCATTAATGTCAGACGACAATAAAAGCGTTATGGATACGATGCAATACAATTTTGATCCAACTTATGGGTATTCGCTTAACCAATTGCTGGCTGTGAAAACGCCGAAAGAACCAAAGGATTTTGATAGTTTTTGGCAACATCGCTATCAAAATGCATTGACCGTTGACCCGCAACCCCGCACAAAAATCCTGTCTGAAGATAATCAGGGCTGGCGCGTATTTGAGATAACTTACACGTCCACCGATAATTTTTCTATTCGAGGCTGGTTATTGGTGCCGATCTCCGGGGTGATTAAGCGTGGCTTTATCGTCGGGCACGGATATGGCGGGCGTGATGAGCCTGACTTTCATTTACCCTTCAAAGACGCTGCCTTGTTGTTTCCCTGTTTTCGTGGCTTAGGGCGCAGTGCCCATCCCCCCATTTCTTCCGAGCCGAATTGGCATGTGTTGCACAATATTGACCAGAGAGACCGTTATATTCTGGGCGGTTGTGTTGAAGATGTGTGGTTGGCAGTCACTTCCATGTTGGAACTGTTTCCACATCTGGCTGGACACCTAGGCTATTTGGGCATCAGTTTTGGCGGTGGAATTGGCGCTTTGGCGCTGGCGTGGGAGTTGCGAATAAGTAAAGGCCACCTCAATATGCCTACGTTTGGCCATCACCCCTTGCGCTTAAGACTTCCCAGCAATGGCAGCGTACAGAGCGTTCAGCGGTATTATCAGACCCATAAAAAACAGACGCTTAAGGTCTTGCGTTATTACGATGCGGCTCTGGCGGCGAAGCGAATTTCGATGCCCATGCACTGTGCGTGCGCAAAATTTGATCCCTGTGTCGCTCCTCCCGGACAGTTTGCAATATACAATGCTATACCTGGTAATAAACAGTTATTCATTCTGGATGCAGGACATCACAATTATCCCAATCAGGCTCGGCAAGAGTCCGAACTCATTAACGAACTTGATGCTTTTTTTGAACCGCTTAGCGAATAATTAAACAGATATGCACTGGAAATTCAGATGAAACGCGAATATCACAAGTGGTGGAGTGATCGGTTACAGCGCGATATGGAGTTGCTGGTGTTTGGACATGCCGGCGCCAAAGTATTGGTTTTCCCTTCACGCTTTGGACGATTTTATGAGTATGAAAAATTAGGTATAATAGAGTCTTTACGGCACAAGATTGAGCAGGGGTGGCTGCAACTATACTGCATCGATAGCATTGATGTTGAAAGCTTTTACTGTGGATGGGCGCATCCCTCGGGACGTATTCAGCGCCATATAGAGTATGAAGAATACATTTTGAACGAAGTGTTGCCTTTCATGCAAGACATGAATTCTCATGAGTGCGTTATTTCTCATGGTTTAAGTCTTGGCGCATTTCATGCCACTAATATTGCATTTCGTTACCCCTATCTATTTAAAAAGCTGGTTGCATTTTCGGGTCGTTACGATCTTACTTTGAATGTAGAATGTTTTAATGATCTATTCGATGGGTTTTATAATGAAAATATTTATTTTCATACGCCCAACCATTTTATGCCTGAACTGGAATGTTCATGGCGCTTAAGCAAGCTAAGGGAAATGGATATTACTTTCGTTATAGGCAAAGAAGATCCATTTTTGCAGAATAATGAACATCTAAGCTCAATTTTATCGAATAAAGGCATAAATCATCAATTATTGGTTTGGGACGACAGGGCGCATAGCGGTTATTATTGGCGGCGGATGGCACCTCTTTATATCTGAGCTTGCTTATTTTCAATCTGATGGCACGGATCGCCTACGACACTTCCGAAATAATTTCTATAGGTTGCATCGATACAGAAAGCCAGTCATAGTTTAACGGTCTAAAATAAAGCCTCTCCATAAATATTTTCGTGACTTTCGTGGATAAGCGACAGCTTTTTCCGGGTTTTTGACAATAATATTTTTAAATAACCGAAAAAGACTTTATAATGCACGGTTCTACGGAGCATATCGCTCCTCCTTGCTTTACCTTCTTTTCAAGACAGAGAGGGGAGGCTTTAACCGAAAGGAAAAATAATGCGACATTATGAAATTGTCTTTTTAGTCCATCCTGATCAAAGCGCTCAGGTTCCATCGATGATTGAACGTTATAAATCAACTATCGAAGCTGCATCTGGCGCTATTCACCGCTTGGAAGACTGGGGTCGTAGACATCTGGCTTATCCGATTAAAAAAATCCATAAAGCGCATTATGTGCTGATGAATGTTGAGTGTGATCAAGCTACATTGGAAGAGCTTGAAAGTGGCTTTCGCTTTAATGATGCGATTTTGCGCAGTATGACTTTATTGCAAAAAGTGGCCATCACAGAACCGTCTGTCATTGCTACATCAACAGCTGAAGAAAATAAAGCCGCTGAATCAAGAGCTAAAGATGCGGCTGCCAGAGAAGCGGTTGTAGTGCCGGCAACAGGCGATATCGACGACGATATTGATTTGGATGATTTTGATGCTGACGAAATCATTGCTGAATAACGCTTGATAACTAATTGGATTTGAGGAAATTATTATGGCACGTAACATCAGACGCAAAAAATTCTGCCGGTTCAGTACAGAAGGCGGCACAGAGATCGATTATAAAGATCTGGATTTATTAAGCGATTATATTACTGAAACTGGCAAAATTGTCCCTAGCCGTATCACAGGAACAAGCGCCAAGTATCAAAGGCAATTATGTGTTGCAATTAAACGCGCCCGTTTTATTGCATTGCTGCCGTTTTGCGACGCACACAAATAACATAACCGGAGAGGGGCAGTGAATTTTTTAGCGACATACATAATGCGGGGCAGGATACAAGCCATGATCGTGGCTTCTTCCCTCGCGCTATTGTCACTAATGATGCCCCCGGTGAGTGTTGTAAGTTCAGCTACCGTTGCTCTAGTCACTTTAAGGCGGGGTGCATCCGAAGGGTTGACTATTTTAGTCTGCTCCAGTGTGGCAGCCGGGCTGTTAGGTTTACTGGCCATCGGCAATTACCAGTTTGCATTGCTTTATGTAATGGTTCTGTGGTTGCCGGTCTGGCTGATTTCTATCGTTTTAAGAGAAGGCCAGCATTTGTCTCTGGCGGTTGAAATTGCGATATTAATCGGCATCTTCGGCGTTATAGGTTTTTACCTGTATACGCCAGAGCCAGCAGCGATGTGGAAAGCTGTCCTTTCGCAAATGGTTCCGGCAGACGCACCTGTTGCTGATATTCAGCGCACTATCGACATTCTTGCCCATTACATGACTGGCGTCGTTGCAGCCGGTTCAGTATTAGGCTTGTTATTAGGCTTGTTTCTGGGGCGGTGGTGGCAAGCGAACCTTTATAACCCGGGCGGTTTCAAGCAAGAGTTTTTGGCATTGGATACCAAGCCGAGGCTCTCAATAGGCAGTATTGCGGTCGTGGCCATTGCCTTGACAAGCCCTGGCGTTATCTCTGAAATAGCCTGGAATGTCAGTATCTTGCTCTTTGTGTTATACACAGTGACCGGAACGTCTGTATTACATACCGTGTTCTCAAAGATGAAATTGGGTCGTTATATGGTGCCGATGCTCTACATAACCCTGTTTTTGATACCCCATGCAATGTTACTTGTTGCACTGGTTGGTTTGAGTGACCCTTGGCTGGACTTACGAAAAAAAAAATCGGATCAACACACGCCTGATGGCGTATAAATAAACGGCTAATAACCGAAAGGCGAGGATTAAAAGATGGAAGTTATTCTTCTTGAAAAGGTAGCAAACTTGGGTAACCTGGGCGATAAAGTCATCATTAAACCGGGTTATGGCAGAAACTATCTTGTTCCACAAGGTAAAGCAGTTCCTGCAACGGCTAGTAAAATAGCTGAATTTGAAGCGCGTCGCGCTGAACTTGAAAAGGCAGCAGCCGAAAAGCTCAGTGCCGCTCAAAAGCTGGGTAATGAGCTGAATAAACTTCAAATTGTCATTACCCAAAAAGCGGGTGACGAAGGAAGGCTGTTTGGTTCAGTCGGCACGCACAATATTGCTGAAGCTATTACAGTAGCGGGTATTGCGATCGAAAAACATCAAATTCGTTTGCCGAATGGAGCCATTCGCCATATTGGCGAGTATCCTATCGACATCAATTTACACTCTGATGTTATAGTCACGCTGACGATTAAAGTTGCTGCCGAAGCATAATTAACTAAGGTGAAAGGTGAAAGGCAAAAGGTGAAAGCAACAGCTTTTTTTACCTTGAGCCTTGAGCCTTAAACATTGCGTTTTTTTTATTCCTGCCTCTTTTACCTGTTAATTCCTTTTATACTTTTGCGCCTCCTCTGGCGTGGTATAAAAGCCCCTGCCTATCGATGCCGATGGGGCGAACGTTTCGCTTTATATAATAAAAAATTTCCTCAGGGAGTTATCTGGTTTCACGCCGTCTCCGTAGGCGAGTCCGAGGCTTTATTCCCCCTTGTCAGGCAAATACAAAAGCAACATCCGGCTGCCAAACTGTTAATTACCACCACCACGCCTACCGGATCCGCCCGGGTTAAAGCGGTGTTGCAGGAAACCGTTGAGCATGTCTATTTGCCTTATGACTTACCCGGCGCAATCAATCGGTTTATGCGCTGTTTTAAGCCGAAGCTGGCGGTTATTATGGAAACCGAAATTTGGCCAAATCTTTTCGTGTGCTGTGGAAAAAATGGCATCCCTTTATACATTATTAATGCCCGGTTATCCGAAAAATCAGCGCGCGGTTATCAAAAAATCCCATCATTGGTTCATCCCGCATTAGCACAAGTAAGCTGCATTGCAACACAGACACAAGATGACGCAAACCGCTTTCTTGCCATAGGCGCAGACAGTGCAAAAGTCCTTACGTTGGGCAACATAAAGTTTGATGTTGAAATTCCACAGTCAACCTTTGCACAAGGCTTTCAAATAAAAGCTGATTTATTTAGAGGCCGGTTTGTATGGCTGATTGCCAGCACCCATAAAGACGAAGAAGAAATCTTTTTGGAAATTTATAAAGAAATTAAGCAAAAAATCCCCGAATTATTACTGGTCATCGTACCCAGGCATCCAGAGCGTTTTTCAGACGTTAAAAAACTGTGCGAGCAGTTTCAGCTTGGTGTAACCATGCGTACGGCAGATGCTAGAATTCACACATTAACCGATGTTTATTTGGTTGACACCATGGGTGAGTTGAAAATGTTGTATGCGGCCTCGGATGTTGCTTTTGTCGGCGGCAGCATGGTGCCCAGCGGTGGTCATAATATTCTGGAGTGTTCCGCAGTCGGTGTTCCCGTCATGTTTGGTCCCCACATGGCCAACTTTAAGGAAATTGCATGCGGCGTGTTAAGCCATAATGCAGCCATTCAATGTCAAAATAAAGGTGACATAATTCATGCAATTTTGGCATTATATGAACAGCCAGCCTACAGGGAAGGATTAGCAGAAAAAGGAAAATCATTTGTCCTCCAGAATCAGGGGGCGGTTGCAAGAATTTTCGCAATGCTTGATCAAGTTATTTAATATTCAATCTCTACCCGTCTTACTTACAAGTCCTTATTTTCACGCTAAAAAACAAACAAATCACAAAACGTAAGCATATCTTTGCACGCTTTATGGTAAAATCTAAATAATGCCCCGATAGCTCAGCTGGATAGAGCGGTCCCCTCCTAAGGGACAGGCCGGTGGTTCAATTCCGCCTCGGGGCACCAATTAAATCAATAAGATAACAATTATTGATGATTACATGAAAAGTCTGTAAGTGAACTGCAAGTGCTGGAATAGCAACAAACTACTGCTTGTGTTGACCCTGGTTACTGGTTAACTATCTCCATCAGGCTTGAATTGCAGTGATAACTTTTTTGGTAGTCCCTACAAATCAATGCAGGTTGATTTATATCAACGTGTTACCGGAATAGGCATCACGAATAAGAATCTCCAAGTTAATGCCTCTTGAGTTAATCCCATTGCCATGGCAGGTGTTCGGTGCCTCCATTTTTTTTGAAATCGCGACACGCCAGGAAGTGTAAGTGGCAACCTTAAGCTTTTATGATGGCATCGATAGTTGTAGTCATAGAGATTAATCCAAAGGATATTCGTAAAATTCGCTTTCTTTTTACAATAACCCAATGTTTTCCTTTGCAAATAAGATACCCGTAGTCTTAACGTCAGATTAAAGCGCTAACGGGTTGTTTTTGTTTCTCAAAAACGACCACAACTCATCCATCTGGATAAACAGAACAGTCAATGTTATCGATAAACAGATAACATCATGAAATAGATTGGCTTTTTTGCTCATGCCCCGTTGCCATGTTGCAATGGTTCGGGGATCTTTGAGCAACACATCCGCTATGGCGTCAGCCGATAAGCCATAGCAGGTTAACTTACTCGTTTGTTCATATTCTTTGAAGCTGCCGTGCTTACCAAATAAATCACAGTACCCCGTTTCAGAAAAGCGGTGCTTTCCTTTCCCGCAGTTAAACATTTGCCGAACGACTCCATCATTTTTGGTCGTGTAGACGCCATCCTTGGTTATATTGTTATCCAATGATTGGTAGCAAGGACAGTCGCGTCTTGGGCAAAATAATTTTGACTCAATATTAGGTTTGGCGGGGGCGTGGTTCATGCCATAAGTTCTGCGAAGTTTGGCACTACACTATGTCAAAATTCGATTAATATTACCACCTGCATTGATTTGTAGGGACTACCAACATTAGACAAAAAAACCTTCTTAGAGAAATACAAGCGGAGGCTAGGCTCAAGGCTTCGTTTATGGCGGATTGCTATCGCGAATCCGCCTTACAGCTTTACGGATTGCACCTTACGCGTTGGAAATATGGAACCCGCGCCCCAACAAGCTTATTCTGGCCCAAAGTCGGCGACAGCGTATTGCGCCAACAGCAGAGTTCAACATCCGGCGCAATACGGTTATCGCCCCTCGCGCCCTACGGGTTGCGCCTTATGCATTGGTGATCCCAAGGTTTCTGTAAAATCAACTGCAGGTCTGTGGCGAAACGCAACCAGGATCTGGCGATAAAGACTTGATTAGTGTCTGCATCCAGTCGTTGCAGGGTGCTGTCATCAAAGTTCAGAGGAGGTTCCATCTGGGAATGTTCCAGTACCGCAATGGCATGGTCCAGCACATTATTGCCTGGGGTGTCCGGTCCAAGGCCCTCATCCACCCATCCTTGGCCATAATATGTACTCGGATCGATTGAATTCGGAAAAATGGGCAGCCCCCGTTGGTTATCGAGAATGTGAATGTTTCCATTCGCATCTCTCGAATTTAGAAGAGCCATGTCATAGGTATTGTTACGACGGGCAAGCTCGGTTCCTTGCGTGGCAAGTTTGGGATCTTCTTTCAGAAATTGCAACTGGGTCAAGGTAGTTAAACCCGTTGCAACCAGTTCTTCTTTAAGGTAGTCGGCAATATCCTGGTGGAGTGTTTCATGGCCCAGCCAAGGAGACAGTAGTCTGGGGTCTTCGTACTGGTATTTCTCATTGACCACAATCTCAAGCGTTGAGAGAACCATGGCGATGGCTCTGGGATTTGGAGGCGTTCCAAAATAAACACTGGGATATATCCCATTCCTGATGGCATCCCAACTGCCTTCCAGCGGGGTGCCCAACAGCATCGCATAACCGGCGCGCAGGCGGGAATCCGGGATGATACTTTTAACGATGGGATCATTGAAGAATGCCAGACCTTCCTTTGCTTTGTCTGTTGGGTTGCCATTATACATAATACTAAAGCGATTGAGCAGAGTCTTGGCGATTTGCCGTTGCAGTTCTTGATCGGTGACCGGTTTCGGTGGCGCTGCTGCCGGTTGCATGGGAGTGCCGTTGGGGTAAACACTGGGGTTAAAAAGGTCGATATTATTAGGGGCAAAAGGCGGGCCTTTCAAGATAGCCAGGTACCCGTCGTCCCTGTCCGGGCATACCCGAACATCCTGCGGTATAAAATAATTTTTCGAAGACAGGGTGGCGGTATCAAATATGACGTCAGTATTTAATGCCGGATTGCCTGTGGCGGCGCTGGCCAACCCTGCGCTACCGCATAATCCAAGAACCAACCAAAACGTTGTAAAAAATTTAACAATATACAGTTTCATATTACGCCCTCTTTTACATGAGTAGGCAATAAATCCGAATAATTGGTAATTTCATTAGGCGTGATAATTTTACTAAACTTTTAAATTATCAAAATCAAGCTATCACCTTTTAAAAACTTCAGCAAGTTTTTATTTTTACACTTGCAGGATTTAGGTTGTTAAATTTTGTTACAACGGCTAACATTATGCCATCAATCAGATCAAGCAAACGCTTGCGCGCTCCTTGTCTGACTCGTTAGCCCAGTACATACAGGGATTGAGAGTTCATGTCAGAAAGAATCAATCTTGGTAAATCCGCTCCAGCGCTTTACCAAGCAGTCATTGGCCTTGAGAAGCTGGCGGCTGAGGCCGTTGCTTCCGCAAGCATCCCGGATGGCTTTGCACATCTGTTGCGCCTTCGTGCATCCCAACTCAACCAGTGCGCATTCTGTATCAGGATGCATACTCAAGATGCCCTATCCAGTGGCGAATCAAACGATCGCATAAGCATCTTGGCAGCCTGGCGGGAAACCGGGTATTTCACTGAAAAGGAACGCTCATCATTGGCACTGGTAGAAGCGATTACACTGATCTCTGACGGGCAAGTGCCAGATGCCATCTATGAGCAAGCAGCAGCCAATCTGTCAAAAGATGAAATATCGGCTGTCGAGTGGCTTGCGGTAGTCATCAATGCCTGGAATCGCATTGCCACTTCCAGCCGTTATCCTGTGAAGGCGTGAGCATGGCTATAGATTCATTCAAGCTAAAGGCCGCTTCCCGGCTCGGCTTAATTACAGGAGTTAAACACACTGTCCCCCACTTGCGGGCGACAAATTGTGAGGTATGCTATGAAAATCATTGTAATTGGTGGTACCGGGCTCATCGGATCAAAGCTCGTCGATAAACTTCGTGAGAGCGGCCATGAGGTAGTGGCGGCATCGCCCTCCTCGGGCGTCAACACTATCACGGGCGAAGGGCTGGCTGAAGCACTTGACGGTGCTCAGGTTGTCGTCGACCTGGCGAACTCGCCGTCGTTCGAGGACAAGGCAGTTTTGGAATTCTTCGAGACGTCAGGTCATAACCTTCTCGCGGCGGAGGCCGCAGCCGGCGTCCGGCACCATGTCGCGCTATCCATCGTCGGAACCGACCGGACGCCAGACAATGGCTATTTTCGCGCCAAGGTCGCCCAAGAGAAGCTGATTGAGGCTTCCGGCATCCCCTACACCATCATTCGCTCGACCCAGTTCCTGGAATTCCTCGTCGCCATCGCCGCTTCAAGTGCGGACGGAAACGTGGTCAGGCTTTCGCCCGGCCTGTTCCAGCCCATCGCGGCGGACGACGTTGCTGCCATCGTTGCTGATGTGGCGCTCGCGCCGCCGCGAAACGGCATCGTCGAGATCGCCGGCCCGGAACGAGCGCCGTTCCATGAAATAGTCGCCCGCTATCTGAAGGCGGTAGGCGACCCGCGTGAGGTCGTGAGTGACCCCGAGGCTCGATACTTCGGCGGCCGGGTCGAGGAGCGCTCGCTCGTGCCCTTGGGCGAAGCGCGCCTCGGCCGCATCGGTTTCGACGAATGGCTCAGCCGCTCCCTACCTCAAAAGTAAGTTAGCGAGGCAGGGCCGGTGCACAGATCAAATCGTCCGCCGCATCCGTCTTTCGATCCGCGATCAGGTCGATCGGGATGAAGGCGTCATACGGTGGACTTGTATCCACGAATTTGTATCAACGAAGGAGAACACAAATGCTCACTAGATTTCTCTGCGGAGTCGCCTTCGCAGCTCTCTCCGTAAGCGCAGCTTCAGCCGATGACTTGCCTACCGCCAAGTCCAAGGTAACGCTGGTCTTCGATCACGTCCTTCCGAATGTGCCCGGCAAGAGCATGAAAGGCGTGCTGGTTGAATACCAGCCGGGTGGCTCATCGCCCGCGCATACCCATCCGGACTCGGCTTTCATCTATGCAACGGTCCTGGAGGGCGCGATTCGTAGCAAAGTCAATGATGGGCCGGAAAAGGTTTATCAAGCAGGCGAAAACTTCGCCGAATTACCTGGCGATCATCATGGCGTCAGCGCAAACGCCAGTGACACGCAACCCGCACGTCTGCTGGCCGTCTTTGTCGTTGATAGCGACGCAAAGAACCTGGTCACGAACGACAAATGAAGGGGGATGACATGACCCGTAGCCTGATCGCCTTTACCGGTGCGGCCAGCCTGGTCGCCCTCACCGCCGGAGTCCTGGCCGAATCGCCCTCCTATTCCAAGACCTATGAGAAGTACGTGCAGCCGGATGGCACGATCACGGTACCGCAGGACTACCGAACGAAGTTCATCTTCATCGGCACTTTCAGCGTCGCCGGCGGCGACCAGCGGCCAGGCACAGTGCCACCAGGTCTATCTCGACCCGGACTCCGTCGAACCGGGAATTTCCGGATGGCGACATCCTGATCAAGGAACTACAAAAGACCCACGCCATAAAGATGACAACCGGCCACGCCTCGTTCTGGAATGATGACGTAGGCTGGTTCATGATGCTTAAGGACACCAAGAACCGATTCAAGTACAGAGGCTTGTGGGCGATCGTTGGGGTTGGGCCCTATTCGGTGCATCCGACCGCACCACGCCGGCGTCGAAGAACTACAAGTCCGAATGCATCTCCTGCCATCTTCCGGCAGGGAAGACTGATTGGGTGCATATCTTGGCCTATCCGTCACTCGAAGCCAAGGATAGATTCAAGGATTTCAATCCGTAAGGTCGGTCGGCGCCGCTTCCTGTTCTGGCCTCGCTCCGCTGGTCGTTTCGCGGCCTGGCCTGATCTCCGGTAGCAACTCCTGTAAAATTGGGTACTCGATACCAAGCCGGGTTTTGAGGCTTGTCTGAACCCAGGATGTAAAATCGAATTGCGTTGCCACGGCCAACCCCTTCCCTTACAATTTGCCGCTGTGCGCACCGCCGTCCACATGCAGCACCTCCCCTGTGACCTGGCTAGCTTACGTCAGATAAATGACAGCGCTGGCAATGTCATCAACCGTGGCGATTGTGCCCATGGGCGAAAGCGTTTTCAGGAAGTCTTTCGGATCGTTGACGTGAAGCGGGGTGTCGACGATCCCAGGGGCTACAGCGTTGAACCGAATTTGCTCTTTCGCATACTCAGAAGCCAAGTTTCTCAATCCTGCTTCCAGCCCGCCTTTGGTGATCATGGGAAGGGAGACCGAAACACCTGCAATCGGATTCTCCACCAACGATGTGGTGATGCACACGATGCTGCCGCCTGATTTCTGTGCCAGCATCTGTTTGACTGCAAGCTGCGTAATGTAAATGAAGCCTTCGAGGTTGGTGGAAACGAGAGCTTTAAAGTCGTCTGCCGTGTAATTCGGTGAAGGGCTACATGAAGAAAACACCTACATTGGCAACCACAGCATCGATCGAGCCGAACTTCTTGATCGCGAGTTCCGCGACCTTCTGTGCAGTTTCAAATTGACCTATGTCGCCGTCGATCAAGGCGAGGTGGTCGGAAGCTTAAAATATTTTTGATTTCTTCGCGCTCCGCGAAGTTCCAACAACATTGGATCCGCGCGCCAGAAATGCCTGGACGACACCCGCGCCAATATCCTGCGACGCTCCCGTAACGATGACTGTTTTCTGTTTGCTTATCATATATTCCTTTAAATAGTATTTGCGGAAAGTGGTTGGGTTAACCTGCGCTTACGTTAGGCGATGCCAGCAATTTGATGAGTTCCTGGGCTGCCGCTGTTGAAGATGCCGGGTTTTGTCCGGTGATCAGGTGGCCATCGACAATCGCAAAGCTTTGCCAATCGACGACTTTTTCGAAGTGGCCGCCCAGGCGCTTGAGTTCGTCCTCGACCAGAAATGGGACTATCTCAGTAAGCTGGACAGCTTCCTCTTCAGTATTTGTAAAACCTGTGACGCGTCTCCCTTTCACAATCGGTTCGCCGTTAAACATGGCGTGATGCAATACAGCAGGACCATGACAGACTGCCCCGACGGGTTTGCCTGCGTTATAAAATGTTTCGATCAAGGCATTCGAGATCGGATCTTCAGCCAGGTCCCACATCGGGCCGTGGCCGCCTGGATAAAAGATCGCGTCGTAATCCTGCGCCTTCACGTCGGACAATTTCGTTGTGTTGGCCAGTACGGACTGCGCTTTGGGATCATTCTTAAATCGGCGTGTAAGATCGGTCTGCCCTTCAGGTGTATCGCTCTTGGGGTCGAGTGGCGGTTCACCGCCTTTGGGTGAAGCGACCGTAACGTTAGCACCCGCATCGAGGAACGTGTAGTAAGGGGCGCAGAATTCTTCCAGCCAAAACCCCGTCTTTCTACCTGTACTGCCAAGCGTGTCATGGGACGTCATTACCATCAGAATTTTCATTGCGTTTCTCCTTTGTTCAAACGATAAGATAACTAAAGTTAATATTAAATCACAAGTGTGGAGACGAGTCTATTGGACTAAGGCATGCATATGATTGAAATAATTAAACTTAAATTTTTTTCAATTACTATCAAGATGCATAATTAATCATGGGTAACTCCCGGCTATGCCGGGGGACTCTCTTAGATTTGACCTATACTCTCGAATTCTCTACTTAAAAATAAGCAGGATACGTGAATTGCCTGGTCAATATTCGATCGGTACAAGCCATCTCCAGATGGTCAGTTTTCAATCGGCGCCAACATATTAATAGCCCTTTTTATTTAAATACCAGCGGCACTTGCCTTGAAAAGGTTACTCATGAATAATGTACTCAGTCATGGATTGATAAAGCATTTATTTTATATGGATATTATTGCTTTTTGCTTTACATGCAACTATGTTATGTTTTTAATATGAGTTTTTATTGGGGGACTAGAAATGGCTAAAGCATCTTCTAAATCAGTGGTTAAACCCAGCGCGCCAAATAACCCGGAAACGGATGCTGACGAAGATGATATTTTTGAAGGTGGTGAATTTATCTCACTTAACGAGAGCATTGAAGAAGATACCGTCAAAAGGGATTCGCGCAGAAAAATTGAAATCTATTGGGAAAAAAAACGTTTAAAAGAACAATTTGACGATTTTGATGAATCTGAATTCGGCTTCTGATTGTGTAAATAAGCCACAGTTTTACTGGTTAAGTTTTTGATCCCAATTCATCCCCTCAAGAGCCATTTTCACCGTTTGCCATCTGATCTCGTGCCTGTTGCCTGTTAATTTCTGTTGAACCACTTTAACGCCCTCATTTTTGTGTGCCCAGGCAATAAATACAGTCCCCACCGGTTTGTCTACTGTTCCACCGTCCGGCCCTGATATTCCTGTCACAGCAATAGCACAGTCTGCATCGCTATGGACTAAAGCGCCATTGGCCATTTCTGTTGCCGTTTGAGCGCTCACCGCACCAAATTTATCAAGCGTCTCTGGCTTAACACCTAACATTTCCGTTTTTGCGGCATTACTGTAAGTCACAAAACCCCGGTCAAACCAGGCTGAACTTCCAGAAACCTCAGTGATTGTTTGAGCAATCCAGCCGCCGGTACATGACTCAGCAGTGACAATTTTTTTTTCTTTCGACTTTAGCATCTGGCCCAGTTGCTGCGCAATTTCGAATAATTGGTTATCCATGATGTGACCTCGTTCGACTTCAGATAAAATAGCGTCATGGTTATAAAACGAAAACCGGCCGGCCAGCAGACCCCGATGATGCAGCAGAATAACACTTTTGATAAAAAAACAGTTTTTATTTTAAAAAATAATTTTTATAGTGTTTTTGAAAACTAACAGGATACCGATAAAGAGATTGGTACTGCGGTAACAGCTATTGTTATAATTCCTCTGATTTAGGCATTGTCGGCTTATCGCCCCACTTAAAACAAGAAAATTACAACCATGAAAAAGGCTATAGCCGATGTTCATCCTTCCACCGACATTTTCACTTCCGATTTTATGATTGGCAATGTGGGCGCGCCATTCGCCATGGGTCTGGCGGTCGGTTATTTCGCTAAAAAAATGTTGCTCACGGTCTTATTCCTGTGCGGTGCGGCAATCGTGTTGCTGTTTGTTTGTGAATATTATGGCGTCGCAGAAATAAGTGATGTCAATCTTCAAGAGGCTGCTGATTCAGCAACCGGTGCTGTAAAACAATCTGGTGATTTTTTGGTTAAACGCTTGTCTGGCATCACTAGCAAAGGCGTCAGCGCGGCGAGCGGTTTCTTGGTTGGGCTTAAATTGGGTTAGGCATTTTTAATTCATCGATATCAAGTCAGACGTGATGACTGGAGCATCGATAATCAGCAACATTTCGTCTTAGCGGACATTGCCATGGCTTCCCCAGCGTGACGATGTTTAGCGGTAGATTATTTACACGATATAATTTTCGCTAATTTAAAACAGCAACATGAAACCTATTTTTGCAGACGATGCCGCTATTGAGTATGCGGTTAAACTATTAAGGCAGGGCCGTCTGGTTGCTTTTCCAACCGAAACAGTTTATGGCTTGGGTGCAGACGCTTCAAATCCTGAAGCAGTCCGGCGAATTTTCAAAGCTAAAGGCCGGCCAGTCGACCATCCGCTTATTGTTCATATTGCCTGTGTCAACAGCATTAACGATTGGGCGCTGACAGTGCCTGAGGCTGCACTTCAGCTGGCTAATCGTTTCTGGCCAGGGCCGCTTGCGCTGATATTAAATAAAAACCCCGACGTTCCCTTAGCAGTCACCGGTGGTCAGGATACGGTCGGGTTGCGCGTGCCAGCTCATCCGGTTGCCTTACGCCTGTTACAGGCATTTGGCGGCGGAATTGCCGCCCCTTCAGCCAATCGCTTTTGCAGGATTAGTCCGACTCAAGCTGCACATGTGGAAGAGGAACTGGGAGATACCGTTGATCTTATTCTCGATGGGGGAGCTTGCCAGGTGGGCGTGGAATCAACCATTGTTGATTTGAGCGGAAACCAGCCAAGGTTGCTCCGGCCTGGTCATATTACCCGACTTGAAATTGAAGCGGTTTTACAAACTGAATTATTGGTTAATTCTCCGCAATCTGACCAGACTATGTCCTTAGAGTTACGCGCGCCCGGAATGATGGCAGTTCACTATGCCCCGGTAACTCAAGCGATGCTGTGCCCGTCTGACCGGTTACCGGAAGCGATTGGTGAACTGAGCTTGCAGATTAAAAAAGTAGGCATACTGGCATTAGGTGGAGATGCGATTAATCGGGTCTCTACAGAAAATGGGCTTATTCGCATCATCCGTATGCCTGAGCAAGTAGAGGGTTATGCGCAGGCTTTATATGCATCATTACGCGAACTGGACAACCTCCATCTTGATATGATTTTAGTCGAACAACCGCCCCGAACTGAGGCTTGGCGGACGATAAATGATCGTCTTTGCAAAGCAGCTTCATTTTATCAACCGTTGATCTGATTTGCTAGGAACCCCAACTGCAGATGAAAACCGGCAAACAAATCATTTGACAGGTATAAAAACCTTGAGGCGTCCTGTCCTTGAATCAACCTGACTGTTTTGGCATCTGGCATCCTGGTAATCTTTTTATTTTCAATCAAATGCATCAAGGTTAATGACCGGGCGCCTACCCTACAAATGTCCATTTGGCCATGAATAATATTGAAATGCTCACCAAGTTCAAGAAAATATTTTACGCACAGGTAGCAAATGTAAAACGGGTGTCATTAGCCTTTTGCTATTAATGTAATTCGCGGTGACGGACAATGACATTGACGAGTGGGCTCTTAAAGTGCTTGATCAATGAGTCAACAAGATAAACGGAACGATGTTGCCCGCCTGTGCAGCCTATTGCAACGGTTAAATAACTACGGCCTTCGGCCTCAAAACGGGGTATCCATCGCTCAAGAAACCCTGTAATGTCCTGAAAAAACTCTGCGACTAAAGGTTGCTCTTCAAGAAAATCCCGTACTGGCTGATCTTTGCCTGTTAGCGCACGCAATTCTGGAATCCAGTAAGGATTTGGCAGGCATCGCGCGTCAAAAACAAAATCGGCGTCTAATGGAACGCCATGCTTAAATCCAAACGACTGAAATTGCAATGAAATCTGCCTGAAATTTCGATCGCCTATTTGATCTCTGATCAGTTCACGTAGCTGATGGTAATGAGTGCGGCTGGTATCTATAATGACATTTGCATGCTTTGCAATCGGCGTGAGCATTTCCTTTTCAATTTTCAGCGCTTCTTTTAAGGGTATATTATAATCGGTCAGCGGATGCTTTCGGCGGGTTTCGCTATAACGTTTTAATAAGGTAGATTCCTCCGCCTGCATAAATATAATCTCACAATCAATGCCTTTATCGCGGATTAATTTCAGGCTTTCGGAAAAATTTGCCAGACTGTTAAACTGATTTCTAGCATCAATGCCTATGGCTGTTTTTGCATAGGTTTTTTTATCAGTTAACATGACATGATTAATAAAATCTTCCAACAAGGTTACCGGGAGATTATCGATACAATAATAACCGCAGTCTTCCAAGGTATCCAAAGCGATACTTTTACCTGAACCAGACAGGGCGCTGACAATTAATAGTTTCATATGAGATGGCGGAATAAAGGTGCAGGGTAAAAAGTAAAAGGATTTACACTTTTACTTTTTACCCTGCACCTGTATCCTTTTACCTACTCTATCTGTGGCTACCGGTTTTTTCTTTATGTTTGGAAATTTGACGTTCCAATTTTACCACCATCGCATCAATCGCTGCGTACATATCCTCCTGTGAGTCTTCGGCAAATAATTTTGCGCCACTTAGTTGTAGTGTCGCTTCTGCTTTTTGAACTAATTTTTCTACGCTTAAAATAACATGTACATCGGTAACATTGTCAAAATGACGGGCTAATTTTTCAAATTTTGCATCTATATGTGCTTTTAAAGCATCAGTTACTTCAAGATGGTGGCCTGTTACTATAACTTGCATGGAATAAACTCCTTTAATGGTAAATATGGTTGGTTGGTTCTATCTGCTGGTGCTACAAAGTACGCTTTCGCTGACTTGATGATGAAATAAGCATTGCTTCACGATACTTGGCAATGGTTCTTCTGGCAACGTTGATGCCTTTTGCTTGTAAAAAATCGGCAATTTTACTATCACTTAATGGTCTTGCTTGGTTTTCATTGTCGATTAATTCTTTAATAAAAGCTCTGATGGCAGTGGATGAGCACTCGCCCCCCCCTTCCGTTGAAACATGACTGGAAAAGAAAAACTTGAATTCAATTATACCATTTGGGGTATGCATATATTTATGCGTTGTCACCCTGGAAATTGTCGACTCGTGTAATTTCAGTTCTTCGGCAATATCTCTCAATACCATGGGTTTCATGGCAATGGAGCCGTAATCAAGAAATCCTGTTTGCTTTTCCACGATACATCGCGCTACACTTAATAATGTGTCGTTACGGCTGTGGAGATTTTTGATAAACCATTTTGCCTCCTGTAAATGGTCTTTCATACAGACATTATCCTTACTGTTATCCGCTCTTTTAATCAGTGAGGAATAAAATGGATTTATACGCAATTTAGGGGCGATGTCCGGATTTAGATTCACTTGCCAATGATCGTCTTGCTTAGTGACATACACATCAGGGATAACGTACTCTGAATCAGACTCTTGTATCTGCGCTCCCGGCTTGGGATCCAGAGTTCTGATCAGGGCAACTATTTCATCCAGCTGCCGTTCGGTAACGTCAAGTTTACGTATGAGCTTTGCCCGCTCATGAGAAGCCAGCAGCTTTATATATCGAGTAACGACAATCAGAGCCGCCTCCCGATAAGGCGTTGTTTCGGGCAATTGCAACAACTGTAATCTTAAGCAATCACTTAAATCAATGGCTGCCACACCCGCCGGATCAAATTGCTGCACTCTGTGCAGGACGGCGTTAACTTCATCAAAATCCAGATCGTCAAATTGACTTTGCAGACCTTCAAAAATTTCCGCGGGAGTGCTACTCAGATAACCGTCTTCATTAACCGAATCAATTATTGCCATGGCAATCGCATGATCCCGCTCTGAAAATTGGGTCAGCTCCAGCTGCCATAACAAGTGATCCAGCAAAGTTGATGCATTGCTCCGCTGAGATTCAAATTCAACCCCCTCGGCCATATCAGTGCCGGGCGCAAAAGCGCTCTCATAAATATCTTCCCAGGAAGAATCGACGGGTAATTCGTCAGGAATATTAGTTTGTGATCCTTCGCTGGTAATTAAATCCGAATTATCAGCCTTGTTTTCGGAGATTATAGAAGCTTCCTTCGGACTTGTTTCCTCATCATTCATCTCCAGCATAATATTGGATTCAAGAGCTTGCTGGATTTCCTGCTGTAACTCTAATGTCGACAATTGAAGCAACTTTATCGCCTGCTGCAATTGAGGGGTCATGGTTAAATGTTGACCTAAGTGTAGATGTAAAGATTGCTTCATTCGTTTATATCATTTTTGTAAGTGCTTTAACTAAAGGCTAAAGTTTTTACCTAAATAAACTTTACGCACTTCCTCATTCGCAACGATGGCATTTGCCCCACCTTCCGCTATCACCTTGCCGTCGTTAAGTATATACGCACGATCACAAATTCCTAGTGTTTCTCTGACATTATGTTCGGTAATTAAAACGCCAATTCCGCGATCCTTCAAATGCGCTATGATTTTTTTAATATCGTCGACCGATATGGGGTCAACACCCGCAAACGGTTCATCCAGTAAAATAAATTGAGGATTGGTTGCTAGCGCCCTGGCAATTTCAAGACGCCTTCGTTCTCCACCCGACAGGCTTAAAGCAATTTGGTCACGCAAATGCCCAATATGAAACTCTTCAAGCAATTCCTCGACGACCAGTTCTGCTTGTCCTGATGTCAAATCAGAACGAATTTGCAACACTGCGCGTAAATTATCCGAAACACTTAATTTGCGAAAAACCGATGGTTCCTGTGGTAAATAACCGACACCGTGCATTGCCCTTAAATGCATTGGATAATGGGTAATATCCAGTGAGTTGATTGTAATATTGCCTTTGTCAGCCTTAATCAGGCCAACCATCATGTAAAAACTGGTCGTTTTTCCAGCCCCATTAGGCCCTAATAAACCAACAACTTCTTCGGTATTAACATACAAGGATACACCGTCAACCACATTACGTTTATTGTATGTTTTGATCAGCTGGGTTGCTGCTAGTATGGACATTTTTAACCGATTAAAGGTAAAAGCATTGCCGTGCAATATCTAGTCGTTTGCACCTTGTGCGACATCATTGTTTAGCGTCCTTCGGAGTTGGTTTTACTGGCAAGGGTTGTTTCTCTTTGGTTTTCGGTTGCAATATGACATGTACGCGTTTGGCATCAGATGATTTTTCTCCCGCTTTAACCAGCGATGTCTTGGTATCATATTCGATTAAATTACTGGAATACGTGCCATTACCTTTCCAAACGGTAGCATCATTAATTAAAACCAACAGGTTCTTTTTAGGATAAAATTCTCCTGTAAACGCTTCACCTGTTATATCTTCGCCGCCTTCTTTAGGTGTTTGTTTGAATTTTGCCTTATTTCCCGTAAACACCAGTTTTTCAGCATCACCGTCTACAAAATAAACCACCAACTTATCTGAATTAACCCGAATACTGCCCTGAATCGAGATTACATTCCCCGTGTAAATACTGGTGGCTGTCGCATCATCATAAGTGGCCGTATTTGAATCAATGGTCATAGGTTGTTCGGAATCACTTTCCAAAGCACACACACTATAACTCATAAGTCCCAATAGCAATGCACACCAGTAAACGATTGCCGGTTTTTTATTTGGTTTCATATCTACCCTTCACATTAGCGAGTAACTCCAGATGAATTGGCGGGGCATAAGTCAGTTTCATTCCTGTCCCTGTCGTCTTGTTGGGCGGACTGATCAACTCTGCCCACTCATTGGTTTCTGCATAACTGATTTCCGGCTTTACTTTTAGCTTGCTGGTATTAATGGTTAGCGCTGTGACGCCAGGAGCTTTTGCCCTATCAATAATGACTTTGCCATTTAAAAACAGATCCTTGCCGTCGCCAGAGAGAATGCCGGTGTCTGACTTGATAACCCAGGGAGGCGTTTTCTCATTATGCGAATACATAATCGGGTTTACCATGTGCGTGGTGCCATCATCGCTGTAATGAATCAATTCATCGGCAAGCAATTTGTTTTTTAACGTGCCGAGTTGACTCATTTCCCATTTAGTATACCCTTTACTTGAATAATCAGGGCTATGCGCAGGAGTTGGCGCATGAAAAATCTCTTCTACGCCTGTCATCTTAACCAGCCACCAGCTCATAAAGGCGATAACGGCTAAGTAAAGATAGGGTTTATTTTCTGTTAGACTCATTTTAAGTAAGCATTAACGACTTCGTCAAAATGTCCTTGCGCCTGCATAATAAAATCGCATACTTCCCGCACCGCGCCGTGTCCGCCGGGTAGTGCTGTACACCAGTCGGCCCGTTGCTTGACAGCAAAATTGGCATCAGCAACGGCAATGGACAAGCCAACTCTTATCATGATCGGCAAATCCAGCAAGTCATCGCCAACATGCGCGGCCTGCTCGGGTGTTATGCCTGTTTTTTCAATAATCTCATTAAAAGCGGCCCGTTTATTTTCATGCCCTTGATATACATGCTCAATACCCAGGTTTTTCATACGTAGCGCTACTGAGTTAGATTTTCGTCCAGAAATAACAGCAACTTCAACCCCTGTTTGACGTAAAAGCTTTATGCCATGACCATCACGGGCATGAAAAGATTTGTACTCAATACCCTGATGATCAAAAAATAGCTTGCCATCAGTTAAAACGCCGTCCACATCCAGAATCAACAGCTTGAGTTTTTTGGCTTTTTCTGTAATAATCTGCATTTTTTCTGCTTCTGTCATCACACGATGCCTGCCCGTATCAAATCATGCATATTCAAGGCGCCCACTGCCATTTTTTGGTTATCAACCACGATCAAGGCATTGATTTTTTTTTGTTCCATAATCTGCATGGCTTCAGCGGCCAAAATATCCTCTGAAATAACAGTACACTGAGAGGTCATCACTTCGCTGATAACCGTATTCTGAATATCAAGATTTTTCGCCAGTGTACGTCGCAAATCGCCATCCGTAAAAATACCAATCACCCGATTGCAATTATCGACTATAGCGGTCATGCCTAGTTTTTTTTCAGTCATTTCCAGTAAAGCATGGCTGATAAGCGCAGACTCAGCTATTGACGGCATGTCATTGCCGACATGCATAATATCACTAACCCTTAATAGTAATCTCCTGCCCAAAGTTCCACCAGGGTGAGACAAGGCGAAATCGTCACGCGTAAAGCCTCTGGCTTCGAGTAATGACACCGCCAAGGCATCACCCATTACCAATGCAGCAGTTGTACTGGAGGTCGGCGCAAGTCCCAGAGGACAAGCTTCTTGTTCAACGGCCACATTAATATGCGTAGATGCAACAAGACCCAAGGTTGACGCTGGATTGCCGGTCATGGCGATTAACGGCACACCCAGACGCTTAATAAGCGGCAGGATCTTTAAAATTTCCTCGGTTTCGCCAGAATTTGATAAGGCAAGCACCACATCCTGCTTGGTGATCATGCCCAGATCCCCATGGCTGGCTTCGCCAGGATGCACAAAAAAAGCAGGGGTTCCGGTACTGGCCAGGGTCGCGGCAATCTTGCTCGCAATATGCCCGGATTTACCCATTCCGATGACAATCACGCGGCCAGTACACGCAAAAAGCAACCTGCATGCGGCAACAAAATCATCATTAATCTGTTCCGCTAATGCGTTAATTGCCTGGGCTTCCACTTGAATAACCGCCAAGCCTAATTCGCGAAGTTTTTTATCGTCAAGTTTCATGGTTTGCCAGAATTGCAAAAAAGCGGGGTGGATAAACAACTGGGCAGTATCATGAACAGGATAATAGATATCAGTGTTGGGTTAAAAACTGTATATTATGCCATGTTTGTCTCTTTCATGCCCTATTTGATATGATGCGTTAATTGATTTTTGATCAATGACGATAAGACGAACTGAATATCTTAAGAGCCGCTGACTTGCTTCAAATTAAGTTGAGAGTGAGGTACGTCTGCTCTAAGAATCTGCCAGTCGCTTAATCTGGGTTCTAAAATTAATGAGCTTAATCGGGAAATAAGTGTCCAGGAAATATTATGTTACTATTAACGGCTTAGTCTCTTATCCATGGTTTTATGATTCATCCATCCAACCCTGCCCAATTAATTGACCGTTTCGGCAGAACGGTTGATTATTTAAGGATTTCTATCACTGATCGCTGTGATTTTCGCTGTGTGTATTGCATGGCGGAAGAAATGACATTTTTACCGCGTGCGCAAATATTAACTCTCGAAGAAATATATGCCATAGCTAAAGCGTTCGCTGAATTAGGCGTAAAAAAAATCAGGGTGACTGGTGGCGAGCCATTGGTCAGAAAAGGCGCTCTGGGGCTGCTGGAAAACATAGGTCGAATTGAAGGTTTGCATGAATTGGTGATAACCACCAATGGCTCTCAGTTGGAAACGATGGCGGTGGCGCTAAAAGAGGCGGGCGTAAAACGCATCAATGTCAGCCTGGATACGCTTGATGCTGATAAATTTAAGGCAATCACCCGAACGGGTGATTTGCAGCAAGTGCTCAGAGGCATTCAAGCCGCCAAGTCAGTAGGCTTTGAGCGGATAAAAATCAATGCCGTCATTCTTAAAGACCGAAATCATCTGGAAGTGGGCAACCTCGTGCAGTTTGCCGTCGATAATGGCATCGATATCAGTTTTATTGAAGAAATGCCGCTGGGCGTCGTTGACCAACATGATCGCTCAGACGCTTATTATTCCAGTGATTTGATAAAGAGCGATTTGGCACAACATTTTTCTTTAGTGTCAACTATCGAAAAAACCGGAGGGCCTTCCAATTATTTCAGGGTTACGGGCACGCAAACCCGCGTTGGCTTTATTTCTCCACACAGCGCCAATTTTTGCAGTACCTGTAACCGTGTACGCTTGACTGTTGAAGGCCGCTTGTTGTTGTGTTTGGGCAATGAGCATTCTGTCGATTTAAAGCAAGTACTCAGGGCTAATCCCGGCAATATGGCAATTCTAAAGCAGACTATTATTGACGCCATGTTGATCAAGCCGGAAAAACATGAATTTAATATCCACGAACAGCCGGTTATATTGCGCTATATGAATATGACGGGGGGTTAATGTTATAGCCGCGGCTTCTGAAACCGGTTTTTTTCAGAATTTTAGTGCTGTACAACACATCGCTACCCAGATTGAAATCACCAAGCAAATCGGCAATCTGCTGTATTTGCTTGTCAACATCCGTCTGGCTTTTGCCATGCACCATGGCAAACAGGTTATAAGGCCATTCGGGCAAGTGCCTCGGACGGTGGTAACAATGGCTGACAAATTCCAGTTGACCGACCTTTTGGCCCAGTTCATCGATGACTTCGTCGGGGACATTCCATACGGTCATGCCGTTGAAACGATAACCCAGTTTATAGTGATTGGGTACTGCGCCGATGCGGCGGATAACGCCTTTTTCCTGCATGGCGGCCATACGCGTCATGACGACTTCAGCCGTTAAGCCTAACTGTCCGGCAATATTCTGGTAAGGTTGCGGAGTTAGCGGCAGACCGGCTTGAGTCGCGCGCATAATTGCCAGATCAATCTCATCCAGTGCGACCATCAGGCTTCCAGTTTTAAGCCGACAAAATATTCGTTTATTTTTGGCATGTTTATAACCGGCAGGCCGGTTTGCTTCTCTATCGCGGTGATGGTTTGCCGGATTTGTCCGGGCGTTTCCGTGGCGATGACAAACCACATGTTAAGCGCATGGTTGCGCGCGTAATTATGCGCGACTTCGGGGAAGGCATTGATGATACCGGTGACTTCAACAAAGCGTTCCGGCGGCGCTTTAACCGCAGCCAGTGTTAAGGCGCCGCCCATCAGTTCGGCATGATAAAGCGGGCCGAAGCGGGTCAAGGTGCCGTCAGCCAACAAGACTTGCAGTCGATCGATTAGCGCCTGTTCGGTTAATCCCAGTTGTATCGCAACTTGTTGATACGGCGCGTCGCAGATGGGAAAGCCTTCTTGCAGGGAATTGATGATGCGGCGGTCTATTTCATCCATGCGTTAACAATGTACCGGTTGCGCGTTGATAAATAGCGCCGCGTTGTTTGAAACAGCGGCGGCTGAACAGTATTTCCCGGTCAAATCCCGCCAAGCCACAGAATTCATTAAGCTGATCCAGTTGCATCAAGACAGTAGCCCGGTCTTTGCCATGAATCATGCAATACAGGTTATAAGGCCATTCAGCTTGGCGAGGGCGTTGATAACACAGCGTTACAAAAGCAAACTGGCTGATGTGCCCGCCCAGCTGTTTAACAAGATTATCGGGTACATTCCAGACAATCATGGCATTGGCGCGGTAGCCAAGTTGGTGATGCTTTACGATAACACCCATGCGCTTGATCAGGCCGTTTTGTTTAAGCCGGATCAGGCGCTCAATCACTTCGTCTTCAGACATGGAAAGGGTTGAACCAATTTCAGCATAGGGCCTGGGGCTAACAGGCAGCCCTAGTTGTACAATTTCTATTAGTTGGCGGTCGCGGACATCAAGCATGATGCAAATCCAGTTTAAAGCCTAAATCAATAAAAAAATCATCCAGCAAAGGCATTGACATGGCTTTGTATCCGGTTTCCTGTTCTATGGCATCAAGAACGGCTTGTAAATGCCTGGAATCCGTCGCAATAACCACAAACCAGAGATTAAAACAGTGTTCACGTTCGTAATTGTGATTGACTTCAGGATAAGCGCTGATCATATCGGCAACAGTCTGTAGTTGTTGTTCAGGAATAGCCATCGCCACCAGGGTGCTGACGCCAAGTTGGTTGGGCGGAATGATCGGGCCTATGCGGCTGATAAAGTGCTTGTCGTTTAGCTCGGTTAGTGCAGATAATACTTCTCCTTCACTGACACCCAGCGCATTGGCAATGTCCAGATAGGGACGTGATGACAGCGGGAAGTCGCGCTGAAAATCGTTCAACAAGTGTTTGTGTAAAGCCGTTAGCATCCGTTTATAAACCTATTTTGTGCGCCCGGGCGCTGAAGAAAATGCCGTTGGGTTTTTGGGCGGGCAGGCGGGTGATTTCCTGCAACGTCTCAGTATCATAAACGACCAGCTGATCATCATCCCTTACCGCGACCCAAACCTGTTCGCCACGTGGCGTAAATTCCATGTGCAGAACCGCTTTGCCGGGCGTCAAGCTTTTGATTAACGACAAGTCCTTAACATCGATAACTTGCAGTTGATTGTTGTCGGGCATTGCAAAATTGACCCACACTTGCCGTCCGTCCGGTCTGGCCATCACAAAAACCGGTTGGCCGGGAACCGGTATAGCCTTGACCAATTTCCAGTTCTGTTTGTCGATGACTAAAACTTCGTGCTTGCCGATGGCCGGAACAAACACATAGTCACCCGCAACCGCCCAGCCTTCCAAATGGGGCATTTTATAAACGGGCAGCTTCTCTTCCGTCTTTACGTAGTCAGGGAGGATACGCTTTACGCCGGATTTGGTGTTCCATAAATCCAGCAATGCCATTCCGCTTTCACCAAATAAACCGGCAATATAATAGCGGCCGTCGGGCGAAATCAAGGCATCGTAAGGGAGTTTGCCGATATTTTTGAATTTTTCAATAATAGGTTTTTGCGGGTTTTTCATATCCAGCATCCAGATTTCGCCGGCATCGAACAGGCTGAAAACAAAACGCTGTCCGGGCGCATCCACGAGGCCAACTACTTTGGAACGTTTGCCGTCACCGTAGTCAGCCGGAATATCGGCCACCAGCTCCAGCGTTTCCGAGGAAAATACTTTAACGCCGCCGGGCGTGTAATTAGAGACCGCGATTAACTTGCCGTCCTGTGAAATCGCGCCGCCGATGCTGTTACCCGCCTGAATAATGCGTTTATCCAGTTTGTCCTGCAATAGATCGATTTTGCTTAAGCCGCCATCGCGCCCAAAAATATAGGCATAACGCTGATCGCGTGAGAAAACGACCGATGCATGAGACAAATCGCCCAGCTTGCCGATTTTGGCTAACTGTTTGTGTTCGGTGGTATTGATGATAAGCGCGGCCCCGTCTTCGCGTTCAATGACGATACCTAAATCGCCGGTGGCGCGCAGTCCTGCCAGTACGTTGAAGGATAATAAAAAGGCCAGCAGTGATACTATTTTTTTCATAAATAATGTATTAATGATTTCCGTTCCGAGCCTTGTTCAGTGAACGAAGCAGTCTTTGAGCATTGGCGGGATTCGATAATAAATAATGCGTTTCTTGCCAAGCGTTGAAGTCCACTAATGACAAAATAACCACGTGGTTATTGTTTTCACGGTTGACGATGCAAGGCTCATGGTCTTGACAGATTTTCTGGCAAACTTGGTCAAAATTTTGTTGGGCTTCTTTAAAAAAAATGCTTTGCATAAAGTTATACTGGGAAAAGGTAACAATTGCTTTAAAGAGATTAGGAACGATAAAAAATTTTTTCAAGTCATATTCCGCACTCGCTAAAATTTTAATCGTCCAGGCCAGGTTCTTTCACCACATCGTTAAAATCATGAGCGGGTTCTTTACTGTCCAGATAGTTTTTATAAGCAGAGTCTGCTTTAGTTATAGCTTGCCCTTCGGCTAAATAATTAGACGGGACAATTTTTGCTCCGGCATTTACAAGGCTGGCGATTGCCGTCGAGCCTATATGCTCGCAGGCATTTAGTCCTTGTACAACACTTGCCTGATTTTGTGGCGGTTGATTTTGACTTACCTTCCACTTGCCTGATAGCCGAGTAATTACCATTTCAATCCCCACAATTGCCTCAATTAGCTTTTCGGTAAAGTCGTGTGGAGCGTCCGATACTTTCCACGGCTCAGCAAATGCCGCCTCATTATGCGCGGTCAGGGCCTCAAGCTGGCTTCGAACCCAGGCAGTATCATCAATGATGCGCAAATGGCCGTAAGCGTGAACAACCGTGTAATTCCATGTAGGAACAACCTTTCCCGCCTCCTGTTTGGTAATGTACCAAGACGGACTAATGTACGCATCGGGGCCATGAAATATCGCCAACACTTCAATATCCGAATCCAGATCGCGCCAGACTGGATTTGAGCGAGCAACGTGTCCTCGTAACGTACCAAACTGGGAGGACTGTTCCGAAAGATGCAACGGAATGTGATTAGCGTTAATTTCATTTGAAGCGAGCGTAACCAGCGTGGCTAGCGGTCGGGCCCGAATCAGTTCGTGCATGGCCTCGATGCTCGGCTGCTCGAAATGCGTGGGTATGTACATGTGTATTCCAGGATAACGTAATTTAAATATTCTATTTGCATCGCTACCACGCTTTGCGTAGAAATGGATTCAGTTCCGCCTCAGCAGTACGGGACACATAGCGTCTCAGGTGGCATTCCCACGCAAAGCGTGGGAATTATAAAATCAATTTTAATGCTTACCGTTTCGCAAAACCCCAACCAGCCACAACGCCTCATCATGATTTATAAACGGCTGCCACGGCGGCATGGCGGTGCCTTTGCGTCCGTTAAGAATCGTCGAGACCAAAAACTCGTCCGTTTTTCCGGCCAGGCTGTCAGGCAATAACGCTGGCCCCATTCCGCCTTGCAAGGTTAAGCCATGACACGCGCCGCAATCATTTTTAAGCAGATTAAGGAGTATGGTTTGCCGTTCCGGCGAAGGCTCTGCTGCCAAACAGCTGGTGGTGATACAGAGTAATGGCAGCCACTTTTTCATAGTCAGTTTAAATGTACAAAAATAGTTAAACGTTTTTTCGGCTTTCAACTTAACGCACAATAGTGCCGTAGGATGCGCTGAGATACGAAGCGCATCGTTTGCGGTTGATGCGCCTCCTTTCGTCGGCACATCCTACGGTTTTAAGCCCGAATAATACGCCGCGACATTACTAATATCATTGTCGGTCAATGAGCCTGCAATCGCATTCATAATATCGGATTTACGGGTTTTATCGCGGTATTGTTCGAGTGCTGATTTAAGGTACGCGAAATCACGTCCTGCCAATGGCGGAAACGGCGCATCGGCTGAAGGCGTCTTAATGCCGTGACATTGCGAGCACACCGCAGCCGCCCTTTCCTGGCCTGCGTAAATAACCGCAGCACTAATATTCTGAGCCAATAACAGATTCAACATTAATGCGCCTGAAAGTGTAAGGAGTCTCATTATTTTACCCCTTTCATTTTTATTGCGTTCTCAAACTCGTCAGGTGAAAGACCGCGTGTCATGTATTTAACCCTGCCGTGAGAGAAGATACCCGCCGGGCTTTCCATGGCAATTGATGCCACTTTTTGTAATGACGTCGAATCATAAACGACGACTTCATCACCGCTGTAGCCCGCGCTGATATACAGGAATTTACCATCGGCACTGTATTCAGGGAAGTAAGCATGACCGCCTACATCCAGGGTTTTAACCACTTCCAGGGTTTTCTTGTCGATCAGCTGAACCGTGCGCGCGCGTCTGTCTTTAGAAATGATATCCACAGCGACATAAGGCGCATTGGCATGGGCGGCTGGCGATTCAGTACCGCCGGAAACGGGCACTTGTTTAACCACTTCCATTTTGTCCAGATCCCAAACACTGACGACCATTTTGTCGCAATCGCCAAAGTTGGTGCCGAATCCCAATGTGCGGCCATCCACTTCGACAGCTGCGCCGCCGCCAACGTGGGGTACGCAACCTGCCTCAAGTTTTTTGATGATTTTGCGGTCTTTTAAATCAATCGCCGTGACGATGCTGTCGTCATAAGAGGCGACCATCAACTTGCTGCCGCCATGTGTCAAAAAGGCGTCATGCAAATGGCGGCCGACATTTTCAATTTTGGTGACGGGGAAGCCTTCTTTTAAATCGACTACCCAGACCTGACCGGCATTTTCCAGGGCAATAGCAAAAATATCGGCAAACGGCGTTCCTATGATCATGCCGGAATCGGAGGAGACCATTTTGCCGTCCGGGTCGATGCCTTCCAGTTCAAGGGTTTTTAAGGGTTCCAGTGTCTTGGCATCAAGAATGACGGCGTTGTGCGGCACATAAGAGCCTGCCATGATGTATTTGCCGTCGCGGGAAACGCCCAAGCCCGGGCCGTTGAATCCCGTTTTTACGCTACGCACCACTTGCATGGAGTACAGATCGACTTTAAATATTTCGGCGGTGTCATTTTTTACATAAGCCCAGCGCGGGTTGACGGGGTCATAGTCGATGATGTGCGCGGCGGTGCCAGTTGCGATTTCACCGATTTGCTTATGCGTAACACTGTTGATAAACACGGCTTTTGAACCCGAACCACGCCCGTATTTGCCCCGCGCAGCGACACCGATAACATTATTCATGTCGTCGATTTCATAGGCCGGCTTGGCCGGCAACGCGCTCTCGTCTTTAACATAGACTTTTATTGACGCTTTAATGTCATCAATCGTCCAGGCGGGGTTGGCCAACTTGGGAGTGGTTTGCAAGTGTTTAACCAGGCCGCGAATTTCATCATCCGACAAGCGACCGTAAAACGGGGGCATTAACGTGTCAAAACTGCCAGTCATGATGATGCTGCGCAAGGCTGTAGGACTTCGTCCTTTTAAAGTTTCGGAATTCAATCCGGGAGCAATAAATCCGCCAAGGTCTGAGCCGTGACAACTGGCGCAATTTTCTTCGTATAAGTTAT
>JAQTPT010000033.1 GCA_028712795.1 Methylococcales bacterium
TTAGCGTTATTGAAACATGCCGTGTTCGCCAACAGTCGCCCTGGATTTATTTGGCGGCGGCAATTCGTCAAAGGCGGGCGGGGTTTTCTGTGCCGAGGCTTCCTTTAGTTAAGGGGGTCTGAATAATCACTTACAAACCATTGGCATGGGTTAATCTGAGCACGCCCGGATCGGAAGGCCTGTTTGCAGAGAGTGATGCATCATCAGCAAGCAGCTTTACCGGAACCAGTTGACTGGAGTGTTTTGCTACCGCAGAATCCGAACTGAATTTCTTTTTGTAGTAGCTGAAAATATGCGGCTTAATGCCATGCTCTTTACAATACACAGCCTGGGTTAAGTCACTGGCTTGCCAGTGGGTAATATGGCCTTGCATAGTAGCGTGATTTTGATAGGGACTCATGAATGCTTCCGGTATTTTGTTAGGAAGCGGTAGTTTGCTCTGATATTAAAGGCTTTAGTATGTGTGCTTTAATTGACGGTTACTTAAGGCCATTACCGACAATGGCAAGCGGGTACGCTTCTATTCGACGATTGATCTGGTCACGCTGCTGGAACGGGGAAAAGCTGCCGGCAATCAAGGTAAGCTGGCGTATCGGTTGATGCAAGTGGACTTGGTTATCCTGGATGAATTGGGTTATTTACCGTTCTCTCAAGCGGGCGGCGCCTTGCTGTTTCATTTGCTATCCAGGCTATACGAACGAACCAGCGTCATCATTACCACCAACCTGACTTTTGCCGAATGGTCTGCGTGTTCGGCGACGCCAAGATGACAACCGCCTTGCTGGACAGGCTTACGCACCATTGCTACATCATCGAAACCGGCAATGAATCATACCGCTTGCGGCACAGCACTCAACAAGCCAAAGCGCGTATACAAGCATGAGAGCAAGCCAAGCGAGGCAATAGCCAAAACAAGCCTGATGAGGAAATACCAGAGGAGAATAACTTTTAAATAAAGCATCGAAACGGATAACAAAGCCACCCTTCGGTTGTCCGTTTCGATTACACTTATCCACAGCCGGATACCTCAAAACCCGGCTTCGCCCCCTGGTCAAATTTCAACCGGTATCGGTGGTCAGTTTTCATCCGGCGTCAACAGGTGACCAATAATAGTTTTGACGGCACTAAAATTCTAGCCGTGCACCGGCGGTGAATCCATGGCTGGTTACCCGGTTATAGCCTAATAATGTTTGATAATTAAACAATAACTGAACTCCTCCCCGTAAAACGCTGGACACGCCAGCCCCAAAAATAGCAAAATCCCGGTCAGGACTGTTAGTAACAGCATTAAATGAAATGAAATTGGGGTCAGCGCTGTATCTTGCTGTTATGTTGCGGCTGCCATTCATAAATTCGTGATTCCAGGAAAATGATGTCCGGGGGGTAATCACTCCGAATGATTGACTAAAAGCATAGGAGATTTGTCCACCAAAACTGGATTGAAGAGATTCGAATTTTTGTTTATCAACAGCTAAATTTAATCCATATGCACCCTGCTCAGTATAAGAGTCTATTTGTCCATGAAGGTAATTTACGCGTGCGATTGGACTCATAATAAGCGCTGCTTTATGAAAATTATAACCCAATCCAAGAGCGGCAGAATATTGATCTCCATTTGGATTTGATGAGGCAGTCCGGTTGGCGCCTCCTGTAGAGCTTGAGTTATTTGACAGAATAACAACGCTCCGTTTAGCATCATAGTTACTCCAGCCATAAGTAAATGAACCGTCCACGTAAAAATCTTTAATATCATAGGTTGAAAACAACGAAACATTATAGACATCAGCATTGATGTTGCCACCAGCAACATCAATGCTTCTGAGGAAATCGGAGCTTATGCGGGTATATCCACCTGCCATACCCGCCAGAAAATGATCAGTAATTCGATAGTCTGCTCCCAAAAGCACACCTGCATTATTAAAATTTGCGGCATTTTCCTGAGTAGTAGCTTTTATATCGCCAAAACCGCCTACACCATTCATGAACGTCCCCAAACGCTTTGAAAGGAGAGAGCCCTTCTCATCACCGCTGCCGCCACCGAGATTAAAGTAATGTAAATCGAACAAATGGGAATTGATAGCCGAAACTTGACCGGATAAAGTGTTGGTCGATATTTTCGAGGGTGTCGCCATTTCTTCCGTAGCGACATTTTGCAAGGCAGAGCCAAGACCTGCACTGCTAAGCCCAAGACTATTACGGGTTGGACCATTATTTTGAATTTGATTGCCACTTTGGATCATTGCATTACACTGGTTGAATAGATCCTGCTGTGCGCTTTGAGGGTTTGAAGCTATTTTATTGGTGGGAGCCAAGCCGGTACAGACCGATTGAATCGCCGCGCCTGTTACAGATTGCAAGGATGTAAGCCCAGGAGTGGCCGCTAGTTGCGCCGCATTTGCACTCGACAGAGCAAAAAAATAAGGGATTAAAACAGCGGAATATCTTAAACTTTGTAGGTTATGTAATAGGCTCATGGCAATACCTCGTTTTAACTTTAAAAAAATTTTTTTAATAATAACAACTTCAAAGGGAATTTAGCCAGATATTTAAGTCCGACATGCTTAATCCATAATTGCCCACCCCTTTAAAATTGCAATCAATATTGAGTTCATTATTAAGCAAGGTATTGTTAAATAACCTTTATTTAGGCCTAAAGAAAAACTCGCCTCCTTCGTGCCCCGCATGCTCAATAGGTGCATATTCAGGCACCTGAACCTGTTCATTACCATTCCGTTGTGTTGCGACCACAACATCCGCCGATACATTGCGATATAATCCTTGCCCCTCCATAAAATGGTTGTTATTTTGTAACTCCTTGATAAAGGCATTGGCAAAAACCGAGTGATGCCCATCGCCTCCGCCGTCCAACACCGGCTTCAATCCTCCAGAGGTAAGAGCTGTTCTGGACTTCGTCATTAATAGCGTCTTCACCCATTCTGTTTTTTTCGCCTGACTCATACCCGCATCGAGATGAGGTATTGCAGCACGCGTTAATGCTGCGGAATAGCAAGAATCAGAAACCACCAGAATATGCCTAGGCGACATCGCATTCAGAATATCGGTAATTGATACAGTAGAAATCCAGTTCGCGTCACTGTTAAGTTCTGCATCTACAGGTAGCCAATGACCACGCTTGTTAACTTTATCCAGCACGCCATGGCCGGCATAATAAATCAACAAATTATCATCTTCTGTCAACTGCTCCCGCAGCTTGTTCAACGCAGTGAGAATTTGATAACGATTAGCATTGATCAGCAGCGTGGTTTTAAAATCATATTTTTCCCGCAATATTTTATCCACATCGCGGGCATCGGCGTCCGGTGTATCCAGTGATGGAATTTTCTCGTATTTCTGGTTACCGATAATGAGTGCGTAATATTTTCCAAAGTCGATATTTGTTGCAAAGATATCATCATTCGAGGAGTTAACCTCCTCGGAAGGTCGAGGAATGGTTCTTGCCGAAACGCTGTTTATCTTATTTATTTCTTGCTGTAATTTTTGTTTTTCGCCTTGCAATTGACTGATAAGAGCTTGTGATTGCGCCAATTTAATTTGCATGTCTTGGCTCTTATTTACATTGGCAGCTTGAGAAAAACTGTTAGCATCGACTTTACTATAGCTCTTTTGGGCTTCCAGCAATTTCTTCTCGGTACCAGCCAACCTCGCTTCAGCATTTACCAATTTTAATTGCACATCACTGGTTGCAGTTTGCTGGCTTTTGAGCTGATCGGAAAGTTGTTTGGCGCGTTTTTCCGTTTCTTCGAGACTCAGCGCCAAGCTATTTACCTTAAGCTGAGACTGACTATTTAATTCAGAAATTTGCTGTTGTAAAACGGCCAGCTCATTATCTTTTTGAGCCATTATTTTTTCCAGCCTGATGCTTTCTGTTGCATTGCCTTTTGCCTGAGCATCTTCCAATCTGGATTTGGTTTTATCCCTCTCATTTTGAAACAGTTGCTGCTTTTCCTGAGTTTCCTTAAGCTGCCTCTGCGTCTTAGATAACTGTTCGGCCAATACTTTGGTCTGGCTACGACTATTATCCAGTTCGTGTTTTAGCGCTTGAATCTCTGCAACCAGCTTATTATCGGAAGAAGTAGCGATCGGTGAAGTATAAGGTAAGCCCTTTTTTTCCAAACCGGACGCTTTTCGATACCACTCCATCGCAGTAGATAAATTCTTTTCTACACCCAAGCCTTTTTCGTAAAGATTCCCCAAATTAATTTCCGCGCGGCTGTAGCCCTGCGCCGATGCCTTGCGATACCAATCTGCCGCTGATTTATAGTCTGGTTGAACTCCCAGTCCTTTTTCGTAGATTTCACCGGTATAAGTCTGTGCTTCAGGGTCGCCTGCCTGTGCTTTGGGTAACCATACAGCCAAGGAAGTCGCATAATTGGCGCGGTCATAGGCGATATATTCACCACCTCGAATTTCGCAGTCGACTGCAGAGGTTTTAATAGCCAATCGTGCCGTAAGAAAGATCATGTTGCTGCCAAGTTTTCTAATTTGTCCAGGCAGTAAACAGTCAACGATATACATCTTGTCGGCGTCGCCCCTTTGCTCTACTCTCGCAATATCATTCGTTCGCTCCCCTGCCCCAGGAACCGCCGAACAGCCAACCAGTAAAACCAGACTTAACATCCTCAGCAATGATAATGATATCGTTTTCATTATTACACTTCCCCCAATTGTTTCAAACCACCTGTAGAGTACCGCATAGTTATCGGAACATCATCTAAAATTTTTTCAAATTTGCTTCGTTCGATTTGACTTTATAGACACCGCGTAGTTATTGCCGTAGAGACCGAGATATTATTTATCCGAGGAACTTAAATCAGAAAGCATCTTCAGCATCTCCGGCCATTTATACTCCCAACAACAGTGATGATCAAATTCAGGGTAAATCGTAAAATGGGCATAGGGCTGACGGACTGCAAACCGGTAAACAAGAGCCGGTGGAATGTTTTGATCTCTTCCGCCCTGAAAATGCATTTGAGTAATACGCTTGTCGAGCTTTGCCAGCAGTGCTGGATTCAATGAACCCGACAGAGCCCTGAAATGGTGTTGCTGAATCCATGCCTCGGTATCGAGGTTGCCAGCCAAAGTCACCACTGCTGTGATATTCATTAACCGGCCGGCAAGCAGCATCGCCAAGGCGCCTCCCCCGCTATGTCCGATTAATACTACAGAAGCATCTTTGTATCTGGGCATAAGCCGTTCGAGTGCAGCAGCCATGCTATCTACAACTTCGGGAGCGAAACGACCTTCTGTCCACCACCAGTGATTACAGGGCTGAATTTGTGCAAATCCGAAATAGCAGGGGCGAGCGAGATAAATAGAAGGCTCGGTGTCTTGCGCCATCAACCGGAGCACTAGGGGATTGCGTGGAGTCGGATCGGGTGATACCGTGTCGGGAAGCACCCAGGGCAGGCCGTCGCCCTCAATGTATACATGCAAGTTTCCTGAACGCGTCGTTGCATTGTTGAGGTAAATGCGATGAGGGAAAATCGTTCCCCAAACTGTCAACCGTCCAAAACCGTAGCCAGCCGCTTCTTTATCTACACGAATCGCCGGTTCAGCGCAGGCCGCGCAGATCATGCTGATCAGGAACGCCATCCATACATTGATAGTGCAATTAGACATTATCTGTCAGGTTTCACAAGGTTGTTGCATATAAATAAAGGCATGTTTTAAACATATCGGCTGAGATTTTAAATACTTCGGACGACAGTTTATACCGAATAATCACCAGCGTTCCAATCAAATTAACCTTACGAACTCTTGGAAGCCGGTTAAAAGATTTTCAAATTGTGGCTCTATGTGAAATACAATGGGTCACCCGCCATTCCGTATTCGCCAGGTTTCCTGCAACTCATTGGCTCATTGATTTGGGTTAATAACTCTGGTTACTGATGCAATGTATAGTGGATTTGTACCCACGAATACGAACTGTTTTGCACTGGTTGAGAAACACTGCCATCGTCGTTAAGCAATTCAATATTTTTTGAAAAAGGTTGTGCGCTAGCTACGATCGTTACAGTGCAGTTGCCAGAAGGTCCTTTCACAGGAACATTAAATCCTTTGGGGGGAAATAAATGTTCTTTGTTGGCAGGCAGTAATTTATCCGGCTGGCGGGGATTAGGCCGTAACGTTGTTACAACGCCCTTGGCATCACGATCAATGACTCGGACATACATAGGCTGTGCCAACCTAAAATTTAATTGAAAAGGCTCGCCATTTTTGTACTCAGGTTTCGATGTTTGTAGTTGTACGATGCCGTCACTGCTTGTGGAACTATGCCCAAGCTTACTGCTAATCGGTGTTGGTACTTGAGCCGGTAGCGCAGGCGCGATTACTGGACCCGATTTTTGAGCCGGAATAGGTCTGGGAACAAGGGTTGTGGCTTGGGTCGGGGCAGAAACTGGAGCAGGAGTTGTTGTCTGTGATGGTAGCTGTGTAATAACAGGAGGTTGTTCTAATCGAGAGTCGGATAGTTGTTTAATATCGATTGGCACTTTCCATAACGCCAGCCCTATGACAACAAGCACTCCACCCCCAATACCCAGGTATTTTACCCATGGGATTTTTACAGGCCTTAATTTGTCCAGCAACTCACGAACACTAGCTGTACGCTGATCTCTTTCAAAAGCCAAGGCTTTGTTTAGAGCTTCCATTTGTCGACTGTTTAAATCCTGTATGTGTGCCGCCTTATGGGTTTTTTGTTTGTAAAATTGTTTGCCCGTTAGTATTTCGTAGATCACACAACCAAAGGCATAAATATCATCACGGGGATCGGGCGGATAATCTTTTTGCATTTCGGGAGAGGCATAAGCTACAGTTAATGCGCCTAGCTCATGTCCACCAAATTTAGTTTCATCCCCTTTGTTTTCGTTAACTTTGGAAGCAATGCCAAAATCCAACACTTTAACAATACCGTTATCAGTGATGATGACATTCCCGGGCTTGATGTCACGATGCACGATGTTGTTCTCATGAGCGTAAGCAAGTGCGTTGCCTATACCTGTAATAATGAACCATGCTTGAGCCAAACTTACCGGTGTACCCTTAAGATACTCACCGAGCGTTTTCCCGCTAAGGTATTCCATAGTCATGTAGACATACGGACCATCTCTGTCAAAGCCGTGAACTTTAATAATGTTCGGGCAGTTTGCAAGCATTTTGGTTCTGTCAAAGTCGCTGTATAAAGACCTGACCAACTGTTTGTTCGCTGACAACTCAGGTTTCAGCACCTTGATGGCAACATAAGGGTCGCGTGCTTCTACTTCTTCCCAAACTTTATTAAGCGCTTTAAAAACCGTTCCCATACCGCCTTCGCCCAATAAGGCAACCAGTTCAAACGTATCTTTAACAACGCTACCTATCTCTAATTTAATATACGAGAGTGGATCATGATTAGGGGTGCTGCTTGTTATATGAGTTGTATCTTCATCAATGGGTCGCATTTGTGAAGATTCAGCGGGCGACTTCGGATTTAGTGTTAACTCACTATTAGAATCTACCGGATTGACAATGGTGGCATCGTAATCATTAGTGACATTCGATTTTTCGATCATGAAACAATCAAGCCGCCTTAAGTATGATGTGTAAAAATAATTATGACAAAACCCATCGCCCAGCCAGCTTACCGGGCGATCATTTTTGTCAATCTAATACGCCTATTTTGTGGCAACAATGCGCACCCGCCGATTAACTTCGCTTTGTGGATTTTTAGGGTCAAGCAATTCGCTTTTGCCTTTGCCAATAATCTGGATGCGATAGGGTTCAATATGAAATACATCAACCAAAAAACGTTTTACTGACTTAGCGCGTTCTTCAGACAGATTTTTGTTGTAAGCATAACCGCCAACGGCATCGGTATGACCTTCCACAACAAAGTCCAGACCTTGTAATTTTTCAGAAGCCATAGCTTCACCCACGGGCTTGAGATAGTCCTTTGCTATGTCAGTCAGTTCTGCTGAGTTATAGCCAAAGAAAATTTCCATAGACATAGCCGCCTCGGTGTTAGCTGTTTGTAGCGCCTTATGAATTATTTTTTTAATCTTTTTTTTGTCGGTCCTGGGAGCTCCTTCAAGACTACTCATGTCAATGGAACGTGATTTGCCGTTTTGATTTGTACCATCTTCAAAGCCGGCATCGTCTGCCCTTTTTGCAGCAGGACTAAGCGCTTCAATCACTTGATTGGTAGATGGCTTTGTTTTGCCAAAATAAGTTTCATCAGCATAAGCGATTTTAGTTAGCGCCATTATGCCCAACAGACAGAATAAAAGGTATTGTGTTTTCATAAAAACCCCCCAAAAGAATATTAAATATAAAGATAATTATACAACCAAGCTAGTTTTTTATACATTTGACTAACCGACAGAGCTAATTCGTTAACCCAAAGAAATTAACAGCCACGAACCTAATCTGATGAGCGTTATTCCAGTGTCGATCAGCCCCTGCTTTGCTCCATAACGGACTGTGAAAGTGGTGAATTGAAGTTAAAGCCAAAATGCTTCGGGTCTTCGCCTATCACTGCCGCAGAAAATATTAAAAAAACATAATCATAGGTCTCTTTTGGTATTTCATATTGCTGGATGAATTTCCAGAAATTCTTGTCGCGGGGATTGTCGGGCATTTTTTTGATCATGCTTCGCACCCGGTTATGTCCGTAGTTGTAGCTCGCCATGACCAGTAAACCTGAAGCCTGCGCCTCTGTGCTGTAAATATATTTCAAGTACTTTGTCGCGGCACGGGTGGCTTGCTTAAAGTCAAAACGCGCATCCTGCTCATCATATTCTCTGACGTCTGCCAACGGTCCAGCTGAAAGTCCATATTCCTGACCAGTTGTTGCCAGAAACTGCCATGCGCCTTTTGCTACTCCGTACGGAGTTTCGGGACCAATCGCATGGGTATCGTAATTACTTTCCTGAAGGGGTAAATAAAGGAAATACAGTGGCAGGCCCTCTTTATCCAAATCAGAAATAACTTCAGGTGCGTAGTTGTTTTTTTCTAAACGATCCATTGCCTGCTGCATTCTTGACGATGACTGCCAAGACTTGATATAGCGCCTGACTTCATCCACAAAACCATCAGGCAATTCCAACTCACTCTCACCAAACTCCCTGGCCACCCTGGTTATCAATTCTTCTTCATAACTTGCATCACTAGAAAACCTGATCCGAAAAGAGGTAGCTTCATTAACATATTGCTGATACCTGGCTTTCATGCTTTGCAGCTTTTTCTTTTCCTGCTCCACTCGTTCTCTTTCTGCAGCAATTTTTTCCTTCTCGGCTTTAATCCGTTCTTGTATAGCCAGCTTTTGATTCACGGCTGCCTTCAAGGTTTGTTCCAATATCTCCGCGCTCTGATCTATCATTAATTCTGACTTGGACATACTGACCTCCAGGGTCTTGATGTCATAGAACATATCAATCGCCAAAGTACGCGCATTAGACAGCGCAATCTGTTGATAAGTTACCAACGCCACAGACAGCAGAAACAAAATGCCCAAGACCCAAATAACTTTATTGTATTTTTTGACTCGGATAGTGCGGTCTTCGTGGATAAGTTTACGCACCATGCGTGTGTAGTCACCAGAATCCTCTGCCTCTTCCTCTGCCAATAAACGGGCTTTTATGGCCTCTTTTGATATATCTCTGTGAGCACCTTTATTCTCCGTATTCATTGGAGAGGCGGGAACAGAAATATCTTTTGCAAACTGTTCGGGTATTTCTGCCCTTTGACCTGCTACCTGAATATTTAGAAAAATGCCAGATTTTCCCAATGAAACCGACACCGGTAAAAATAGTTTAGACTTATGCTCAATCAATCTGTCTTGAATAAAAATGCCATTGACGCTGTTCAAGTCATAAATCCACCAATCCCCCTTTTCCTGTTTAACCTCAAGATGATGGCGGCTGACATCTCCATTCTGGATAACAATGTCATTATCCCGAGAACGTCCAGCAGTAAAGCCCTGCGTAAAGGAGAACTCATTTGTTGTCCCAGCATGCACATCGACCAAACTGACGCGCAACCCAGTCTGCAATAGCACAGTACGGTCCGAATCAGGCTCCCCCTGGAGGACTCCTTGTGGCATGATTACGGTTTTATCGTCCTGCATGAAATCCCTTTATTTAGTCCAAGACCAAACCTGGATTCATAAAAGCAGCTTCTGCTGTCTTTTACCCATCGCCCGCGTTTCAAATAGTGGTGTTGCAGGCCGCATCAACGATAGTTCCAAGGCAGCAGCCTGGCGTTGACGTTGCTTACCTGTTTTTAATATGTGCTGACATTGAAGTTCATTCACCGGTTTTCCTAACAGATATCGAACACCAGGCTTAAAGCTTTCCTGATGTTGTTTCCACCAACGATCTATCAGCAGAGGGTCCGGACAAGGCAAATCTTCGTCCGCGTCCATGGCTACCTCATCATCTTCCGGGTTTTCCGTTGGGCCAGTCACAAAGCTTTCCGGCAACTCACCTTCCAAATCGTCATAGGCAATATCGACTCCGCTGATAAAACTAAAAGATTCTCCCGCAATCTTTGCTAATTCCGGCACTTCCATTTGCTTGATTAACCACGGCATGTAGCCCGGGTCACCCGATATGCCCGCGCCTATAACGGCTTCCCGGGTTCGATCACCATTCTGCGCCAACACTTTTAACAATTCTTTAACCTCTTGCAGATTAAGAACTCTTAAAACCGGTTGCATCGCTTTTAGAGAGAAATCCGAACCCTCTATAATTTTGGTTTGCAATGAAAATAAAGCCTTGCCACGACCACCCAACAGCACAACTGACCATGCCGCCCAAAAACCGGCAACAGGATTTTGATTGTTAATTTGTTCCAACAAGACCGGTTTTAGATCAACCCGCCCCAGTTCACCAGCCGCCCTCAGCGCACGAGCTCTCAGTTGATTGTCATCATCCTGAATAGCCTGATCAAGAAATTTCCCCGGATCAACTCGATGAATAGCGCACGCCGCAATACCAACTTGCCGCCACAAGGGATTTTTTGAAACCAGCAATCCGTTAACCTTTCCCTGTAAAAAATGAGGCTCTACCCAGCCGAACGCAGAAATAAGACCGTCTAATGCCTCCGGCGCTTCCTCAGCGACCTGATAAACCTTGTTAATTCGATCAATATGATTTCCTTCCAAAGCAAGAATAGCAGCGGTAAAGACTTCTCCACGCTCTTTAAATTCCAGATTATGACGACAAGCCTCCCACCCATAATCTCCGGCAATTCTCAAACCATCAATGTGTGCTTCGACACGCCCATCCAATTTAGTCAGATCTTTTAAGTTATAGTGTGGCGCATAGACCGCGTTATGCCTTAACAGCCAAAGAAATGCCGCTTCTTCAGCATGTTGATCAATAATATGGGGGATTACCGACTGGGCTTGTTTCATCGTATCAACACCGATTCTAACAATAAATTGAGTAAGCGCTTATTTTGCACCCATCAGGTCATAATTGCCAACATGCTGACTAATCGTGCCCCTGATAATGCTCCAGAAAATGTAATTTCACAAATTCCAAGGTCCGGCTAAGGCTCTTAATGGTTCTGCCACGGACGAAACCCGGCATGACGAACAATGTTCTACTGCGATGACTGATAAACGGCTGATGCCCTGATTAAGAATCTTTTTCATCGTCTTTTCACTCAAACACACTTCCGCACAAGGCTGTAACCTGGATTCGCCGTTTTGTTTGAGAATAGGTAGCAGAATTACATAATCGGTCTCTTATCTATGACAGACCCTGAAATATTTCAAGTTTCTGGAACAGAGGGCCGGGATGAAAATCCTCCATTTGCTGGAAAATTATGTGGATAACCGGCGATGTGCCATAGCCCAGTTGTAATTGAATATTTGGAGCAATACGCGACATTTCGGCAGCAAATTTGTCGATATCGATCTGGATAATCGACCAGTCAACCGCGCTTTTGTCGTTGTCAGATACCCCGCTATTACTCCTGACTCCGCAATCCTCCAACATGCGGATCCGCATAGGCGTAATGGGCGTCCTTCTAGCAGCTATCCTAGACTGTAAGTTAGCAATCTTAAAAGAAAACTCTATTTGTCCAGGCATCGTTTACTCCACTTTGTTTAAGGGGGGTTATTGAGGAAAACAATCGAACCCAAGTAAAACTAGAGGCCTCGGGAGATCACTTGAATCGAGCTATACCCGGTAAACAAATCTAGGGAGGTGCTGCAATTCTTCTCCCGCTTTGCATGCAATTTTGAATCTGTTTTTCCCACGCCTGCTGGCGGCTGGAATTACGGCCATGGTCAGTTTCCTGACTGGAATCATACTCATCAGACAGAGTATCAGCAAGCTGGTCGTATTGCCCCATGATACGGCGCACCTCGCGCGCAAGTTGATTTTGAGAGCTTGCTCTCAACCTCTGTAGCTCGGCAATCAAATCACGATAACAAAGCCCTACAATATCGTAATGGCCTTGCTCATGTGCCAGGAGCGCGGTGCTTTTTTGATCGGCAACTACCCATGAATCTTGCCTGTTTACACCCATGCTGAAAGTCACATTGCCTAATTTAAATTGCCCGTTTTCACGCTCAACTGATATCCGGCTCGGCCGCAATTCAACAGCAACTTGCGCATCTTCGGATATACCGCTCGGCCGACTCCCAAGATCGCGAAATTCTCTCCAAACAATTTGCCGCGGCCAACCGGACAAAGTCGGACTGGTTGCCGACACCGTAACTCCCTGCGGCTGCGCAGATCTAAACCCTGCGTAAGGCGGACTCCCGTGCGGACTTACTAATGCAGGATTATTGCTTCTAGCAGGTGATTGGCTTCCACACATAAACACCTCTTAAATTTAAGAATATTATCCAGTAAGCTAGTGACACTGACCCTTTTGATTTTGGCGGCAGCATCCAAACGATTGGCAACTACTCGATGCGTCGCCTAAAGCGCTTTCTGTTGGCTTGCTACCTACAGCATCCATTTAGTCGAATGCATATTTTTCGGGAATTCCACCCCGGCATCAATATGAAACGGCCGCTCCCGTCGCTTTTTACACACGGTCTCGCGTAGCATATCAATATGGCGAACCAAGGTATCCAGCCGACGCTCAACCAAGTTGACTGTAAAAAAGTACGTACCTCCCGGTACCCGATAACGATAATCCGGCATAAAGTTCCCGCGTAGGGCGTATGCCCGATAGGGTGATCCGCCAATCAAAGTAACAGTTATAAACCCAATCAAATCTTCGAACCTGCACGGATGGAATGACATGTTCATCACTCCGGCAACATCCGGCGGAAACACTCCCTGGTCCCGCCCCACAAACTATCCGACGTACGCGGTACGGGTTATCCGACGTACGGCACTAAGTCTCAAGGTATCTGAAGCCATCGTTTCACATAGGTTCCCGGTTGTGTCTTTTCCTCATCGGTTTTTGAGATTTTACCAGTTGCTGTGTGGATAACATTGAACGGCGCACTTGTTTGTATCTGTTTAAGGGTGTAATCAGACTTTATTTCATTATATTGAAAAATACCCATAACAGAACTGCTTGCGATGAGAAATGGAAACCCGGTTTCCCTGCCCGGTAAAATGGTCCCGGTTTGATTCATAAATTCTGTTTGGGCAGGCACATTAACAACATAAATATGACCATTTTCATTAAATCCAAATATATCGGCGCCCTTGGGAGGAAACTTTTTTTCGTCAAATTCAAACATAAAAATAAACCGGTTCCATCTAAAAATAGGGGCATCAGTAAGATCATCTGCGATACACCATTCACGGGATTTTTGCGGATCTATACCTCTGGTCATCACTATATCGGGCGGGGCTCCAGTACAATGCACCATGTACTTGTTCGTCAACAGCTTACCTTCTTTCCAACCTATTTTCTTTTCCAACCTTTCTATTCCGGGGGGCTTAGGGGGTTGAGGGACGCCAAGCGGCTTTTTAGCTAATTCCAGCTCTAGATAGGCTAGCGCCTTCTGATATTTCATTTTCTTATTCAGCGGCATTTTAGCAATCTCCGCTTTCATTAAGGCAGCTTTATCTCCACGTATATTATTAACGGCTGCAATTAACGGGGCCAGTGAAGATTTTTGTTGGTTGAAACCAGGATTGGCTTCTCTCACCAGCCGCATAAATGTGAATTGGTCGTACGCCATTGGGCCTCCAATACAATTGTTGTTAAGGAGTGCTGGTGGAATACCAGCAGGTGAAACTATATCATAGATATTCAAAGTCCGCCTCATCACGGATAAAGTCCTCCTAGAAACGACGTTGCCATATCCCGCGTTCAACTTTTGCAATTCGAACTTTGGATCGCCACGGTTTGTGGAAGAGATTGCACGAAGCGAATCTTGATTGTCCGGCGGTTGGAAGAATCGTCGTCACCTGGCGGTAGCGTCCAAATGCAGTGAATATGATCCGGTAACATCAACCAGGCGTCAATATGAAAAGGCCGTTCCCGTCGCGTCTTACGCACGGCCTCACGTAGAATATCGATATGGCGAACCAAGGTATCCAGCCAACGCTCAAGCAAGTTGGCTGTAAAAAATACGTGCCACCCGGTACCCGATAACGACGATAATCCGGCATAAAGCTCCAATTCGTAGGGCGGATGCCCGATAGGGTGATCCGCCAATCAAAGTATCCAGAGGTCAACCGAGTCTCATCCTTGGGCACGCTCGGATGAAATATCAAGTTCACCGCTCCGGTAATATACGGCGGAACCCATCCCTGGTTCCGCCTTACGGGTTACGGGTTATGCGACTTTTTTTGAAGGCTCGAGAGATTCTCGTTTGCTAACATACAGAATTTCAAAGCCTAAAAGACGTCCCTGTTTATCAAAATCGGCAATTATTCCTGGTTCAATTTGTTCAGTTCGCTCGACTACACCCTCAATCAATTCGAGGTAAGCCGCATCTGCTTGGGGGTCAAATTCAATTTTCATAAGTCTTTTACCTCATCATCAAAATAGGCAGTGACAATCGTAACGGGATCATTCGTTTCATTATAAATGACTCGCAACACCCGGAATCCACGCTCAACAATAGGTCGCAAGGCATGAACCAAGCTTGGATCATCCCGGTCAGATTCTATTCTTGCCGGATAGACCAAAGTTTCCTCAATCCATTCATTGCGAATTTGCCGCTTAGCGATTCGTTTTTTCGCATGATCCGTTAACAAATATTTCATGTAAAGATTGTAACATCCATCACCAGAAGTAAATTAGAAATCCTGCTGTAGAGCGGTTTCGCGCAGCAAACCGACATGCTCATAGATCACCACGCTGTTTCGGTGGATTGCCTAACGGCGAATCCACCCTACAATTTACCCGCAGTACGGTCGTAGCGCGAAACCGCCTTACGGGTTACGGGTTACGGGTTCTCGCCTCGTAGCGGAGGATATGACGTAGGCATAATCATACTAGTCTTTCCCAAGGGTTTTGACTTCGCCTAAAGACATCTTTAGTCCCCAAAGAGATTAGGCCGTCTGATGCACTAAGCAGATGCAAACATGTCTTAGGGTGATCCTTGGAATCTGCAAAATCAGTATCATTAACTAACTCATCATCAACAAGCTTGAGAATTCTGAAATCAGTCGTGACATAAACCGTTCCGTTATAAAAGTAGACATCCCTTAAGTTCTCTTTTCTATTTGTGTCGGTAACACTCCATTTGTCGCGTCGACCACGCAACATAATTCCACTATGCCCTACAACATAGACAATACCGTCGGGAGCGCAACATACTGCTGTTAAATTGATAGATGTCGGGCTTACAATTTGAACCCAAGTATTTTTATCGTACAACCATATTTCCCCTCCCCAACCCACAGCGTATAATTCTTCTTTATTAAATCCGTCAATATCTTCAAAACCAATAATTTTAGTATTTTCATTTATAGAACTAGGTCCAATAGTTTTCCATACGTTAAGTGCCTCTCTTTTAAGAAGAACACGCCCCATACCGCATGCAAAAATTGTCTCTTCTATGACAGAAAGCTTTCGAAGATTTCCATTAAAATTAGTAATTTTCCCGACATGTTCTTGCATTGATTCTGGTTCAGCTTCCCAATAATCACCATTTGGTCCAATAGCGACAACATGCCGACATGAACTTTCTGGCTTTATCGTTGCCATTGAAATGGCAGGCCAACTTACCACCTCATTGTATTGACAAAAATGTTCACCTTCATGTTGTTCATCAAAACAAAAAAAACTAGAATTTGGTTGTCCAGTTTTAACTAATTCATCTAATTCTTTAGCAAAAAAAATAAAATCGTAAAATGGTGCGCAACCACTTAAGAACGTTGAATTATCGTGTTTCATACAACCTCATAACTTTTTTATTATCTACCTGAAGAAAATTTCTTTATTGCATCAAAGGCAACCTTTAACTTACCTTTTAGCGCATCACTAAGTTGATTGCTATTTGATTGCCAATGTTTAATTTTTTTATTTAGATTATTTTTTAATGATGGCGATTCGTTCAACTGTTGTTCAATACATTCTTTTTTACAGTTACATTGTTCCGCAACAGCAACTGCACATATTTCGTTATATTCCTTAACGGTACATTGCCCCCAACCCTTTAAACCTGCAAGATAATCAAGCGCAGCATGATTCTCGCCATGTGATCCTACATGTTGACTTGCGCCTTCAAGACAAGCACATAAGGCCCCTCCATGACTATATCCAGGCAAGTGATTTACCATATTTTGTGGAGGAATATGATGTGGAGATTGACCAGGGCAACAGCCTCCATTTTCTATTTCTTGACCATAAGGTCGTAAAAAGCATTTCATTGCTTCAACACATTTACTGCCATCAGCATCCGCTTCCGCTTGAGTACCCGCTTGTGCTGTTCTACTTACCTCACCACCACGACTATATAGCCCTCTTTGTTCAGTAACTGGCAGGGATAACATACCAGGGCATTGCTCAGCAGCACCTTTTTTTTTACCTTTTTTACAATTATCTTCAATTTTTTTCTTATCATCTGCGCACTCTGAAAAATTATCTAAAGTAGTCATCGCATCTGTATAAACCCAAGGCACCGCCTCATTCGGAGGGCTTCCATGATTATTCGTTGTCATATCCATGTGCCGATCGACATTTTCTCCCTCAAACTTAACATCCATAGACCATTTTATAAAATACACTTTTCCAGTATTTTTGCTTGATATGACCCCTTTTTTGGCTGCCGCCCCTGCTTCATCACCTGTTGATTTTTTAAAGTAAGACTGGTTTTTCAACATGACTTCTTCGCCAGATATTTTGACAGTTTTACTCCCTTCTGTAGTGTCTGACGCCATTCCGGTATTCGGATAAGGCACTGGTACACCGGGCGGGGTAGCCGGATTTTCCGGCGGCGTAAAACAGACATCCGGCATCGCACATATGGTTTTGCCAGACCCCGCCTTACAAGCCAGCTCCATTCCATTTGCATAGACCTCATTTGCCATTATTGCTCACCCACTTTTTGGCACGCGATTATCATGGAAGACCGCTTGCCATCGTCATTTCCCAGATGAGCCAGAATATGCTGGCCTTTACTGTAGTTTTTTTCGCAAGCCGCTTTTAAGACGGCAAGTATTACCGCACCAATGGGAGCGCCTACTTCACCGATACAATCGGCCGGATGCCAGATATCAAATTCTTCACGCTTTGTTCTTTCTACTCGGCTAAAAGCCAAACTAGATTCTTTAAAATGATATTGCTCACCCGATATGTCGGTGATTTTAAAATCAAGAATACTTTGATCACACCCAGCATCACCCAACGACTCCTTAATTGCAGCCGACAAACCATCCGCCCTTAACGGTTCTTCTGAATCCACGTGCGCCTTTTCCACCCCAAAGCCCAAGCCGTGACAAATCAACTGAGGTTCTGGCTTGGCATGAACCGCCTGAACCATCAACGCCGCCCCCGCCTCGCCGGGTATAAAACCATTGGAATTCTGGCTGGTCAACAACCGCTCATTTTCTTCATAATGGGCTAAGGTCGGCGCCACCAGCAGGCTATCGGTGGCGGCAATCAGTACCTGTTTAACCTTGCGTTCCTGTAATATTTCCCGCGCGTGTTTCAGCGCCACCGCCACAGCGACATGCCCCCTGGCAATCACGCGGGATTTCTCGTGAAACTCCACACCCAACTCAGTTTGTAAATCGAGAAAAAACTGGTTGTCGTCATCGATGACACGGCCTTTGCGTTCGTGCTCCGACAAGCAAAGAAAAAGAGGCGTCGCATTCGGAACGATTTGCGTATTGTTGGCCAGGCATTCGTTAATTGCTGCGGCAGCCATTTTGATCAGTTTGGTTTTGCCCCGCCAGGGTTGTTCCAGCGGCACTTCACATCCCATAATCCATTCACCGCCCTTGTCCATAAAACGGGTTTCCTGAAAATTGTCGAGCGCACAGCGAATGGCGGCACAGGAAGCCGGGGCGTTTAAGCCTACGCCTGTGACCATGCCGGTTCCGGTGATTGCTAATGGGAAGCTGCTCATGAGGTTATCTAAGTTTATTTGGCAGAACCCGTAAACGGTTCCGCCCTACGACTATTCTGCACTTTTATTCCTCGACGCCATGGCACTTCGACTGAGTTCCTCGATACTCAATGACTCATCCTGTTGCTGATGCCATTTGGTATAGTCGAAAGGCTCTCTCTGAATCAGGGTAATAAACCTTTCCGCTTCAACATCACAAAGATATTGCGAAAGGACTTGTATGCCCTTCATCTTAATTTCTGTTTCAGTAATCATCACAGTCTACAATGAGCAGTAAGCCAGAAACTATTCATTAATCTTCCTCTTCTGTTTCGGCCTTATTCGCCTCAGCCAGATGCGCCAATGACGGATAATATGTTTTACCCAGTTCCCGCGCCCGCCACCAGCCGCGCGACATTTTTCCGGCAAGAACCTGGGGAATTTCAAACATGTTTTTCTTGAGCGGCAAGCTGGCACGCCAAGTCAGGCTAAAAACACCTTTATCCGGTTCAATAACAACGGTGTCGATCACCGCCCGGGTTTCGTGTCGTCCACCTTTTTTGCGGAAAAACACGACTGGGACATCTATTGCTGGCAGGCTAAACGCAACGCGGCCTTCCGGCGACAGATTGACCAGCACCACTTCTTCGCCTCCTTTGGGGTAAGGTATTTGTTGATCCTCAGGGGCGGCCTGATAGTAGGCTTCGTTAAAATCCGCCGGTAAAAAGGGAAAGGTGTTGTCTATCCAGTCCTGATCGTAGGTGCCGCCATACGGTAGACGCTGCGACCAGCCACGCCCTACCGGACCGAAAGCCATGGGCTTGTAGTCGCCGTCCGGTGTTTGGATTGGCCGGTTAACTTCCTCTGTATTAGGCATTAATGTTCCATCAACCAGTTGACTGGCCAAGCGCTGATGATAGCCTTTACCTACAGGATTCAGCATGTAGGCGCTATGCTTGTTTTTATCTTCATGGAAATTATCCAGGCCGCCGAAGGCATTGTCGTAACTGACCGGCATGATGGTAAACTCAGCCGGTTGGCCTGGAGCGATGGTAATACCGGCATTCCAGTACCGTTCACCAACCACGTTAAATGTCTTGATAAAGGAACCCAGTCTCAACCCTACTTGCACCATTCTGGCCGGACGTCCTTGCGGCGCGTATGCGCTACCGTTTAACAATACATCACAGCGATGCCTTATGGGCGCATAATCAACTTCATAAAGCGGCGCGGAAAATCCGGGTTCACCGGTAAAGGTATCGGCCATAATCAAAGGGATTTGCTGTTCTGCAAGCTGTGGCTCTTCTCCTGGTTTCGGAATCGTAAAAGTGCCTTTGATGGCGACCACCAGCATTTCCCGGCCATCGGGTTTCATGCCCATGGTATAGCCGGCTAGCATGCCTGTTGAATTGAGAAGATCCATAAATTATCAATATCTGCCGATAGTTGTTAGGGATGTACTTATTTGTGTCATTTTGAGTGCAACTTGAAATCTTTTTTCAGAAGTTGCTTTCTATACATAGGCTTTCCAAGATTCCTCCGTTTGGCCGGAATGAGAATATGTGATTGTTCAGCGTATCCTTAACCGTTAATTAATCTGCACCGTACCGCCCTTGATACGATTGACACCCGATGACCGGCTTAACAAATATTCGCCACGAAGAATAATCTTGCCAGCCTTGGTCAAGGTTATACTGGCTTTGCCGCACTTCAACGTGATAGTTTGTTTGGCTGATAGTACGATGTGTTCGCCATCCACTTCCGCTGAGGCTTGCTCGGCATCTTGACCTGATTTAGCAGTATCCGCATGGTGAATTTTACCGATAATTAAAGGTTGTAGAGGATTGCCGCCTTCAAACAACAAAGCGATTTCTTTACCGACATCCTCCTTATTTAATGTTGTCGTGCTTCGTGCAGGGATTGCTGTTTCAAGCGGGTTGCCTGGAAAGGCCACCAGCAGCTCACCGGCATCGTTGAGACTTAAAAAAAGACCAATCACAACGCCGTCGATTTTTTGTTCAACGTTCGCTGCGGTTTTTTGTAGTTGATCAGTCGTCATCTTCAATTCTCCTTGATTTCAAGACCGCTTAAGGGGGAAAATCAGGCTGTGGTTTTTTAGGGTTAATTTTGCAGGATTTTCTGCCCTTTCATGGTGATATTGTTTGATGCAGTAACATCAATTTTTCCTGAGCCATCCACGGTAATGTCTTTCCCCTTAATCACTATCGTGCCATCTTTTTTCATGGAAATACTGGCGCTGCCGGTCTTGATCGTCACCGAATCCCCCGCATCGATCACCAGGTTTTTGCCCACTTTAAGAGAATCGTCACCCTTAACATCCGCGCTGCGGTTGCCATCGACGCCAAGAGAATCATTACCCTTCACACTTTTTGAGGCGTTGCCGGAAACGGACTCGCTTTGATTTCCCCCTACTGTCAGCGATTGATTGGCCCCGACATCCGTACTCTGGTTTGCTCCAACATTCGTAGACTGGTTTGCGCCTACATTGATGCTTTGATAAGCCCCGACATTGACGGTTTGATAGGCCCCGATGCCGACCGCCTGGAATGCGCCGATGCCAATTTCCTGAGCGGCACCAACACCGATGGTTTCGTTTATGCCCACAGTATGCGTTCGTTGCAAGGCGACAGAAACAGTTTCACTGGCGCCGACCGACTTCGTTCTGTTGGCTCCGATGGTGATGGTTTCGTTTACACCCACCATCTCAGTACGGTTGTTACCGATGGTAATGGTTTCATTCACACCCACTTTTTCGGTGCGATTATTTCCGATAGTAATCTTTTCATCGTTCCCGACATCTTCAGTGCGATCATGCCCGACTTTTGTGGTTTCGTCATTTTCGACGATATTATCCTGATTTTTTTCAGCATGAATATAGAGCTGTTCCGAGCCTTTTTTATCCTCCATGCGGATTTCGTTAAAATTGGCGCCACTCCCGCCTTTGGAACTGCGGCTTTTGATGCCGCTTTGGGTTTTGTTGGCGGGAAGCGCATAGGGAGGCGTTTGATCGCCGTTGTAAACTCGTCCCGTAACAATAGGCTGGTCGGGGTCGCCTTCTAAAAACTCTACAATTACTTCCTGGCCCATGCGCGGAATGTGGATGCCGCCCCAGGTTTTTCCGGCCCACAGCTGCGACACGCGCACCCAGCAGGAGGAATTTTCATCCTTTTTTCCGTAACGATCCCAATGGAACTGGAGCTTTACCCTTCCGTGTTCGTCGGTGTAAATCTCCTCCCCGGAAGGCCCAACAACAACGGCTGTTTGCGGGCCCTGAACGATGGGTTTAGGTGTGACACGGGCTGCCCGGAACGGCGTTTTGCTGTCGATGGCGGAAAAATTATTGGAATAGTTTGTTCCCCCTTCATCACCTGCTTCGAGACTATCGCAGCGGATACTATGATTGACGGAAGCTACTAAATATTTCCGGTTTTGATCTTCCCTGGGATATTCGCTAAGGGAAAAAAGCCCCCCGCTCATAAGCCCCCGGACGATACTTTGACCCTGCGCCTGTTCGTATTGAGTATGTAATTCCTGAATGCGGATGTTAGCATAATTTTTGCCGTCTCCGCTTTGTACATACTCTCCAGGGTAGTCATATATTTCGTGAGATGCTTCATTGTGCCGGCGTTCAATTTTGGCTTCGGTTTTTTGATCGGCTTTTGGACGGATAAAATCGTATTCGTTGAGTGCATATACACAGGGCTGAAGCTGCTTTTTGAGATGCCAGCTGTTAATACACTCGTCGTCGCGCAACGCAGTTTTATCGGGAGGATAATAAGGGATCTCTTCGTAATCAGGGATGACCTCATGGGATTGGGAATTATCCGCCAAGATAAGGGTATGCTTACCTTCTTCATGCTTGTGGTAGTAATACATCCCTTCCTGTTCCATCAGGCGACTGATAAAATTAAAGTCCGTCTCGCGGTATTGAACGCAATAGTCCCAGTTCCGGTAGGTACCGCTTGTTTTATCTTCAAACACTGCATATTGGAAGTCCTTGAACACCTCTTTAATAATTGCCGGGACGGTTTTATTCTGAAAAATCCGGCAGTCGGCGGTGCGCGTTAAAAACCATAGCCAAGGATAAACGGTGACATAGTACCGGGCATAACGTCCTTCATCAACGGCTTGGGAAATGCTGCCGACGTAGCCGTTAAAAAAACGTTTTTTGTCGCCGGCAAGATTGAGGCGGATGCTGACGTTATGACCTAACAGATCTTCGAATTTGATATTTTTGGTGCTAAGCAGCTCCAAATCGATGACGAACAGACGTCCCAACTCTTCGGTCATTCTCATATCCCGCAGCAATAGAACATCTTCCCCGAGCGGGGAGATAAATTCTATTTCGCGGTTTTTTTGAGTAACGGCCATAGTATTAGTCTGTTGGGCTGATCAAATGCTGATATTTTGTTAATGAAAAAATTTGGAGCCGCTTATTCGAATTGATAATTGAATTCGCTGTCTTTCACGCAAACCCTCACGGCGGTTGCAGGTTCTCCAACCAACATTTTTGTTAAAAATTCTCCGCTTATAGTTGGCAGTACCGTATTGGTCAAAATGGCATCCACGACTCTGGCGCCGCTTTCAAGTTCGGTACAACGATCGGCGATCAACTGTATAACAGTTTCATCGTAAGTAAACGGTATGCTGTGATTTTCCAAAATCCGTTTCCCGATACGACCCAATTGCAATTTGATGATCGCCTTCATCATTTCATCGTTTAGTGGGTAATAGGGTATCGTCACAAGGCGACCCAATAAGGCGGCGGGGAATATTTTCAGCAGCGGCTCGCGCAAAGCCTTGGCGATGCCCTCCGGGTCGGGCATTAATTCGGGATCTTTGCACAGATTCATGATCAAATCGGTGCCGGCATTCGATGTGAGCAGAATAATGGTATTTTTGAAATTGATAAAACGGCCTTCGGCATCTTCCATCCAGCCTTTGTCGAAGACCTGGAAAAATATTTCATGCACGTCCGGATGCGCTTTTTCCACTTCATCCAGCAAAATAACGCTGTAAGGCCTGCGACGAACGGCCTCGGTTAGAATCCCGCCTTCACCGTAGCCCACATAGCCCGGGGGCGAACCTTTAAGTGTCGATACCGTATGCGCTTCCTGATACTCGCTCATATTGATGGTGATGATATTTTCTTCTCCACCGTAGAGCGCTTCGGCAAGCGCCAGGCCCGTTTCGGTTTTGCCGACGCCGGAAGGTCCGCAAAGCATGAAAACGCCGATCGGTTTATTCGGATTATCAAGACCAGCTCGAGAAGTTTGCACGCGCCGGGCGATCATATCCAAAGCGTGGCGCTGCCCGATCACTCGCTGGTTTAAAGTGTCGCCGAGATTGAGTACCGCCGCAATTTCATTTTTTACCATTCGCCCCACGGGTATACCTGTCCAATCGGCAATCACGGAGGCAATTGCCTGGCTGTCGACGGTTGGGAACATCAAAGGCTGTTCACCCTGGAGAGCTGCCAATTGCTCTTGCAATCCCTGAAGCTCATGTAACAGCTCAATACGCCTGGTTTCAGCCAGAGCATCAGGATGTTGCGTAACCTCAACGTTTTCATCAGCACCGGCGTTTTCGGGGTTTTTTTCCTGACTGTCAGTACTTTCTTTTTTTTCGGCAACTGGAGTCAATTCGGCGCGCAAAGCGAGAATTCTTTCCACAAGAGTTTTTTCATCCTGCCAGCGTTTTTCCAACTCAACCAAACGTTCCTGTTCTTCGGCCATTTTCATCTGTGCGTTGTTCTTGCGATCTTTGGTATCAACTCCCACGGCAATTTCACGATCGATAATAGCAGATTCAACCTTGAGGGCTTCGATCCGCCTGCGGCAATCGTCGACCTCGGCGGGTACCGCGTTCTGGCTGATAGCAACCCGTGCGCAAGCGGTATCCAATACGCTGACAGATTTATCCGGCAACTGCCGGTCGGGAATGTAGCGATGGGAAAGCTTGACGGAATCTTCCAAAGCTTCATCCAGCAACAAAATACGGTGATGTTTTTCCATTACGGAAGCAACGCCGCGCATCATCAACAGCGCTTTTTCTTCGGTAGGTTCGTCTATTTTTACTACCTGGAAGCGACGGGTCAGGGCGGGGTCTTTTTCGAAATGCTTTTTATATTCAGCCCATGTCGTCGCCGCGATAGTTCTTAAAGTACCGCGTGCCAGTGCGGGCTTAAGCAAATTGGCGGCGTCACCCGTACCGGCCGCTCCCCCTGCCCCGATCAAGGTATGGGCTTCGTCTATAAATAAGATGACCGGTTTTTCCGACGCCTGGACTTCTTCAATAACCTGACGCAAGCGGTTTTCAAATTCACCTTTCATACTCGCTCCAGCTTGAAGCAGACCTAAGTCAAGAGTGCGAATACTGACGTCCGCAAGCGGCGGCGGTACTTCACCTGCAGCGATACGTAAGGCGAACCCTTCAACCACGGCGGTTTTGCCTACCCCGGCTTCGCCGGTCAGAATGGGATTATTTTGTCGACGGCGCATCAGAATATCAATGACTTGCCGTATTTCTTCGTCACGGCCAACGATCGGATCCAATTCGCCATTGCGGGCAGCTTCGGTCAAATCGACGGAAAATTGCTTTAACGCTGCCTGTTTACCCATTTGCGCGGGCGGCATCGCCCCGGAATATTCCCCCGGTGCAGCCGCACCTGCAAGTTTGCTGCCGTCATGCGCATGCAACGCATCTTCTGGCGATCCTGAGACGATAGATGAAAATTCGTCCAGCAGAGTATCGGTATTAATCTTTTTAAATTGGCCGGAAATGGCGTTTAAAGCGTTACGCAAATCCGAAGTTTTTACGATTCCAACAAGCAAATGCCCGGTTCGCACCTGATTGCTGCTGTACATCAAACTGGCATATAACCAGCCTTGTTCGACAGCTTCCTGGACATGCGAAGAGAGATCGGAGATGGATGTAGAACCTGCAGGGAGCCGATCCAGGGCCTCAATAAAATCACGGGCCAGATGCGAAGGGTTTAGTTCGAACTTTTTGATGATGCGATGCAGATCGGAATCCTGCAACTGCAGGATTTGATGCAGCCAATGTATCAATTCAACGTAGGGATTGCCGCGCATTTTACAGAACACTGTAGCGCTTTCAATACCTTTGTAAGCAAGGTTATTGAGTTTGCCGAATAAAGCAGTGCGACTGATTGCGGTCATATTATTCTCTCTCTGGCGAGGTACAAATCGTTGGCATCGTCTTCGTTTATACCAGCTTGCAGCCAGCTTGTCCAGCCAAGCCTTCCATATTTTCCGAGTTGCGCAGCAGGCACTTCATCTCTTTTGAGAATTAGATTCAAGTCCCAGTTGAATTCGAAACCGACATAATTGTTTACTAGGGAAAGTACATTTTTTAGCCTTTTTCCAGTGGGTAAAAAATCCTCGTATTCAGTGCGGTTTAAAGGCCCCAGCGTAATACGAAATTTGTTCTGGCATTGCCATGTACTGACACCCATTACCGCCGAGATGCCGAGTTGCGCTGTCGTATGATCGGCATTGAGGTAGCAGTAACTGTCTTTAGGGATATCCAGCCATTCCCCGACAAACTCCTCGATTTTAACCGGTACCTTAAAAAAGTCCTTTAAAATCGATTCCAGTCCTTCGCTATGGCGCCTATGGCAACCCAGATGCGCGGCAAAATGCAATTTGGTATGATCATCAATGCTATCACGATGGCGCAGGGAAGGATCCCCGATGCCCAACAACGAACCGACATAAAAGGCGAAACGATCCTTATCCGGACGATCGAGATGAACCGTCGGCTCCTTATCGGCCCATGCGCGATAAAACAAACACAGCAGACGATGATGGAACATATCGGCAAAATCCGCCAGCGTCGAGTCTTTTGCATCGCGTATCCGGTTCTGCGCATATTCAGTCAGATGCAGCGGCAATGGCCCATTAGGTCCGAACATTCCGAAAAAGAACACCTTTAATTCCGGCGCGACATCCGGTTTTACTCTAAAAGCGGCGAGTGTTGATGGGGCAAATTGCAAGCTTGGCATCTGCCCCAGACGAATCGCATCATCGCTAGGGCGCACTGAATGCCCCAGGCGAGCGCGCATCCCATAAAAACATTCCAGTTGCCGCAAGGCTTCGTAGAACCCGAAAGTATAAGGTTCTTGCGCTAGGCTGGCGATTAGATCTAAATCAGGTTTTTCGTTCCCGTGCGGACCGGCCATCGCATAATCTCTCCACGTTCCCTGGTCTTGACCACAACCTGGGTAAAGCTATTGATCGAAACGTATTTACAAAAGAATTTTTCCAGCACCGCTCCCAGTAAAAAGCTGCCGGCGCCTGCAAACGCTGCTTCGTCGAAGGTTACGGTAATTTCTACTCCTCGCCCGAAACACAGAGGACCTGCAACCGGTACACGGAGCACTACAGGCCGGCTTTTTACGCTAAGCAAACCGTCAATCTGCTTGGCTACTGCAGGTTCGGCAAAGTTGCCGTATAGCCGCAACAATTCCCGCAGCGCTATAGCGCCCTGACTGTCGTTGTTGTCAATTAAACTGAGGTAGTTTAAAGATAAATGACTGATTAACCGCCATGCATGCTCGCCTTCCGAATGGGGGGGCTTCGGATCGGCAGGACCGGCCAGACAGCGGACCGCATCGACTGGAGCGCTGATATCCAGGGTAAAATCGGTGTCTCCTTCGCCGATAAATTGTAACATTGGCAAATCGCGATTGGTGCATAGCGCGTTTATGCCGAGTTGTTTCAAGTCTCTGCGAAAAGGCGCGGCACTGCCGTCCACTAAGGAAATAAACACTTCGCTGCCCAGATAAGGCGCTTTTAATTTTCCGGTGCTGCTGATGTTCGAAGCAAGGCTGGGCTGACGCCGAAGAGTGTAATAGGCAATACCATCCGCAGCGGCGGTTTCTTGCCGATTGGTATAAAAGGGGTGGAAAATCTGTTCCACTAAAATCCCTTCACTGTAACCGGCAACTTCCGTCACTGTATGTACTTCAAAATCGCTTTGTGCGGTCCTGTCGACAATAATTTGATGTTCGGAGCTGCGGTGATTCAAATGAATGCGATCAACCCGTTTCGGAAAAAGGTTGATTGCCGGCGTACAGTAGAGCACAAAATTATCCTTGCCAACCAGTTCTTCCAGCTCCGGCTTGACTGCATCGAGAAAAATCACTATCTCTACCGCCGTTTCATTACAACGTTGGAGCGCGGGTTGTAAATTAACCAGTTCAAAAAACATAAAGCGCTGTGGTAAAGCGAAATATTCCTGCAATAAACGATAACCCTGGAAAGAAGACGGACCATAAGGAAGCAAGGCGTTCTGCTGCTCGAACCCCATTGGTTGCAAAGCATTGCTGATCTTTTCCCGCCAAGCAGGGCTTTGGCCGACAGGCTGTAATACAATGGAGATACTATGGCCGAACACTAACTCATAAAGTTGCAAAGGCAGCGCGCCGATGCCTTGCAGATAAACAGGTAGCCGTTCGATTGACAGCTGTTTAACGGGCATATCGAGGACCGTTTCCAAGCGTAGGCGAATTGCCGCTTTGACACCTTGCATGCTCGAATCAGCATAACGAACTGCAGCGCCCAAAGGCAGGTATGCGGCTTCGGTGATTTGTAACGGCCACAGCTTCAGTTCATGGGCGGTACGGAATTCGCACTTGGCTCGTCCTTTAATGCCGGTATTACTGAGTAACCGCGTTTGCTTGGGCAAAATAAAGCCTGCCTCGGTAACACCGCCTTTCAGGTCAGGTTTGAATTGCACTACAGCCATCGACGGTAGCGGTGCCAAATAGTGCGGGTAAACCATCTCCAGCAAATGCTGGGTAAAACAAGGAAACTCGGCTTCCATTTTCAATTGGATGCGCGCGGTCAGGAAAGCGAAACTTTCCAATAGACGCTCCACATAAGGATCGGCGCATTCGGTACCGCCTAAGTCGAGTCCCGCTGCGATTTTTGGATGGCTCTTGGCAAATTCCATGCCCATTTCGCGAATGAACTGTAACTCCCTCTGGTAGTGTTCAATCAGTTTAGGATTCATATCCGTTGATCAGAGGGATGATAGTCAAAGACAGAAACATTTCCGTCTTCCAATTGGAATTCAGTGCGTAAGTGCAAGTGGAGGGGTTGGGGTTCCGCCCAGAGCTCACCTTCAATTTCAAATACCAGGGCATTGTGGCTGAACAGGGTCTTATCCGCTATCACCCGAACCGATAAAGTATTCCGAAGAATGCGCGGTTCAAAATTAAAGATCACCTGTTTTAGCAAGCGTTCCATATTACGCTGATCGAAGCCCGACACTGTTTTACCGGTTAGATCCGGCATACCGTAATTCAGCACTGAGCAGCCTACATCTGGATAGCCTTCCAAATCCTCCTGTGGTGAATATTGGCTGGCATTTAATAGCCAGTCCAAATCCCGCTTAACACAAGCGCGAATTTCTTTCAAGGAGCTTACCGACGTAGTCAAAACGCTTAATTGTGCGCGTACTTGATCAAGTTGTTGCTGCAATTGCTGCCGCTGTCGACGGCTATCTTCCGGTAGCGACTCGGGAGCCGATGGCTTCTGCAACAGTTCAGCAAGGGACTTTTCGATTTTTGGAATTTTTTCTTGTTGTATCCGGATCGAATTATTGACCGGATCGTCGTCGGTAAGGCGATCTAGCAAAGACGGCAAAAAGCGTTCACTAGGCAACGTTCTAGCCACTTGTAAGCTCCACTGGCGGTTCGTCCGCTGAATCGAGTTGAATGGAGCGTATATTCATCAGCGCATAATCGGACGATTCAGTCGTCAAGGTTTTTTGGCCGATGCCCAAAAAGAAGCCATTACCGCAGTCTTGCCATGCGGTTTTGCGGGATAGTGCAAACAGTGGATCGTCGTTTTTATACGATTCAGGATAGCGTGCAGGTATCACACCATAGCTTTCACCGCCGTTAGTCCAGGTAAAATGGGTAGGGATCCATACCACATCCCTAAGGTCGACAGGCTTTTCGATATTCACAGAGCGGATGCGCTGTAACGGCACCCAGAAATAACGGCCTTCTATCATCGCTTCCAGCACAGGTCCTAAACGCACATCGCTGTCGGCAAGCCAATCAAAGGGGATTCCGTCAATACTTCCTGAGATTGCAGGCGCCAATTCAAAGGCTCGATCACGGAGGCCTTGGGATTTTAAATATTGACCTTCTGCAGTCAATTTTAATGCCTGAATCGATAAAGCGAGCCATTCTTCCGGTTGACCGAACACCAGGGGATCTCGCCGTCCAAGAAAAACTTCTTCCCTGACACGTTCACAGGCGATTACTTGCCGGTACATGGCAACCATCGCCAGGGTTGCAGCGTCCAGTTCACCGGCAACGCTCAATTGCGTTAAGGCGCGTTCCCATTGGCCCAACACCGATAACAGCTGAAACAGAAAAACGCGGTATTCGACCTTGGCGGGCTGAGCCCTCACCTGTTCCTGAAGTTGCTGTAATGCGGCATTTAAATTGCCTTGCTTAACACTCTCATCTGCTGTCATTTTGCACACCGGTTTAGCGTAGCTTATCCCGCCTACACAAGGCAAATGGTGAACCCCATCAGCCTTGACTTGTATTTCGAACAATAAATAGGCTATTCAGCTTTATTGGTTTGCAAATTCCATTTCTTCGGACCCGCCTTGTCGCCGGCGCTACCATCATTCTTTACGGCGTTATACGTCCAACTGATGATGTCATAGACAAAAGAAACCGACTCGGCAGGTCTTTCGGAGCCTCCTCCGGAGACATGCACCGACGACACCATGACATTTTCCAGCTCATATTTCCATACACAGACTTTACTACCGCTCTCCTGACAAACTTCAAGAACCAGTTTCGCGATATGCTCACCTTTAGCGCAATGAAGATTTAAGTCAACACTCGCCTTATCAACCAATTTCGTGACAGTTATTGCACTAAAATCCGCGCGCGCGGCAGCTCGGCCTCCGGTTCCGCTGGGTCCGGATACCGGTTGCGATACTCCGTGGTTAAAACTTAGAACTTCGATCCAATCTTTGTGAGCGTCATCCGTAGATTCACCTTTGATAGGCTCAATTTGCAAATACGTATTAGTAGACATAATAATTTACCTCGATTTATTGAATTAAAAAAATCAATCTTTCATCCCTGCTGCCTAGCCGGTTGGAACACTTCACTAATGCAAGTTTCCACCGGCCTATCCAAACACCGTCCTTTCCAAATTGTTGAACGCCTCGCCCTGCGAAGTCATCAGCCTATTTTTTCTGCGAAGGCAATTTGGAAACCAGGCGTAACGACACAGTCAGACCTTCAAGCTGGTAATGCGGCCTTAAAAAAAACTTCGACGTGTAATAGCCGGGATTTCCTTTAACTTCTTCCACAACTACTTCCGCTGCCGCCAGCGGTCTACGCGCCTTGTCTTCTTCTGAAGCAGTCGCCGGATTAGATTCGACATAGTTGCTGATCCATTTATTCAGCCATTTTTCCATATCGTCGCGTTCTTTAAAGGAACCGATTTTATCTCTAACGATACATTTCAAATAATGGGCAAAACGGCAAACCGCGAACAGATAAGGCAGGCGCGCCGAAAGATTGGCATTGGCCGTAGCATCGGGATCATCGTATTCAAACGGCTTTTGTAGAGACTGGGCGCCGATAAACGCGGCGAAATCCGAGTTTTTTTTGTGCAACAACGGCATGAAGCCGTTTTTGGCCAGTTCGGCCTCACGCCGGTCGCTGATCGCAATTTCAGTCGGACATTTCATGTCTACGCCGCCATCATCAGTAGGAAATGTGTGTGTCGGCAGGCCTTCCACAGCACCTCCGGATTCGATTCCCCGGATACGCGAACACCAGCCGTAAAGTTTGAACGCCCGGTTTATATTCACGGCCATTGCATAGGCGGAATTAGACCAGGTGTATTTGTTATGGTCAGCGTGTTCGACATCTTCCTCGAAAGCGAATTCTTCTATCGGAGTAGTTTTTGCACCATAAGGCAAACGCGACAAAAAGCGCGGCATCGTCAGGCCGATATAACGTGAATCTTCCGCTTCCCGCAACGAACGCCAAGAGGCATACTCCGGAGTTTGAAAGATTTTGGTCAGATCGCGAGGATTAGACAATTCCTGCCACGATTCCATATTCAATAGCGTTGGCGCCGCAGCGGCGATAAACGGCACATGGGCTGCCGCTGAAATTTCGGCGATACCATTCAAAAACTCGACATCGGGTGGACTATGATCGAATTCATAATCGCCTAACAAGCATCCGAAAGGCTCGCCGCCGAAAAGTCCGTATTCATGTTCGTAGATTTTTTTAAAAATCGGACTTTGGTCCCAGGCAGTTCCTTTGAATTTCTTCAAGGTTTTATGCGCATCCTTTTTGGAGATATTGAGCACCTTGATCTTTAACATTTCGTCCGTTTCTGTGTTATTGATCAGGTAGTGCATGCCGCGCCAGCTCCCTTCAAGTTTTTGGAAATCTTGATGATGCATGATCCGATTGACCTGGTCGCTTAAACGCTTATCGATTTCTGCTATCATAGCTTCGATCGATTTGACGGCATCGTCGGAAATCAGATTGGTTTGTGCCAGCGCCTGTTCAGCCAAAGTTTTGACCGCATCTTCCACGGCTTCCTTAGCCCGTTCCGACTTCGGTTTGAATTCTTTTTGAAGTAACGAGGCGAAATCGCCGGTCTCCAATGTTTCGGCGGGCGCTGCGGCTGGGGCGGCGGTTGCCTGAGTTTCAGTTTCGGCCATCGTTAACTCTCCTGTGTTTTGCCGGTTTCACCGGCTTCATCAGTTTTACTTGCTTCAGTTGCTGGTTTGGGCGCTGAGGCCAGCGACTGAAGCAAAGCGGAATCGTTTAACGCCTTTGCAATCAATTCTTCTGCGCCGCCCTTGCCGTCCATGAAAGTTAGAAGATTGGATAGCTGTGTACGCGCATTAAGCAACTGATTGAGCCCATCGACTTTACTCGCTACCGCACCCGGAGAGAAATCATCCATGCTTTCAAAGGTGATATCGACGCTTAAATTACCTTCGCCAGTTAGAACATTCGGTACTTGAAACGCGACTCTCGGTTTCATTGCTTTTAATCGGTCGTCGAAATTATCAACATCGATTTCCAGGAAATCACGGTCAGTTACAGGGGCCAATGGATCTGCCGGCTTTCCCGATAAATCGGCCATTACCCCCATCACAAACGGTAATTGAATTTTTTTCTCCGCACCGTATAGTTCGACGTCATATTCAATCTGTACTCTTGGAGCTCGGTTGCGGGCAATAAATTTTTGACTGCTTGCTTTTGCCATTTTTATATACCTTATTGTAAATTAGGTGCAAAATGAGTTAATTAAAACTCTTTATTTTTTGATTAAGTATTATTCTGTTTTTGTACACCACAAATTTTTTCTGCCTGACTGACTGCCTCAGGAGTAAGATCCTGCAAAATCTCCATGAAGTTCATTGTTAGTAGCTTTTTTGCCCGTTGCATAAGAAAGGGAACGGGGCTAGAAGGTTCGTAACGTTCAAAATATTTACAAATTACATCAATTGCAGATATGACGTCTTCGCGAGTATGCATACCACTACTTTTAACTACCGCCCCCCCCTCTTTCGTTAAACCAACAACAGGAGCGAACTCCTCCAGCAATTCAGTTTCAGAAGCACTCTTCTCAAGTGCTAAAGCTTCTTTTAGTTTAATTTTTTCGTCTAATAGTTTTTGTAGATTTTTTAATGAAGTTATCAAACGGGAAATATCTGGCGCATTTTCAGAGCCGGCTTTATCAGAAGTTATGGCTACAATTCCTTCCGCCTGTTCTATTGCATGCTTTATAGTTTTTTCATGATATTTCAGAGTTTCAAGATTGGTATCTTTGAATGCAGCTTCAATGGTAGCCAGTTCATCAGACGCCTTTTTTTTTGCTTCTTCTAATGTATCCGGGGAGCTCTTATCAAACCCCTTCTTTAAATAAGAATCCTGATTCATGTGACTTAAGGCATCCACATTATTTTTCGAAGTTTCAATTTGATTCCAGGAAAAATTGCCAAGCTTTGAATTGGTAAGAGGAAAATTTATGAGGGGATCAAGAATTTTTTTGTAATCATTCAGTGTGGAAAGCGTGTTTATGCGTAGTATAGGATAGTCGTCCTCTGGATCCTGGCGGGGGTAGACATCATCCCAATGTTTTTGCAGAAGTTCTCGAATAAGTGTTAATCCATTATCCAGCCCGCTAAAACCATCAGTATGAGTTAGTGCACAAGTCAGATGCATAATAATCTGGATGTCTCGACTACGTTCCAATAACGAATAAGCTAAATCCCGAATTTTATTCCAGTCGGGCTCTTTTTCCGGAATTATCGAATCCCCTATTTGCCGCTCCGGGGTTCCTTTAATCTCCTGCTCCAGGTCCGCAAAAGCTGAATCAAACTCCAAATTTTCCCCGCATGGAGATCCAGGAGCAATTTCTTTAAGGTAACGTTCCAAAGCTGAATCGGACAATGATTTCACCTTTTCCGTAAAATTTATCAGAATTTGATACTAACACAAATGCTCGAACACTTTAAAGTAGTTTAAAAAATTTTCTATATTTTTCTATATATACAGTTTGTCATATTGAAAATGAATATACGTTTCTTCATGTTGACTCTCTTGAATCCCCAATCGCTATCGCTTCAAATTTGTTTGCTTAACATTGATAACAATATCCGGATTGAGTTATAGTGACTTATCTTACGTACTGTAGTGTTTTATTAACGATTAGTTTTTATATCTAATCACAGCCTAGAACCAACTTTTCATGGAGGCAAAATATTTACACATGAAACTTACTTTAAGTGTCATATCTTTTGCAGGAGCGGGTGTTGAAGGCTCTAATAAAATTACGCTCAATCAAGAAGGCGCTTCACTTGGGCGAAAAGATGATAATTCGCTTGTTTTGCCTGATACCAAAAGATACGTATCCGGTCATCATGCTCTAATCGAATATCGCTCCCCTCATTATTTCATAACAGACACCAGTGCCAATGGCGTCTTAATCAATAACTCCAAAACCCCGCTAGGTAAAGGCAATAGTCAAAAACTTAATGATAAAGATCACCTCACCATTGGTGATTACCTTATCGAAGTAAAGCTTGAAGATGATTTTTTTGAGGCTAATTCCCTTGCGATTCCTCCTTTGTCTGATGCCCAATTCAATTTTCCTGATGACCCATTTGCCGGCCTGGATACGGATTCGATTCAGGGGATGATTGATAAAAACGACTTAATCCCTTCCGACTGGTCAAATTCCAGAGAAAAATCGAATGACCCGTTTGAATTCCCAGACAGTCCAATTCATGAGAGAATCCCAGATAAGAAAATTGATTCTTCTCGAGGAGACTATGATCATATTCCACCTTACAAAGAGGCTTTTCCTGTTTTTCAAAAGGAAACAAAAAGGTTAACTGATATTGAACCAGCCACCGGTATTCCACCTGATATTTTTTCTGAAGATTGGTATCGAACTGGTAATGACATTAAAAAAGATGAGTCACAACCCACAACGGCTGCCGATATCAAGCCTCAGTTCCAAACAGAAACCAAACCCGCAATACATGAGCCTCTTCCTTTTGAACTTGAGTCCGCAACAAATGAAATACATGTTCCAGAAAACATATTTACAACAGAGGAAATAAAAAAATTAACTGATATTGAACCATCCCTTGCTAATCCTGATGATATCTTTTCTGAAGATTGGTATTCAGGAGGGAATGACAGTAAAAAAGTCAAGTCACATCCCACAACGACTGCCGATATCAAACCCCAATTCATTAAAAAAGATACCAAGTCCGAAAAACTGGAGCCTCTCCCAGTTGAACCTGAGGCCGCAAAAGAGGAAATACCCGCTACAGAAAAAATAGTTACAGCAAGTTCTTTTGAGGAAGAATTAATACAAAACTTCCTCCGCGGCGCTCAACTTGAACCTGCTAAGTTTAGAGAATCTATCAATCCCGAGACTTTTTTTATTATCGGTACAATTTTGAGGGCAGCGATTCAGGGTACGATGGATGTTCTGATTGGTAGAGCCAAAATTAAAAACGAAATGCATTTGGATGTCACTATAATCAGGTCCAAACAAAACAACCCGATCAAATTTTCAGTAAGTACGGATGAGGCTCTCTCCAAATTGTTATTGCACAAAAACACCGGCTACCTGCCTCCCAAAGAAGCGGTTGAAGAAGCTTTTGATGACATACGGGCGCACCAATATTCGGTCATAGCCGGCATGCAAGCATCTTTACTAACCGTGCTTAAACGGTTTGACCCACAAAAACTGGAAGAACGTTTGCAAAGATTGAGTCCTATAAGTGCCAGCATTCCGATTCATAAACAGGCTAAATTATGGAATTTATTTGAACAACTTTATGAAGAAATTCAACAAGAGGCTGAAGATAATTTTTACCATTTATTCGGTCAGGCATTTGCAAAAACGTATGAACAACAAATGCAAAAATTAAAATCTTCAAAAAAAGATAACACATTTAAATAAAATTTTATAACAATATAAGGCGTTTAAGTTATGAGAGCTACAACAGTAATTTTTTTTATCGCCATATTGGCTTTGTTTGGCTGTAGTTCAGATCCGGAAAAACCAGCACCCGAAAAACCAGTCGCTGTTGCAGAACCCCCCCCAAAAGCTCCCACGACTGTTCAGGTTCACCTGGTTGTTTCTGAACAAGCCAATCCAGATTTGGATGAACGCCCTTCACCGATTGTAATTCGAATCTACGAACTAAAAAGTCTAGGCAAATTCGAAGAGGGAGATTTTTATAAATTATTCGAAAATTATGATTCTCTTCTGGGCCCTGAACTGATAACGTCCGAACAATATCATTTGAAACCAGGTGATGTTAATATAAATAAGCGGACTCTGTCAGCCGAAACTCGATATATAGCTGTAACAGCGGCCTTTCGTGACATAAATCAGGCGATATGGAAAGATACAATTCAGCTAACCGATGAAAAGACTACTGATTTATTAGTTTTTATAGAAAAGTTGAACATAAGCATCTGGAAAAAATAACCCTTATAAATTGGTTTGAAGGAAATCAATATGTCACAGAATAACAAAGTGATCTGGACAGAAGGCATGTTCCTTCGACCCCAACATTTTCAACAACAAGACCGTAATCTCCAGAGCTGGATCGAAACCCGCTGTAGCGGATTGCAAACTTACAGTTGGGGCTTGACAATACTTGAACTGGACCAACAAATGCTTACCTTGGGAAAGATAGCATTAGCATCTTGTCAAGGAGTCTTTCCGGATGGAACGCCTTTTAGCATACCTGGTCATGGTTCATTATTAATACCGTTAGAAATTCCACCTGATACAAAAAACGCAATTATCTATTTGTCACTACCGGTTCGTCGAACTGCAGGGAAAGAATTAACATGGGACAATGATATTGATGAACTGAGCAGATATCGGCTTAAAGAAATTGACCTCAAAGATACGCATACTCAGTTCGATCAAGACAGTATTACCATTCAAAGTGGTGAACTTTGGACCCGATTACGCTTATCCAGTCAAAATCAGGATGCCTTCGTTACTATTCCTATAGCTAAAATTATTGAAGTACAAACAGACAAACAAATAATCCTGGATAAGTCTTTTATACCCACTTGCTTAAACACTAGTGCATCAAAACAACTTGTTAATTACTCAAAAGAAATTGAAGGCATGCTTCATCATCGAGGCGAAGCAATTGGACAACGTTTGGGCTCCCCGGGAGCCGGTGGAGCCGCTGAAATAGTGGATTTTTTGTATCTACAGATCATCAATCGCTATGAACCGCTTTTTGGTCATTTTAATTCTCTAGCCCAGTTACATCCTGAACGGCTTTTCAGCACCCTTATTCTCATGCTTGGGGAATTATCAACTATCACCGAAACCGGCCACAGGCCCATTGCATTACCTGTTTATAGTCACGAAAATTTGACCCAAAGTTTTGAGCCTTTAATTAACGCCATCAGAAAAGCTTTAAGTTGGGAACCTGCCTACCGGGCAATTCCCATTTTACTTGAAGAACATCCACACCAAATAAGAACCGCTATTATAGCTGACCGCCAATTACTGAATACGGCTGATTTTATTCTTGCGGTTAACGCAGATATCCCGACAGACAAGTTACGCAGCCACTTTCCCAGGCAAACCACTATAGCGACAGTTGAAAAGCTTCGTGATCTTGTTATGTCGCAAGTTCCAGGTATTAAATTAAATGCATTAGCAGTTGCACCCAGACAAATTCCATTCCATAAAGGTAAGACGTATTTTGAGTTAGATAAAAACCATAGCCTTTGGAAAGATCTTGAAAAAAGCGGTACTATCGCCATGCATTTTTCAGGCGATTATCCTGGACTCGAACTCGAGTTTTGGGCAATACGAGGATAAATATTATGACCTCAGATGACCCCTTCTTATCACCGCAGCAATCTGATGATAGAACTATTATTCGCCCGATACCAGGAGGTAAACGTTCGGATCTCCTTAACCCACCCCCTCCTCCCCCCAATACAAGCAGCCGCATACCATCGCTGCCCAGACTCGGTCGTTTAAACCCGCTTGAAAAGGCTTCTTCCGGACTACTGGCATTGTTGACCCGTTTAAACACCTCCAAAAACCAATCGGATCCGGTTGGTTTAAAAAACAAAATCATCAAGGAAATTCAGCAGTTCCAACTCAATGCGCAAGCCTGTGAAATAGACCCGGACACTATATCCAGTAGTCGTTATGTACTCTGTACCGTCCTGGATGAAGCGGTATTGAGCACACCCTGGGGCAACAGCAGTGGATGGTCACAACAAAGCTTGTTGAGCTTATTTCATAAAGAGGTTTCCGGTGGGGAACGTTTTTTTGATTTGCTTAAATCATTAGCTCAAAATCCAACGAAAAATCGAAATTTGCTGGAATTAATGTATTTATGTCTGGCTTTAGGATTTGAAGGGCGTTACCGTATCATCGAAAACGGAAAAGATAAGCTCCTTAGCATTCGGGAATGGCTTTACCGAATCTTGCAAAAAGAAAGAGGTATTGCCGATACAACGCTATCACCGCACTGGGAAGGCGTAACTGATCGCCGTAACCCCTTGATAAGACTAATACCTTTATGGGTTTTTGGAGCATTAGCGGCTAGTCTTCTGGCAATCATGTTTAGTGTTTTTTTGTTTAAATTAAACAGTGACTCTGATCCTGTCTTTACACAAATATTCTCGATAAAACCCGCTAAAACAGAAGTTGTAGAAACTCAACCAGAACCTTTGCCCGAACCAAAACTTTCATTATCGAATCTTCTTTTTAATGAAATCAGTCAACATCTTGTCAAAGTTATTGAGTCATCGCGGCAAGGCACGATAACCATTCAAGGCGATAATTTATTCAGTTCCGGTAGTACTGCCGTCAATCAAAACATCATTCCTTTACTAAATCGAATTGCAGAATCGTTAAATCAATTACAAGGCCAGATTGTAATTACCGGACATTCGGACAACGTCCCAATCCGAAGTGCGCGTTACCCGTCAAATTGGCATTTATCCCAAGCCAGGGCCGAGTCTGTAGCCGATGTTATCAAACAAAAGCTATTGTCCCCTGACAGAATAGTTATAGAGGGTAAATCCGATTTAGAGCCGGTTGCCTCGAATGCGACCCCTGAAGGAAGATCAAAAAACAGACGGGTTGTTATTACATTATTAAACAACTAGTGACTATTAAAAGCATTTTTGGAAGCACAAATTTCTAATTGGATTAAATGAGCACTTCAAGCGAATACCTGGAGCCAATCAGGTAATGACCGACTAAGGATTTAAGGAAATGATGAAGTTATTGAATTTTATTAAACAACGTTGGTTTATTTCTTTACTTGGTATCATAGCTCTTGCACTGCTAATCTGGTTCGTAGGTCCTTTATTTGCATTCGCCAAATATGAACCCCTACAGCCGGAAACTAATCGTCTTTATTTAATTTCAGCCTTTGTCCTGATTTGGTTAACCATTCAAATTTGGAGTTTTTTTAAAGCAAAGAATCAAAATAACCAAATTTTGACAGCATTGACAATCTCCTCAGAACCAAGCCTTAGCCCAGAGCACCAAGCAACTAAAGAAGAAATCGAAACGCTAAAAGATCGCTTGCAGGAAGCTCTTGAAATTTTAAAAAAAACACGTTTAGGAGGAGGCCGTACCGGACAACAGTTTTTATATCAATTACCCTGGTACATTATCATTGGCCCACCTGGCTCCGGCAAAACGACTTTACTCAAAAATTCCGATTTAAAATTTCCTCTTTCTGATCGTTATGGAAAAGATGCCATTCGAGGTGTCGGAGGCACTCGAAATTGCGACTGGTGGTTTGCTGACGAAGCAGTTTTACTTGATACTGCTGGACGCTATACCACTCAGGACAGTCATGAAAAAGTCGACCAGGCAGCCTGGTTGGGCTTTCTTGATCTACTTAAAAAATATCGCAGTAGACGGCCTATCAGCGGGGCTATCATTGCCGTTAGTATTACTGATTTACTAGAGAAAAACAGAGCGCAGCAACAAGCATTGGCACAATCGATTCGAAAACGCATACAAGAATTGCACGAGCATTTCAATATACGATTCCCTGTCTATGTATTGTTTACCAAATGCGACCTCCTGGCCGGATTTATGGAATACTTTGATGATCTGGATCGGGATAAACGCTCTCAAGTCTGGGGTATGACATTCCCGTTAAACGAAAATATAAATGAAAATATTCTAGATAATTTCCCCACTGAGTTCGACCTTCTTGAAAAACAATTACAAAACCAACTCATTGACAAACTCGAGCGAGAACGTGGATCAGAAAGACGTAACCTAATTTATACTTTTCCTCATCAATTCAATTCTCTTAACGAACTGATTAAGCCATTTCTTGATGAAATGTTTCAAATATCACGGTATGGATACCCTGCGATGGTTCGGGGCATCTATTTCACCAGCGGCACCCAGGAGGGCTCACCCATAGATCGGATTATGGTCTCTCTAGCCAACAATTTCGGCTTGGATCGTCAGAATCTAATGCCTGTAACCAATCAGGGCAAAAGCTTTTTTATCAACAGGTTATTAAGGGATGTTATTTTTGCAGAATCAGGATTAGCCGGCGCCAATATCAAACTGGAGAATAAGAAAGCATGGTTTCAGAGAGGGGCATTTTTATCAGTAGCAGCATTGACTTTATTAATGGCAATTATCTGGGTAACCAGTTTTACAAGAAATAAAATTTACATTCAACATGTGGCGGAACAAACGAAAGAGGTACAACAGAGCCTCAAAGCTGTTGACCCCAACCAAACTGATCCAGTTTTGATCTTGGATGTATTAGACAAAGCGCGCCGGATTTCAGGGGGCTATGCTGACCAGAACGCGGGAACTCCGTGGTCTTTAAATTTTGGTCTGTATCAGGGTGATAAACTGGGCGAAGCAGCCATAAGCCTTTATCAAAAATTACTCAAGGAGGTTTTTTTACCAAGTTTGATGCTTCGAATTGAACAACAATTGCAGAATAATACCAATAACACTCCCTATCTTTACGAAGCGCTTAAAGTTTATCTGATGCTAGGTTATCCTGAACATTATCAACCCGAGGCAGTCCGGGCATGGATAATACTCGATTGGAAACATAATTTACCGCTTGAAGTGACAAATGAGCAAAGGCAGGCGCTAAGCGATCACTTGGATGCCTTGCTGGAATTTCGCCCGGCTCCCTTGCCCCGCCCATTAGATGCAAAATTAATATCCGAGTCGAGAGATTTAGTTAAAAATACGCCTTTGGCTAAAAGACTTTACTCCCGGTTAAACCTGGAATTAAGCAACATTGATCTTCCGGAGTTTCGTGTAAGTGAAAAAGCGGGACGTGATGCTACTTTGGTTTTATCCAGTAAAAGCGGTAATCCTCTTACAAAGGGTGTTCCCGGTTTATTCACCTGTGTGGGATACCGTGATGTTTTTTTAAAACATATTGATCCCTTAATCAATAAATATTCTGAAGAAAATTGGGTAATCGGATCGGAAAAACAAGAAAAGTTATCTGGGGAAGAACTTAAGGCCTTGCGCGAAAATGGTTTTAAACTCTACCTGGAAGATTATATAAAGACATGGGATGCTTTGTTGGATGATATACAAATCATACCATTTTCCGGTCAAACCCAAATGGTTGAAGTTCTGAATATCCTTTCATCCGATAATTCCCCATTACGGCTTTTTCTTGAAGCCGTTGATCAGGAAACAAGTATGAGTTGCCTCATAAAAAAGGATAAATCCTTATTAGATAAGGCTAGCGACAAACTGACAACTGCAAAATCGACGCTGGATACTATCATAAGCAATACAGCTGAATCAAAGACTGTTATGCCTCCCGAAATAACCACAAAGCTGGTAACCGATCATTTTAAAGATCTACACCAATTAGTACAGAATGACAATCAATCGCCCTCGGCACTTAATCGCTCCTTGGAAATTCTGAACGAACTCTACGTCTTTTTAAACTCTTTACCTGACGCCACTGGTGATATTGCTGAAGAACAAAGAAAACAAATAGCACAAGTTCTCAATAAAGTAAAAATAGAAGGTAAGAGGGCTCCTGTTCCTCTTAACGGCATGATGGAAAAAGTCGCTGAGGCCGGCCACATCATAGTCAGCGAAGGAATCATAAAATACTTTAATGCCATGTGGCAATCAACGGTTCTGCCATTCTGCCGAAAAGCAATACAGGGACGTTACCCCATTTCCAAAAGTTCACAAGAAATTACCTATGAAGATTTCGCCTATTTTTTTGGACCCAATGGTTTAATGGATGATTTTTTTAACAAATACCTCATTTCATTGGTTGATAAAGGCGGGCAAGATTGGACTTGGAACGCTCAAGCCGAGGGCGGCGCAGGTATCTCTTCCGAAGCGCTAAAACAATTCCAGAGAGCTGATACGATTAAAAATACCTTTTTTCGTATGGGCAAACAATCCCCAGCCGTTAGCTTTAGACTGAAACCAATTTCTATGAGCCCGGATATTACCCAATTTATACTGGATATTGATGGACAAATATTGACCTATGAACACGGTCCAATTAAGCCAGTTTCAATGAAATGGCCCGGACCTAATGATTCAGGGCAGGTTAGAATACAATTGTTGCCCATCCAACAAGGTAAATCTGGTACTGATAAACAGGGTCCATGGGCTTTGTTTCGCCTCTTTGATGAAGCGCAAATATCACCTACTTCCGATCCTACCCTTTTTATAATGACTTTTAGGATTCAGGGACGCGAAGCAAAATTTGAATTGCAAGCTAATAGTGCCGTCAACCCCTTTCAATTACCAGACCTGCAATCTTTCCAATGCCTACAAAATTTATAGAACCAGGTTATTACGGCAAAGTCCATACGCATGGAGATTTTGTAAGCTGGGGACTGCCTAAAAGTTTCATAGATCCTTGGGACACCTGGTTACAAGAGGCCATCAGTACCAGTCGTCAACAATTAGGCGAAACCTGGCTCAACTATTATTTGACCAGCCCCCTCTATCGTTTTGTATTATCACCTGGAATATGCGGTAATCAGGGATGGCAAGGGGTTTTGATGCCTAGTGTTGACAAAATCGGCCGTTACTATCCCATGACCGTTAGTCTTATGAACAATAAAAACATAAATCCTTTTATTGCTCTGCAAACTAGGATCAAATGGTTTGTCTCCATAGAAAAACTGGTACTTTCGTGTTTGGAGGATAATTTCAACTTAGAAAATTTTAACTACCGTTTAAGCCATTTAAGATCTGAGACTGAATTCTACCCGGCTGAAACAGAACAATCGATGATGCCAATACCTGAAAAAATATTTCACCATGCCTGGCAGCAGCCCTTGAAATCAATTGAATCGATACCCAATCTTTTGCCCTATATTCTGGATAACTCGCTAAAAGAACAGTGTTTTGCCTATAGCCTTTGGTGGACTCAAGGCTCAGAACTGGTCTCGCCATCATTATTGATCAGTGAAGGGCTTCCCCATTTTGAGGGAATGGCTGCCTTGTTTGATGGAAACTGGCAAAAATGGGGATGGGAGGGTCAACGCTATCCCACTCAGCCTTTTGAACCCTAGAAACTTACCCTGATAATGACTAATTTTCTCTGGAATTCGTATGGATTAACGCATATTGGCAAGAAGCGCAAAATCAATCAGGATGCTTTTTTAAATCTGCCGAATAAAAAACTATGGGTTGTTGCCGACGGAATGGGTGGACATAAAGCAGGGGAAATAGCAAGCGCTTCCATAATAAATAGTATGAGTTCACTGATGCCTGAGCAAATCATCGGCCCAACAGTAAAGAAAATCTATCATAAATTGCGTAAAGTTAATCAGAGCTTATTGGATTTGGCTGCTGAAGGCAGGGATAACGAAGTTATCGGCAGTACAGTAGTAATTTTATTGGCCTGTAATCAATATTGCGTCTATTTATGGTCTGGTGACAGCCGAATTTATCTTTTTCGCAAAGGAGCACTAAAACAAATATCCCACGACCATAACAATGAAAACAGACTACTTGCTGAAGGTTTCAGCATTAAAGAAGTCCAAACCTACCCCTTTGCGCAAGCACTTACTCATGCTATTGGTGGAGAAAAAAAACTGTACCTGGATGCTCAAATTCAGGAAATACGAAATGAAGATATCTTTCTTCTTTGTAGTGATGGCTTAAATAAAGAAGTATGTGATAGAGAAATAGAAAGCATACTTAAAAAGACCTCGATTGAGGAAAGTATTAATCAATTAATAGAGCTAGCATTGGAACGAGGAGCGCAGGACAACATAACTATAATTTTAACACAAGCTTCTTTACTTAGGTAACTCGCAATAAATAATCCCCCAATTAATCCCCTTAAGCTTGAGGTTGGATGGTCAAATAGTATTTTGGCAATGCTGTGTTCCGATCGTAACCGACCAGCCGTGACACATGGTTTGCTGGACCTGATTCTGGCATCCTCACAATTTTAGTGAGGATTGATAATGAAAATAAATGCACAATGGCGGCGGTATGTAGAAGCTTGGCGCGAGAGTGGCTTGAGTCAGGCGGATTATTGTCACCAGCACGGGCTCAATCGCAAAACCTTTTCACTTTGGACGCGGCGTGAACAGGGTGAGCCATCCATGGATGGAGACACCCCGCTTGAATTGATTTCCGTCCAAGTGTCGCCATCGGTACCGGTAGCGA
>JAQTPT010000093.1 GCA_028712795.1 Methylococcales bacterium
TTGTGGAGGGGTTTAAAGAATCCATGCGAATTGTATTTGATAAGCATCTGGGGCAATGGAATTATACTGCCATTCCTGAAGCGACAATTTCAGAAGTTGCATAAGTTATTTTATGCACGTTCCTAAGTATTAAAAAGTTTGTCACTTATGCCTTGAGCCGGCTGTTGGCATTTTTTTTCCTTGGCTTACCTACTCAAGTGTTGTTTGCGGAAGTCATGGTTAATCAAACTACCCACCTTGGCATATCAGAGATTACCAGCCCAAAACCCGGAATAGGCCGTCCGGCAGCGAGTGTGGCTACTCAAGTTATCGCTAATGAAAACGCCAGTGCGGCTAATGCAATCACCTCCATTATCGCTACAAAGCGTAATTCTTATCTGCTGCGTCCGGATTTTCAGAATCGTGCCGAAGATCTTGAAGCACTTTATAAAATAAATAGCAACAATTTGTTATGGCTAGGAAATGCCCAAGCTGAAAAAAATATCGGTGATGTCCTCAATTTGTTGGAAAGCGCATCAGCTAATGGTTTGAATCTGACCCGTTATGACACGCAAACGCTACGGCAAAAACTGCCGTCTGCTTTATCTTTCGCTTCTGATAATTATAAGGAATTGGCCCTCTATGATACGGCCATCAGTATTTCCTTGTTGCGTTTTCTGCATGATTTGCATTATGGCCGGGTGAATCCAAAAGAAATTAATTTCAATCTTAAGTTAAGGGAAACAAAGTTGATTGATTTGCCTGTGCTGATTAAAACCAGTCTGGCGCAAGGCGCTATTTCGCAATTACCCGAATTAGTGGAACCGAAGCTAAAACAATATAAAAAATTAAAACAGGCTCTGGCCAATTATCGCTTATTAGCCAGTAACCCGGCACTATTTCAATTTTTTGATAAAAAATCCATTAACCTCGGCAGTAATCTGCCTCAAGCTGAAGCACTGCGCGATTTTTTATCAAGAACCGGTGATCTGCAAGAAGTGAAAAACGGTAGTGATGTCAAAAAATCGAATCGCTTCTCAGGAGAGCTCGTTGAAGGCATTAAAAAATTCCAGCTTCGTAATGGCATCAATGCGAAGGGTATTTTAGGAATCAACGCTTCGTTAGGTCAAAGAATGACGCAAATTGAGTTGGCAATGGAACGGCTTCGTTGGTTACCTGAACCCAGCGCCGGAGCCTCGATTATTGTTAATATTCCTGCCTTCCAATTATGGGCGTTTGATGACGTTGACGAGTTTGATGTAGATATTCCCAATATGCGGGTGATTGTCGGTAAGGCTTTGAAAAATGAAACGCCTGTCTTGATGGCAAAAATGAGTTTTATCGATTTTATGCCTTACTGGAATGTGCCTTACAGTATCGTAAAAAAAGAAATATTGCCTAAGTTGATTAAAAACCCTAGTTATTTAGCTGAGCAAAACATGGAGCTGGTTTCAACTTTCGGCAATGAGACGAAAGCTGTTGGTTTCACGGGCTCATCAATTAGCCAGCTTCAGCAAGGCTCGTTAAGAATCAGGCAACGACCCGGCAAAAAGAATGCACTAGGCAAGGTAAAGTTTATTTTTCCAAACAAGAGCGATGTTTATATGCATGACACGCCTTTTCGCTCTTTGTTTAGCAAGTCACGGAGAGATTTTAGCCATGGCTGTGTGCGAGTTGCAAAACCGGATCAATTGGCCGAATTTGCGCTTAAAAACCAATTAAGTAAAGAAGCAATCCAACAAGCCTTGAATACGCAAAAAACACGGCGCGTGATATTGAAAAAATCGATTCCTGTGACGTTTTTTTACGTTACTTCATTTATTGATCAGTATGGGAATCTATCTTTTTATTCGGATATTTACGGTTACGATGCTGTTTTGCAAGATGTGCTTAATAGATCGGGGGACTTATCGGATGAGGCAATTTTTGCGCCGCCACCTGAATTAATCCCGGTGGAGGCCATAAAAGCAATCGAGCCAGAAGCGCAGGCAGATCCGGTAACAAATTAAAACCTTCACTAATACCCCAATGGGCATGATTAAAACCAGCCGGTTACCAAGTTCTGAAGTCTCCAGTGTCCAGGTGGACAAAATTGTTGCGCGGATAATAACCTACACCGCCTCGTGCCATATTCAGCGCCGCGTCTTTAATAGTTCTGGTTTGCACTCCTTCAACTCTTATGTCAATAGCCCGGCCTTGCATGTGAAAGCTATGCTCTGCTACCCCGTGATTATGCCTGCGCAACTGGGCATTGGTAAACGGTGAGCGATACCCCGAGACGATATGAAAAGGTTTAGTGATGCCAAGCGTTTGCTTTAAATCAAACAACTGATCCAATAATGCCGGGTCAATGGGATGAATATCATCGGTATGGTAGTCGCGAAGAAGATAATTGATTTCATTCAGCGCATCCTTAATGTAATTGCCTTGCTCATAATAGGTTAAATTTAATTTATCCCCAGTGTGCGTATTTTCGAAGGACAGCATTTTGTGTGTATGAGAATAGAAAGGCCGGGCTTGCGCTGGAGTTTCCCTTCTAAAAAGGCGGGAACGTAAACTGTCTGAAAACGAATTTTGGATGGGCTGCGCCGGCAAATGCAAGCGTCCCCGGCCGTATTGACGTGGATAGATAACGTCTCTAGCCGCAGCAGCTACCCCGGTTCCACCCATTAGCAAAGACCCGCAAGCCATTTGCTTGAGAAACTTGCGTCTGGATGCAATAAGCTTGTCTTCGTCAATTGTGGCGTTTTTTATAGTATATTCTTTCATGGTTCAGTCTCAGGCAACCCTTTTATACTATTTTGCACTTTTAAATCTTAAGCTAATCTTAAATTAGGTATTCAAATAATAATACCGCCGGTTTTGTTTTGTGCTACCCGATGGCTGTTATTAAAAAACGTGGACTGGTCTAACTTGCTATTTTTTGCGGCGATGTTTGTGCTATTTGCCGATCCTGGCGAATCCTGATGTGCAATCACTCATGGCTTTGCCGGGAGGCTGCACTATCGCGGTTAATTTTCTGATTTTTGGCGCCGCGAATAATGTCATTATTATTCAAAATGCTGAAAACGCGGGGGAGAAAACGGGGTTTTTTGAATTTGCCCGCGTCGGAATTCCCTTGGGCTTTCTTAATCTCTTGATTTACTGGTTATGGTTCTGTTATATGTACAGCTAATTCTTGTAAAATTATTGCCATACGTGCGACATGCCTGGATATGATTAAAAAAATCGTTAAACCATCGACTTATCTGATTGAAGTCAAAACGCTTTCTGATCGCATCGTCAAGGCACAACAACCGATCCGCATACTTGATGCCATCAAATGGGATGACGGTATCAAACAGGAGTTTTTTAAGGGAAACTGTAAAAAACCGCCCGCAATAACAACCGATTATTATCAAAATCGCCCGCTAGGTTTTAATCCCGCCGAAAAAAAACAAGAGTTTTATCAGATTGAGCGTGATCTGGTGCGTAAACTGGGCCAGCTCAACCCGCTTAGCGTAATCATGCGTAGAATGTGCCGTGAATACCAAGATGTGGTTTGTATGCTTGAGGCCCGGGGTACGCCTGCGTTTTCCAATATTTCACAGGAATTGTACGGTTCATCCCAAGATGTTTTTCATGTCGGCGACCCGACTATTGCCAGACTTGGAAGTATGATGGAAGAAACTTTGTCGCAGCTCTTGCAGCTGGATTTTTTAACCGAAGATCCCAAGACGATTAATGCAACAGAGGCAGTTGCTATTCTTAATGAAAAAATTGAAGGCATGTTTCCGGGTGACGGCCTACGCGCAATGCTTAGCGATGGTATTATCGCCGATGCCGCGGCGGGCACTGATTACATCAAATTACGCGCGGATGCCTTATTCAATATGCGTGATCTGCGCGTGCTTGAGGTTCACGAAGTGTGGGTTCATTTGGGCACAACATTAAATGGTCTGGCCCAACCCTATTGCACTTTTCTTGGCAAAGGCCCACCTTCTGCCACTGTCACGCAGGAAGGCTTGGCGGTATTGATGGAGATTCTGACCTTTAGCTCCACACCCAATCGGCTAATGCGCCTGATTAATCGGGTACGTGCCATTACTCTGACGGAAGAAGGCGCGGACTTTATGGACATATTTGCTTTCTTCAAGGACAAAGGACTGGATGATGAGGAAAACTATACCCTCAGCAGTCGCGTATTTAGGGGCAGCAGCACGGATGGATTACCGTTTACCAAAGACCTGACCTATATCAAGGGCTTCGTGTTGACTTATAATTTCATGCGTCTTGCGGTCAGCAAAGGCAAGCCGGATCGTATCCCATTACTGTTCTGTGGTAAAACGATGATTGAGGATATGAAAGTGCTGGTTGATTTGGTGGAAGAGGGCACAGTAATAGCGCCGCGATTTTTACCACCGCAGTTCAGGGATCTGAGTGGCTTGTCGTCCTGGCTGAGTTTCAGTCGCTTTATGTCATCGCTGAATTTCAGGCAACTGGAGCAGGATTACGCGAATATTCTTTGATACGTTCAAACCAGGCCGGAAAGCTGTGCATCCCCCGATGAGATTTACTGGGCGCACTCCTTACTATACTTCACAGCATTGTTGACCGCTCTGCTTATGCAGTCCAGGTTATCAATTTAAATATACAAATACGAGAGGATCAGATTATGCATGTAACATTCGAACAAGCCGAAAGAGCAATAGAAGCGGCAATACGTGAAGCAAAAAAAACCGGCACCCGGATGTGTATCGCCGTAGTGGATTCAGGCGCTGATTTAAAGGCCTTTGTGCGTATGGATGATGCCTGGGTTGGAAGCGTGGATATTGCCATCAAAAAAGCCAAGACGGCCTGTTTTTTCGGCATGAACACGGGACAAATCGGTGCCTTATCGCAACCGGGCGGGCCTCTTTTCGGGATTGAGCATTCTAACGACGGTTTGATAACATTTCCGGGCGGAGTGCCTGTCGTCGACGAAAACGGAGTGCTTATCGGCGCAGTCGGAGTCAGCGGCAGTTCCGTTGAAAACGATCATCAGGTTGCCAAGGCCGGGGTTGAAGTTATTGGCGTGAGTGATTTACCGGCACATCCATGGCGGACTTAACTATCATGAAAACAGGTTGCCACCTCCGTTTACGTTAGGGACGAACACGAAATAACTTGGGCATTTTGTAAGCGCGACGCATCGCATTGTGTGAATAACTCTGCACCTATGTAGCGCTACTTGTTATTATATCCAAGCCTTAAGTATTGTGTACCCTTTTCAATAGTTCCACTCCAAACTCAAAATAGGGCGCGAAGGCTGCCCTGCCTTACTAACGTAACAAAACATCAATGAACGATAAATTACTGATCCCTTTTAACGCTCTATCGAACGATGAGCAAAGCATTATGCTCGCTCTGGCGGTTATTTACGCACCCATAAGCCAGACCAGCTTGCAAGCTCTGTTAAGGTCAACAGGTTGTTTCGAATCGAAAACAATAGCCACGATTGATAGGCCATTGCGGGAAAAATTACAAAAAGCTGAATTGATGGTGATGACCCAGGATGGTTGGCGCTGTAATGAGGAAATTGCTGAGCGGCTGATGCGGCGCGCCCTTGAAGAGCCCTGGTTTAGCAAATTAGCACAGTTGCTTATTGCGGAACCCAATTACTATTACCCCGCCAGGATCAGCGCCTACCATGCCATAAAACAATTACGCATTTTTTTGTATCAAGGCAACGAGACTGCGTTTGTCGCCAACATCAATCGCTTTCATAGTGAATATCGGCAAGTTTTCGCAGTTAATATCAGCAGGATTTTTTTTAATAATTTTGATGCTGCATGGTTTGCATCTTTGCCAGATCAGATTAAATTTCATGCCTTAATCTATTTTTTGCAAGATGGCCGCGCTCACTTCAATGATGTGGCAATGGAATATCAGCTACTGGAGCAGTTTTTCGGTACAGTAAAACACCATAATTCCGTTATCGTTCATGCCGTGATTGAAGAGCGCTTATTACGCGGTAATTTCAACGATCTTGAACAATGGCTGTTAGGCGATTCGACACCGGACGGGCTGAAGTTATTAGGCACACTGCGTTTTCTGCAAAACCGTAACGATGAGTCGATTGAGTTATTTAATGCGGCGCTTAAAGCGCTAAAAAAAGAAACCGGTAAACGTAATGTCGGCATTGATGGCCTCCATGGTTATTTATTTAATCTGGCATTGCTTCGCAGCCGGAACTATAACAATCTGCAGTTGCTTAAACAGCAGGTGCAAATTGTAATTAAACAGGGTTGGCAAAATGAGTTTTATTTGCTGAATTTAATCCTGTTGGAGGCGGTTGAAATTTATCAGGGAAAAGACACTGCTGAGCATAGTGTGTATTTATTCAAGACCAACAAGCTGGCATACGAGCGCTTGTTCCATGCCCTACTATTGTATTGGATTGGTGAAATTGAAGCAGTGACAGGCAATAACAAAAATAGCAGGTTTTTGGAAGAATTAGCGGGGTATTGTCAACAAGCGCAGCAATTAGGGTATGGGTGGTACGCCTCAGTAAGCTCATCGTTATTGCAACGCCTGAATTATAAAAATGAGCCTTGCCGGCAGATTGCACAACAATATTTACAATCGCCGTTTAATGAAATTATCGATTTATTACCGCAAGTTTCAGCATGGCAAAGAGCACTGGACGCGTTAACGCAATTAACAGCGGAACCGGCAATATCCGTTCAAAAAGAATTGCGCATGATCTGGTCATTAAGCCTGGACAGTAATGGAGTGTTTTTAGCACCGAAAGAACAGAGCTTTGGTAAAAGCGGCCGTTGGACTAAAGGCCGCCCTATCGCTTTAAAAAGGCTGTACCATGATATGGCCGACTTTGATTATCTATCAGAACAAGACCGTCGTATCTGTGCGCACATTGAGCTTGAAAAGGAACCGGCTTATTACGGCTATTCCAGTAAGGAATTTTATACACTGTCGAGTCAAGCTATTATAGCGGCTGCAGGGCACCCTCATATTTATTGGGTTAATCAGGAGTCGTTAAATATCCCCGTGGACATCAGCTTGGCAGAACCACAATTGCTGGTTAAAGAGCAGCAAGAAAACATCCATATCTCATTAATCCCGCCTATTACCACACAAAAAATCATTGCCCAAAAAACCGCAAGTAATGGCTTGATCGTTTATGTCATCAATGACTCGCATCGACAGGTAGCCGAAATTTTGGGTAAAAAAGGTTTAACTATACCCGCTACGGCACGACAGCAGGTGATCGACTCCATCGCCTCGATTTCCTCGATGCTGACGGTGCAATCCGATATTGGCGGAACGTCCAGCCATGCCATAAGTGTTGATGCGGATAGCCGGCTGCATATTCATTTGCAACCGGTAGGGCAGGGCATACAAATTGAAATGTTTGTACAACCGTTTAGCGACGGTGGACCCCTTTATAAACCCGCTGTTGGCGGGACTACGGTATTGGCTGAAATCGACGGTAAGCAATTACAAACCACTCGCGACTTTAAGCTGGAAAATCGGTACTTAAAGCAAGCTTTGAGCGAGTGTCCCGAATTATATGCCGTTAAAGAGCCTAAATGGTTATTGGATGACGCCGAATCCGCATTGGAAGCCTTATTACATTTGCAGGCTTTAGGCAATTTTGCAGTGCTTGAGTGGCCAAAAGGCAAAAAAATCCAACTTAGCCGTGAAGCCGGTTTATCACAAGTGCAGTTTTCGGTGCGTAAAGAAAAAGATTGGTTTAGTGTGGAAGGGAATGTGCAAATTGACGGGGAACAAGTTTTGGATATGCAGCGCCTGATGAGCCTGTTAAATAGCTCGTCAGGCCGCTTTCTTAAACTTGAGGACGGACAGATTATTGCCCTAACCCGGGAATTACGCCAACGTTTGGACGATTTATCCGGTTTAGGCGAAGTGCAAAAGGACAAAGTGCGCTTTCACCCGTTAGCTGCATTGGCGTTGGATGAAATCACCGACGGCATGACGATCACCGCCAGCAAACCCTGGAAAGATCAATTGCTGCGGCTCAACGAAATGGGTGATTTGAACCCTAAACTGCCATCAACCTTGCAAGGCGAGTTACGGGATTACCAGCGCGAGGGTTTTCAATGGATGATGCGTCTGGCGCATTGGGGGGCAGGGGCGTGCCTTGCGGATGATATGGGTCTGGGTAAAACCGTGCAGGCTTTGGCGCTGATTCTGGCGCGAGCGCCACAAGGCCCCACTTTAATTTTGGCACCCACCTCCGTTTGTATCAATTGGCTGGAAGAATGTCAGCGTTTCGCCCCGACGCTGAATGTCCATCAATTCGGTTCCGGTGACAGGCAGGATATGCTGGACGCCGCGGGTCCCTTTGATTTGATGGTTTGCAGTTATGGATTATTGCAAACAGAGGCAGAACGATTGGCGCAAAAACACTGGCATACGCTGGTAGCTGATGAAGCCCAGGCGATAAAAAATGCCTTGACCAAGCGCTCCAAAGCGGCGATGGCCTTACAGGCCGATTTCAAATTGATCACCACCGGCACACCCATAGAAAATCATCTGGGCGAATTGTGGAATTTGTTCAATTTTATAAACCCGGGTTTATTGGGAACCTTGCAAAAATTTAATGAACGCTATGCACAGGCAATTGAAAACCAACAAGATCAGGAAATCCAGCAACGACTGAGAAAACTATTGCGGCCGTTTATTTTGCGCCGGCTGAAAAATGATGTGTTGACCGAACTGCCGTCGCGTACCGAGGTCACTTTGCATGTTGAATTAAGTCCCGAAGAACGGGCGCTTTATGAGGCCTTGCGGCGCAATGCCATGCAAACCATGATGGAGCCGACTGACCAACCGGGGCACAAGCAGCTAAAGATATTGGCGGAAATCATGAAACTACGCCGTGCCTGTTGTCATCCACGCCTGGTGATGGAAGAAAGCGTGCTAGGCAGCGCTAAACTGCAAGCCTTTGAAGAGCTGGTCGATGAATTGCTGGATAATCGCCATAAAGCGCTGGTGTTTAGTCAATTCGTCGGGCACTTAACGCTTATTCGGGAGTTGTTGGACAAAAAAGGCATCTACTATCATTATCTGGACGGCTCCACTCCCGTCCCTCAGCGCAAAAAAGCCGTTAATTCATTCCAGGCGGGGGAGGGTGATTTGTTTTTAATCAGCTTGAAAGCCGGGGGCACAGGCTTGAATTTAACGGCCGCTGATTATGTCATTCACATGGATCCCTGGTGGAATCCAGCGGTGGAAGATCAGGCCTCTGATCGTGCCCATCGTATGGGACAAAAGCGCCCGGTCACCATTTATCGGCTGGTTGCAAAAGATACCATAGAAGACAAAATTGTCGATCTGCATAAACATAAACGGGATTTGGCCAATAGTTTGCTTGAAGGGGGCGAAGTAAGTGGTAAGATGTCAGTTGAGGATATGATGGCATTGATCAAGGATATTGATTAGGGTCAAGGTGAAAGGTTTGTATCTTTTCTGCGCCGCTGATTTTCAATCAATGGCTGGATATCGCTCGCGGACGGCCCGCTTCTACTAAGCTTAACTGAACACCAGTGACGCGTGGCATGGGAGCGATAGAAAGAAAATTAACTGCAACCCAAAAGGCTCAATAATGCGCAAAACAATGATCAACCAACCCATGGAAAATACAATACCTTCTGAACTGGATTATTTAGATTTGGAGCATCTGGCACAAGTAGAAATAAGCTCTGAATATCTGGAACACCCCATTGAATCAGCCTTTGTAGAAGGTTCAGAATCATACTGGCGGGCCGCTTTCCCTGGAGAGCAAACGATACGCCTTATCTTTGACCAGCCTCAGGACATCAAACAAATCTTTCTTTTGTTCGATGAACAGGAACAGCCCCGTACACAAGAATTTGTCTTGCTTTGGCGCAAGGATAGCGAAGATCATTTTCGGGAAATTCTGCGCCAGCAATATCATTTCAGTCCACCGCATTCTACTCAGGAAACCGAGAAGTACACAGTCGATCTCAAACAACTCAAAGCACTTGAATTACGTATTGTTCCAGATATTAGTGGTGGGGAGGTCTGTGCAAAATTAACCCGGCTGCGGCTTTCTGCAGTGTGATGGGGTTCAGTCTGGCGGCTATTGAAAATTTACCTTATCCTGTTTGAACAATCTGAAATAGCTTATTTAATATATTAACCCATCTTCGTCACTTAAGCTGACAATTACTTATTATTTCAACAAGTTGAAATTTTTATTTTTTCTCAGTTGGCACTACAGATTTTTTGTTATCAATTATCGTCTTGCATTTACCTATCGAGT
>JAQTPT010000034.1 GCA_028712795.1 Methylococcales bacterium
GCCACTCCTTCATGTCACTCCCAGAAAAAATTCCGGGACTGTCTCAGATTAATTCATAAAAAGAAAGTCTGAAAAAGTGGCTCAAAATTAATGGCCATTTTTGGCTCAGTTTAATTGTCCATTAACAGGGGGGTAGCCTTACCGTTTTGATAGGGGGGCCACTCATCGAGTAGTTCCATACGATGCAGCACTCTATTGACTTCGGCAATTTCATCAGTAGTCAATTCACCAATTTCATCTAATTCTTTCAATAGGGCAACAATTCGATTAAATTCAGATTGCAATTCTTTATCCGATAAATTGCTCATTGAATTGGTTTTTGGTGTGGATTTTTCTAATTTTTGCAATCGTGTTTCAATGTTCATTTTTAGATTCCAATAATTCAATGCGTTTAACAAGATCAGTTGTTTCGATAATCTTTGACTGATGCGACAATGCAGTTATTAACTGACTGCCAATATCGGGCGCTATCAATCCGCCCAGGGTTGCCCTGATAATTTCGTTGCCTTGTTCTGCAAGTGTGCCATTAACCGGCAAATCAATCGTTATAGCTTGCGGTTTTAGCGTAGGGCACACTCTATCAAGCAAACACTTTGCTGCCGCTACATCGCCATTTTTAGCCTGTTTAATCAGGGCTAAAATGATCTCCGGCATATCTTCAATAATGGATTTTCTAAGAATCGTTGCTGGGGTTTTATCCTTCGGTCTGCCGTTAGGATTGCCGGATTGCCCCGGTTTAAATTTTGGTGAAGTCATGCTGTTTTACTCCTGCTTTTATCAGCAATAATGTTATTTAATATTTCAAACAAATGATTCAACAATAAGCCGTTTAACCTGTTTAGTTAATGGTTCATCGCTGTCAAATTTATCGCCTGCGTCTTTAATAGCTTGCTCAATCCATGCCCTGATTGCCGTGTTATCGGCCAAATGATGCTTACGCTGCAATGCTTTTACCAAGTAACCCTCTAGCATGACTGTGGTACGCTTGGGCTGGCCCTTATGGGTAATCGTTACAGCAAAGTGTATATGTTTAAAATCATAAACAGAGCCGTCTCTATCGTCATCATCAAACTGAACTGGATCATTTTGTTTAACATCTGGAATGGGGTTTAAGCGGTCATAATGCCATTGATAAATAGCCAGCTTCACTTCATCGGTTAATCTTTTGGCTTCGCCGGTAATACCTAATCCCTCTTTGGCTTGTTTAATTAATATGGCAATCTGGTTATGATTTTTTGGCGATAATCCGCACAAATCCGCTAGTGCTGCCACAATTTTACCGCTGCCATCGTACTGCATAATTTATTGGTTTAAAATGTTAAACGATAAGATATTATACCACGTTTAACATGTTAAATAAATCGTTTGTTTAGCATGTTAAACAAAAGAACAATAAATTATCGCTTATTATTTTAATTGCGTGATAAACCGGTCTGATTAATCTTTTTTAAATTTGCTCATCTGTTTTTGATCCTCGTCCTTATTTTTCAGGAACCATAACGCGCCAATTTTGAGCCGCCGTATCCTATTACCTAATTACTGACTGTTTACTGGTTTTTTAAAAGCATAAGTTGATAAAGAATTAGATATAGCTTGGTAAATAATAGGTACATCCCGTATAGTGAACACCGAAGGCTAAAAACGGTCATCATAACTTATTGATTCATATAGCACAGCGTTCATATTATGAACACCTGTTCACTATACGGTATGACTTGTTCACAATACGGCATGAAGTGTTCATATAATGAATAAGCAAATCAATTTCCAGGTGACCAGTTTCGCCATTCGTCAGTAGGCTTGTGATCGTTAAACTCACGGAAGGTAAGCCGCCACTTCCTCCTAATTGCTTATAGAAATGCCCCTCCAGCATCAATTTTATGAAGCCATGAGACTCTAGCTCCTTAAATGCTGCGTGAGCCTTGCCACGACAACAACCTATGCGCTTCTGAGCCTCGGAAATACTGTAGGCTATAGGTTCGTACATCCTCCAGTGAGTTTGCATCAGAATCAGCAATTTAACCGCATTGCCGCTCAAATTTTCATAAGCGGCGGAACGTATCATTTCGATATTTTGAGCGATATATGCTCTTTTCTTAAATGATTTCGTCATCTTAGCCGCCTAGAATCTGTGTTTTCTCAATAACAAAACCATCAAGCGCTTTTTTCATCGATTGATAAATTTCCTTGTAAGGCAGTTTTGTTGTCATACCCTCGGTTAAAACCTGTGTCGTCATTAACTCAATTAAACTGAGCTTGGCTAGCTGTATCGCTGTAAGTAATTCCCTAACTTCTGTGACGTGTGGCTCAATGACAAGTAGCGATTTTTGAACCGTCTTCGTGATATTGGAAAAATATCGGTCGGCGTTGCTGCTGCCCTGTGCTTTGGCATAAGCAACAAATTTTGTAATCTCATCTGTCAGAATTCCTCGACTGTCTTTGCCGGATGAACGCGCCACTTGATAAGCCAAACTTGCTTGTTCTTTTGATTGCCGCGCAAGTGCGGCTTCTATCCTTAAAAACTCATCAACAAAACGTCTCTGGCCTTCTCTTGACTTGCGTCCACCGATAAAGGGCATGGCTTTTAAGAAGCCAGCCTTATTAAGCTCAAAATGCCGGTATTCCTTGCCGCGTTTTTTGTAATTTCGCGGCACAAATTCGTGCCGTGAGATTGTGCCATCTGCAATCAAGTCATCAATTGTTCTAAGTACGCTCTTATGCTCCCGTCCAAACTCTTTGGCAATGTCACGGCTATCGACACAAATTTGATTATTACCTCCATGAATAATCAGGCTTAATGAAGTTTTGGACGAATGGACGTTAGCGATCCGTTTGGTGCTGGCTGTAATGCTCATACTGCACCGCCAAGTTGATCGATCAAGGTGAGTATATCCTCAACTTTCCATGCGATTGTACGCTCCCCAAGTTTTACTGGCTTGGGATATTTGCCAGACTTAACACCGTTTAAAAATGATGTACGCCCTATGGGGATTAACGCGGGTATAGGTGGCTCGGCTTTTGGATTGCCAATAATGTGCCAGAGCCTTAAAAAACCTTTTGGAATTTTTTGGGTTTTTGCTAATAATGTAGCCATGTTTGCTGCACTCCTATAGTGCTTATTTAACATGTTTACATTTTAAAGTATCCATTAAAATCGTGGGGGATTTCCGTTTTGACTTAACGGAATCCGTTACAAGTCTACGTTTTTCGAGGCCTTGCTTCAGGGTACAACTCCGCTGCCTGCTTCAAATATTTGCTAATAGTCTTTTCATCTGCGCTCAATCCTAGCATCTCCAATGCGGCTTTAATGCTCCCTTTGTTGTTGCCGGTAGCGGTATTTCTGGTGCTGTTTGGGTCATAACGATAGCCATCAATCGCCATGCCGATAATCAGCTTTAACATAGTGTGGCGTTCGGTTTCTGAAAAGTCTGATTTTTTGGGGTTGGTCTGCGTAACAGAGTTTTCGGCAATGAGCTGTTCAAACTCCCTTAGAGCCTCGGTGCGAACGACCAAGACGCTATCTTCAGGCAAACAGGGTGCTGGGTAATATCTGCCATAGCTATTCCATTCGTCCTCAATTTTTTTAAGTTTTTCCAGTTTTTCTCTGCGTAATATCAATAATTTTTCTTTTCTTCTGTTATTACTTTTGCTCAATTCAAGCTTCCTGAGCTTAACAAATTGAGCGCGTCTTGCCGCTACATAGCGATGAATATCATGAAACATTTCTTGAAGCTGGCACACCACCCCGTTACTCCCTTCAACTAAAGGACCATCCAAACCTATAAGTTCCACCGGTGGTCCACCGGTCATTATCTGGTATCGATGCTCAATATCTATCCGCTCATTACCAATCATAGGCAAATCCCACACACCTTCTATTACTACAACCTTTTCCTCAAGATTTAGATAATTATCGTCGTCTATTTGTAAGCTCGTAATATAGAATATCGGTTTTCCCTTCCCTTCAGCGGGTAAATTATAATTCGATATCAACTTATCAACCCATTTTGCCGGTAATTCACCCCACTTTACAGCCTCATAGCCAACAACTTGGCCAGGTCTGGCGTGCGCTTTATTCACAAAATTTACTGACATCTTCAAGTGTCCATCTAACGCCAATCTTAAAATATCGGCTTCAGTAACTTCTTCCCCACAAATACCGGAAAGATGTTTTGCTGCCTCTGGTACTGTTAGCCATGGTTTAAAGTTTAGTAATTTTGAAGGTGGCGATTTAATCAAAGTAAACACTCCGTCAAAGTTATAAGCCGTCCTGAAAGGAATAACCGGAAGCGGGGGGACAAATCCCGATTGTTGTCCGCTAAGACTATCCGGTTAAATTGATTATATCAGGTGTGTGTTTTTTTTAACCCTGCTTCTTGAACGCTATCACCTGCGCCCCATTCTTCAACCCATCCAGATAATCAGCCCAGCTTTGCATCATGCGCCTCCGCTCATCCAGATATTGCGCCCGGTTATAAGCCGCCCTAACTTGGTCTCTTGGAGCGTGGGCTAGTTGGCGCTCAATCGCATCGGGTGACCACCCTTGTTCATTAAGCAGGGTTGATGCTGTTGTTCTGAAGCCGTGGGCGGTCATTACATCGCTATCATATCCAAGCGACTTAAGGGCGGTTCTTATGGTGTTGTCCGACATTGGCCGTCCATCACCGCGACTTGAAGGAAATACATATTGACCACCACCGGTAAGGGGTTGGATCGCTTCCAGTATCGCAACGGCTTGAGTCGGTAGAGGTACAATATGGTGAAAATCGGTTTTGGATATGTAAGGCCGCCATTCACGCGCCACCAGATCAACATCAGACCAAAGCATTTGCCGTATTTCTCCAGGGCGTTGAAATAGTAGCGGGGATAACCGGAAAGCACACTGCACCACAAAGGTTCCCTGATAATTGCTTATATCCCTAAGCAACTGCGCCACCAGTTTAGGGTCAATTATAGCCGCCCGATACTTGACTTTCTGCGCGGGTATTTGTTTTGTGACCGGTTGCGCTGGGTCGTAATCGGTAAATCCATGGACTATCGCATAGGCGAAAATCGCGCTTATCTCACTGTGTAGCCTGTGCGCTGTTTCGAGCTGGGATTTATCAATTAAGGGCTTAAGCGTCTTTAGAACATCCGCTGATTTAATCGCGGTAATAGCCATATCACCAAGAACAGGAAACGCCAGCCGTTCAAGTCGGCTCGTTTTTTTGATATGTGTGGTTGCGCTGGTTAAGTGCGTGATTGAGTCCAGCCAGTTACGCGCCGCGTGTTCAAAGCCGTTAAGTATAGGTAGGCCAGCCGCTTTCCGTTTCGCGTTCTCAGCGCCAACATGATCGGATTGCTTACTTTGCTTTTTGGCTTCGCTGGGGTTTGTACCGTTGGCGATTAGTTCGCGGGCTTCCTCGGCTTTTCGCCTTGCCGCCTCCAGGGTAACGTCTGGATAAGCACCGAAGGCAATTTTATTACGCTTACCGGCAAACGTATAAACAAACCGCCACAACTTGGTTCCACTTGTTCTCACAAAAAGGAATAAGCCGCCGCCGTCGTTGATTGAATAATCTTTGTCTTTTGGTTTTGCTGCCCTGTAAACCGCGTCTTTATTGATATTTACTGCCATTTTGTTAACTCAATTGTTACCTTTTTATTAAGTAGTATAGTCAAGGTAACGATAAAGGTAACACTTTTTGCTGTATCCCCCTGTATTTCACTGTATTTCATTGGACAATAAAAAACCCGCTAAGCCAGATAACTTGCGGGTTTATGTATCTCTTTGCACTTCCCGAAACCTCTAATTGGTACCGAGGGCCGGAATCGAACCGGCACGATGTCACCATCACCGGATTTTGAATCCGGCGCGTCTACCAGTTCCGCCACCCCGGCAAAGAATCTCTATTATAAGAACACTTGTTTTAAAAAGCCAGTTTATTTTTTAAGGTGTATTCACTGACTTAACCTGATACTATCGTCGGCTATGAAAAAAAGTGATTTTAACTACCTGTTACCCGATGCGTTAATTGCTCAAAAACCCTTGGCAGAACGCGATGCAAGCCGCCTGTTGTGTATGAATCGAGACTCTGGCGAGAAAGTCGACAGGCTGTTTACCGATTTTATCGGTTTAATAGATAAGTGTGATTTACTGGTTTTTAATGATACCAAAGTGATCCCCGCACGTCTTTTTGGCAAAAAGCAAAGCGGTGGAAAAGTTGAAGTTTTGATTGAGCGCATTCTTGATGAAAATCATGCTATTGCTCATGTTAAAGCCAGTAAATCACCGAAACCCGGCTCTTTGATTGAGCTGGAAAGGGACTTTCAATGTTTGGTACAGGGCAGGGCAGATGACTTGTTTCAACTTGAATTTATGGGCGCCAATATATTATGGATTTTGGAACAAATCGGTCATATTCCGTTGCCGCCTTACATTACCCGTGCAGATGATGAGTCTGATTTAACGCGTTATCAAACGGTGTTTGCCAGAGAAGCAGGTGCTGTAGCCGCCCCTACTGCGGGTTTACATTTTGATTTGGCGATGATGGACAAAATCAGGGCCAAAGGCGTACAAACAGCCTTTGTGACCCTTCATGTGGGTAGCGGCACTTTTCAGCCGGTGAGAGTGGAGCAATTATCCGAACATATCATGCATAATGAATATTTTGCCGTATCATCCGAAACGGCGGCTGCGGTAAGTCAAGCTCGAGACAGGGGAGGACGTGTCATTGCTATCGGCACGACAGCGGTCAGGGCTTTGGAATCCGCGTCTAAAAACGGTAACATTGAGCCCGGATTTGGTTATACAGATTTGTTTATAACCCCCGGTTATCAATTCAGGTCAGTTGATGCCATGATGACTAATTTTCATCTTCCTGAGTCAACTTTATTGATGCTCGTTTCTGCATTTGCGGGTTATGAACCAATTATGAACGCCTATCAACACGCTATCGACCAATCTTACCGATTTTTCAGTTACGGTGATGCGATGTTTTTGAGTAACTGATTTTAATACCCTTTCCCCTTATAACTCATTGCATCGGACGACTGGCACTGAGGTTTGTCGTCAATATGAGTGGATCGGTCTTATTTTAACAGGGGGTGAACGGTTATACAACGACGGGGCTGTTGGAGAGTTCGTTGGGATTGTCCGCGCCGGGTGGAAAATGGGTGGCCAGTATTTTTGTAATATGTTCAATACCTTTAAGCGAGCCGCTCCGGAAATCACCTAGTCGAAACGCTTCCTGCATAGCCTGTGCTACTGCATCCCATTCAGGTTGAGTTACGCGCCTGGCAATGCCGCGATCGGCAACGATATGAACTTCCCTGTCGGCCAATAGCACATAAATTAACACACCGCTGTTTTCTTCGGTGTCCCAGACCCGTAAATTAGAAAACACTTGCGTGGCGCGCTGCCGCGCTGACATGCCGCGCCAAACCCAACCAGGCGACAGTGCATTTTCAATGGCAAAACGAATCTCCCCATTGTGCAGACGCTCTGACTGTTTTACAGCTCTTTCAATATCCTTCAGCACGGCTTTTGGAAACGCCAGCCGCCACCGCCACGGGGGAATGAAGATATGAGAAAACCAGCGTTTAATTGCTACCATGATCCCGATGCGCCTCCTCCGCCAAAACTACCGCCGCCCCCGCCCCATGACCCGCCGCCACCGAAACCGCCTCCGCCAAAACCGCCACTCGACCAACCGCCCCCGCCTCTATTACGGACGCCGACGATGAAAAAAACCATAAGTCCGATGAACACTACGGCAAAACTCAAGCCAAAAAACAATGCTGCCAGAACGCCGCTGCCCAAGCCGGCAAGCATCCCCCCCATGACTCTCCCCAACATGGCGGACAACACAAAACCTGCGATCAAACCGCCAAACAGGATGAACATAAAAGCCCCTTCATCCAGCCGGGTGTTTGTTCCTCCAACAGGCGCAGGCAAAGATTCACCTTCTATCAGTTGCATAAGCTGCGTAACCCCCGCATCAATCCCGCCAGCGTAGTCATTCTTCTTAAAATGCGGCGTGATAGTCTCGGCAATAACACGCTTGGCGATCGCATCGGGAATTGCGCCTTCCAAACCATAACCGACTTCCAGGCGCAATTTGCGGTCGTCTTTAGAGACAATAAAAATGACCCCGTCATCGACGTTTTTGCGGCCAATTTTCCATGCTTCCGCAACGCGGATACCATATTGGGCAATGTCTTCCGGCTGGGTCGTGGGAACAATCAAAACAGCAATCTGGCTGCCTTTTTTAGCCTCGAATGCCGCCAACTTATTTTCCAGGGCCGCAGATTGTTCGCTATTAAGCGTGGCAGTGAGATCAGTGACCCGGTGCGATAAATCAGGGATTTCGGCCAGCGGCCAGACGGCCGTAAAAAACAGCAGCAGGAAAATCCCGAACCCGTAACGAGCTAATGAAAACATTTACGACTGATTCTTAGCGGCCAGGAGCCAATGCCGGCGCAGGCGCACCAAAGTCTACCTTGGGTGGTTCTGAAATCGCTTTTTCATTTTCAACCGTAAAGCTGGGCTTGGTCTTGTGGCCGAATAGCATTGCCGTGAGGTTAGTTGGAAATGACCTGACGATAATATTGTATTCCTTGACTGCGGCGATATAGCGATTACGCGCCACCGTAATACGGTTTTCCGTGCCTTCCAGTTGCGCCTGTAAATCCCGGAATAAACCATCGGCTTTTAGTTGGGGATAATTCTCGGAAACGGCTAGCAGACGTGAAATCGCGCTGGTCATCTCTCCTTGCGCGGCTATAAATTTCTTGAATGCAGCTTCGTCATTAATCAGTTCCGGAGTGGCTTGTATCGCACCGACTCTGGCACGCGCCTCGGTAACTTGAGTCAACACGTCCCTTTCGTGTGCGGCATAGCCCTTTACTACATTCACCAGATTCGGCACCAGATCGGCGCGGCGCTGATACTGGTTCAATACTTCTGCCCATGAAGCTTTGATGTTTTCATCGGTGGATTGCAGCGCGTTATAGCCACAACCAGACAAAGTTGTCATCATCAATAATAATGTGATTAGCCATCTAAACATAACAATCTCTCTTATCAATTTTAGAAACCCACATCCAGCCAGGGACACGGATAAAAAATGCGTGCTTTTGGTTAGTCAATGTCCAATGTGGATATTCAAACTCTTAGAAAAGAACACGTTACGCCATAAATTCATCTATAGCTTATACTTCGATGCTTTTAGGGCATGGCCCATATTCATTGCTTCCCGGGTTGCTGTCAAGCACCATAAAGTACAGGAATATAAGTCCGCCAATCACAGGCACAAAATTAATCAGAACCCACCAGCCGCTTCGGTCAGTATCATGTAGGCGCCTGACAGACACCGCTATTGAGGGAATCATAACACCCAACGCATAAATGCTGCCAAATGTGCCTAATATACCTGCATAAGCGCCACCGCCAAATTGGCCCAAATCTGTATCGAGCAACATATTCCCCATAAATTGGTCAATAGATCCCAGCACTATACTGATAAGAATATTAAAGAGAATAAAAAACCAATACTCTTTACGCCTTGCCCGACCGTCAAAAACGGCATATTTTTTTAATACTTCAAGATACCAGTTCATAAAACTATAATGCTCCTGCCACGCCATTGATTGGCATGGCGATGTTTAACGTTTAAGGAAAAGACATCACCTACGCAACGGGCGATGCGGCATAGAGACCGGTAAAAAATATGACCGCGAGAAATCTCTAACGTCACTTGTATATAGTACAGAGAAAAACCTAAAAGCCCAACACCTGCTCGCATGCAAAAATTTGGATCAATTCATCAAAAAGCAAGGTGCTAGGTTTATTATTACTTTCCAGCCCTGTTATTCCAGGTTGGCGTGTCTTGTTCTCATCACTTCTTCTGGAATGCCTTTTTCGTGGATTATGTGCGAAATCAATGATTCCAGGAAAGATAATGTAGACAGTTCAAAAGTTGTTCCCATCGGCATGCCAACAACTTTGCCGTACAGGTCCGGGCTGCCGATCTGGAATACCGCATCCGCCATATCGCCGATAGTTGAATCCGATTTCGTTGTTATCAACAGAATATTCGCGCCGACTTCTCTGGCTTTTTTGGTGAAAGCAATCAATTGTTCGGTTTCTCCAGAGCCCGAGATAATAATCAGCAAATCGCCACGCTTGATACTCGGCGTAACAATTTCACCCACCACGCTGACATCGTAGCCGCTGTGCATCAAGCGCATGGCGAAGAACCGGCAGACTAATCCCGACCGGCCCGCGCCGGAGACAAAGATCCGGTTCGCGTTGTCCAGCATGTTGGTCAACCTAAGATTGTATGAGTCATCTGTTGCCGCCAGAATACCTGAGATTTTATCGATGATAAGGCGCCGATGCGTTGATTTGCCATCAGCCAGCAGGCGGATCATGCGGGCTGCATCGGCAGGCGAGGGCGCACCATAGATTGCCGCGCCAACGACGATAATGTCAGCGCCCGCTTTGACAACTTGCTGAACGGTTGATTGGTTAATGCCGCCTGCAACTGAAATTCTGACGTTTAAGCCCAGTTCAGCGATATCCTGCAAGTCGGCAAAGGGTGTTTGACCCGCAGCCTGTGCATCAAGCCCGGTGTGAACGCCGATAATATGCGCCCCTAAATTAGCGGCTTCCCGCGCGCATTCCAGTTTATCCGGAACATTAATTAAATCGATCTGCGCTTCCGCATTGTATTTGTTCGCGGCCTTGATAACACCGGTAATGGTTGCAAGTCCCGAGACGCCGAGCACGGTACAAATATCGGCGCCTGCCGCATAGAAAGGAGCCGCTTCATATTCGCCCGCATCCATGGTTTTAAGATCAACCAGGATCAATTTTTTCGGGAATCGCTCTCTTAACTCTTTAACGATATCAATGCCATTGTGTTTGATGCAGGGCGTTCCGATTTCAAAAATATCTACATAGGGCGCTGCCTGTTCGGCAAGGCTTACAGTCTGATCAAAGTCCAGGGAATCTAATGCCAATTGTATTAATGGTTTAGCCATGTCATGCACTCCTGTTATTATTGTTATGGTGATTCAAATGCAAATTGGTAGCAAAACTTTAATACTTTAGCGGGGTTGATGTCAATTCGCAGTTAGGTTTCAATTATCTATAGGGCCTGGACTTTTTTTCAAGTTATTTTGAGCATGTTCCTAATCAGGGCACTAAATGGGTTTGCAAGAGTCAGGAATAGTTAAAGAAGTTAAAGTGCTGTATATTTGCCTTAAAACCGGCCACAGAAAAGCGCCAGGTGTTAGCTCATAACAATCAACCTTAACTTTAAAGCGCCAAGTGTTAGCTCATGGCAATCAAAACCTTAACTTTACGGATCAGTCTGACGATCAAGGAAGACTTGCGCCAGTTGGCAGAAAAAGACCACCGCAGTTTTTCCAATATGATAGAAGCGATGATTCTGGACCATTGCAAGCTACAAGATATTGCCATCCCCGAACAACTCTCGCTAAGCCGCGACAGTATCAGCCAGAACTACAAGGATTAGCCCATGCCGGAATTGCACTTTAAAGGTAAGGAATACGTTTACAACCACCATCTCAACGTGCCGTTTCGACCGTTGCTGGCGCAACCGGACAAATCCATCGGCGAGGATTCCGGCAACCTGATCATTCACGGCGATAACCTGCATGCCTTGAAAGCTTTGTTGCCCCGTTATGCGGGTAAGGTGGACTGTATTTTTATCGATCCGCCGTATAACACCGGCAACGAAAACTGGTGTTACAACGACAACGTCAACAGCCCGATTATGCGCGACTGGCTGAACAGCAATCCGGTCAACAAGGAAGACATGCTGCGCCACGACAAATGGCTGGCAATGATGTGGCCGCGCTTGAAGCTGCTGCATGAATTGCTGGCGGAAAACGGCAGTTTCTGGATGACGCTGGACGATAACGAGGTGCATCGGGCAAGGATGATGATGGATGAGGTTTTTGGGGAGGAGAATTTTATAGCAACATGTATTTGGCAAAAAGTATTTGCTCCAAAAAATACGGCACGACATTTTTCAGAGGATCATGATTACTTGCTGGTTTATGCAAAAAACGGGGTCACTTGGCTGCCAAATTTACTGGAACGGACCGACGAAATGGAGGCGCGTTTTTCTAATCCAGATAACGATCACCGAGGTCCCTGGACTTCAGGAGATTTAACTGCAAGAAACTATTATAGTAAAGGGAAATACGAAGTTACCGGACCAACAGGTAAAACATTCGATTCGGGAAATAATTATTGGCGGCAAAGCTACGAAGAGTTTTTAAAACTAGATGCTGATAAACGTATATGGTGGGGAAACGATGGAAATAATACTCCAAGAATAAAGAGGTTTTTATCAAACGTTAAAGAAGGAAAAGTCCCTCAAACCCTCTGGTTTTGGCAAGATGTTGGGCATACCCAAGACGCAAAGAAAGAGCTTTTGTCTGTCATGAACTTCAATACCACCGAAGATGTATTTATTACTCCCAAACCAGCTCAATTATTGCAGCGTGTTCTGGAGTTATCTACGACTACAGATTCCTTAATCCTAGACTCCTTCGCCGGTTCAGCCACCACCGCCCATGCCGTACTTGCCCAAAACGCCAAAGACGGCGGCAATCGTCAATTTATTCTGGTCGAATGCGAGGATTACGCCGACACCTTGACCGCCGAACGGGTGCGCCGCGTGATCAACGGTTATGAATTTGCAGGCAATCAAAAAGAAGAGCTATACCGGGAAAAAATCACCTGGACTAATTTCAGCAAGGAAGGGCCGCATCACAAGCTGCTCCAGTATGTGCAAAGTATTGAAAATATTGATGGCTTGCGTTTTGACAACATTAAAAAAGAAATCAAGGACGGCGAGTTGATTGTCACCGGCGAGAACAAAATTACCGAACGGGTTCCGGGCTTGGGCGGTGGCTTTACTTTTTACACGCTGGGCGAACCGCTCGACATTGATAAAATTCTCACTGGCGAAACTCTGCCGGATTATCAAGCCTTGGGCGCGTGGCTGTTTCATACCGCCACCGGTCAACCGTTGAATGCGGAACAAACCGATGCCAGCCGTTGGTATTTAGGCAGCAGCAATAGTTATCACGTCTGGCTGATTTACCGGCCCGATCTGGATTTTCTCAAATCCCCGCAAGCGGCATTAACATTAAGTGTCGCGGAAACGATTGCCAAAACCTGCCAGGACAAACCGCATCTGGTTTTTGCCGCCGCCAAATACGCGCCGAATCGTTTGCTATTGCCGTTGGGGGTGGAGCACGCGCCGTTGCCGTTTGCGTTGTATCGCATGGAAAAAGATTAATCGACGCCCGCTAGATCACCTTTTCTATTTTTGTAGGACTCATACCATGCAAACCACCATCACTATTGATGACAATCTGATTGAGGAAGCGGCTAAATTAGCCAACACTCAAAATAAAAGCCAATTGATCGAACTGGCGTTGAGTGAATTCATTAAGCATCACCGGCCAGGACATCAAAAATCCAGGTTATTGGAGCTGTATGGCGCTGGCGGCATTCGTGACGATTACGATTACAAAGCGTTGCGTAATGAGGATGGTAAATAATGTATTTAGTCGACACCTCGGTCTGGATTGATTTTATTGCACCGCGACAAGGATTTTTTGCGCATTGCCGAAGTTACTCCACAGTTACAACCTTATTCGGCCTAACACGATGGAATTAAAGGATTATCAGCAAACGGTGTTGGACACCTTGACGCTGTATCTCGATACGCTGAAAACCCAGCAAATCCGCGCCAATAAGATTAAACAGGCCAATGCTCAAGAAACGGACCCGGATTTAATCCGCCCGGTACCGGATTATCCGCATGAGGCATGGGTAAGTTTGCGGCAGGCGGACAAATTGCCACCGGCCAGAAAAAACATTCCATTTAGCCCGCGTGTCGATGGCGCCGGTCAATCGGTGCCTTCGGTGTGTTTTAAAATTCCCACCGGTGGCGGTAAAACCATTTTGGCGGCTTACGCGGTATCCAAAATTCATAGCCAATGGCTGCAACGTAACAATGGCTTTGTATTGTGGATCGTGCCGAATGAGTCGATTTATTCGCAAACCATCAAAGCCTTGCGCGACCGCCAGCATCCGTACCGGCAGATTCTCGACCGCGCCAGCGCTGGACGCACCCTGATTATTGAAAAACAGGATCGGTTGAATAAACGCGACGTGGATAATCAACTGTGCGTGATGCTGTTGATGTTGCAATCGGCGAATCGCGAAACTAAAGAATCACTGCGCTTGTTCCGTGACCGTGGCAATGTTCACGGTTTTTTCCCTTCGTCTGATGATGTGTTGCTTCATGCCGGGCTGTTAAATCAAATTCCGAATCTGGATGTGTACGGTGAGAGTGCGATGGTGGGCGCGGTGATTAAAGATTCGCTGGGCAATGTTTTACGCGCGATTCGTCCCGTGGTGGTGCTGGATGAAGGCCATAAAGGTTATTCAAAACTGGCGCTGCAAACCTTGTACGGATTCAATCCTGCGTTTGTGCTGGAATTGACCGCCACGCCGGTGGATAGAATCAGCGACACGCCGCCGATGTACAGCAATTGGCTGGTGGATGTGCGCGGTGCCGATTTGGACAAGGAGAATATGGTCAAGTTGCCGATTAATGTCACGGTGCGTGGCGGTGATGATTGGCGCGTGTGTTTGCGGGAAAGCGTGGAGCAGTTGAATGGACTGCAACAACAGGCGGAACGCTTGCGGGCGGATAGTGCGCGATATATCCGGCCTATTTGTTTGGTGCAGGTGGAGCGTACCGGCAAGGATCAGCGCAACGGCCAGTTTATTCATGCCGAAGACGCCAAGGAGTATTTGTTGTCTTTAGGCGTGATGCAAGAACAAATAGCGATCAAAACCGCCGAGACAAATGAGCTTAATCAGCCGGAAAATCTGGATTTGTTTAGTCCCACTAATCAGGTGCGTTTCATCATCACCAAACAGGCCTTGCAGGAAGGTTGGGATTGCTCGTTCGCTTACGTGCTATGTTCGTTGACGCCGGTGACCAGTTCAGGCGCGATGACGCAGTTGCTCGGGCGCATCTTGCGCCAACCCGACGCTATTAAAACTCAGATTCAGGCTTTGGATGAATGCTATGTGTTTTGCTTTCATTCAAAAACCGGCGAGGTCGTTGACGCCATCAGAAAAGGACTGGAAGAGGACGGCATGGGGGATTTGGTGGAAAGCATTCGCGATACCGGTGGCGATGGCAGCGGGGCAAATACCAGCAGAGCGGTTATGCCGCGCGATAAATTTCGAAAAACCAGAATTTATTTGCCGAAAGTGTTATGGGTCGAGGCGGATAAAGCGCGGGATTTGGATTATGAAGCCGATATTTTGTACCGCATTGACTGGAATCAGGTATGTCTGGAAGAATTGGCGGCAACGTTGCCCAAATCGGTACACGCATTAACAACCCAAAAAATCCGGGTTGGCTTGGGCGATCCTGATTATGAGGAGTTAATCAAGTCTGAAAACGTGCAAGAGGAAGCAGTGGAAGCTGTTTTCGACCCCGCTTATGTGACGCGGGCCATTGTTGATATTGTGCCTAATCCCTGGATAGCGCGTTCATTTGTGTCTCAGGTTTTAACCGGCCTGCAAAAGCTGGATATAGCCATGACGGATTGGGCTGCGCTAACCAGTGTGTTGATTGAGAGCCTGCGCGTGCATTTAAGTAAAGAGCGCGACCGTTTGGCGGAAGCGGTGTTTTTGACGGAGGTGCAAGCGGGCAGGATTCAATTCCGCTTGCGCACGGATCGAAACAATTGGCGAATGCCGAAAGATTTGTTGACGCAAAGGCCGCTAACCAGCACGCTGTTGCAGCGCAACGATGGCAAAGTTGTTGAAAGCAGTTTTTTCGATCCGGTTTATAAAGATGATCTGGACGGTTATGAGCAAAAAGTCGCCTGTTATCTGGATAGCGAAAAAGCCTTGCGCTGGTGGCATCGCAATGTCGCCAAGGCGCAGTCCGGTTACTCATTACAGGGCTGGCATAAGCACAAGGTCTATCCTGATTTTATTTTTGCCTTGTCGCATCAGGACGGCCACGAGCGTTTGATGGTTTTGGAGACTAAAGGCGATCATCTGGATAATCCCGATACAGCCTATAAGAAAAGGCTATTTGAAGTCTGTACTGAGTCGTTCCGGTTGGAGCCAATAAAATCGGCCGGAGAATGGGAGTTATTGGATGACGAAGGGATTAAGGTAAGCTGCTCCTTAATCTTTGAAAGCAATTGGCAAACGGATTTATCGAAGTTGATTGAGGATTCTGTGAAGATATGAACGGCAAAAAATCAATCCCTAATCCAAACAACTATGGCTTTTCGGAACTTGCATGATGACGACGCCCGGATGATGGCAGAACCCGCACTATCAATTCAACAATTAAGCAAAAGCTATCAGGAGTCAGAACTACGCCACGAAATTTTCAGCGGATTGAATCTACAGGTCAGTCGTGGCGAGTTTATTGTTTTGTTGGGTCGTAGCGGTTCGGGCAAGTCAACTTTTCTAAATCTTGTCAGCGGGATTGACCCACCGGACAGCGGCAAAATTTTTATTAACTGCACGGATATTACCGGGCTTTCAGAACATGACCGCACGCGGTTTCGACGCCATCATATTGGTTTTGTATTCCAGTCCAATAATCTGATCCCGATCTTGACGGTTGCGGAAAATCTTTTATTGCCCCTGGAACTCATCAAACGGGTGACCCGCGCCGATCGCGACAAGGTCGCCGGCTTGCTGGACAAATTATTGTTATCCGGCCGGATTTGACAGTTATCCCGACCGTTTATCCGGCGGTGAACAACAACGGGTTGCGATAGCCCGTGCTTTAATTCATGACCCGGATGTGATTCTTGCCGATGAACCCACCGGAAATCTGGATTTGGATACCGTCGAACAGGTATTAGCGTTGCTGGATATTTTAGTCAGGAAAGCAGGTAAAACCATGATTATGGCGACGCATTGCCAGGAAGTCATCGGTCAGGCCGACCGGGTTTTATCCATCCGAAACAAATTATTGTTACTCGATGTTCAAGTTTTTAATTCTTGATTTTAAAGAATCCCTTGAATTCGCCCTTCGCTAAAATTACGCCTTAAAAATGCAGAATAATCCGCAAGCTAAAAGTTGAAAATATTTAAGATAAGATGATTAAAGACGATTTAACAAAAAATAACACTCCGATGATTCAGCAATATTTGCGCATCAAATCAGCCCATCCCGACACCCTTTTATTTTATCGGATGGGAGATTTTTACGAGCTGTTTTTTGATGACGCTAAAAAAGCCTCGCAATTACTGGATATTACCTTGACCAGTCGCGGGCAGTCGGCTGGCTTGCCGATCCCTATGGCAGGCATACCTTATCATGCGGCTGAAGGCTATCTTGCCAGACTATTAAAAAGCGGGGAGTCTATCGCGATTTGTGAACAAATTGGAGATCCTGCGACATCCAAAGGGCCGGTCGAACGTAAAGTGGTGCGGATTGTCACGCCGGGTACGGTCACTGACGAAGCTTTGCTTGAAGACCGGAAAGATAATCTACTGGTCGCCGTGTGCCTGTCCCATAGCGTCGGCTTGGGAGCGCAACACGGCATCGCCAGTCTGGACTTGACCAGTGGCCGCTTTGTCTTGCAACAGGTGGACTCCGAAAGCCAGTTACTCAGCGAACTGGGACGCCTTAATCCCGCTGAATTGCTGTTTAGCGAAGATTGGCCGCTACCTGCAACTTTGCAACAACGCAGTGGTTTATGCAGAAGGCCACCTTGGCATTTTGATCCGGAAAGTGCCCGGCAACGCGTGTTGAAGCAATTCAATACGCTTGATTTAAAGGGTTTTGGTTGTGATAACTTAGCGGCAGCCATTGCGGCGGCGGGCGCTTTATTGCAGTATATTGATGATACCCAACAAGGCGCTTTACCGCATATTCAAGGCATCCGAACGGAAAGCAGCGCGGACAGTATTTTGCTGGACGCTTCCAGCCGCCGTAATCTTGAACTGGATTATCATCCCTCGGGACAATTGCAATACACGCTTTTTGGCGTTTTGGACAAAACCGCCACGGCAATGGGCAGCCGCTGTTTGAGACGCTGGATCAACCGGCCTCTGCGTGACCGCCGCATCCTTAACAAACGTTATGCCTGTGTTGATACGCTGCTTAATGGCAATTTATATAAGGATGTGCAAACCCACCTGCGGCAAGTGGGCGATATTGAAAGGATCAGTTCGCGCATTGCCTTAAAGTCAGCTCGACCTCGCGACTTATTGGTGTTGCGCAATACCTTGGCGGTATTGCCTGCATTGCAACAGACACTTGCGCCCAGCGACAACGGGCAACTTGCCCACACGGCAAAACAAATCGGCGAGCACCCGGAGATGTTAAAGCTTTTGCGGCAAGCCATTATTGATAATCCGCCTGTGCTTATCCGTGACGGTGGTGTTATTGCGGCAGGCTATAATCAAGAGCTGGATGAGCTGCGAAACTTAAGCCAAAACGCCGATCAATTCCTGATTGATATGGAAAACCGCGAAAAAGCAGAAACCGGGATCACTACGCTCAAAGTCAATTACAACCGCGTGCATGGCTATTATATTGAGATTTCCCACTTACACGGCGCAAAAGTTCCCGCCCATTACACCCGTAAACAGACCTTAAAAGGGGCTGAACGTTACATCACCGAGGAATTAAAATCGTTTGAAGACAAGGTGCTCAGCGCCAAAGAAAAATCACTCTCTTTTGAAAAAGCCTTGTACGAAGAATTGCTCAACATTATCGCCGCCTCATTGATCCCTTTGCAACAGTGCGCCGCCGCTTTGGCTGAGCTGGATGTGTTGACCAACTTTGCCGAACGCGCCGAGACCCTGAATTTATCGCAGCCAACACTGCTTGATAAACCCGGCATAACCATTGAGGGCGGCAGGCATCTGGTGGTTGAACAGGTTTCCGGCATCCCTTTTGTGCCTAACGACCTGTCATTTTCCAGTCAGCGCCGCATGTTGGTGGTTACCGGCCCTAATATGGGCGGCAAATCGACGTATATGCGGCAGGCCGCGCTAATCGTCTTAATAGCCCACATAGGCTGTTATGTGCCTGCAAAAACGCTTGCCTGTGGCCCTGTCGACAAGATTTTTACCCGGATTGGCGCGTCGGATGATCTGGCCAGCGGTCGTTCCACTTTTATGGTGGAGATGTCTGAGACCGCCAATATTCTGCATAACGCCACTTCAAAAAGTCTGATTTTAATGGATGAGATAGGACGCGGCACCAGCACGTTTGACGGCTTGTCCCTGGCGTGGGCGTGCGCCGATCACCTGGCTAGAGAAACCAAGGCTTTTACCTTGTTTGCGACACACTATTTTGAATTAACCACACTGGCCGATGAACAGAAAGCTATTCATAACGTGCATCTGGACGCCATGGAACACGGCGACAGGATTATCTTTTTACATGCCGTTAAAGAGGGGCCGGCTAATCAAAGTTATGGCCTGCAGGTCGCAGCTTTAGCCGGTGTCCCACGTTCGGTGATAGATAAAGCCAAAACCAAGCTGCGGCATTTGGAAGATAATGCCTATAACGAACAGCAAACCTCAACCGGCGTTAACCAACTGGATTTGTTTTCATCGAAAGAATGTCACCCCGTGGTCGCTTTGCTTGAAGACATAAAACCGGACGACCTTAGCCCCAGGCAGGCATTGGAGTTGCTCTATAAACTTAAGGGATTGGTGTAGCAATCAACATCCATAAAGGTTAAATTAATTTTGGGCTGTTAAATAGGCGTTATAATCGGCTATGACCAAAGATTAGTGATGTGCGGCATTTCCTGGAAGATGTAAATCTCACGATAAATTATTTCACTCTACCGCACAGACTTATGCTAGTAGCAGCACAATAGACAATAAGCCGGTTTTCATACTGGTTTTACAAAAAATTTTTATCACTATTTCCCCTAAAAATGACTAAACAAGAAAAATCCTTAACAATGACTGTGCTGATGACGCCCGATATGGCGAATTTTTCGGGTAATGTGCATGGCGGTTCGTTATTAAAACTGCTGGATCAGGTGGCTTATGCCTGTGCGGCAAAGTATTGTAAAAATTATGTGGTGACCGCAGCGCTGGATCAGGTTTTCTTTAAACAGCAAGTGAATGTCGGTGAGTTGGTGACATTTTATGCCCGTGTTAATCATGTGGGGCGTTCATCCATGGAAATTGGCGTGAAAGTGGTTGCCGAACATTTGCGCACTTATGAAAAAAGGCACACCACATCGTGTTTTTTTACGATGGTGGCGATTGATGAAAACGGCAAATCCTTTGAAGTTCCTCGCTTACAACTGGAGACCGAACTGGAAAAAAGGCTGTTTGCCGCCGGGGAAATGCGTAAAAAAATGCGCCATGAAAGTCTGGAAAAAATTCGTGAGTTACAGATTGATATAGAGGATGAGTTTTAAGTGGGACTACAAGAAAATTTTGAACAACTGCCGTTAAAGGATTTCGCCGAGAAAGCGTATCTGGATTATTCCATGTACGTAATTCTCGACCGGGCCCTGCCTCATATTGCCGATGGCCTGAAGCCGGTGCAACGGCGAATCATTTACGCCATGTCCGAGCTCGGTTTGACAGCCCTGGCCAAGTATAAAAAATCGGCGCGAACAGTCGGCGATGTGTTGGGTAAATACCATCCCCACGGCGATTCGGCCTGTTATGAAGCCATGGTGTTGATGGCGCAGAATTTTTCTTACCGTTATCCCTTGGTTGATGGGCAAGGCAACTGGGGCTCGCCGGATGACCCCAAATCCTTTGCCGCCATGCGTTATACCGAATCGCGGTTGGCCGCTTATGCGAATACCTTGCTCAGCGAACTGGGGCAGGGCACCGTCGAGTGGGCGGATAATTTTGACGCGACGCTAAAAGAGCCGGTGCTGTTACCGGCAAGATTGCCGAATATCCTGCTGAACGGCACGATGGGTATTGCCGTCGGCATGGCGACGGATATCCCCCCGCACAATCTCCGGGAGGTGGCGGCTGCCTGTATCCAGTTATTGGATGAGCCTGACAGCACATTGGAATCCCTGTTCAACTTCATCAAAGGTCCCGATTACCCAACCGACGCTGAAATTGTCACGTCCGCCGAGGATATACAGAAAATGTACCTGAATGGTGGCGGCTCGATAAAAATGCGGGCTATCTATGAGCAGGAAGATGGCAATATCGTCATCACCGCTTTGCCTCATCAGGTTTCCGGGGCCAAATTGATGGAGCAAATAGCCGCGCAAATGCTGGCGAAAAAGCTGCCGATGATTGAAGACCTTCGGGATGAGTCGGATCATGAAAATCCTACCCGCTTATTAATCATTCCAAAATCCAAGCGCATTGATGTTGATGCGGTTATGTCGCATTTATTTTCTACGACTGATCTGGAAAAAAGCTATCGCGTCAATATGAACATGATAGGCATGGACGGCAAGCCAAAGGTTAAAGGACTCAGGGAAATTCTCGTTGAATGGCTGGCCTTTCGCACTGAAACCGTAAGGCGGCGTTTGCAGTATAGATTGGATAAGGTGCTGGCCCGATTGCACATACTCGATGGCTTGTTAATTGCCTATCTGAATATTGATGAAGTGATCGCCATTATTCGAAATGAAGAGTACCCAAAACCGGTGTTAATGGAACGGTTTGTGCTGACTGATATTCAGGCCGAAGCCATACTGGAATTAAAGTTAAGACATCTGGCCAAGCTGGAAGAGATGAAGATCCGGGGCGAGCAGGATGCGCTGGAAAAGGAACGCGCGGCGCTGGAAAAAACCCTGGGTTCCCGGCTGTTATTAAACCGTCTGATCAGAAAAGAAATTGAGCGTGACGCCGAACAATATGGCGATGACCGCCGCTCGCCGATTGTTGCACGGGTTGCCTCGCAGGCACTGGAAACCACCGCGTTAATCAGCAATGAACCCTTAACCATTATTTTGTCGCAAAAAGGCTGGATACGGGCGGCCAAAGGTCACGATTTTGATGTGGAAAGTTTGAGTTACCGTTCAGGGGACGGGTTTCTGGATGCGGTAAAAAGCCGGTCAACGCAGCCCGTTTATATCCTTGATTCCACGGGCCGCGCCTACAGCACCTCGACTCACGATTTGCCCTCGGCGAGAACGCAGGGCGAACCCCTAACCGGACGGCTCAATCCACCTCCAGGCTCTTTGTTCATGCATTTGCTTAGCGGCAATCCCGATGACTGGGTTGTGCTGGCCAGTCATTTTGGTTATGGTTTCAGAGTACAGTTAAAAGAGCTGTCGAGTAAGAATAAGTCTGGGAAATTGCTTATAACCCTGCCTGAAGGTGCGAAAGTTTTAAAGCCCACGCCGATACACAACGAATCTGATGTGCTGGCAGTCGTTACCTTGCAAGGCCGGTTGCTGATTTTCCCTGTGGCCGAATTACCCGCACTGGCGCGCGGCAAAGGTAATAAATTGATACAGATTCCCCCGGTTGATCTGGCGGCGGAAAAGGATTACGTGGTCGCGGCCTTGGCAATACCTGAGAACAGCCCGTTAAAAGTGGTTGCAGGCAAGCGGTTTTTAACGTTGAAAGCAGCCGATATTGAACATTACACCGGTAGCCGCGCCAAAAGAGGCTTGCATTTGCCTCGGGGCTTTCAGCGGGTTGAAGGCTTGGAATGTGAGTAGTGTTTACATCGGTCTCGCGCTTGTGCTGGTCGGGGTTTACAACCCCGACCGTAACGTTTGAAGATCGTCGCGACCATAAAACGTGAGTGACGGGGTTGCAAACCCCGTCACGCTTCGCTTGGAATGTGAGTAGTAAGTGCCTTGCGTTGGTCGGGGTTTATAACCCCGACCGAAACGTTTGAAGATCGTAGCGACTACAAAACGTGAGTGACGGGGTTGCAAACCCCGTCACGCTTCGCGATCCGCCAATCAAACGACAATTCATATACCAACGCAAAAACCATCGCACCGATACCGGCGAAATCATGCGGCCCACGGGGGCCGTCCCCCTCCCCATGGTGGAACCCGTGGCCGGTTCCGCCTTACTGGTTCATCTCACTAAGTATTCTATGTCCATCAAGTATCGCTCCATCTTTTGAAAAAAAGTGAAATCCAATTTTTGGTGAATATATTTGCTTGTAGGCGTTATAAAGCATTTTTGTGTTCAAAATAGAGACCAATTCTGGAGTTGCTATAATAATTTTATTTTCTCCATCGAATTCTCCAATAAGCGCAAGATCCTGAGATACTGGAAAATATACTTGAGTGTCACTCATGCCAAAGCCTGGGCTACCCCTGTAAAATGGAGGTATTTTTTCCGGTTCGTTCCAAGTTAGACTAACTGGGTTATCTGTGGTAATAAAAGGAGCTGCGTCTTTTGTAGCACGGACTAAAATCCAATTTCTTCGGTATAAGTAAGGCAATATTGCCTTAATCATGACCATTTCGTTCCCTATATGATGTTCATTTGTTAGCGTAATCTCATATTTTTTACTATCAAAGAACTCCTTTAGTTCTTCGTAGCTAACTTTACTAACATATTCTGGATTTTCCTCTTTTCTCTGTGCTTCCTGAACCTCCCATCGTTCTTTAGACTCAAGAGAAAGACTCATTAATCTCTCAATAACCTCCGCTTCAAACCGCCTTAAATGTTCTCGCTTTTCGGGCGACCTTATCCCAACCAAGGCAATCAAATTTAGTATTAAATCTTGTGTTTCAGCAGTAAAAACCAAAGTCTCTTCTAGTTTTTTTAGGGCACTTGCAGCCTTACCTTCAAAGTCAGATAAGGTTGACTCAATAACGTTTTGGTCAATGCCTTCAATATTAATTCTATTAAAATCTCTTATACCACCCACGTTCCTAGGGATAGTTTCAAACCATTTGCGCTCTTTGAAATCGAAAACAGTCAACTTAGAGTTCTTCGCTTTACCTTTGGTAAATCCTTTTAAATAACACTGCGATAAATAGTGATGATGTCTAGCAGTCATATGATGCCTAACGTATAAATTGAATGACATACCTGTCTGACTTTGCGCTGGTCGGGGTTTGCAACCCCAATCGAAACGTTTGAAGATTACAGAGGCTTACAAAATGTGAGTGGCGGGGTACCAAAGTCAGTCCACTTTACATTATAAATTGCTCAATAACTTCGTGTTCTTCGTGCCTTCGTGGTTTTATATGGCTTACGTTCTGTCGGTTTACGCTATAGTTAACCCACATTTTGTGCTTTCTCATCAACTTTCACAACATTCCCACGTTCCAAAATTTGATCCAAATGAAAATCAAACTGATCGTTCCAATAGTAGCGGTGGGCACAAACTTTAATCATGCACTCTGATACAATGCTAGCTAGTCAATATATCATGGTTTGGAGAGATACAAGGTTGGGTTGCGCTTTTTGCAGCCCAACATTTCATGCGCCAATGTGTTGGGTTAAGGATAAAGCTGTTAACCCAACTTGCTCATACGGTGGCATCAGGTAAATATTTGGCGCAATTCGCACCCCAATCAGGCGTGAATATGACTTTTTTCCAGCAAATGGCGCCGCGCCAGACACTCATGCGCCACACGGCGCATGGCAGAAGCCGCCGCCCGGCGCTATGCTTGGGTGGTCTTATTCCGGCCTACTCAACTCGTAAGGCGCAATTCGTAATGCAGTAGGGCGTAATAGGCGATAGCCGTATTGCGCCGGATGTTGGATTATTCTGCTGCGGCGCAATACGCTGTCGCTATTGCGCCCAACAAAAAACGGGCAATCAATGAAACATAAGCCTGTTGGGCAACAGCGTTATGGTTGCCCAACATTTTCGTGTCCATGCGAAATGAATGCCATGCGCAGAGCACCGAAGTGTCGGCAGTGGTGGGCAAAAAACCTGCCCGCATTTCTAAATTTCTTCTGAGTCGGTCGGGATTTACAACCCCCCCCCCCGACCGAAATATTTGAAGATCGTAGCGACAACAAAACGTGAGTACCTACTCACATATGGTGGCATCTGGTATATTCTTGGCGCAATTCGCACCATCCTACACCCTGATTTCTTTATCCTGATACAACGGGAGGCTCAATTATGAGCGAGTACACGAATTCACCTTTAAGCCCGGACACACACAGGCCATGCTGGATTGCCTGCGTCAAGCTGTCAGTAAAATCCTGGAACGCAAGCGCCGCCTTGGACAGTATTCAGTGCAGTGGACAGGTACAGCCCCATTCGCCGTAGGTGATGATGCCCCGGAATCTTTACTATTGCTGCAACAATCCGATCACTATTGAATCAGATTCCGGTCGGGTTTTGCACCCCATCACGCTTCAGTTTTAATCTGATAATCGGGAAATGAAGAATGCCGGCATCGTTGGGAATTTAATTTTGAAAGTTTATTCGTTATAGATGGTTAATCCATTTTTACCCCAGCAATCAGTAGTCAGGTTTGGCAAGTTTTGAGCTTTTGTGTCAATATTCATCAAGTTCAATGAACTATAAAATTTGAGTTTTATTGTATCAATTGAGCAAACAATTATTAGGTAATAACATGGCAAAAATTACTAACCTCTCACAATTGGATTTAAACGGCACCTACAGTTATGCCGATTATTTAACGTGGCAATTTGATGAAACCGTTGAATTGATTAAGGGTAAAATTCAACTGATGTCACCCGCGCCGAATGTGCGGCATCAAAGCATTGTGACTGAATTAGGTGGGCATCTTTATTCGTTTTTTCATAAAAAACCTTGTAAATTGTTTTACGCGCCGTTTGATGTGCGCTTATATAACAAAAAAAAATCCATTCTTACCAATAAAGAAATTGTTACGGTGGTTCAACCCGATTTGTGTGTTATTTGTGATACCGGCAAGTTGGATATTCAAGGCTGCAACGGTGCGCCGGATTGGATTATTGAAATTTTATCGAAGGGCAATTCCAAACGCGAAACCCAGGAAAAATATGGCTTATATCAGGAAAGCGGCGTAAAAGAATATTGGCTGGTTTATCCTTATGAGCAATCGGTGCATCAATTTGTTTTAAACGGACATACAGAAAAATATGAATTGATAGCGATGTTTTCAGCAGAAGATCACGCCAGTCCCGCATTGTTTCCTGATTTGGCGATTGATTTGGCTGAGGTATTTGCGGAGTGATTTTTCAGCTAAAGTATGCCTCTGTTATTATCCCTGGTTGCCTGCCAAAACAGTTGTTTTTAACCCCATTGCGTAAAAAAGTGGTCAAAATAACAACAAAGTAAATGCTCAGCACCCTCGTCCGCTTTTCCATCCGTTTTTACGGCATCGTTATCGCACTCGCCGTATTGATTCTGCTCTACGGCAGTTATCGCTTTACCACGGCGGGGCTGGATATTTTTCCTGAATTTGCGCCCAAGCGGGTCATTATTCAAACTGAATCGCCCGGACTGTCCGCCGGGCAGGTTGAGGTTCTGGTAACCCGGCAGATTGAAATGTCCATCAGCGGCTTGGTGGGAATGGAATCGGTGCGCTCCGAATCCATTCAGGGTTTATCGATAGTCACGGCGACGTTTATAGAAAAAAGTGATGTTTATCGCAATCGCCAGCTGATCAGCGAACGGCTGGCGGGTTTACCGGCACATCTGCCGCTGGGTATCTTGCCGGTTGCGATACCGCTGTCTTCGTCTTCCGCGACGGTGTTAACCATCGGCTTAAGTTCGGATGCGAAAGATTTAATGGCTCTGCGCAGTCTGGTGGACTGGACACTCGTGCCGCGCTTACTGGCTGTGCACGGCGTTGCCGATGTTAATGTCTTCGGCGGAGATATTCCACAACTGCAAATTCAGGTTGATCCCGTTCAGTTGCATCGTTTTAATCTGGCTCTGGATGACATTATCCAAGCCGCCTCGCAAGCAGGGGTCATCCAGGGCGGCGGTTTTATAGAAAACAAAAACCAGCGCATCACCCTGCAAGTCACGGGACAGCCCGCTGCGCCTGAACAATTTGCAAAAATCATTGTTAAGCGCGATCAGGGGCGCAACATCACCCTGGGCGAAGTCACTGCCATCCGTTATGCGCCTGAACCGCCCATCGGCGCGGCGCAAATTGGGGGTAAACCGGGCGTAGTCATGATGGTCATTGGGCAATACGGCGCCAATACTTTGACCGTGTCCAGACAGGTTGAGCAGACCTTGAAAGAATTCGAGCCGGTTTTTAAAAACGAGGCCATTACTTTTTATGAGCATCTGTTCCGTCCCGCCGATTATATTGAACGGTCGATTGCAAATTTATCAGGGCATTTGCTGATTGGCGGTTTGTTTGTGCTGATGATTTTGTACCTGTTTTTGTTTAACTTCCGCACGGCTTTTATTTCTGCGCTGGCTATTCCTGTTTCTTTAATCGGCGCGGTGATTGTTTTGCTGGAAACGGGGGTTAATCTTAATATCATGGTGCTGGGCGGCTTGGCTATTGCCTTGGGTGAAGTGGTTGATGATGCCATTATTGATACCGAAAACATTTTCAGGCGCTTGCGTGAAAACCGTTTACTGGAGCAACCGTTGCCTGTTGCAACGGTTGTTTATACGGCCTCGCTGGAGGTGCGGAGCTCCGTGGTCTATGCCAGTTTTATTGTCGCGCTGGTGTTCGTGCCCCTGTTGACCTTAAACGGCGTGGCCGGACGCTTGTTTGCCCCGCTGGGTTATTCGTATATCCTGGCAATTTTAACGTCTTTACTGGTAGCTCTCACCTTAACTCCGGCGCTGTGTTTTGCCTTGTTGGGCGGCAAGCTCGATGTTGCCGATGACCCGCCGCTCATCAAACGTATCAAACCGCTCTATAAAAGCCTGCTGGGATTTGTTTTCAGGCATTTTAATGTGTTGATTGCCGGCAGCATTATTGTGTGTCTGACAGGGCTGTTCGCCTTTTTCAGTCTCGACAGCAAATTTTTGCCTGAACTGCGTGAAGGCCATTATATCGTTCATACCACCAGCATTCCCGGCACGTCTTTGCAGGAATCAATAAGAATCGGCAGCAAACTGACCGGACAGTTTATGGCCATTCCGGGCGTGCAATCGGTATCGCAATGGGCGGGGCGCGCCGAACGTGGCGCCGATACTTACGGCAGCCATTACAGCGAGTATGAAGTTCGCCTTGATCCCTTGTCAGGCGCCAGGCAACAGCAAATATTGAACCAGTTGCGTGAAATGCTGACCAACTTCCCCGGCATTGGCTTTGAAGCCAACACCTTTTTAACGGAACGGGTCGATGAAACCATTTCCGGCTACACCGCGCCGGTGGTCGTTAATCTTTACGGCAATGACTTGAATGTGCTTGACGCAGAAGCGCAAACGCTCGCCCGGATTATGCGGGACATTCCAGGCTCTGCCGATGTTCAGTTACGGTCTCCGCCCGCCACGCCGCTATTGCAAATCCATTTAAATCTCGACCAGCTTAACTTTTGGGGCATTATGCCCGCAGAGATTGTAAATACCTTGCAAGCCGCTTACGAAACCCGAATAGTAGGCAAGCATGTTCAGGGCAACAAAATCATCAATATTGCGGTGGCTTTGGCGCCAGAACTACGGCAGCAACCCGAATCGATCGCCTATCTGCCCATTAGAACCCTGGACGGCACTTTAATCAGGCTGGAACAGGTCGCGGAAATCAGACATACGGAAAGCCGCTATAACATTCTTCATCAGGGCTCGCAACGACGCCAGGCGGTCACCTGTAATGTGATTGACAGGGATATGGATGCGTTTATGCAGGAACTTAAAACCCGCGTGCTAAAAGAAATTCCTGTTTCGGCGGCAAGTTACCCTGAATTTACCGGCGCGGCTATTGAACAGGCCCAGGCCCGCAATGAGTTGATTCTGCATTCCTTATTGGCTGGAGCGGGCGTGTTGATGTTAATTTATATCGCCATTGGCAGTGTCCGTAACGCTGTTCTGGCGCTTGCCAACCTGCCTTTTGCCTTAATCGGCGGCGTCGCTGCTGTGGTGCTCACCGGTGCTACCCTATCGGTCGGTTCTGTCGTAGGGTTTGTCACTTTATTCGGTATTACCGTGCGTAACAGCATTATGCTGTTGTCTCACTATCGGTATTTAGTCGAAGTGGAAGGCAAAAGCTGGAATGTCGAAACCGCCATTCAGGGCGCTCAAGAACGCTTGCCGTCCATTTTAATGACGGCGCTGGTTACTGCGTTGGCAATGTTTCCTATCGCTTTTAACAGCGATAATCCGGGGCGCGAAATCATGGGGCCAATGGCGGCGATTATTATTGGGGGGCTAGCTTCTTCCACATTGTTGAATTTGCTGCTGTTGCCGGGGATGTTGTTGCGGTTTGGGAAGTTTAAAACGTAAACTACAGACTTGCCGTAGTTATATTCGCCTATAAACAAAGGAAAAGACGCCATGAATTTTACTTTACGAACTGATCCATCGGTATCATCCGGTATAAATACGCATAAAAACGGGACGAACGTTATTTTGTTTTGGTTTTTTGTCTTGCTGTTACTGCCGGCATTGCTTAAAGCTCAAGACCTAAAAACGCACATCAATGAATACAAAATTACGCCAGCTATCACCGAACTGGAAAAAAAGACCGTAGAAAAAATGCAACAGACCGGTCTCCCCGGGCTTGCCATCGGCATTGTCTATCAAGACCGCGTGCTATATCACAAAGGTTTCGGCGTGCGCGAGGCGGATAAGCCGGGAAAAGTCGACGCAGACACCGTATTTCAACTGGCCTCCCTTTCCAAACCGCTGGGATCGACCGTGATTGCAGGATTAGTCAGTGATGGAGTCATGGCCTGGAGTGATTTGGTAAGCCGATACGAACCCGATTTTGCCTTGAATGATACCCATGCAACCCAACACTTAACCATCGGTGATATGTATTCGCATCGTAGCGGCTTACCCGAGCATGCGGGCGACATGCTGGAAGATATGGGCTATGACCGGGCTGAAGTGCTGCATCGTCTGCGCTTTATCCCTATTGGAAATCGCTTTCGCAACCAGTATGCCTACACCAATTTCGGCTTAACGGCAGGCGCAGTAGCAGCGGCAAACGCAGCCAAAAAAAAATGGGAAGACCTTTCGGAGGCAAGATTATATAAACCGCTCGGTATGATGAACACCAGTTCACGCTACAACGATTTTATAAACAATCCCAATCATGCGGCAGGACATGTCATGCTCAACGGAAAGTGGGTGTTTAGAGAACAGCGCCAGCCTGACGCCCAATCGCCCGCAGGCGGCGCCAGTTCGAGCATAAATGACATGGCGCAGTGGCTGCGCTTGCATATCTCTCAAGGTAAAATAGATGGTAAGCAACTCATTTCGGCTAAAGCGTTGCAAGAAACCTACAGTCCGCCAATCGATCCGGCAACAAAACTTCCTGCTTCCTACGCGCTTGGCTGGGGTGTAGGACATGACGATACAGGGCATCTTAAATTGAGCCATTCCGGCGCGTTCTCAATGGGCGCTGCGACCACCGTTATCATGTTGCCCGAAGAAAAGCTGGGTATTATCATTCTGACCAATACCTCGCCGTTCGGCGTGCCGGAAGCTTTGGCTTTAAGTTTCATTGAACTGGTGACACGCGACAACGTGGACAAAAACGTGTTTGAACAAAAGTTCGACTTTGGGAAAAAACAATTTGAACAAATGCGCCGTGCCGATCTGAGCAAGACCGATTACGCCAACCCCCCTGAAAACGCTTCGCCTGCATTCGCCCTGGAAAATTATGCCGGAACCTATGCCAATGATTACATCGGGCCCATTGAAATCGTAAACAAGGCGGGAAAATTACTGATGACCCAAGGCCCATTAAAAAACCATGCTTACCCGCTGACTCATTACGACGGTAATTTATTTTTTTATGAAACGAGGGGTGAAAACGAAGCCGGTTTAAGCGGTGTACGCTTTAACGTAGACAAAAACAGCAAAGCTACAACGCTATGGGTTGAAAATTTAGACGCCTATGGAATGGGCACGCTGATTCGCCAGCCCTAACGTCTTTCCTTGGTGCAGCAAAGTGGAATCAGGTTTATACACTCTAGATTCCACAGCGTTACCTTGGGGCTACTTGTCAGGAAAGTGCCTTGCTCTTGAGTTGGGCAAACTCCTCCGCACTGATCGTGCCGTCGTCGAGCAGTGTCTTCGCGTGGGCGATCTGCTCTACCGGTGACTTTCCGGCCACATGCCGTATGTAGGCGTCGGTATCAGACTTGGCGCGTTCAAGCGCTTCGCGCTGGCGTTCGGCCATGCCGGTGCCATTGGCAATAATGTAAAATAATGCGGTCAGCATCGGGACAAAGATCAATCCTATTATCCAGATAGCTTTTGAAGCGCCACCCATTTCTCTATTGCGGAATAAGTCGGTAATAATCTGGAACAACACCAGAAGGTAAGCGACAAAAACGAAGGTTGACACTATCAGCCAGATAAAATCCCAAAAATTGCTCATGATTAATAAACTCTCTAAGAATAATTAAACGAACGGAAAGGGCCCGATGAAAAACGACCCATGGTAATGGTAAAGCGTTCAGGTAAGTCAGTGCTCAAAAGTCATACGGATAACATTTGAAAGCATCTTATATTATGTGTCGTGCTGAATGTCAATCCGCTATTACCGGAAAGAATTCAAACACTAAATGAAAGTCATATCAGAAAGGTACGGCGAATAACATTGCGCTATCCGCCGAATACTGCAAACCGGATTTAATTTCTGCCGTTGAACGCGCCCAGCAGTTGTAATAAACTCAGGAACAGGTTGTAGATAGAAACATACAGTGAAATGGTCGCCAGGATGTAGTTGGTTTCACCACCGTTGACTATTTGACTGGTTTGAAACAGAATCATGCCGGACATTAGCAGAACAAACATGGCAGATACGGCAAGTGATAGCGCAGGGATAGCGAAAACAATGGCGCCGATACCCGCCAGAAAAGCCACCAACACACCGACCATCAGGAAGCCGCCCATGTAACTAAAGTCTTTGCGTGTGGTTAACGCATAGGCTGAAAGCCCCATGAATACAACGCCCGTGCCGCCTAATGCCATCATGATAAGTTCGTTGCCATTACTGAACGCTTTGACATACATTGATAAAATAGGCCCTAATGTCAAGCCCATAAAACCGGTCAACGCGAACACAAAAAGCAGACCTAAAGCGCTGTTGCTGAATTTTGCCGTTAAAAAGAACAAACCGTAAAAACCCACCAAGGTGACGAGCATCCCAAAAGGAGGGAAATTAAAATACATTGCCGCGCCTGCGGTCATGGCACTGAAAATTAATGTCATTGATAACAACATGTAAGTATTTTTCAGCACCTTATTGGTCGCCAGAACGCTTGAGTCCGGACGTGAAATAGCAGTATTTAATCTCATTTTAGTCAGATTCCTTCAATATATTGATTAACAAAACAGGCTTCAGGCAAGTTGCGGCAAACAATAAGCTTAACCCTAAAGTTGTCCGCACTTACCTTGAAAACCGACAAAACAAACAGACAGTCCGATTTTACAAGAGTTTCAAACTTTTTGTAAGAAAACTTAAGCAAGTTTCCTGCTTTCCCAACTCATTATCAACAAATTGCAACGCAGTTGAACGAATAATTTACGCTTTTCCTATGAAAAATTTAAAATCCAGACTAACAAGCGTACCCCAGCAGTCAGAGGCGATTATTCTGCTGCATGGTTTGGCCAGAACCAGCCGCAGCATGAATAAAGCCGGTAAATTGCTTGCAACTTACGGTTATAAAATCATCAATGTTAACTATCCTTCGCAAAAATACAACATTGAAATTTTAGCGCTGGACGCCATAGCGCCGGCATTAAAACAATGCGCATCAAAAGACATACAAAAAATACATTTTTTAACGCATTCCATGGGCGGTATTCTGCTACGCTATTACTTGTCGGCCTATCGCATCGATAAGCTGGGGCGCGTGGTGATGTTGGCGCCGCCAAATCAGGGCAGTGAAGCGGTCGATAAACTGGCGGGTTGGCCGGTATTTAATTTCATAAACGGCCCTGCCGGACGCCAGATGAATACTGGCAAAAGCAGTCTGCCGAACACGCTGGGAGCGGTAAATTATCCTGTCGGAATTATTGCCGGAGATAAATCCTTAAATCCCTTGCTGTCGTTGTTATTCCCTGAAGCGAATGACGGCAAGGTATCAGTAAGCCGGACGCAAGTGCAAGGCATGAAAGACTTTATTGTTATGCCTTATTCCCACACGTTTATCATGCAAGGCTTAGCCGTTATAGAACAGGCATTGCATTTTATTCAACAGGGTTATTTTGCGAAATAAAGTAATTTTGTTTGCTGGTCAAGTTATCGTTGCCATGCTCTCCGTACCTGCCGCCCAAGGATATGAAGAACCATCGCTGGCCGTTAGAAGGGTGCAAACGGTGAATTTGCCAAGTATAATCAGGCTTTAACTCGTTAAAAAAATGGCACAAACCATGACTAAAACTTCTCCAGGCTTTTTAGACAAAGAACATACCATTGCCGCTCCCGGTTTCAACCGCTGGCTGGTGCCGCCGGCCGCGCTGGCCATCCATTTGTGTATCGGCATGGCTTATGGCTTTTCGGTTTTCTGGTTGCCGCTATCCAAAGCTGTGGGCATCAAGGAGAGCATTCTGTGTGATCATGAAGTGGGTTTTTTTCAGGAACTGTTTATTACCGGTTGTGATTGGAAGATTTCAACGCTGGGCTGGATGTACACGTTATTTTTTGTGTTTCTGGGTTCATCCGCGGCTCTGTGGGGCGGTTGGCTGGAGCATGTCGGGCCACGCAAAGCTGCTGTAATCAGTGCATTGTGCTGGTGTGGCGGTATGTTGCTGTCGGCATTGGGTATATATTTACACCAGTTCTGGATCATGCTGCTGGGTTCCGGTGTGATTGGCGGTATCGGTTTGGGCTTAGGGTATATTTCTCCGGTGTCTACGCTCATCAAATGGTTCCCGGACCGCCGAGGCATGGCAACCGGCATGGCCATCATGGGGTTTGGGGGCGGCGCAATGATAGGTTCACCATTGGCGACGGCATTGATGAAACACTTTGCAACGCCAACCAATGTAGGCGTGATGCAAACTTTTATTGCAATGGCGTGTATTTACTTCGTTTTTATGATGTCAGGCGCGTTGAGCTACCGCATCCCCGATTCAAGCTGGAAACCTCAGGGCTGGACGCCTCCCGTGGCTAAAAACAGCAACGGCATGATTACGCCGCACCATGTGCATGTCAAAAACATCTTCAAGATCAAACAGTTTTGGTTATTGTGGGGCGTATTGTGCATGAACGTGAGCGCAGGTATCGGCGTGATCGGCATGTCATCGCCGATGTTGCAGGAGGTCTTTGGCGGGCAGTTGATCGGCGTTGCCAAAGCTTACGGTGAGCTTGATAAAACCCAGCTTGCCGCCATTGCCGCTGTTGCCGCCGGTTTTACCGCGCTGTTGAGTTTATTCAATATCGGCGGCAGGTTCTTTTGGGCGAGTTTGTCGGATTTGTTCGGCCGCAAAATGACTTTTATTATTTTTTTCGTGCTGGGCGGTTTGTTGTACATCAGTATTCCCGGTAGCGCCAATGCGGGTAACAAGTTGCTTTTTGTCGCTGCGTTTTGCGTGATTTTAAGCATGTACGGCGGTGGCTTTTCGACCGTACCCGCGTATCTTGCGGATTTGTTTGGTACGCAAATGGTCGGGGCCATTCATGGCCGTTTGCTGACTGCCTGGGCAACGGCGGGGATTCTGGGGCCTGTAATTGTCAATTATATGCGTGATTATCAATTGAGTTTGGGCTTGCCGCGCGAGCAGGTTTATAACCAAACCATGATGATTCTGGCTGGGTTATTGATGATTGGCTTGCTGTGCAACCTGTTGATCCGTCCGGTAGCCGATAAGTGGTTTATGACTGCCGATGAATTGGCGGAAGAAAAGCGCCATGCCCGCGAAGTAATAGCCGAGGAAGAAGTGCATTTTATAGAAGATGAAGGGCAGGGCAGGGAGGCAGGCAAACCCACTCAGCCGGCAATGGTTTGGATAGCCTGGGCAATGGTCATTATTCCGCTATCTTGGGGTGTTTACAAAACCCTGATTAATGCGGCCAAGTTTTTTACCTAAATGGTTTATTTTACGGCCATTTTTATCATGTGAAACGTGTTGAAAAACTGTTAGGATAAAACCTGGATGTTAGATGGCGACATAACAGAGGTGGGGGTAATAATGAAAAATATCGTTTTAGCGTTTCTGCTGGCGGTGGCTGTACTGGCGAATCCTGTTGCGGCAGAGGGTGTCACGGCGGTTCGGCCTGAAGATGTCGGGTTATCGTCTCCTCGCCTTGAAAGGATAAGCAATCTAATTAACAGAATAATCGAAGAAAAGAAGATAGCAGGCGCGGTCGTCCTTATAGCACGAAACGGGAAGATCGCCTATTTCAATGCATTTGGTCAGGCGGATAACGGCAAACCGATGCAAAAAGATACGATGTTTCGCGTCGCGTCGATGACCAAGCCACTGGTGACCGTGGCGGTGCTTCAGTTGTACGAGGAAGGCCGTCTGCTGCTTTCGGATCCGGTAGCCAAATACATCCCGGAATTCGCGCATCCGAAAGTGCTGGAAATGCGGCCCGAGGGCTCCAATCCTCCGTTCAAACTGGTGCCTGCAAAACGGGATATCACCATCAAGGATTTGCTCACCCATACCGCAGGCTTGCCTTACAGTTTTGCAAGCGACTGGTACCCCAAAGACCCGCTGTACCGGCAGATGCATGCCCTGTATCAGGAAGCGGGCATCAGCAGCGGGCTCTATGAAACCGAAGGAACCATCGGTGATATGGTCAAGCGGCTGGCTCGGCTGCCTTTATCCAGACAGCCGGGGGAGGCGTTCGAATACGGCATGGCAGCGGATGTGCAGGGCTATCTGGTCGAGGTTGTTTCAGGCATGAAGCTTGACGATTACATGCGCGAGAAGATATTCAAACCACTGAAAATGAAAGACACCTATTTTTTCCTGCCGGAAAGCGAACAACACCGGCTTTCGGCATTATGGAAAACCGACTGGCATGGCAAGCTGGAAAAAGTAACCGATGGCCCGCGACAAGAAGGAGGCTATGTCTATTCGGCCAGCTATCAGTACAAGGGGCCGAAAACTTTCCTCTCCGGCGGGGTCGGCGTAGTCAGCACGGTTTATGACTATTACCGCTTTTGTCAGATGCTGCTGAACAAGGGCGAACTGGATGATGTCCGCCTGTTGAGCCGCAAGACGGTCGAGTTGATGACCGAAACCAATCAAATCGGCAAGCTCAATGCGACTACGCTGCATGACGACGGGTGGAAATTCGGGCTGGGCGTGGCGATTCAGGCAGACCGTTCGCATAATGTGGACAGCGGCGATGCCGGGGCCTTCGAATGGGCGGGGATTTTCTCCACGCGGTTCAGCGTCGATCCGAAGGAACAAAAAATTACCATCTTCATGTCGCAGACACATCCCTTCCATTTCCATTTTGATTTGTGGGATAAGCTGCTGGTAATGTCCAGCTCCAGTATTGCTGATTAATTTAATGAGGTTCATCATGAAACATTATAAAAATCCAGCTTTCTCTTGTCCGGCATGGGCCGGCATGGTCCGCCTGTTGACACTGTTTTGCCTGGTTTGTTCGTGGAATGCGCAAGCAACGGCTCCGCGCATCACGTCGCAAATGTTCGGGGAAGAAAAGAAAGCCGATATCGTGGGATATCAACTCGCGCCGCTGGATGCAGCCGCCAAGCAGGATGGCGAACTGGCGGTGCAAATCGTGATGGAGGCTTTCAAGGCGGCAGGCAAAACGCCGTTGGTGGATGTGCTGCCCTCAAAAGAACTGGCCAGGTATGCGTTGTTCAATAACGATGCGGTGGCTTTAATTGGGAGCCCGCAGGATTTGACGGCGAAGGAAAAGAATCAGTACCACTTGATTACATTCTACCTAAGAGGCATTCCTCCCGGCGAGGAGCCGGTTTCCCTGATCTTCGCCAAAAAGAATCCGCGCGGGAAAGAGTTGCAGTCCGCCTTCAAGGAAGGTCTACAGAAAATCATCAAAAGCGGAAAGTATCTTGAACTCCTGGAGAAGTATTACGGCAAGGCTAATGTGCCCGCCGATTATCCCAGCCGTTTGAAGCGCCATAATCCCGGCTGGAAATAATGCTTGCTGCCTCAACGAAGAGCTGTGGAAAAGCTGCCTGCGGCGATGCGGCATTCGCATTGCTATTCTTGTTGCTGCTAGCGGCAGCAGGCATTGTCCGGGCCGGGAACACTCCCGTCGTTTTTCAGTCAACCGAAACGCCCCCCTACTGGAGTGAGTATCTTCCTGAAAATGGCTTTGCCGGCGCCATGCTGAAACTGCTGTCGGCCGATGCCGGCGTAGAGTATTCACTTGAATTTGTGCCGGTAAAGCGTTTCCGGAACAGTATTGCGACATATATGGTCGGCGACCCGGAGCTACTGATAAACCAGAAACATCGGGCCATCCTTCCCATCGGCCTTTTCCGTTCGGCATTTTTCTATTACAAACCTCATCATGAGACGATCGAATTCCGTAATCTGAGAGGCTTGCAGGGATACACTCTGGGGGTGTTGCGGGGGACGCTCGAAGACAAGGACTATTTCGACAAAAATGGCATCAAAGTGGAAGAGAGCGACTCGGTTGAGTCGCTGCTGAAGAAGCTTAAGAGGGGAAGGATCGATTTCTGTATTCTGGTAAACGGCACAGGTACTTACTGGATCAAACAAATTTTTCCGGAAGAACAAGATAATTTCGTCAAGGTAGTCATTCCGGGATCGTACCGTCCCATTGCCATCATGATAGATGTGGACGTTCCAGAGGGCAAGGATATCGCCGCGCGCTACCGGTTCGTGCTGGACAAGACGCTGCGCAGCCGGAAATATCATGACATTCTGGAAAACTTTTATGGCAAAAACAACATCCCTGGCGAGAGGTTCGATGAGTTGAAAAGATTTCAACAGTATTACGCGAGCACTTGGGACAACTAATGCGGCAGTCAAAAGATAATGTTATGGTTTCATCTTCCAGAAAGCCAAAATCACTTTATCATAAACTTACAGTAGCTTTGGTCGTGCTGGTTTCGCTGGTGTCGATTACGGCCAACCTGTTTAATTATCTGTACTTCGCGCACGAGGCGAAAGCAAACTATGAGCATGCGTTGTCGAATTATGAAGCTTACCTTCTTGAAGCGCTCGAATGGCCCCTCTGGAACATCGACGATGAACTGATTGACAATATCGGCAGCGCTTTTGCGTCAAATGCGGAAATCGTCTCGCTAACTATCCGCGACGATCAGCAGCGGGTCATCTATCACAACGAAAAGCCCAATGGAAGTCAGGTCAAGCACGAGGTAGCCATCAAGCACAACGGGCAAAATATCGGCAGCGTTGAGACCGGGTTGTCGTTGCGCGTGTACGAGGAGAGAATCCGGCAACTGATGTTGGTCAGCCTGGCTACCATGATTCTGCTTATTTTTGTCCTGCTAAGTGCAACAAGCTGGATATTACGGAGATTGTTAAGAAAACCGGTAGAGGCATTTGTCGGCGCAACCAATGATATGGTCGAAGGCAAATACCGGCAAATTGATCTGCCGGAAACCTATGTGGAGTTCGCTCCCGTTCTTTCCGGCTTCAAGACTATGATGGATGCCGTGGCTAGCCGCGAGAGCCGACTGCGCCAGAACAACGTGCAGCTTGCCTTGGAAATTGATGAACGCATCCGTGCCGAAGAGTCTTTACGGGAGAGCGAAGAGCGCCTTCATCTCGCCACTGCGGCCGGGAATATTGGCGTATGGGACTGGGATGTCGCCAGAAACGTACTGACATGGGATGAAAACATGTATGTCCTCTACGGGATTCGCAAAGAGGATTTCGGCAGTTCCTATGATGCCTGGATCGATACGCTGCATCCCGATGACCGTCAGTTTGCCGAGGGTGAAATACAGGCTGCGCTGCGTGGCAAACGGGAATTTACACCCGAATTTCGTATCGTTCGTCCGGATGGAACCATTCGGATTATGAAGGCTGCCTCCAAAACCTATCACAGCCCGCAGGGCAACCCCAGCCGAATGGTTGGAATCAACATCGACATCACCGAACGCAAAAAAGCGGAAGAAGCTGCCCAGGCCGCCTCTCAATATGCCCGCAGCCTGATTGAAGCGAGTCTGGATCCCTTAGTGACGATCAGCGCCGAAGGCAAGATCACCGATGTCAACACCGCCACGGAACGCGTGACCGGCGTGGACCGGGCCAATCTGATCGGCAGCGATTTCGTGGACTATTTCACCCTTCCGGGGAAAGCGCGCAAGGTGTACCAACAGGTATTTTCGCAGGGTTTTGTAACCAATTATCCGCTAGCTATTCGCCATGTGTCAGGCAAGGTCACCGACGTGTTGTACAATGCCAGCGTCTACCATAATAAAGCTGGCGAAGTGTTGGGCGTGCTTGCTTCCGCGCGTGATGTAACCGAACGCAATAAAGCGGAACAGGAACTGGCGCAACTGAGCTTGCAGAACAGGACGATTCTGGATTGCGCGGGAGAAGGCATCTACGGACTGGACACCGGCGGCCGATGCACGTTTATCAATCCCGCGGCATTGCAATTTCTTGGTTTTAGCACCGAAGAGCTGCATGGCCGGCAGAGTCATTCCATGTTCCATCACACCCGGGCGGATGGCAACCCTTACCCGGCGGAAGAATGTCCGGTTCACGCCGCGTACAAAGAAGGGGTTGTTCATCGCGGGAGCGATCTGTACTGGCGCAAGGATGGCAGCAGTTTTCCCGTGGACTTTATCAGTACGCCGATCATGGAGGGAGGAGAAGTCACCGGGGCAGTAGTGACTTTCCGCGACATCACCGAACGCCAGCTGGCCGAGAAGCAGTTGCGACGCAGCCTGCAGGGCCTGGCCGAAGCGCAACGAATTGCTCACTTGGGCAACTGGAATCTTGACCTTGTGCATAATGTGCTCACCTGGTCGGATGAGATTTATCGTATCTTCGAAATTGACCCGGAAAAAACCAGCGTCTCCTATGATGCGTTTCTGGATGCAATTCATCCCGATGACCGCGAACTGGTAAAAAACGCTTACGCCGAATCCATCAAAAACAATACGCCTAACGACATAGAGTACCGGCTTCTGATGAAGGACGGGCGCGTCAAATACCTGAACGAAAAATGCGAGACGCATTACAGCCCGGACGGCAAGCCGTTATATTCAGTAGGCACGGAACATGACATCACCGAACTGAAGAAAACGGAAGCAGAGCTAAAGCGGTATAAGGATCACCTGGAGGAAGAGGTAGAGCAGCGCACGGCCCAGCTGGAGCTGGCGCTCAATGCGGCCGAAGCGGCCAACCGCGCCAAGAGCGTGTTCCTGTCCAATATGAGCCATGAGTTCCGCACACCCCTGAATGCGATTCTGGGTTTCTCCAGCCTGATGCGTCAAGATATGCGGCTATCAGAGAAGCAGCATGAGAACCTCGATATCATCAACCGCAGCGGCGAGCATCTCCTTGCTCTGATCAACGATGTGCTGGAAATGGCCAAAATTGAAGCCGGTCGAGTGCAGCTGGAGAACGCCCCCTTGGATCTCGGTGGTCTGGTGCGTGATGTCACCGATATGATGCATCTGCGCGCCCAGGAGAAAGGGCTGCAACTGCTGATCAACCAGTCTTCGGAATTCCCGCGTTATATCAAGGGTGACGAGGCGCGCTTGCGTCAGATCTTGATCAACCTGGTCGGCAATGCGGTGAAATTTACCCAGCATGGGGGTGTTACCGTGCGCTTTGGGCTAAAGCCGCGGGCCACGCCGCAACGCCTGCTGATCGAGGTCGAGGACTCCGGCGAGGGCATCAACCCGGAAGACCTGCAAAATATCTTCGAGCCATTTGTGCAGCTGGAGCAAACGACTACGCAAAAGGGTACTGGCCTGGGGTTGACGATTACCCGGGAGTTTGTGCAAATGATGGACGGAACGATCAATGTTGAGAGCGCTCCGGGTAAGGGCTCAACCTTCCGGGTGGAGTTGCCGGTGGAAAAGGTTGCCGCAGCCGACGTGACCAGGCCGGAAAGCATAGTGCAGGGCGATATTACCGGCTTGGCTCCCGGCCAGCCCGAATACCGCATCCTGATCGTTGAAGACCAGTTGGAAAATCAATTATTGCTCGCCAAACTGATGGAAAATGTTGGCTTTCCGGTTAAGGTGGCGGCGAACGGCGAGCAGGCCGTGGGACTATTCCAGAGCTGGCGGCCGCATCTGATCTGGATGGACCGGCGCATGCCGGTGATGGATGGCGTGGAAGCGGCGCAGCGAATCCGCGAGTTGCCCGGCGGCAAGGAGGTGAAAATAGTCGCAGTAACAGCCTCGGCCTTTACCGAGCAGCGCAACGACATGCTCGATGCAGGTATGGATGATTTCCTGAGCAAACCCTACCGCTTCAACGAAATATATGAATGTTTGACCAAACAGTTGGGCGTGCAATACACTTATGCCGAGGTACAGGCGGCTGAAGGGGTAAGCAATAGTGAAGTAACCGCGCAGATGCTGGCGGTGTTGCCGCCGGAGTTGCGCAGTGAGCTCCACGATGCTTTGGAAAGCCTGGAGAGTGAACGCATCGCTGCCGCAATTGAGCAAGTCGCATCCTATGATTCCAAGTTGCACAAGACGCTGTCTCGTCTGGCTGACAACTTCGATTATCCGGCTATCCTGAGGGCGTTACAGATGAATCAACCGTTAAATGCGGCATGACAGATAAAGGCAAAATACTCGCAATAGATGACACGCCTGCCTCGTTGATGCTGTTGACGAACATTCTGAAGGCGGAGGGCTATGATGTGCGTTCCGCGATCAGTGGCGAACTTGCCTTGCGCGCGGCCACCAGCAACCCGCCCGATCTGGTGTTGCTCGATATTCGCATGCCTGAAATGGACGGCTACGAGGTTTGCAGGCTTCTCAAGGCTCAACCGGCGACGCGCGATGTGCCGGTGATTTTTGTCAGCGCTATTTCGGAAACGGACGAGAAGGTGCAAGGTTTCGAGCTTGGCGCCGTCGACTTTGTTACCAAGCCCTTTCACCGTGACGAGCTGCTGGCCAGAGTGCGCTCCCATTTGGAGCTGAACCGGTTGCGCCATCATCTGGAGTTTTTGGTGGAGGAGCGCACAGTTGAGCTCAGGGCGAGCGAGCAAAAACTGAGAACCAATCTGTTCGATTCGGTCACGGCGCTTGCCGCCGTCGTTGAAATGCGCGATCCCTATACCGCTGGACATCAGCGGCGCGTCGCCAAGGCTGCTGTTGCCATGGCCAAGGAGCTTCAGCTTGCCGATGAGCGGGTTGAGGGAATATACTTGGCCGGTGTTGTTCATGATGTCGGCAAGATTCGAGTCCCGGCCGAGATCCTCATCAAGCCTGGGCAGCTCAGTGAGCTGGAATTTGCCATCATCAAAGAGCACTCCCGGAACGGTTTCGAAATACTTAAAGGCATCGACTTTCCCTGGCCGATCGCGCAAATAGTGCTGCAACACCATGAGCGGCTGGATGGTTCCGGTTACCCGCAGGCGCTGACGAGCGGCCAAATCCTGTTCGAGGCCAAGATTATTGCGGTGGCTGACGTGGTGGAATCGATGGTCTCTCATCGCCCTTACCGGCCAAGCATGGGGCTCGATATGGCGCTGAGCGAAGTCGAACTCAATAAAGGCAAGCTTTACGACCCTGTCGTGGTAGAAGCCTGTATCACCCTTTTTCGGGAACGGGGCTTCAACTTCTTGAGTTGAAAGTCAGCAAGGCACAGCTTTGCGCCTTTTGCGTTTCAGGCAATCTTTAGGAAACCGCCTTGGCATCAATCAATAATCGCAGTGTCAAGATGTTTGCTGGAATTTAATCCCTTTAATTTCGATTTATCCTTAATGCCGGCAAATCGGGTGCCCGCCAGGTCTGCTCCGGCAAAATTTGTGTCCTCAAGCGTAGTCCCTGATAAATCCGCCCCTGATAAATTGGCTCCGGAAAAATCAGCGCCGGAAAGGTCAACGCCAAATAACACCACATTTTGCAGATTCGCTCCGGAAAAATTGGCATAGCGCATCAAGGCGCGGTCGAAATTGGCATTGGAAAGATTGGCTCCCGATAAATTGGCATTGTTCAGACTCGCTCGCATTAAGCCCATGGACTGATTTTTCATGTCAGCGCCCCACGAAGCATGGGATAGATTGGCATGGGACAGATTGGCGCGGTCCATGACGCCAATAAACCGGCTGCCGCTCAGATTGGCATTACTCAGATTGGCTCCCCCAACATGCACGCCAAAGATACTGGTATTGGACAGATTGGCATTGGAAAAATTAACTTTCGACAGCACCGATAAATCCAGATTCAGACCGGACAAATTACTGTTGCTTAAATTGGACCGGCGTAAATCCGACCCCCACAAATCAGCTATTGTAAAATCCAGGCCGGATAAATCCAGGCCGGTCAAATCCTTTCTGCGTAAGTCGGCTGGATGGGCCTTGTCGGCTTTGGCGAGACGGCTTTCCACTTCTGACCGGTCAAGATCAGCCGCCGATGCCGGCATACAAGCCAATGTTGCCAGTAGTACCAGCCAGTAAAAATGAGTTTTCATGCAGTTACCTTCAAGTAGATTGATTATATTGGTCAGGAAAAAATAACCCAAACCTTAGCGCTGTAAGCGTTCGATTTCTCCTTTGTAAAAGAAGGCGGCTAAACGCTTGCCTGGAAACAGGCACGTAAAACATAAGTCCCCTCTCGCGAAGGGAAAGGGAGTCTATTCCATGCGCTTTTCCAGTTTCTGTTCTTTGTTATTGTAACGAAACCTTACCCATACGACGAATTGAAATATTCAGGGTCAATGTTCCCTTTGAACAGAGGGTCTTGTTGGAATTGAGTCAAAACGAAAATTTGATCGGATAACAGCTATTGAAACAACACCGCCAGGCTAATAATCGCCGCACTAAGTATCATGGCCCATACGGTTGTCCGATGATTATTGTCCATTTGTTCCCGCAACAGAACCAGTTCCCGTTGTTGCGCTTCAGCCCGCTGCTGTGAGCAAGCCGCATTGTCCAGGGCTTTGTAAATTAAGGAAGGAATTTCCGGAAAATGTTCGGCAAATTCGGGGAACTGTTTGATGATTTTGTTGATTTTTGCTTTAGGGCCTATGCGGTCATGAAACCATTTTTCAAGAAAAGGTTTGGCAGTCTGCCATAGGTCCAATTCAGGATAAAGTTCCCTGCCCAAGCCTTCAATATTAAGCAGCGTTTTTTGCAACAACACCAATTGCGGTTGAACGTGCATATCAAACCGCCGTGCGGTCTGGAATAAACGAAGCAACAGTTGACCAAAAGAAATATCTTTCAGCGGCTTTTCAAAGATCGGTTC
>JAQTPT010000094.1 GCA_028712795.1 Methylococcales bacterium
GCCACAGCGCTATCCGCTTTGTCACCCCAGCGCAACGCCATGAAGGCTTAGACGACAACCTTCTGGATAACCGTAAAGCCGTCTACGAGGCTGCTCGTGCCAAGCATCCGCAACGCTGGAGCGGAAGCTCCCGCAATTGGCAAAAAATCCAGGCAGTCCACCTTAATCCAGACAAAGCCTAAACAAAAAAGATAATACCAAGGGGGTGATTATTCAGAGCACAAACCAGAGTGAGATTTAACCGTCGAGGCGACAACTATATTGACAATTTCCGTAAATGATCCCCTGTATATATTCCTAATTCTGGGTCAACCTCTTATGGAGGTATGCCAGGATGAGTCCCGGTAATAATTTGATCAAATAACGCTAAACTAAAGCATCGGTCTTGGAAGCCATAATAAAATCATTAACGTGTAAACCTTTTATTTTATGAGACCACCACGTCACAGTCACTTTGCCCCATTCGGTTAAGATTGCTGGATGATGGCCTTCTTGCTCGCATAGTGCCCCGATTTTATTAGTAAACGATAAGGCATCTTCAAAGTTATTGAACTTGAAAGTCTTTTTTAAGCGCTTTATGCCATCTATTTCAATGAGCTCCCAGCCATCTAATTGCGACATGAATTCATCAATTTCTGTCTGGCTCGCTAGTGGTGCGCCAATTCGACAGACTTCGCATGTTTTATTTTTTAGGTTATTCATAGATAATCTCCATTGTCAGTGCCTATTTATAGGCGGCCCCCACCGGTGAACCGGGCAGCATATGGCCGTTTAAATCATTCATAATCCATAAAGTCCCACCTACCATAATGATAATAATAAAAAGTGCAAAGAGGAATGCCTGTAGATTCCAGTTTTGTGGCGAACCAAAACTCAAGTGTAAGAAATAACCCAAGTGGACCGAAATTTGCAAAATAGCCAGAACAATAACGCCAACAATGATTAAATTGCGGGGCATTGTTCCTGTAATAACTTCACCGCAAGGGAATATGCACAGTGCCTTGTCAATTAGTCCCAAAGAACAAACTCTTCCGACAATGACCAGTCCGAACGCCAGCAGAGTCAGCAACAGCGCTAAAACAAATCCAGTCAAGTAAGTGGCAATGACTGGATGATTTTCACCGGATATGGGTTTCATTTATAAGGCTCCAATCAAGTAGACCATGGAAAAGATGCCAACCCAAACAAGATCCAGGAAATGCCAGAACAAGCTGAATCGGATTAAGCGGGAACATACGGGTTGTGTCAGGCCTTTAGACATGATCTGCGCTATCATAACCAACACCCAGATTAATCCAATACATACATGCAAGCCATGCGTTCCGACCAAGGTAAAAAATGCGGAAAGAAAACCGCTACGATCTGGCCCCATCCCTTGGCTAATCAGACTATGGAATTCGTTATGTTCCATCAAGATAAACGTCAACCCTAACAAAAATGTGACTGCCAACCATGACAGCACCCACGTCTTCCTGTTTTTCGATGATGACAGCATGGCAAAACCGCAAGTCAGTGTGCTGAGCAGCAAAGCCAGTGTTTCATAGAAGACCGTACTTAGGTCGAAAAACTCTTTTCCTGTCGGGCCTCCGGCATAATTGCGGCTCATGCTGGCATAAGTAGCAAATAGCAGCGCAAAAATGACAGCATCGCTCATCAAATAAATCCAAAAACCAAATATCATGGCTGGTGGTGAAGATTCTGTTTGACTGGGTTGTGCGAGGCCAGGAAATAAGGTAGACGAGTCTGTCATCATCAATCTACTCCTGATAAACAAGTGGGTTTATGGAAAGATGCGTACCGTTTTTTTGTGTCTGTTTGGCCTCACTCAACACCCTGAAACGGCTGTCTTCAATAAGCTTGATCTCTGCCGCTGACATGCAATTCTCGTTATCGTCATCAAAAGAGTGGACTATTATGGCTGCCAGCATGGCTAAGCCTGCTGCCATAGCCAACCACCAGATATGCCAGATCATGGCAAAACCGAATACAAAGGCTGATCCGCCGAAAATAACGCCCAGGCCTGTATTCCTGGGTAAATAAATAGCCTGATAGGATGTCGGTCTTACATAAGCGACACCTTTTTCTTTCATGTCCATAAAGGCGTCGATGCACCTTACTTCGGGGATCACTGCAAAATTATAAGCAGGAGGCGGCGAGGACGTCGCCCATTCCAGGCTGCGTCCATCCCAAGGGTCGCCTATCGCATCACGATTTTCATGACGCTTCCAGATACTGACCACCAGTTGAATAATCAAACAGTTGATGCCAATGAATATCAGAAACGCGCCCAGGGCAGCAACAATAAGAAAAGGTTGCCATTCCGGGTTGCCATAATGCTGCATACGCCGCGGCATACCCATCAACCCCAAATAATAAAGTGGGATAAAAGCAAGATAAAAACCAACCAGCCAATTCCAGAATGCCAGCTTGCCCCAGTTTTCATCCAGGCGGAAACCAAAAGCTTTGGGAAACCAGAAGGTATAACCGGATAAGAATCCGAACATTGCACCAGGAATCAGCATGTTGTGGAAATGGGCAACCAGAAACTCACTGTTGTGCACCATAAAATCAACCGGAGGTACCGCTAACAGCATGCCTGTTGCGCCGCCGATCGCAAAAGTAGGCAGGAAAGCCAAGGCCCACAACATGGGAACTGTAAAACGAATACGTCCCCGATACATCGTCAGCAACCAGTCAAAAATTTTTACGCCGGTCGGAACGGCAATAACCATGGTGGCGATACCAAAAGCGGCATTGACATTGGCACTGGCTCCCATGGTGAAAAAATGATGGAGCCAGACAGTGAATGACAGCAAGGCAATGACGATAGTGGCATAGACCAGAGACTTATAACCAAACAGCCGCTTGCCGGAAAAGGTGGAAATAACCTCAGAAAAAATACCGAACGCGGGCAAAATCAAAATATACACTTCGGGATGCCCCCAAATCCAGAACAAATTAACATAGTTCATCAAGTTGCCGCCGTTACCGTTGCTAAAAAAGTGCATTCCCAGATAACGGTCAAGACCCAGTAATGCAGTAACAACCGTCAAGGCAGGAAATGCCATCGTCATCAGGATACTGGTACACAGCGCGGTCCAGCTAAACAGAGGCATTAGCATCAAGGTCATACCTGGAGCCCGGTCCAGCAAAATCGTGACCAGAAAATTAATGCCGGTCATCGTGGAGGCCGCGCCACTCAGCATCAAAGCCCAGATCCAGTAGTCCACCCCCACTCCGGGGCTGTATTCAATTTCTGAGTAGGGCGGGTACCCTGACCAGCCTGCCGTTGAAAACTCTCCGATTGCTAGCGACACCATGACCAGCAGGGCACCGGCGACCGTTAGCCAAAGGCTTAGGGCATTCATGAATGGAAACGCCACATCACGCTTGCCCAATTGCAACGGAACTACAATATTGATAAGTCCGGTCAAGAAGGGCATTGCCATAAAAATAATCATAATGGTTCCATGAGCGCTGAATATCTGGTCGTAATGGTGCGGTGTGAGAAACCCCTGATTTGTGTCCACTGCCAACGCTTGTTGTGTCCGCATCATAACCGCATCCGCAAAACCCCGGAGCAACATAACCAATGCCAGGATGATGTACATGATGCCAATTTTTTTGTGATCCAGACTGGTCAGCCATTCATTCCAAAGATAGATCCACTTGTGGAAATAAGTGATGAGCCCCAGTAAGGTCAGTGCTGCCACAAGCATTAGCCCGATGCCGCCCATGACAATGAGATTGTCGTAAGAGATGGCCTGGAGGGTTAATTTACCGAACATTTGGAGTCACTACCGGGTTATCATGGGTTACATGCACTGTTGCCAAGCTTTTTTGTCCTCCTATGTACTGATTTATGACATGGTTAAATAAATCAGGCGATACAAACGCATAATAAACCACCGGGTGACTTACACTGGGTTTTGACAGCTCGATAAAAGCGGATAGATCGAGTATTTGGGCCGATTGTCCGGCCTTTTTTACCCAGGCATCGAAATCCTGTGGCGTTGTGACACTGGTTTCAAAATTCTGGTAAGGAAAGCCTTGCCCGCTGTATTGAATATTTTCCCCAAAGTAACGGCCGGGCTTGTCCGCAATGACGTGCAACTGTGTTTCCATACCCGCCATGGCGTATATCTGCCCCCCCAGACGCGGAATAAAAAAAGAATTCATGACTGTATTTGAAGTGATTTGGAAGGCAATGGGACGGTTGACAGGCAGGGTCAGTTCATTAACCACAGCAATGTTTTGTTCAGGGTATATGAACAGCCATTTCCAATCCAACGCAATGACTTGAATTACCAAGGGAGGGGTGTTGGCTTCCTGGGGTTTATACGGATCCAGCCGATGTGTATAAATCCAGGTCATGATGGTCAGGATTAAAACGATCAGGGCCGGGAACAGCCAAACAAGCCATTCGAGCCAGATAGGCGAATTCCAGTCAGGAACGTGCGAAGCTTTGCTGTTCGATGCACGGTATTTCCATATAAAACCGGCGGTCATGCTGAAAACCGGGATCAATATAATCGACATGAGTGCAATTGTTAGCCAGAACAGATCGTCTATGGAGCGTGTGACGGGCCCTGACGGTTCAAGATCACGAAGATGGTTAAGCTTGCAACTGTCAAGACCTATAATGAGAACGAATGGAAGCACAATTTTGAAGAACCTGACCCATAAATTAATGGACTTGTAAGTTTTCATTATTTATACCCCATATTTAAACATTACCGGCAAATCATTGGGGTTCTGCCGCAAATATTCATAGTGCAAAGCCGCAATTATCTGATGCCAACATTTTCCCGCTAAAGCTATAAACTGCTTATAAGCAAATTTGAGGTGGCTACATCAAACCGGACATACACTCCAAAATGACCTGAAATATAGCAATGTGTCGAAAATGTATTTTGAAAAAAACTATGATTTATTTTCTTTGTAAAAATTAAAATTTTCTTAACCCGCTGTTTTTCAAATAGCGGTTTTATTTTATACAATCAATTTTCAATGAACGGATTTTATGATGAAAATTGAAATCGCTCAGGTCATGAATGGTCGCATTGGCACCAAAAATAAGTTCTGCATCTTCTCTTACATCCTGTTCCGTGACACCGAGGGAATGCATTAAATCGGGATATTTTGCTATCTCTTTCAGAGTTAGCTTAAAATTAGTGTTCTCGAAAACTATCAACGTGGCCTTAGGGCCTACTTTGAGGCTATCGATACGAGAAGCCCAGTTTTCGCCCTTGATATTCAGTAAATTCTCCAACTGTATCGGACCTGCAAGACGGAAATGGGGTCCCGCATAGTTGCTATGCAGAAAAAACTCAGCCCAGCAATTCTCATCTCCTGCATAGGCGGTCGAGACTCCACCTACTATCGCATAGACAATACATATTGTTTTAAAGGCACAGGTTACTAATTTCATCAGATTCATCTTTCCTCTCCTGTTTTTTCATCGATTGAATTTCATTCCTGGCGGTTGTTCTTGGTTTACCTATTAGGCTTGAGCGCGTTTACAGATAAGCCCCTTGATTCCTGGCTGAATCGGCAAAACTCATTTCCTGGTTAGAGTCATAAAACGTCTTAAGGTATTTTTTTACAATAACAAGGTGTATCAGCCGAAACTAATTTAGGGCTTATGCTGCTTGCATAACCGCCTTAATGCGTCATAGCAACTCCTTAATAGCCAAACCTTCTTAATCACAAAAACTGACCGTTATCATGTATTTTATCCGTTTGGTTTTTTTTAAAAATGAAGGCAAACTATGCTGAATAGTTTTAAGGTCAAATGGTTCTTTTACCCTTTATTTACAGCAAATAATGAGTCATTCGGTGGCCAGCTTGACTTAACACTCAATGGTAACAATTCTATTCCAGTGCAATGTCCCCCTCAATGCAACAATTCAAGCCAATGGCGGGGGCATTGAGCGTCATTTTGACTGCTATGGTTGCTGTTCCCTTTATTACCCCGGATTCAATTGCATTGACTACCGCATGTTCTATCTCCCGCTGTGAGGTAACACCAACTTTTTTGAGATATTTTCTGACTTCCATATTTAAAGTGTCTTCATTCATTTTGACCTCCTGATAGATCAACTAAAGCATTCAGTATTTCTGTTTCTGGACACGGCATTAACTACTTGGCTTCAGAATACGAAGTAAGAGAGGGCAAATCAGCATTTTATCAATACTGCATTTGTCTGAGTGTTATCGGGTCTGGACTTTAATCATATTTGATGTATTTAAACCGGGGATCATCGGGTGTGCCTTCCAAGGCGCCGCCTTCTTTACCGGGTTGCCACATAATAACCTCTTCGATTTTATGCGCCAATTCAAAATCCTTGTTGGTAATGCCTTTTGCTGCATGATTCACCAGCTTTACGATCACGAAGGCATAAGAAACGGTAAGATCCGGATGATGGAACGCCGCCTCTGCCAGATGCCCCACAGCATTAACTACCATCAGTGTCCCTTTCCAGCCACTGGTTTTGTATTTGCGCCGAATCCAGCCGTTTTCAAGATACCAGTGTGGCAACTCTTCCTTCAGTCGGGCTTCTACTTCTTCATCGCTATAGGTTTCTTCCGGTTTACGCTCTCTCCATCCCATAATAATTCACCTTTGCCTTTGATTATTAAAACTGGTGCAACGTCTTTGTTTATTGAATTTAGCATCACACCATGACATTTATTTTCATGGCCATTTTATGCTATTCATAAAGACAATCACTCAAATCGGGGGTTTTAAAATAGCTTGATTTAAGAATATCTTCCGCATTTTTTGTTGTTAACTTGCTGTTCTTATCCAATTTGGACATTTTACTGTCATGAACCATTTGAAAAGCTTTGTCGAAATCGGCATTGATAAAATTTCTCGACAAATAAACACACAAATCATAAACCTCTGAATAATTATCTGGACTGCCGGATGCGCAATGATTGATCTTGTCGGAAAAAAGCCGCATTAAAGAGATGACAAAGCCGTCATGCTGCCATGATACCGGCCGATCCAAAACATCTGCTCCCTGAATGGCAATAGCGCCCAATGCAGAATAAGCAAGATTAATCATTCCAGCTAAAATTTCGACCATATCCCCCGCCTTAAACGCCTTAAATAATTCACTGCCTGCCTCCAGCAGCAAGGCCTGACGTAAAATAATATCCATTTCGGATAGTCGCACATTTGCCCCGTACACTGCTTGCGGAAATGACAGTGCGTCGTGAAATTCTCTCACTAAGTTTAAATGCTTATTCATGGCTCCCGCCCTTTATTTTTCTGTAACCTAGCCGTTTTTCATCGGCATATTTCTTAGTAAACTAACTCATCTCATTGGGTTGCTGGCACTCTGAACCCAAAAAAAGCAAGTGTCGGATTATCTCATTGGAAATAACTTAATTTTCAACGAGTGAAGCGACTTCTTCATAACCAATAATAAATTTATTGCTGTTGAGAATATAGTGAGCCAACTTGGTAATTGCTGCCCAATTTACTGAATCATTGACGAAGTTAAATGCCAGATCAAACAACTCAGTCAGTTTTTTGGCCTGTTCTTGTGCAGAGGCCGAAAAACTTTGTAAATAGTCATTAATCAGCGCAAGATCAGAATTGCCGCCATGTTTTTTTAAGGTGTTTAGATTGGCTAACTGATAATTAAATACTTCACCCTCTCTTTCATAACTATATTTAGTTTCAGCCAGTGGGCCAATAAGCAGATTCATGATATCCGCTTCAAAGGCGACCATATAAGCCTTTAAAAAATTCTCAATTGCGTCATGATGATTGGGAGTCATTGGCACCAAGGCGTCAATTGAAGTCGGTAGCCATTCGATCAAGCGGCCTCCTTCTACTTTTGCGTTATGATCATCTTGCATTGCTTGGTATTCGCTTGGCTCTTTTTCAAGGTTGTGGTTTAAATCATTAAATATAATTCTAAAAAATATGGGCGGGAGCTTTCTGGCTTTGTTATTTAAATGAATAGCCACCGCATGCCCTGCTTCATGAAAGGCAATACGCTGTTTTTGTTCCATCGGCTTAGCTTGATTAAAACTCTCGGTTATCTTGTTACGTTTCATAGTGAATCCTTTTTCATGTATCAAGTAAAAACATTGACTTCTAATCTCCCCTTCAAATCAGTCCTCTCATCTATGTCCAGCGATAAAGTTTTTTTTAGCTTTATAATGATCATGTTCTGCAATCATTTGCCGAAATTTGTCAGTGTTAAGGGGTAAGTTTGCTGGGGTAGTTATGGTATTAAAACCAGTTTCTTTTTTCACAAGTTCTAAAAAATTCGTTTTTTTATTCTAGGCGCAAAAATATAGATAAGCAATACGTATAACTACCTATTCCCATTAAGTCTAAATCTTACAATTTAATAGCTAACTGTTAAAAATAAGCAAATAATCCAAGGATCAATTTAATGAATAAGGCTTGTTATCAACCTCACCGACACAATCGATACCGGCACCACGTCGGCAGATTATTCTTCCATATTTATTATGGCCAGTCCGGACGAAATGGATGGCTGACAGTTGCGCGCGCCTGAGCCAATCTGGAAGCCGTTCGCCAACTTGGTCGTAAAGGAGGAGGCTGCAAACGACAAATGACAGACAGTAAGATCGAGCCGTCCGGGAAACGACTGGCCAACGGTATCCCGCCTCGCGAAGTGGCTAAGAATCTGGGCGTGTTTGTGCCTACAATTCCGGCTTCCCATCGCTGCGATACAGGAGTCGATGAGTCCGTCCCAGAAGCAATATGGTATGTGTTTTCACGTAGCGTAGTGAGCAATCAGACTATAGGAAATCGCGCCGAGTCAGTGGCCGTATAAGCGAGATATAAACTATAGACTTTCAGAAATTAATTTTCCAAAATCCACAAAAATCATAACCAAACGCATTTAAAATACCTTCATTTACAATCCTTATAATAAGCATAGCAATGATAACCTTTTCCAAAGAACTATTGAAAAAACTACGAGCAAGTTTGTTAATTGCGTTCAAATTAAAAAATATTCAAGCATACCGATTAGCAACAGCACTGATTTGTTATGGCGAAGGGCGAGGAATAAACGAGATTGCAATACTGTTTGGAATCAACTGCAAAACTGTCGTCAATTGGCTATTAAAATTCATGCCCGGAGGAATAGACTGGGTAATGGGTACACTTTTATTATATGCTTATTAACTTTTTAACAGGCAATAAAAAAGCCCTACATTTTCATGTAAGGCTTTGATTTATTTGGAGCTAGTGAGGGGATTCGAACTCCTGGCCGGCTGATTACAAATCCTGTACTTAGTTATAAATACAAACATAATCAATTACTTGCAAGGCTTGCCCAGCCTGTACCTAGTTCACACATACTGTACTCTACGTGGGTTGTTTCGTGTAGTAGTGACAAATCTACTACATAACAGCCAATGATTTACCGCCATTCTTTGCACTATTGTAGTAAACGGTTATGGTAAATTTAGGGCCCATTTTTTATGTTGGCGTCTTGTTTCGTAAGCGTAATGTTAAACGCATTAGGAACGTGCATGAAATAAGTTGAGCAACCTTGATTTTTAAAATCCCCCTAACCCCCTTTACCAAAGGGGGAACAAGATGTTTATTGGGAATCTTATTTCATGCACGTTCCTTAGCAACGTTTTGAAGCGCGACTCGCTGCTCATTCGGTAGTTCCAGTATTAAACGGGCCAGTGCCAAAGCATCCCTTTCTTGTTCTGTTGCAGCGGTCGCGTCTCCATATCCATCAGGTAATAATTCAGTAATGTCAGGCATGATTTCTGCCGGGTGAATTTGCAATACCTTGGACAGCCGTAAAACGGCTTCAATGTTTAACGGGACATTACCACCCAAATATTGGGAAAAGGCGGATTGACAGATTGACCATTCCAGCCGCAAGCATGTCCGGCAATTTCTTGGGTTAGTTTTAACTGCTGTTTTTTTCATTCCAAATTTTTCTAACTAAAGTTTCGGAGTTCGTTTTTACCACCATAGCCGTTACTCATCGTTGATTTCCAAGGCTTCAAGCCTTAGCGTCCTGGCGTCAAGTTGCAGGACTTGCACAAACAAGCACTCTATGTGTACG
>JAQTPT010000035.1 GCA_028712795.1 Methylococcales bacterium
GTCTACGGTAAGCGAAAAACGATTGTTGAGCCGGTCTTTGGTCAAATCAAAAATAGCGGCTTTCGTGGCTTCAGTGTCCGAGGTAAAGAAAAAGTTGCCGGTGAATTTTCAATGGTCTGTGCTGCACGCAATTTCAAAAAAATTGCCAAGACCATTGTTACGGGATTAATCCGTCCAGAGTTTGGAAATTTCACGACAAACCCTGCAATATAGGTAAAAATACACTGGATAAGGCCGCCATGGACGAGTTTTAGCGAAAAACTGGTAAGTTGTGATCAATTTGAAGTTTGGCATCAGGATAATTTAAAATTTTTCTGAAACCCATCAGGGGCTACCCGTTCGAGTATCATATTCCCGGACAGCCTCCTAGGCCGTTGCCTGGCGTTTTTCCCGTTCCACATCACCCATGTCCTGACTGACAAGGCCTTGAGTTTACGGATAGGTTTGCACGGGGCAACCAAAAAGCCAGCGGCAACCATAGGTTCGACAAAACCTGCGCCAAACACGGGATAGAACACAGGCTGACAAAGCCCGCTACACCGGCAACGAATGGCATGGTCGAGCGCGTCAACGGCACGATCAAGGATGCGACCATCAAGGCAACCACTTATGCCAATGTCGGGGACATGAAGGCTGATTTGGCCCTGTTCCTGCTCTTCTATAACTTCAACAGGAGACATGGGGAGCTTGACTTAAGCCTCATTATTCAAGAATAAGGGGGAGTAACAAGTATGTCAATTTTGAAGCCATCGCATTTGATTTGGTATTTCCAATATCATTGAGTGTGGATTTCAAAATACCGGCACGGAATATTGGGACAGGCTGATGTGTCGGTCAGTTTGGCCCCCTTCATGGGGGTTAATGCTGTTTTATGCCCATTGGTTATGGATATTGAATTTAAACGGTGCAAGGACTTTACTGGTTATAATTGTTAAGCACGCAACTATCTAATCTCTTTACGATCATTGATTCAGTGAGCTTGCAGGGCACCATGAGCGTTCATCGCCGTCTGCATTTTTATTGCTTGTGCTAAAACTAATTTACAGCCTCAGGATAAGTGATTGCCGGAATATAGGATCATTTTTCATGGCTGATTTGCAGTATGTTATTATCCAATCCTTATTTTTAAGCGAATGACTTTTTAGTGGTCGGTATGCCTGGTTTCTTATCGGTTATGGTTCTATCTGCCCTGCTGTTCACCGGAACGTTTCTGAGTCAGACAAACGCCGAGCCAATCCCCAAAGTTGATGAAAGTGTCGCTCAGCAAATACGCATCAAAGCTGAACAGGGTGATGCTGAGGCTCAAAATAATCTTGGTGTTATGTATGCAAATGGCGAGGGTATTGCACGAGATGATAAACAAGCCGCCTTTTGGTTTCGAAAGGCTGCTGAACAGGGCTATGCAGAGGCGCAACTTATTCTCGGCTTGATGTATAACGAAGGCCAAGGCGACTTGGTGAAGGATCACAGCCAAGCTGTCGCGTGGTTTCGCAAAGCCGCTAATCAGGGCTTGGCAATGGCGCAATACAATCTCGGTGTGATGTATGCCAGGGGTGAAGGCGTAGCACAAGATAATGAACAAGCGGTCGCGTGGTATCGCAAGGCCGCCGAAGGAGGTGAAGCGATTGCTCAAAACAATCTTGCTGCAATGTATGCCAATGGCGAAGGCGTGGCGCAAGACGATAAACAAGCCGCGTTTTGGTATCGCAAGGCCGCCGAACAGGGTTTGCCAACGGCGCAAAATAATCTCGGCGCGATGTATACTAAGGGTGAAGGCGTGCTGCAAGATGATAAACAAGCCGTCGGGTGGTTTCACGAAGCCGCCAAACAGGGCTATGCAGAGGCACAAAACAATCTCGGGGTGATGTATGCTAATGGGAAGGGGGTTGCGCAAGATAATAGCCAAGCTGCGTTTTGGTTTCGCAAAGCCGCTAATCAGGGTGAAGCAATGGCGCAATTGAACCTGGGCCGGATGTATTTCAGCGGAATCGCCGTGCGGCAGGATCGTGCCCAAGCCTATCTATGGACTTACCTTGCTGCTGCTCAAGAATCAGAGAATGCACTAACTGCACTGGATGACTTAGTTAAATCGATGACCCCATCGCAAATCGAAGAAGGGAAAAAGCTCGTCCGTGAATGGGTCGCTACGCATCCACAAACTGCGAAATAATTCTAAAATCAACCATGCAATATCGGCTGCAAATGCGTTATTTTATTTAAGCGCTATTAAGCAAAGGCTATAGAACCCTATAGTCTGATATTTTGCTGTTGTGGAGACTGAAAAATTGTGTACTTAAAAATATATACATTGATTAACTTACCCTCAGGAGTAACGATATGGCAACGAAGACTGATATTTCCACCACTGAATGGGAGACCCTCCGGGACGCGCCGCATGCCGTTGCAATGGCGGTTACCGTTGCCAGTGGGCTTTCCGGTAGTATCAAAGAAGTCTTGACACCCACTGGACCGCTGGTTGAAGCACTGCATGGTGAAAACCAGCTGCTTCGGCAGATTTGCGGCAAGGAAGAAATCAAGGCATTCATCGCATCACTTAAGGAAATGGCAAAATCGAGCGACGACTTCAAAAGTATTCAAACCTTCTTCCACAAGGCAGCCTCCGGCAAGTCCCAAGCAGGGCTTGATCTTCTCAGGCGCAAGGGCATACCGGAAGATATTGCTGCCTTTTGTTATTTTCTGTTAAAACCCGGCGAAAAAGTTGCTAACGCGGCTATCGAAGGAGCGTTCCTGCGGTTCTGCGGGGAGCGTGTTAGTGGAGTGGAATGAGTAATACCGGCATAGTTGTCTCAAGCGTTGGGCGTTCTTCAAGCTTAATCAATACGATGATCGGCATAAATATACTGTTAACTATTAACGCAATCAGTATCCCATTTGTCCCGGGAAATATTCAAATTTATTTTTACCCTACAAAGGAATAATTGGATTATGTTGCGACATCTAAAGGTACATTCTCGACTGACGACAGCATTAGTTTTTATAGGAATTATCCATTTCTTTTTGTTGCCGGAAAACTGGCGAACCGTTACAAGATTATTGACGGCATGGGATTTTGGTATCTTCCTCTACCTTATACTGATATCAGTCATGATGAGTAGATCGGATATTGATACGATACGATCGCGAGCGACTGAACAGGACGAGGGGGCTTTAATAATCCTTGTCTTCACTATCCTTACGGTCATTGCAAGTATAGTCGCCATAGTGGAAGAACTGGCAACAGCAAATGCACAACATGCCACCACCCATATCCATATTATTCTAACGGGAATTACGATTGTCTTGTCATGGATGTTTATGCAGGCTATGTTTGCATTGCATTATACCCATGAATATTATAATAATCGCGCAAAAACCAAGAATGGCGGGCTAGAATTTCCCGATAAAGATCTGCAACCCGATTATTGGGATTTTATATATTTCTCGTTTATTATTGGCACAGCCGCACAGACTGCTGATATAAATATCACCTCAAAATCCTTTCGTCGTCTCGTGACCCTTCATTGCGTTATTGTATTCTTTTTCAACATGACGATTTTAGCGTTGACAATCAACATAGGTGCCAGTCTACTCTGACTAATAACCTCAAACTCCCCGTCATTGAAACGGCCGGTTACTGTTGGCGAATCGGCCACACCATCGGTGAGAAAAATAGTCCAAGATAAGTTATTATTTGTTGCAGAGGTATTGCCATGTCTCTTCATCCTAGTCTCATCGAGCCAGTACCTGAACAGACGGCTCAAATTGCACACGCAGCCTTTCCCAAGGGTTCTCCTTACCTGACCCTGCGGAACGAACTGGATACTCTCAACCGTGATGATGGTTTTCCCACGCTCGTTCCTGATTAACTGAATTAAACTCTGCTTCCCAAGCGGGTGTGGACAAGCGTTCCCACAGCGTTTCTTTCACCCTTATCATATCAAATTCGCATGGCGTTAAGTCCCTTCCACACTTTTAAATCTTAACCGGATTTTTATCGTAATGACGGGCTCTGAATTAAGCTGCCGATAGCCTGCCCGAAAGACGCGCCCAATTTGCCCGCCATTTTCTCAAACAGACTGCCTTGCTGGGTAAAGTCGACCAACTTTTCTGCGCCAATGATCTCTTTGGCAACGTAGTCATCATCGCCGAAGCCGTCGGCAACGCCCAGTTTAACGCCCGCTTCTCCTGTCCAAATCAGGCCGGAGAACATGTCAGGCGTTTCTTTAAGCCTATCGCCACGTCCCGTTTTAACTGCATCTATAAACTGTTGGTGAACTTGATCCAATAAGCCTTGCATATATTTTGTCTCATCCGTTTTAGGCGGTGAAAATGGATCAAGCATGGCTTTGTGCGCGCCTGCCGTTAACAGGCGACGTTCCACGCCCAGTTTTTGCATGATATCAACAAAACCAAAGCCATCCATGAGTACGCCTATCGAGCCGATGAGACTGGATTGATTGACAAAAATCTTATCGCTGGCTGAGGCGATATAATAACAGCCCGAAGCACAAACATCGCTGACCACGGCATAAACGGGCAAATCAGGATGTTCTTTTTTTATGTTTCTGATTTCTGCGTAGACATAAGCCGATTGCACAGGACTGCCACCGGGCGAGTTTGAATGCAGAATAATGCCTTTGGTTTGTTTATCCTTTACGGCATCCCTTAAGCTTTCAATAATATCGGCCGCATTGGCGTCTTTATCTTCAGCAATAGCGCCCACCACGTCAATGACAGCTGTATGGTATTTGCTGTCAACGCCGAGATTCTGTTTGATCTTGGGATACATCGCCATACCAAAGAGGGCAAATAAGTAAACAAACAGTAATGACTTGAAGAATATACCCCAACGTCTCGCCCGTGTTTGTTCGGTGACAGCGGCCAAAGCCACTTTTTCTATGATTTCGCGTTCCCAGCCAGACTCGCGGGTAACGTCAGATTTATTGGGATGGTCTTGTTGGTTTTCCATGACTTTTTAACCTTAAATTATGTTCATTAATTCAGTTGGCTGCTGCAAACACAGTAATGGCTGATATTGTAGTAAAAATTCTGCCGGGTGTGCGCCGCATGACACCGCAATAGCAGAAATGGAGGCATTGAGTGCCATTTGCAAGTCATGGATGGAATCACCTACCATTAAAGTACGTTCTTTGGCGGTTTGGGTATGCTGGATAATCTCTTGCAACATTCTCGGATCGGGTTTGGATGCGGTTTCATCAGCACAGCGGGTAACACTAAACAGCTTTTCTGTTCCTGTGGCTTGTAATGCTTCTTGCAGGCCGGCCCGGGTTTTGCCGGTGGCAACCGCGAGTTGATAACCGGCTTCATTCAGTTTTTCTAACATCTCATAAACACCGGGAAACAAATCTTCTTGACTGATGGATTTCGAAAAATATCTCTGACTGTAACAGGCAACTAATTGTTCCTGTGTTTGCGGGTCTGCTTCAGGAAATAGTGCGTGCATTGCCTTGTTAATGCTTAAGCCAATCACATCTTTTGCTGCCCGGGTTTCAGGAATGGGGCGGCCACACTGGTCGGCAGCCTGTTGCAGGCAACTGGCAATCCAGTCTATCGAATTGATTAAGGTGCCATCCCAATCAAAAATTATCAAATCAAATCTGTTCTTCATGTTTTATCAAATTTTCCAGTTGTGCGGGTAAGGGAGCTGAAATTGCCATGAGAATACCAGTGACCGGATGCTGAAATTTTAATGTATGCGCATGGAGAAACATACGCTTATAGCCTTTGTTTTTAAAAGTCTTGTTGACCTCGTCGATGCCATATCGTTCATCTCCGACGATAGGATGTCCCAGGCTTGCAGCATGAACACGTATCTGATGGGTGCGGCCAGTTTTAGGGGAGGCTTCAACCAACGTTGCGTTACGGAATAATTGCAGGCGTGTAAATGCTGTTTCGGCGGCTTTGCCGGACTGACTGATGACCACGATGCGCTCGCCGCCTTTGCTGATGTTTTTTAGCAGGGGCGCGGTCACTATCAGCTTTTTCCTGAGCCATTGACCGGATAGCATGGCCTGATAGGTTTTTTTAATTTGGCTTTCGCGAAAAAGCTCTTGTAATTTGCGCAACGCGCTCCGTTTCTTGGCGATTAACAGGCAACCGGAAGTATCTTTATCGAGCCGATGCACCAGTTCTAAAAAACGCGCTTCCGGTCTTAGCAGGCGGAGGCCTTCAATAATGCCGGAACTTACGCCGCTGCCGCCGTGCACGGCAAACCCTGGCGGCTTGTTCACGATCAAAAAACCTTCGTCTTCAAACAAAATGCCTTGCTGCAACGCCGCTTGCAAGCCTTGGGGAACATAAGATTCTTCGCTCCGTTCAGCTATTCTGACGGGAGGGATCCGGACTATATCCCCTGCATGCAGGCGGTATTTGACATCGACGCGGCCTTTATTAACCCTGACTTCGCCTTTTCTTACAATGCGGTAAATATGGCTTTTAGGCACCCCTTTCAAACGGGTGATTAAAAAATTATCCAGTCGCTGGTCGCAATTGTCTTCAGTAATTTCGACGTGTGCAACCTGGGGTAACGCGTTTTCTTCTAGGCTCATGGTGCAAATAATACCAGTATCAGGTGATAATTGATTCTTTAAAATTGATGTAGAACGATAAGGTTGTTATATTAGGCAAGTTTTTATAAAAAACATACTTAAATGCTCTGTGGTTTTTAATTATGAAACTGGTTTTGAGCAACTTAATGAAGATTAAAAGAACAATTATTAAACATTTAATGTTTCATTATACGATTTTCGGGTTCATCGTACGACCCTAGACGCACGATTTTTAACACCTGTTTACAACAGAATTTACCACCAAAGACTGAAATAAATATTAACTTAGCATCTGTCCGTGCTCACACCAGGTCTTCACCTGTTTAAACCTGAATATAACGATAAAAATGCACAGATGACGGAACATAAGACCGTAAAAACTAAGCTGATTGTGCTTTTAATTAGACATGTCGCTCCGTGTTTGTATTGACACATATTATGATGCGATGACCAAAATCAGTCTAATTCAGTAAAATCTGAAAATGGAGCAGGAAACTACAAGGATAATTGAATGAAAAGAATGCTTATCAACGCTTCGCAGGCAGAAGAATTGCGGGTCGCTTTGGTAGACGGTCAAAAACTTTATGATTTTGACATTGAAATCCCTTCGAAGGAACAAAAAAAATCCAATATTTACAAGGGTATCATCACCCGAGTAGAGCCAAGCCTGGAAGCGGCATTTATAAATTATGGCGCTGAAAAACATGGTTTTTTACCTTTTAAGGAAATTTCACCGCTCTACCGGCAAGTTCAGGGAGGCGCCGAATCGGATGGCCGTCGCCCGGCTATAAAGGATCTGATCAAGGAAGGTCAGGAAATCGTTGTTCAAATTGAAAAAGAAGAGCGTGGAAATAAAGGCGCTGCCCTAACCACCTATATCAGCCTGGCGGGCACTTATCTGGTATTAATGCCTAATAATCCCAAGGCGGGCGGTATCTCAAGGCGCATAGAAGGCGAAACCCGCAGCGATTTGCGGGAAGTGATGGCGGCGCTTGAAATTCCGGAAAGCATGGGTTTGATTGTCAGAACGGCAGGCTGTGGAAAAAATGCCGAAGAACTGCAATGGGATTTGAATTATCTGCTGCAACTATGGGAAGCCATTGAGCGTTCGGCCAATGAACAGAAAGCGCCGTTTTTGGTGTTTCAGGAAAGTAATGTCATCATTAGGGCTCTGCGTGACCATTTACGCGGCAATATTGATGAGATTCTGATCGATAATGAAGAGTCATTCAGGCTGGTTCAGGACTTCCTTAAGGAAGTTATGCCGCATTTTTTACCAAAGGCGAAGCTCTATCAGGATGCGGTGCCTTTATTTAGCCGTTATCAGATTGAGTCTCAGATTGAAGTCGCCTACTGCCGGGAAGTATCATTGCCTTCAGGAGGTTCATTGGTTATCGACCATACTGAAGCATTAACTTCAATTGACATTAACTCTGCCCGGGCCACAAAAGGGAGTGACATTGAAGAAACTGCATTGAATACTAATGTTGAGGCTTGCGATGAAATTGCCCGGCAACTGAGGTTGCGGGATTTGGGTGGTTTGTTTGTTATCGACTTCATCGACATGCTATCCAATAAAAATCAACGCACGGTTGAAAACCATCTGCGTGATGCCCTTAAAATAGACAGGGCCCGTATTCAAACCAGCCGGATTTCTCGTTTCGGCCTCCTGGAAATGTCCAGACAAAGAATGCGCCCATCTCTGGGCGATTCTACGCAATTGCCTTGTCCCCGCTGTAAAGGTCAAGGTACGATACGTAATGTCGAATCGGTTGCGCTTTCAGTATTGAGGATTCTTGAAGAAGAAGCCATGAAAAAAGGCACTGAAAAGGTCATTGCCCATTTGCCTATTGAGTGCGCTACTTTTCTGTTGAATGAAAAGCGTCATGCCATTGAACAAATTGAAGCCAGACTGAAGGTTGGCATTATTATTTTGCCAAGCAAACATCTTGAAACACCGGCTTATGACATCGAACGCATCAAGGAAAAAGAGTCTGCTGAAGACAAGCCCAGTTACTTGCAAATAAAAGCTGAAGACATCACTGTTCCGGACTATGCGCAACAAATAAAACCGAAAGTCGAGAAAGCGGCAGTCAAAGAATTTATGCATGACTCGCCTGCACCTGTACAAGCTAAAAATGAATCGGCTAGCTTGATCAAACGCTTCTGGGATAAATTGGTCCGCCCTAGTGCTGAGTCTGAAGTAAAAGCCCCTGCGGTGCCAGTTCCTGAAAAAGCCAGGTCAGCGGAAGAAAACCAGTCAGGCAGAGGTCGAAATAACAGGCGCGGTGGAAGGAATCAAGGTACAAGATCTGCGGAGCCCCGTCCTGTCCGCGCTCCAAAAGAGCAAGAAGCAAGACCGGAACAAAACAAAGAAAACAAGGAGCCCCGGCCTAATCGTAATATCAGGGGGCCGGGACGGAACGTAAGGCGTAATCTTGCACCAGTCAATGCGGTAGATGACGCTATCGAGCTCGATAAAAGCGTACCTCTGACGGGTTATGAAGCGACAACAACTGAAGCTGCATTAAGTCCCGCTGACGTTCCTGGAACGGCTGAAGAGCAAGTCGGACAACCGGCCAGAAAAAGCGCCAGCAGAAGAGGCCCTAATCGTAGAAGACCGCGCAATCCCAATTACCAAAAAGCAGAGGGTGAAGGTGATACAAACGGTGGCGAGGGTAATTCAAACGGAGGAGCGGGCGAATCCTCTGCCGAACTGACAAGCGAATCTCACCCAGCGCAATCCCGCTCCTATGACAGTCATTTTGCTGATAGAGTTGAACGCGCTGAGCGCCCGGAATCTCAGGCTTCTTTTTCAACTGCTCCAGAACCGCAAAGATCCTCCCCTGAAGCCGCGCCAAAAGCAGTTGAATCGACAAATCAAGACGCAGCAAGTGAATAATAAGCAAAAACTCCGGGATGCACCCTGTGCGTCCCGGTTGATGGGATTTTTTCGCTGCGGGCTTTTGTTCCAGGAGTTCGTTTAAACCCATACTTTTCTCGACGTAATCATCGGCAGGTGATTTTTAAAGTCCTCGCGCCCATTAAGCGCATCGACTTGTTGGAACAATGGATCATCCATTTATTTAATGATGAATCAGAAAATCATGTCATGCGTGAAAAGGTTGCCGTACAGCAATTGCAAAATACTGGGTTTGCAACTATCACTGTCAGCCATCGCCAAGCGGTAAACGCCCTGGTAACGGCGATAAAGCCGTTTAAGCATGACCAATTACCGGGCACTGATTTTACGCAGATCCAATGTCTTGGGTGGTATTTGCATGGAAGCCTCTATTACGCAAGGATGCGCCGGTGTAATAGGGCGAAGTCAATTCATCAGCATCCGGGTTAAAGGGCTGTCGCTATCTACGGATAGTCTCTGGCCGGCGTCCGTTGGAGCGCACTGGTCCATGATGCTTTCAAGCTGTTTTGCCTGTCCTTTATGTTGTAAGACAAGACTTTCAACTACGCTTAAAACTTCGTTGTCTATCAAGTTAAAAGCGTTAACCAAGCCAACGTTTAGCCCTTTTAAAGCGCTCTTTTGCAAAGATGGCTGTGCCTTTTTCAGGATGAAATACGGAATTAGCCAAGTCAGTGCGATTAGCAAGCCACTGTGTATGGCAAAATCCATGCCCAAATAGTGGGGGTTGGTCATGTTACTGGTGTAATAGCTCATGAATACTTTATCACCTACCCAAGCCATTGTGATGAGTGGCAAAATTATTTCACAAAAACGCATAAATTTTAAAAAAACACGCTGCAATACGTTGCCCGGATTGGCCAAAGCCACCCGGGTTGCCAATTCAATTTGTGTCTGCATGATTTTTGGCGCTTTTTCCCGTATCGCTGCTGTGTGCTGTTTTAACGGGATAACAGGAAGCCCCAACTGGTCGATATCAATAATGAATTCATCCAAAGCGTCATCAAAACGGGCTTGCGCCCAGGCATCCCAAAGAGAGTGGTTGATGGCACCTGTATTCGTTAGTAAGTCGGCCGCGTGTTCCGCATAGTAAGCGGCGAGGTGTTTCATGGGCCATGCAAAGCCCTGTTGCAAGAGCTTGACTGTCCGCTGCCATTGCTTCCGCCACAAGGCTGGCGTCTGCTGGAAAGTCTGCTCAGTACCTAAAAATCCGCTGGCATTCTGCAATTTTTTCTTCAACTCATCTTTGCGTACCTGCAAGCCCCTTTGTTCCAGTTGACCAACAATGTGCGCCGTCGCTAAAGAGACAATCGTTGATTCCAAATCGGCAAATTCATCTGCTCTAAGCCCTTCCGCGCAAACTGTCTTGAATATCATCGGTTCTATAAAACCGGCTTTATGCAGCTGCCTGTTAAAATCTTCATATTGGTCTGACTGGCCTCTGTCCCACTGGTTAAAGACAAACAGCCAGGCATGACGGGCCCCTTCCGCAAGCAGCAAGCGCCATGCTTTTTCGTCCCGGTAGCGCTCCGGACTGACCACATAAATAAGCGCATCAATGTATGGCAACCATTGCAAAACCAATTGCTTGTTGCTTTGTTCGGTGCTATCAAAATCCGGCATATCGATCCAAACGATATTTTTTTTCGCTTCATCGTCATGTTGTGAAACATTCACTTTGGCAAGCGGTAAATGTTCCGGCAGCTCTTGCATGGCGATACTGTGATGATGAAACAAAGTGACTTCGCGTGAAGTTGGCCGCACGATGCCCGACTTGGCAATGGCCTTGCCGGCCAGGCGATTCAGTAAAGAACTCTTGCCAACACCGGTGCCGCCCATAAAAGCAACGATAAGCGGTCTAGTAGAGTAAGTCGTTCCCTGGACAGCGCTTGGGAACAACGCGTCGGGCGCTCTGGTGTCAAAATGGCTTAGCTCTGAAGCCGCCTCCGCATCAATCCATCCTGATGCCTGCGCTTGTTCAACCCAGCGCCGGGTTTTTTCCACTAAATCAGAGTAATCGTAAGCCATGTCGCTTTTCTGTAAGTTGGTGTTCAGCTGCCTTTAGCTGATCAGGAGAAATATTGAAATGAGTCATAGCCGATAATTGCTCGGGCAGCGCCAACAGCTTTCGACCGATAGTTTCGACAAAAAGCGCTTGCTTTACCGTGTTTAATTGATGTTGCTTTAAATCATGTTCTGCCTTATGCATGTAACTGCCAAGGGCGCTTTCGGCTAACAGCGAAGTGATTGTCAACATTGCCGGGGCAAAAATCAAATCATGCACGCCAATGCCTCCCATCTGGAGTGTGAGCGCAATTGCGGCGGCATCGGTGGTTATGCGGGTTGCACGCAAGCCATTTAACACCATCGGTTGTTCTTGCAGCTTACGATATAACCCCTGCGCGGTTTTTTCCACCTCTTGCTGAAAGGCCGCATGATACTTTTTTGCTGCTGAACTGAAATCCTGCAATAGGGCCTGTCGCTGACTGCGCAATAAGCGGCTAAACTCTTTCCATTCTTGCTTCTGATTACCTTGTTCCGAGCTATCCAGCAATCTGTCCGCCAATTGAATCAATAAATGTTCAGCTATTTGAGTTAATAAAACAATTTCCTGGCTAGTATCGGCAATATACTGTTTTTTACGCCCCAGCTTCAACAGTTGCCGGACAGGCCAAGTGAGAGCCTTCCGAGCGCCTGTCAAAACGCCTGCCAAGCCGGGTATTTCCAACAATATCAGCAATTCTGCCAAAGCCTGTTGAAACGTCTCATAATGATGCGGATGATTTAAGTAATCACGCTGATAATTATCCAAAGCCTGCGTGATGGCCTCATCAACCAACCCATGCCAATCGTTTAAAGCATGATGTTCGGTAACAACCGGCTCCAACCAGGTTTGCCAATGTATTTGCAGTAAATCCTGTTCAGAACGCCCATGTTTTTTATGATCGACCTTGCCTGCCAAATGCATAAGCAAAACCTGTTTGTCCTCTGGCCAGACCGGCAATCCCGTTTGTTTCTGATAATACAAAGGCACCACTTCAGGAAAGTCATCTTTTCTGACCAGTTGCCATTTTTCTTTTAATGACTGGATCAGCAGTGCCTCCGACCCTTCGCTCAATTTGTTCAAACAGATAACCGTTGGCTGGTGCAACGGTTCTAGCGCGGACATAATGTCCCAGACTGATTGATCCGCGTATTTTTCCTTGCTGACCACAAGAACAACGATGTCGGCCAATGCCATCGTTCTGATCACTCCCTCCCTGTAAACTGCCGAATCTATCGAATCAAAATCCGGAGTGTCCCATAATACACCGTGCGGCAAATGCGGAGAATCCGAAGCCGTTTCAGTTAAGAAGTAGCAATCATGCCGATCTCTTGGAAACTGTGCTTCTTGTAATTGTTGGAAACGGCCAAAATAGCGCTGTAAGCCACTGCAATCAACTATGCTAACGCCCTGACAAAAACCCTGTGGATGAACAGTATAACCCGCTAAGGGACTGACGCCTGCCACATCACTATTAAGCAGCACATTGACTAATGAACTTTTGCCTGCTTGAGTAGGACCTAGAATTGTCACTTGTAACGGTAGTTCAGGCGACGAATTGATAAGCTGGCCTTTGCGTATAAAGGCTTCAGCCAAAATCAACTGGTCTATTCGTTGTCGATAACCGGCTTTGCTCGCCTCATTGCCAGGTTGACTTAAAACCGTCTGGTAGCGCTGATTTAATAATTGAATAAATTCCAGCATATAAACTGAGCTCAGGGTTATAATAATCGGCCATTTTACTTTGTTTGGTGATCTGGCGGTATTAATACCATAACATGAACCCGTACCTAACTTCGAGGTTATCTTTAATGAAGAAAATACCTACTCTGCTGCTTATTCTTGGCTGCGCGGCTTTAATGGCCTGCGGTAAGGGGCAAGAAATAAACGGTCACAACACCGCTACTGCGTATCGCTCGGTAAAGGCGCTAAAAAATCGCTTGCCTCCCGATAATAGGATTGAATTTGAAGTCTCTTTCTGGGCGATTAGAGATGCAAAAAAAGATGATAAAGAATTCCTGGATGCCGTTGATGGTAAAACACCAGAGGAAATAATCGCCTTAGGCAAGCAAATATATCAGGAACGAAAAACGGCTGGCTTTAAAGGTTATGACCAATATTCAAGCTGGGAAGATATGATCACTCAATTTGGAAAGGAAAGAATGGATCAGGATAACCGCAAAAGCAAATCTAAAGAAGCTCAAGATAAAGATAAAGCCAACAATGTGTTATACAAGCTATAAATTACCCGGCAAAAAAACGTAAAATAAAAAACCGTGTTTATAAAAGCTGGAAATGTTAACATACAAAATTACAATCCAAGAATAACCTAGGAGACTTTCACTATCTCAACGACCCGGCAACGCTTTCTGATTGCCAGCTTTTTGATCGATCAAAACCGAAACAAACAGACTTGCTTCCGCTATTGTTTGCTCCATGGCTTGAATAAGTTGAGAAATATCGATACTGATTTCAATAAACTCATGTTGTAAAGCCGCGATAGCACGGGCATTGAGATTGTGCTTAAGATATAACACTTGGTCTTTAAATGCTGCCAGCACAGGCTGAATCTTACTTTCAGCCCGTTGCATCGCCTTAATCAGCCGGGCATAATTTTGCCTGGCTGCTTTTAACTGTAACTTACTGTTGTTACGGAGCGCGCGATTTGTATATTCATTCATTTCACTTTCCCATTCCACAAACAACGCCTCGCTAACTTCTTCAATGGCTCTGATTCTATTGCTGACCGCCTCCGACTTTAAGCGGCAGAACTGGTATTGCCTGTTGAGCAGATTATATTTATGCTCTAATCCGCTTTCATTGACACACACCAGATTTTTAAAGCGCTCCAACGCATCTTCAAATTCACCCCGAGTTTCTTGTAGACTAACACACGCCTGTTCAACCTGATAAACCACAATTTCCCGCTTATGTTCCCCTATCGATTCTCTGGCGCTGTAATAAGCCATTCTGATTTTTTTTGAAAAAAAACGGGTGATTAAATTAAATAAGGTTGAAAGTTTGTCGGGCGGGTGCATTGGTTATTTTCTGTATTGGATAGGATGGAGCGAGTTGCGCTTTATTTTTATAAACGTTTATTATAAGCGTTTGGGTGTAGTGTATACCAATAGTTAAATGAGCCTGAATAAAAAAAATTGACACGACCTCTTGTGCTTTGATAGTTGGGAGCACCTGCTTAATCTCATGCTGGACGGTTGGTCTTGTACGCCGGAAAGCCAAATCGTTCGCCCCCCAAGCCTGGAATCGGATAGGTTTTGGTCATAATGAGAATTGCTGGACAGCAATTCTTTCTGCATCTTAAGCGGACACCTGTGGTATAAATAATTTTTTTTATAAGTTAGGATGACAATGTTATGCAGCAATCCGAACGTTTTGATGCAGCGGTAATCGGGGGTGGTCCGGCCGGCACCAGCGCCGCAATTATATTGGCCAAGGCCGGCAAGCGGGTGGTGCTATTCGAACGCTCGCCTTTCCCGCGCTTTCATATCGGCGAATCATTATTGCCCGCCGGCTGGGAAATCTGGCGACGCCTCGGTGTAACCGCCAAGATCGAGGCTGAAGGCTTCACGGTCAAGCAGGGCATCAATTTCGGCATGTTCAATCAAAAGCCCGATGTGGTTTTGTTGACCGCCGAGTATCCGGATTATTTCGAACGACCCTATACCTATCATGTCGAACGCGCCCGCTTCGACGAAATCCTGCTCGAACACGCGGAGGAATGTGGTGTCGAAGTTCGCCGCGAATGGTCGGTCGCCGAGGTGCTGTTCGACGGCGAACAGGCCGTCGGTGTCAGCGCCGGACCGAATGGCGCGGCGGCTACTCCATTCCATGCCTCGGTAGTGATTGACGCGTCTGGACGCGATTCGCTGATCGCCCGCAAACTCGGTTGGCGGCGGACTCTCCCGGAACTCAATAAGATCAGCCACTTCGCGCATTTCAAAGGCGCTTTCCGCCGCAATCCCCATGACATCGTCACTTACGGCGAAGTCATCGACGGCTCAGTGACCACCGATATTCACACCATTGACGGCGGCTGGGTCTGGTATATCCCGCTAAAAAACGATATTACAAGTGTGGGTGTTGTCTTGGATACGCGCTATGCCAGACGTTTGAGCAAGTCTCCCCAGGCCTGCTTTGACGCCGCGATAGGTAACTGCGTTTGCGTAAGTGACTGGTTGCGCGAAGCCGAGCAGACCATGGACATCAAGACCATTTCTACCATCGGCTACTTGAACGAGTGCTTCCACGGTGATGGGTTTGTGTTGGTCGGCGATGCTTCAATGTTCGTGGACCCGATATTTTCAGCCGGAGTCACTCTGGCGATGCGCGGCGGTGTATACGCCGCGGATGCGATCCTCGATGGCTTCGCCAACGGCGGCGATTTAAGCGCCGCACGGCTGCGGCAATATGAAGAGCGCATCCGCAAACCGATGGAGTGCATTTTCAAAATGATCTACAACTGGTATCGCATTTTGGAACGAAAGGATGCCAACAACATCATCCTCCGCTCTCGCCAAATTCCAATGCTCCGCGAACGATTCATTGTCCTGCTGTCGGGCGGCTACGACAAAGTGAGCATGGAGCAAATACTCGCTGCGGCGGACGAGCCGGCGTCAACGTATTTGATGAGCTAATGTTGTTATGAATCGAGTAATTTTTTCTATGTCTGGCTAAGTAACACCTAAATCCTGCAAGCCGTAAAAAACCGGGCAGCGAGCCCTGTCTTCTATTCCCGGATTTTATAATTCAAGGCCTGCCGATGCCTTGCGTGTCGATGGGCCTGGGGTTTTTAACCGATACATGTATCATCACACCTTTCAGCGGTTGGATCTCAGGATTATCGAAAGCAATGGCCGGCAGGGGTTTGAGCAGGTTGATGCGGTGTCCGTGCGGATTAGCGGTCATATTCGGCAGCGTTTTCAGGTAGCGTACCACGATTTCACTGACATCCAGCGGGTTGCCTTTTTCATCCTTCACCACGTCAATAGTGCTGCCGGGTGTAGCGCAAGATCCGCAGTTGTTGATGGTCTTGGGATCATCCGCATACCAGTAGCCTGCGACGGAATACGGCGCTGATACCGCATGCGGTGCAATGTATTTGCCTTCATCCTTGGGATCGATAGCTTTCCCACCGATCTTGATGTTGGAGCCACTGGAGCCATAAGGCGCATACACATCCAAATCGAAGGTCACGTTGCTGTATCCGAACATCCATCCGCCAGTCCAAAGACCCGGTACCGTAGAGAACGAGCCACGGGTGGAATTCTCGATCTGTTTTTTGAGCTGACTGCCAAAGATTGGATAAACCTTGGCAATGCGCGCACCTATAGGCAAATAATGGTAAATATCCGACATGGTGATCGGGCCGGGTACAACATGGGTGCCGTAACGAAAACCGCGAATGGTTGCAAAATCCGAACCGGCGGCCCAGCGCATCGCATCTGCAATCAGATCGTGGGACGTGCCCTCGATGACGCCGGGATTATCAGTCTTTTTATCGGTGAAATTTGAGCGATGTAAAGCCACGGCGGTATAGCCCACCACGGTATCTACCGGGCGCAGCAAGGTACTGGTGTTGCCGCCGATTGTTACTGTCTGACCCGCGACAAAAGTGCCGCTTACAAAAGGCGCACGGACTTCCGCAATCTTGCGTGCGACTGCTGCATTTTCCTTGATCTCGTCTGTGATGATGTGCGGCGTCCATTTCCAGGTCAGTTTGTCATCCCCTGGAAGCTTATGACCTTTTTTGACCTTGAGGCGAATCTCACCCAGCATGGTGCCATCCTGGCCTTCTTCTACCAGTACGGTGCCGGTTTTCAGGACAATAGGCTTGATGGTGCGCTCGTGCATGTCCGCGTTTAAAATGAAGTCAACGCCAGGGTATCGGGAGGCAAGATCAATGGTCCTGGCCAGTTCAAGTTCCGAGATCATCACAATGATATCAACATGCAGGACATTGCGCAGTTGGTTGATGTAGTAAGGCATTTCGTTTTCACCATCGGTGTAGACGAAACCCTTGGTGACAACCGGACCGACCGCGCGAATGGCTCGCGCTGTCGTCATGCCCAGAACGCCAACTTTTACGCCGTTGATTGTTTTCACGAGATAAGGCGGCAACGGACGCTGACCTGCCAGCTTGGGATAGGGAGTAGTGGCATCGGTCGATGGGAAGTCGATATAACCTGGCGCACCGAGCGTTTTGTGGTCGACGCCAAGTGCGGGACGATCCGATTCGCCAGATTTGGCAGAAACCTGGCCAGGGCAGAGAGGTTCGGATACGCCGGCGCAGACATAGTATAGATTGGCGGCGACGGTCTTGGTATCAAGCAGCGGCGGCTTACCGGGTGAACCGGCGAAAGTCTCCAGGAACCGTTCCGGCCCATAGAGATAGTCCCAATTGCCCGGTTCGTCGAAGTCAGGTTTCAGCAGATTCATTACCTCAATCAGCGCCTGGCCGCGAGTGAACATGGCTTCGGCTGAGCCTTGCAGGGTATCGCCCGTATTGAAATAAAGTGTCTTTCCAGGATTGGCTTTTCGGATATGGTTAATGACGGTCGCCATGCGCGTAAGACCCCCTTCCATGCGGCCGGTGCTGTCGCTGCGAACATTGTGCCTGGGCACAAGGTGGCCGTGGATGTCGCCGGAATGAATCAGCGTGAGCTCGCCGCTTCCGGCAAAAGCTGCGCAGGACATCATCAATCCGGCCAATACGATTAATTTTCCTGCAAAAAAACTACTTCTCATTTGTACTCACTCACTGCGGTCAAGTTAAGAATGAACTCTAGTCCTTTGCAACCAGGACCCAGAATAAGATTTATGTTTAAACAAGGCATTTAGGATGTTCCATTCGGCGATATGGTTTGGCCCGTAGTAATTTAATACTGATATTTTTTGCAATATTATAAAGTCATAATATATTAACACCTAAATGCCTGAGTCCGCGTAGAATCTCAATGAATGCAAACTAAATTGTCATAGTCGATGTCAATAGCATTCAAACCTGATGTCGGCACGTCGTAAATTCTGGTCTCAGGGGGGAATCGACCTATCATTTCAGGCGATAGCTGTCATAATGAGAATTGTTGTTTAAAGAGAAACATGCCTTAGCCTGTAACTTAATCTGTTATAATTTGAAAGTTTATCAAGGTAATTAAGATACCTTCATGGCATTCTTTGCCGCAAGCGTTGAAGCAATAACCCCTTAACCACCTAAATCAGTAATTACAAAGTGGATTTAAAACATATCAGAAATTTCTCCATTATCGCTCATATTGATCATGGCAAATCAACGCTCGCAGACCGTTTTATTCAAATCTGCGGCGGCTTAAGCGCCCGGGAAATGTCGGCGCAAGTGCTTGATAGCATGGATATTGAGAAAGAGCGCGGTATCACGATTAAAGCCCAAAGCGTAACGCTGGACTTTAAAGCAAAGGATGGCGAAACCTATCAACTTAATTTTATTGATACGCCGGGGCATGTTGATTTTTCCTACGAAGTGTCCCGTTCCCTGGCGGCTTGCGAAGGCGCACTGCTGGTTGTTGATGCGGCGCAAGGCGTTGAGGCGCAAAGTGTGGCAAACTGCTATACGGCAATAGAACAGGGACTGGAAGTTGTACCTGTGCTGAATAAAATTGATTTGCCCTCTGCCGAGCCTGAACGGGTGCTGGCTGAAATTGAAGAGGTGATCGGCATTCCAGCGGATGAGGCGCTGATGATTAGCGCTAAAACCGGCCTGGGCGTTCAGGATGTTCTGGAGCAACTCGTTATTAAAGTGCCTCCGCCCCAAGGTAACATAGACGGCCCTTTGCAGGCATTGATCATTGATTCCTGGTTCGACAGTTATCTGGGCGTGGTGTCTTTAGTCCGGATTATGCATGGCAGCATTCGAAGAAAACAAAAGATCACCATCATGTCCACCGGCAAGTCGTTCATCGCTGAAACGGTCGGCGTTTTTACGCCAAAACGTCTCGAAAAAGAGATTTTGAATACCGGTGAAGTCGGTTATGTGGTTGCCGGCATTAAAGATATTTTCGGTGCGCCTGTAGGTGATACCATCACCTGGACAGATAAACCGGCTGAAGAACAGCTCACTGGCTTTCAACGGGTTCAACCGCGTGTATTTGCCGGTTTGTATCCGGTCAGCTCCGATAATTACGAAGATTTGCGTGAAGCGCTCAAGAAGTTAAACCTCAATGACGCCGCGCTGCAATTCGAACCGGAAACCTCCCAGGCTTTGGGTTTTGGCTTCCGCTGCGGTTTTTTGGGCATGTTGCACATGGAAATTGTGCAGGAGCGCCTGGAAAGAGAATATAACGTCGATTTGATTACTACAGCGCCCACGGTTATTTATGAAGTGATCACCCAAACCGATCAGGTTCTGATGGTGGATAATCCGGCCAAACTGCCGGAGGGCGGCACTGTTAAGGAAATCAGGGAACCCATTATCCGCGCTAATATTTTGGTTCCCCAGGCTTATTTGGGAGGCGTCATTACACTGTGTATCGAAAAGCGCGGCGTACAAAAAGATATGCAGTACGTTGGCAGGCAGGTGTCACTGCATTATGAAATGCCGCTGAGCGAAGTGGTGCTGGATTTCTTTGATCGCTTAAAGTCAGTGAGCCGGGGTTTTGCCTCTTTTGATTATGAGTTTTTACGGTTTCAGCAGGCTGATTTGATTAAGCTTGATGTCTTGATTAATTCCGAAAAAGTTGACGCTTTGTCGATTATCGTCCATCGGGATTTAAGCAATAATCGCGGACGCGATCTGGTTGAAAAGATGAAAGATCTGATTCCGCGGCAAATGTACGAAGTAGCGATACAGGCGGCCATTGGTTCTAAAGTGATCGCAAGATCGACCGTTAAAGCCCTGCGAAAAAATGTGATCGCCAAATGTTATGGCGGCGATATTAGCCGTAAGAAAAAATTATTGGAAAAACAAAAAGCGGGTAAAAAACGCATGAAACAGGTCGGTAATATAGAGATTCCTCAAGAGGCATTCCTCGCCGTTTTACAACTGAACAAAGAATGATAAAGATCAGGCGAAAGGTAAAAGGCGCAAGGCGAAAAACCAAGCTTCAATTACATATCGCCTTAGCCATCTGCCTTTCGTCTTTAGCCTTAAACCTTTAACCTGAACTATATAACAATGGACTACGATTTTTCATTTTTTCTTTTGGTTGCCACTGTCATTACGGGCGTAATTTGGGGCAGTTATTTGTTATTTCTCAAATCAAAAGGCCTTGTTTTTGATGAAAAGAATGAACCCGTGCTCGTCGAGTATGCACGTTCATTTTTCCCGATTGTATTGGTTGTGCTGTTGCTCCGCTCTTTCATTGCCGAGCCTTTTCGCATTCCTTCAGGATCAATGATGCCCACTTTACTGGTGGGTGATTTTATCCTGGTTAATAAGTTCACTTACGGGATACGCCTGCCTGTTATCAATAAAAAGGTGATTGAACTGAATGAACCCAAGCGTGGTGATATTGTCGTTTTTCGTTATCCAAAAGATCCGGCTGTCGATTATATAAAACGTGTTATTGGCCTGCCTGGCGACAAAGTTGTTTATAGCGGAAAACAGTTGACCATCAATGGCACACCTGTTAAACAGGTGTCATTGGGACGTTATCAGGGAGTGGGCCAGGGTGAAGACATGACCGGCGCTGAAGAATTGCTGGAAGATTTGACCGGGGTAGAACACAGTATTCTGATCAGGAATGGCACGCCTTCAGTTGAATTTGTTTATGTCGTCCCGGAAGGCAATTATTTTGTGATGGGCGATAACCGTGATAACAGCAATGATAGCCGCTACTGGGGGCCGGTTCCAGAAGCGAATCTGGTCGGCAAAGCCTTTTTTATCTGGATGAGTTGGGACTGGCAGGATAAAGGTGTTGGTTTCAGCCGTATTGGCACGGTATTGAATTAATTTAAAAGCAGATGCAATGCAAAAGCTATAAACATTGAATTGCAAGGTCTTGAATAATTTGGAAAGTTAAATGAAGGCATCACCTAGACATCAACAGGGTTTAACGTTTATCTCACTGGTTTTTGTTCTGGCGCTCATCGCCTTTTTTGTTCTATTGGGACTTAAAATAGGTCCGATTTACCTGAATCACAGCAAAGTAGTCAGCGCTCTGGCTGAGATTGAAAAAACCCCTGATATTGAAGAACAAAGCGAGGCCGAAATTAGAGCCAGCCTGGACAAACGGTTCAATATTAATTATGTAGATGATGTCACTCAAGATGACATTAAAGTTACCCACTATAACGATTATCTGAAAGTGGCTATTGAGTACGAGGTTGTCAGGAAAATTGCCGGCAACCTGAGCGTGCTAGTGGAGTTTAATGATGTTATTGAGGTGGGTAAGCCGTGATAAAAAAGCCCGAAGTATTGGCTAAGAAGCTGGGTTTGATATTTAATAACCCTCAGCTTTTTACAATGGCTTTAACCCACCGTAGCGCAAACTCGATTAATAACGAACGGTTGGAATTTCTGGGCGACTCAATTCTTGGCTTTGTGATTGCCCAGAAACTGTATGACATTTTTCCTGATGCCAGTGAAGGCGTTTTAAGCCGGTTGAGAGCAAGCCTGGTCAATCAGACTTCACTGGCTGAGTTGGCCAGAAAGCATCAGTTGGGGGATTATTTGTTGCTGGGTTCAGGAGAACTGAAAAGTGGCGGCTTTCGCCGTGATTCCATTTTGTCTGATGCTCTGGAAGCCATTATGGGTGCGTTATTCAAAGACCAGGGAATAGACGCCTGCCAGCAATGGATAGAGCGCTTGTTTGCAGAAAACCTGAGCAGCCTGTCTTTGAATAACTGGCAAAAAGACCCTAAAACTCAACTTCAGGAGTTGATGCAGTCCAAAAGATTGGAACTGCCGGAATACACTTTAATTACAATGTCAGGACTTGCGCACGAACAACTTTTTAAAGTTAAGTGTACCATTCCTTTAATAGCAGAGACTTGTGTCGGTACCGGCATCTCCAGAAAACGGGCCGAACAGTCGGCGGCTGAGCTTATGCTCGAATTATTGAATAAGGACAGTAGATGAATTGCGGTTTCGTAGCGCTGATAGGGCGCCCCAATGTCGGTAAATCGACGCTGATGAATCATTTGCTGAAGCAGAAAATCAGCATCACCTCGCGCAAGCCGCAAACAACCCGGCATCGGATTCTGGGCATTAATACCACTGAAGCCGGGCAAGCCATTTATATGGATACGCCTGGCATGCACAACAATGAAAAGCGGGCAATGAACCGGTATTTAAACCGGACAGCTGAAACCACGCTACTGGGTGTTGATGTGATTGTCTGGTTGATTGATGGCTTATCGTGGCACGAATATGATGAAGTGATCTTTAAAAAGCTGGAACAGGCGGGGCTGCCCGTTATTCTCGCCGTCAACAAAATCGATAAGGTGAAAGACAAGGATGCCATATTGACATTTTTTGCCGGGGCCCAACATCGGTTTCCATTTCAGCATTTGGTCCCCATCTCGGCGCTAAAAAGGACCAATCTGGATCAACTGGAAAGCCTGATCATGAAACTGTTACCGGAAAATGATCTGATCTATCCTGAAGATCAGATTACTGACCGCCCCGAGCGCTTCCTGGCTGCCGAAATTGTCAGGGAAAAACTGACCCGGCGTCTGGGCGATGAACTGCCTTATGCCTTAACGGTTGAAATGGAACGCTACGAAGAGCTTCCGAATATCACTAAAATTTATGCCATCATTTGGGTGGAGCGGCTGACCCAAAAAAATATCGTAATTGGCAAGGACGGTGAAATGCTAAAAAAAGTCGGCACGGATGCACGCTTCGATATAGAAAAACTGATCGGACAGAAAGTCTATTTACAGCTTTGGGTTAAAGTTAAAAAGAACTGGTCGGACAATGAACGCGCCATGCAAAGCCTGGGATTTAATGACGGATAGTGCTGTATATTTGCAACCTGCCTTTATTCTGCAACAGCGTAAATTTAGGGAAACCAGTCTTATCATTGATGTCTTGACCGAGGACTTTGGCAGGGTTTCCCTGCTGGCAAAAGGGGTAAGGAAAACAAAGTCTAAGACAGCGGGTCTATTGCAGCCCTTTATCCCTTTGACCCTGTCCTACTTTGGCAAGTCCGGGTTAAAAACCCTGACGGATGTTGAATTAGCCCGGCCATTCATACCATTACAAGGACTCGCGCTTTATTGCGGCTTTTATATTAATGAACTGATAGGTTGCTTCTTGCATCAACACGACCCTCACCCGGAAGTGTTTGCTTATTATCGCAGCTGTTTAACCTGTCTTTTGGATAGTTCAAAAATAGAACAAACACTGCGAAGTTTTGAGCTCGATTTAATGAATGCCGTCGGTTACGGACTGCAACTTGAATATGATGCCCTCAATCACAAAGCTGTTAATCCATTGATTAACTATAACTTCAATGCAGAAGCGGGTCCAATTGAAGCCCTCGACGGCTCTTTCTCAGGCAAGACTTTATTGGCATTGAAATCAAGAGAGCTCGCCGATCCTCAGGTGCTGGCCGAGGCAAAAATACTGATGAGAACAGTCATCGCTGTTTATTTGCACGGCAAGCCGCTAAAAAGCCGGACCGTCATTTCTAAAATCATCCAACACTTATAAAAAATGGACAAATCACATATCTTACTGGGCGTAAATATTGACCACGTTGCGACCCTGAGGCAAGCCAGAGGCACGCTTTATCCTGAACCTGTCCAGGCTGCGCTTGTTGCAGAGCAAGCAGGGGCTGACAGTATTACCGCGCATTTGCGGGAAGACCGTCGGCATATTCAGGATAGGGATATTTTCTTACTGAAGGACATGCTCCACACCCGCCTGAATATGGAAATGGCCGTGACTGATGAAATGCTGGAGCTTGCTATCAAAATACAACCTTACGCCTGTTGCCTGGTGCCTGAAAAACGGGCTGAATTGACTACTGAGGGTGGTTTAGATATCGTCGTAAACCTCGATCGCATGCAATGGGCTTGTGATAAATTAAGGGGGGCTGGTGTTGAGGTATCGCTATTTATTGATCCCGACTTCGCACAGATTGATGCAGCGGTAAAAGCAGGAGCGCCCGTTGTCGAACTGCACACCGGTTGTTATGCAGACGCTAAAAGTCCGGTGCAAAAGGCAAAAGAACTGGCGCGTATCAGTCAGGCGGCACATTATGCCCACAGCGCCGGACTACAAGTCAATGCGGGGCATGGATTGAATTTTTACAATGTTCAAGAGATATGCTCAATACCCGTTATCGTTGAACTTAATATCGGGCATTCTATTATCGCTCAAGCCTTATTTTCAGGTCTGGCGCAGACGGTTAAAGATTTAAAGCAATTAATGACACAGGCCCGGTTACAGGCTTTTTGATCTTCGCTGCATTAATGCGATGACAACCCGTGTTTTTGGATCCGGTAAAGCAGGGAATCCCGGGAGAGACCGAGTAATTTTGCCGACTTACTGCGATTGCCTTGTGTGCGACTTAGAGCCTGATGGATCAAGTCGGCTTCCAAACAGTCAAGCTTTATGCCCCTTTCAGGCAAAGTGAAATCAGGCGCCTTTGGTGTGCTGCTATAGGTGACAAATTCGCGAGGCAGATTTTCCGGTTCAATGGTTCTCCCAGCCAATAAAATACTCAGTCGTTCGCACAGGTTACGTAATTCACGAATATTGCCAGGCCATGGGTAATCTTTGAGAACTTTTAAGGTTTGCTTACTGAATTTAGGCGCCTCTATTGAATGGGTTTCTGACATCATAATCAGAAAATGCCTGATGAGATGCTCAATGTCTTCAGTACGTTGCTCCAATGGGGGAAGTTCTAAAGGTACAACATTAAGCCGGTAAAATAAATCCAGCCTAAATTGACCTGCTTCAACCTGCTTGTTCAGATCCGAGTTTGTCGCCGCGATAATGCGGACATCAACGTTATAGGGTTTAATGTCACCCACTGCAAGGCATTCCCCAGACTCCAGAAAACGCAATAATTTTGCCTGAATTGAGATGGGCAATGAGTTAATTTCATCTAGGAATATTGTTCCGCCATCAGCCGCTTGAAATAGACCTTGCGTGTTGGCTGTAGCGCCTGTAAAAGATCCTTTTTTATGACCAAACAATTCCGATTCAATCAGGCTTTCAGGCAATGCAGCACAATTGAGAGTAATAAAAGCTTTATCAGCGCGGCGACTTTCTTTTTGAATGGCGTTGGCGAACACTTCCTTGCCAGTGCCGGTTTCACCCTTAATTAATACCGTCACATCCGTAGCCGCAACCATTCTGGCACTGCGGATTAAAGAATCCAATGCTGGGGATTGACCGATGATCGACTTAAAATGTCCCATAGTAGCCTCTTTAATGTGTTGCTATGTGTGTTGTTGTATAGGCCATCGGATTTAGCCAAGGCAAGGCGGCGAACAGTGCCAGAACCATCATAAGCAGGCCAATAGCCTGTTTGAAACGCTGCATTCTTGATAACCTGGTCAAAACATGCGTCATTATACCGACTCCCATGACTGCAGGTAAAGTCCCCAGGCCAAAAGCCAACATAGTCATTGCGCTTTTACTGACCTCACCGGCGGTCGCCGCAAGTGTTAAAGCCGCATAGACCAGCCCACAAGGCAACCAGCCCCAGACCATGCCAAAAAGATAGGCTTGAGTACGGTTTTTTACGGGAATAAGTTTGCGGCCATACGGCTCTATTTTCCTCCAGAAATGGAGCCCCGCTTTTTCGATATAGGCAAATCGGGGAAACCAGCCGGCTATATAAAGCCCGGCGCCCGCCATGATAGCCGCTGATAGTAATTGCAGCGTTCTATGTCCATGAGCTTGACCCAGATGCATGGTTAACAAAGCTTCTATAACACCGACTAATGCGCCCGCTATCGTATAACTGGTAATCCGTCCGAAATTATAATTAAAGACAAAAGGTAACAGTAGTTTTTTATTGTTTCGAATCTCAGGGCTTAGACTTAAAGTTAAGGTCCCGATAATCGAGCCGCACATCCCTATGCAATGCATGCTGCTGAACAAGCCCATTACAAAAGCGACAAGATAAGAGGAAGAAAAAGCGGGGTCAAATGCCATACTTAAGGTTCAATGTAAAAGGTTCATGACAAAAGGTACAATCCGGCAGGATACAGGATCGCTACACGCTGTACTTTGCATTATTCAATTGCTTGAAAATTGAGCAAGAATCTGTCCCTGGATTTTTTCAGCCATCGCTTTCCGATTTTCAGCATCACGAATAGGCCGGCCCACAACAATATAATCAGCGCCATTCTGGAAAGCCATTTCTACACTGACCACCCGCTTTTGATCGTCATCTTCGCGATTATCAACAGGCCGGATGCCGGGCGTGATAACCAATAATTTATGACCCAACTGCTCCCTGAGCATGGATACTTCAAGTCCCGATGATACAATGCCGTCACAGCCAATTTGCAGGGCACGTTTGGCGCGGGATAACACCAGTTCGCGGACATCGCATTTAAAACCTAAATCATCAAGATCACCGCGATCCAAACTGGTTAAGGCGGTAACTGCCAGCACCTTTAGGTCGCCTTTCTCTTTGGCGGCTGCTTCCATAATGGCATCGTTGCCATGTATAGTGGCAAGATCAACGCCTTTGCTGCTTAAGGCTTTGATAGCCCGGCCAACGGTAGCCGGAACGTCAAAAAACTTCAGATCAACAAAAACTTTTTTATGATGTTGCTTCAGCCATTCAATTAAACCAAAATAATCACCCGACATAAACAGTTCCATGCCGGCTTTATAAAAAATCACGGAATCGCCGAGCTCTTCCACTAAAGCCTGCGCCTCGGGAATGCTGGAAACGTCCAGCGCCATAATCAAGCGTTCGCGGACAGGAATGGGTTTAGTTGATAGGAATGACATAGGGATATTGGTAAAGGTAAAATAAATTTATGTATAAACGGCCCTGACAGGATTACTCCGTTTTTAATCCCGTTTTATCCCACGCCATTATTCCGCCATCCATATTATAAACTTTGGTAGATCCCCCCGACTTCAATACTTCAAAGGTTTTTGCAGAACGGCCGCCCGCTTTGCGCTGGGTAATTACAGGAGTATCCTTGTATTGCTTGAGCTCTGATATACGTCCATTCAACTGCGCCAAGGGTATGTGAATTGCCCCGGGAATATGCTGTTCATTCCATTCACTGTCTTCACGAACATCGACAATGACCGCCTTTTGCTCAGCGTACATGACAGAGGCTTGCTTCGGAGTTATCGAATCGGCTTCATTCAACGCCGCCTTGGCGACAGCGCAGGTCATCAATAAAACGATAAAACTTAACTGGCAATATTTTAAAAAAACACGCATACAATAGCTCCTGAACAATGAGAACCCCAACTTGCAGAAAATGAAATTATCTTTAACCCTTACAAACCAGAATTTATGAACTACACGGACCCTTAATAATTAGGTTTAAACAGTATATGTTACCGGAACTTTTTTTAACAGTGAATGTTAATCTTACCAAATCCACAATACGCTTTGCTTATGAACTCAACATTGATTCAAATGACCTTGTTAATGGCTTGCGGCGTAGGTTGGCGTTTCCTTAAACCCGCTGGACTACAGGCAGAATATGTCCGGCACGTTTTGACCACATTAGTCTATTATCTGCTGTTACCGGCCATGGTTTTGGACGTTATGTGGACAGCCGATATAGGCTTGCATTCCTTTAACTTTACCCTGCTTGGCCTGAGTTCGATTTTATTTGCCATTCTATGTAGCTGGATAATCGGATCACTGTTTAAATTTGACGGTAAACGCTCGGGTGCCATGGTACTGGCAGCGGCATTCCCTAACGTGACCTATCTGGGCTTGCCCGTTTTGGAACAAACGTTTGGCAGTTGGGCGCGTTCAGTCGTTATACAAATGGATCTATTTGCAACCTCGCCGTTTCTGTTTACTATCGGCATTATGATAGCGAGACATTACGGAGATGATCCCGCAGAAAAGCCAAAATCAGCACTAACTTTTTTTAATGCGCCGCCTTTTTGGGCAGCGGCCCTTGCGATCGTTTTAAATCTTAACGATCTTGTTGCGCCGGCATGGTTTGCTGGCGTGTTAGAAAAACTGTCTGCTGCTGTCGTGCCGTTGATGTTATTTTCCCTGGGACTGGCCTTAAACTGGAAAGCGGTCACCGTCAGAAATATACCTTATGTTACGCCTGTCATTCTGATAAAAATGCTGTTAATGCCTATTTTCGCAATCGCCCTGGCAGGCTATTTACCCATGGAGGGCAAATTTAAAGCGGCGGCCGTGCTGGACTTGGCGATGCCAAGCATGGTTCTGGGTATTGTTTTTTGTGATCGCTATCGGCTGGATAGCGCCCTTTATGCCATGACAGTCACCGTAACAACCGCATTAAGTTTAATCACCCTGCCGTTTTGGCACGGGGTACTGATCAATGAGTTTTTAAAATGAATCCAACACTTGAAATCTTCTCCCAAGGCGAAGAAATCGTAACGGGGCAGACTGTAGATACCAATGCCGCCTGGCTGTCTCAACAGGCTGTTGCCTGCGGTTTTACAGTAACACGACATACCGCTGTAGGCGATAAACTGGATGACCTTATCATTTTGCTGCTGGATATATCGCAAAGGGCCGATTGCTGTATTTGTACTGGCGGTCTTGGGCCTACCAGTGATGATTTGACAGCGGAGGCCGTAGCGCTTGCCTTTAATCTACCGTTAGAATTTGACGGTATTGCTTTTGAACAAATCACTCGTTTTTTCGCGCATAGAAACAGAACGATGCCCGAATCAAACCGCAAACAGGCCATGTTGCCTCAAGGAGCGGAACGCATAGATAATGAATGGGGTACTGCGCCGGGTTTTTCCTTACAGTACGGTCGCTGCTGGTTTGTTTTTTTACCCGGCGTGCCGACGGAAATGAAGCATTTATTTCAGGAACGCATTCTGGCAAAACTGTCCTCCCGTTTTTTATTAAAGCCCGATCAATTAATCACTATCAAAACCTTAGGTTTAGGTGAATCCGTCATTCAGGAACGCATAAAAACAATCGAAATACCCCCGGAGGTGCAATTAGGCTTCCGTGCAGGGACTGACGAAGTGCAGACTAAGTTACTGTTTCCGTATAATTATTCAAAAACGGCAAAGACGGCTTTAGTCACTCGATTCGCTGAGCAATTGGGTGATCACGTGTTCGCTATTGACGGACTGGGTGAACTGACAGGTGATCTGGTTTTTGAAATTGATAGGCTGATGACTAACAGAAGGCTCACGTTGGCTGTCGTAGAAACAGTCAGTCAAGGCCTGCTGGCAGCCAAGTGCGTAGGTTCCGAGTGGTTGCTAAGCACAATCTACGAACAATCCACAGCCAGATTAGGACACGATCCGGTTACTGAAGCCGGTGCGGAAAACTTAATGGTAACAGCAAAAGCAATCGCAGCCGATCTGCAAAAGTCCAGCGGGGCTAATTATGTTCTCGTTCAACTTTGCGCGGGCGATAATGACGCCTTGAACAACAAAGATAAGTCCATTGTTATCTATAACACGCTGCTGGCGGAAGACAGCTTTCATCAAGCGACACATTCAATAGCCGGCCCCATCAAGCGCAAGCAAAACCAGGCAGCGTTAATGGCACTGGATTTATTGCGGCGTTATTTGCAACAAAAGGCAATCAATTATTGATGTTAAGAATTTGGCAAAAAATAGCTTCCCGAAATCAGCGATCTTTAGGAATGGCCCGGTAGTTCCAGCGAGGAAGATAGTCATCAAACAGAATAGTCATGGTTTTGAGAAAATCTTTCTTATTGCTTTTCTAAACATCCAACTCGCCCGCGAACTGTGATTTTATATCCTTGCCAGCACGGATGCCACTGTAGCCCCCATCGCCGCAGGCGTTGGGCAAATAACAACCCCCAACTCCCTCAGCATCGCCACTTTTTCAGCAGCACCTTCACCCGCGGATGAAATAATCGCCCCGGCATGGCCCATGCGGCGGCCTTCTGGCGCAGTCAATCCGGCGATGTAAGCAACGACCGGTTTACTCATGTGCTCTTTGGCAAACAATCCCGCTTCAACTTCTTGGGGACCGCCAATTTCACCTATCATGAGAATAACTTTAGTTTCTGTATCCTGTTCAAACTTTTCCAGAATATCCCGGTGTGAACTGCCGTTGATGGGGTCGCCGCCAATACCTACTGACGTGGAAATGCCAATACCCAAGCGTTTCATTTGATCGGCGGCTTCGTAGCCAAGAGTACCTGAACGACCCACAATACCGACATTGCCTGGCCTGTAAATATGCCCGGGCATAATACCCAGCATGGCGCGTCCAGGGCTTATTGTACCCGCGCAGTTTGGGCCGGTGAGCAGCATGCGTTCTTCTTCCGGGAAACGGCGCAGAAAATTCTTAACAGTCATCATATCCTGTGTCGGGATACCGTCAGTGATCGCCACACAATATTTTATCCCCGCATCAGCGGCCTCCATAATGGAATCGGCGGCAAAGGCCGGTGGCACAAAGATAATACTGGCTTCGGCCCCTACCAGGCTAATGGCTTCTTTTACGGTGTTAAAAACCGGGAGGCCTAAATGAGTTTGCCCGCCTTTGCCCGGGGTAATGCCACCGACAACATTAGAGCCGTAGTTAATCATGTCCTGCGCGTGGAACGAACCGATTTTTCCGGTAAAACCTTGAACGATTATTCGCGTAGTTTCGTCAATAAATATAGCCATTTAAATCTCCTGAGCTGCTTCTGATGCAACTACTTCGTTACGCGCTTGCACGGCTTTTTCAGCCGCTTCCGCCAAAGTTTCCGCAGTAATGATGGGCAGTCCGCTTTCTGCAATAATGCGTCGGCCTTCCTCTACGTTAGTACCGGACAAGCGCACGATTAACGGCACTTTCATGTCAATTTTTCTAACCGCTTGCACCACGCCTTCAGCAATCCAGTCGCAACGGTTAATACCCGCAAAAATATTAACCAACATCGCTTTAACACCCTTGTCAGCCAAGACTAACCGGAAGGCTTTTTCAGTACGCTCAGCCGAAGCGCCGCCGCCCACATCCAAAAAATTGGCGGGTTCACCGCCCGCAAGTTTAATCATGTCCATGGTCGCCATCGCCAAACCTGCGCCATTAATCATGCAGCCAATGTCACCGTCCAAGCCCACGTAGCTTAAGCCACGGTCCGCCGCGGCCATTTCGCGCGGGTCTTCCTGGGTTTTATCGCGCAACTCAGAAATTTTTTGCTGCCTGAATAACGCGTTGTCGTCAAAGCCCATTTTGGCGTCCAGCGCCATTAATTCACCACTTTTTGTGACCACCAGCGGATTAATTTCCAGCATGTTCACATCAAGGGCACGCAGGGCTTGATAACAGCCTTTAATGGTCTTTACGGCATGGCTTAATATTTCAGCATCCAGGCCTAAGGCAAAAGCCATTTCACGGGCCTGATAGTCTCGCAACCCTACGGCAGGTTCAATATAAATTTTAGTGATGGCCTCCGGATTATTGACTGCCAACTCTTCGATTTCCATACCGCCTTGCGCAGAGCCCACCATCACAATCCGTTCCGAACCGCGGTCAACCAAAAAACAGAAATACAACTCCTGGGCGATGTCCGTACCCGCCTCAATATAAAGCCTTGAGCACACTTTACCCGCAGGGCCGGTTTGATGGGTCACCAGTCTTTTACCCAACAGGTAATCAGCCGCTGCTTCAACTTCATCGTGGGTTTTACAGATTTTAATGCCACCCGCTTTACCGCGGGCGCCGGAATGAATTTGGGCTTTTACCGCCCAAACATGCCCACCGATTTCCCGGGCCCGTTGCACGGCATCTTCCGGACTGTACGCCAATCCGCCTTCAGCGATTTTAACCCCGTAACCGCTTAAAATGTCTTTCGCTTGATACTCATGAATATCCACAGCATCTCTCTTTTCGATTCTTGATTAAGGTGATAGGTACAAAGGCGCAAGACGTTTTTCGCCTTTGGCCTTGCGCCTTTATTGAGTTTTTGCAGCAATCGCCTCAGCGGCTTTTACCACGTTATTGGCCATTTTTTCCGAAGCGGCATCGATTAACCGGCCATCCAATGCAGCGGCACCCTTCCCTTGCGCAGCCGCTTCCTTTAATGCCACTAAGATGCGCTTGGCTTTTTCAACTTCAGCAGCAGGCGGGGTAAAAATTTCGTTGGCCAATTCAACCTGCTTTGGATGAATCGCCCATTTACCTTCGCAGCCTAACGCCGCCGCGCGTCTTGCCGCCTGCTTGTAACCGTCAGGATCGTTAAAATCACCAAAAGGGCCGTCGATGGGGCGCAAGCCAAAAGCACGGCAGGCAACCGTCATCCGGCTGATAGCTGAGTGCCATTGATCGCCCGGATAATCAGGATTTAACCCGCCGATATTAGTTGTTCTTGCGCGATTGCTTGCCGCATAATCAGCCACGCCAAAATGCAGCGCTTCAAGTCTGCCTGATGCGCCATTCCGCGCAATATCTTCCACATTAGCCATGCCCAGTGCGGTTTCAATCAGCGCTTCAATCCCTATTTTATTTTTCAGTCCCTGCTGCATTTCAAGTTGGTTAAGCATCGCTTCAACCATATACACATCAGCATAAACACCCACTTTAGGAATCAGGACAGTGTCCAGTTTTGCGCCACACTGTTCAACCAGATCAACCACGTCACGAACCATGTATTGGGTGTCCAGGCCATTGATACGCACGGAAATGGTCACGCCGTGTCCCTTCCAGTCCATGTCGTTAATCGCTTCAATGATGTTTTTTCTGGCGCGTATTTTGTCATCGGGAGCCACCGCATCTTCAAGATCCAGAAAAATGAAATCCGCACCACTTTTCATCGCTTTTTCAAACATGTCCGGGTTTGATCCCGGAACTGCTAACTCGCAACGTTGAACGCGTTGAACTGACGCAGTATATAAAGTGTGGCTCATTTGCACATTCCTAATGTCATTAGTGTTAAAGTGATAGCGTTTGTTTGTTTACTTGACCACAGCAAGAGCTGCCTCGGAAACAAATAAACCGTCCATTCTACTTTTAGCACAACCAAAGTCAATTTTTAACGCGCACTATTGGCTTAAAGTCACAATCAAATCTTGCTGATTATTAGCGCCTATGTCATGATCATCTATTTTTTGGGTATTCAGTTTTCAATCCCCAAGTCCTGATTTAATCCATCATTCCACAACCTAATTTAAGAGGCAAACCCATGGCTGGTCGTAACCACCTGTATATTCCAGGCCCCACCAACGTCCCTAATGAAATTCTAAACGCGATGCATATCCCTATGGAAGACCATCGCTCCCCAGCATTTCCAAAACTGTTAACGCCTCTCTTGCAAGACCTGAAGAAAATCTTCAAAACAGAAACAGGGCAAGCTTTTGTTTTCCCTGCAACGGGAACGGCAGGCTGGGAAATCGCTTTTACGAACACTTTAAATCCAGGGGATAAAGTATTGATCTATCGTTTTGGACAATTCAGTCATTTATGGGCTGAAATGGGCAAACGCTTGGGCTTCGACGTTGAAATCCATCAGGAAACCTGGGGCAAAGGCATACCCCTGGACAAACTGGAAGCGCGTTTAAAAGAAGACACCGGCCACGAAATAAAGGCCGTTTTAGCGACTCATAATGAAACCGCCACCGGCGTCACCAGCGATATTGGCGGAGTTCGTAAAGCCTTGAATGCAGCTAACCACCCTGCCCTGTTATTAGTTGATGGAGTAAGTTCCATAGCTAGCCTTGACTTCCGCATGGACGAATGGGGCGTTGACGGCGCCATCAGCGGCTCGCAAAAAGGCTTTATGCTGCCTGCGGGTGGCGCATTCTTGGCATTCAGCCAAAAAGCGCTAAAAGCGACTGAAACATCGACCTACCCCCGCTGTTTCCTGGACTTAAGAGACCAGATGAGCACCAACAAAGATGGCTACACGCCCTACACACCCTCCTTGCCTATTTTATACGGTTTGCGTAAAGCACTGGATATGTTGCTTGAAGAAGGCCTGGAAAATATCTACGCACGTCACTACCGCTTGGCTGAAGGAACCCGTAAAGCCGTTGCTGCCTGGGGTTTAAAATTATGCGCTCAGCCTAGCTTTGAATCTGACACAGTAACTGCAATTATTGTCCCTGAAGACAAGGACGCCAGGACTGTTATCAGCACTGCTTTCAGTAAGTACAACATATCATTGGGTGCCGGTCTTTCGGAACTAGCTGGCAAAGCCTTCCGGATCGGTCACGTCGGCGACATGAATGACGTGTCCATGCTCGGCGCTATCGCAGGTGTTGAGATGGCATTACTGGACTGCGGATTTGATATTAAACCCGGTAGCGGCGTTGCCGCAGCGATTGAATACTATCGCTCAACAGCCAAATAAACTATCTTAACTTGGCCGGGTTATCGTAGTGTAACCCGGCACAAAACAGCGACCATTGCGCCAAAATCCATAACAACACCCTGTGGAGAATATTCGATGAGCAAACAGAAAGTCATAGTTACCCGTAAATGGCCTGCTGAAGTCGAAGCACAATTAAAAGACCTGTACGATGTCCATCTGAACGAGTCTGACATCCCGATGTCCGCGGACGAGCTTAAATGCGCCCTGCAAACCGCGGATGCCTTATTACCCACCGTCACCGACCAGATTACCGCCGACATACTGAGTGTTGAAAATAAACGCGCTAAAATTATCGGCAATTTTGGTGTCGGTTATAACAATATCGATATCAATGCCGCCAAAGCGCAAGGACTGGTTGTCACCAACACGCCGCATGTATTGACCGACTGCACCGCAGATATAGCCATGCTGCTGCTGCTGATGTCCGCGCGACGCGCCTCCGAAGGCGAGCGCCTGATTCGAAATAAAAAATGGACAGGATGGAAGCCCACCCAGTTAATCGGGCAAAAAGTAACGGGCAAAATTCTGGGCTTAATTGGTTTTGGCCGCATTGCTCAGGCGATGGCAAAAAAAGCCCATCATGGTTTCGGCATGAAAATTCTTTTTTATGCGCCTTCGCAGCCCGCGCAAAATATCGTGGAGGATTTGCAAGCCACTCGCTGCGAAACGCTTGAGGAATTATTATCAGAAGCCAATTTTGTCTCATTGCATTGCCCCGGTGGCGAAGCAACCCGGCATTTAATCAATGAGCAGCGCTTAAAACTGATGCGCCCATCGGCACATCTGATTAACACTGCACGAGGCGATGTTGTTGACAGCAAAGCCTTGATTAAAGCTCTAAAAGAAGGCTGGATTGCCGGTGCCGGTTTAGACGTGTACGAAGGTGAACCGGCTATAGATCCCGGTTTTTTGGAATTGGATAACGTCGCTCTCTTACCGCATTTGGGTAGTGCGACAGAAGAAACCAGGGTCGCAATGGGTAATCGCGTTTTGGCAAATATCGCGGCCTTTTTTGCCGGTGAAGAGCCGGGGGATCGGGTTGTCTGAAGTCCTAATCAAGGCAGATCAGTCCATGCGGAGCAATTCCCCGGTAATAAAATCCTGCCGGCTGACTGACCTTCCGGAATGCCGAGCCTACCCATAAATTGATACCAGCCGCCAGTGGGGCTAATTTATTTAACAACAAACCCCACTAAATTTGACGAATGCAGATTGACTGCCTCAGCCCACGTCCTGTGGCCTACGTTATATTGGTGCCATGGCATTTAAAGCTTGATTGCACCAATAACAAACCAACCTGTTTAATGCCGGTCGAATAAATCCACGCTTACCACTATTTTTTCAGAACAAATGCTTGACCGCATCCCTCTCCTCTTTTAACTCAGTTTCGGTCAATTTCATCTTTTGCTTGCTAAATTCATTGATAGCTAGACCCTTTACAATACTGACTTTACCGTCTGCCACCATGACCGGGAATGAATAAATCAAACCTTTGGTAATGCCATAACTGCCGTCAGAAACCACTCCCATGCTCACCCAATCACCTTCTTCGGTACCCAATACCCAGTCCCTCATTTGATCAACTGCTGCATTAGCCGCGGATGCCGCGCTCGACTGGCCTCTGGCTTTGATAACAACCGCGCCGCGCTGTTGGACGGTAGGGATAAATTCATCGACAAACCAGGTTTGACCGACTAACGGCAAGGCATCCTGGCCCTTTACTTTGGCATGATGTAAGTCAGGATATTGTGTATTGGAATGATTACCCCAGATAATCATATTTTTTATATCCGTGGTCAAAACGCCACATTTTTCGGCCAATTGACTGATCGCCCGATTATGATCCAGCCGCGTCATTGCGGAAAAATTATCAGGGCTTAAATCGGGGGCGTTTTTTAAAGCAATCAGAGCATTGGTATTAGCCGGATTACCCGTCACCAGCACCTTTACGTCCCGGCTAGCCACTGCATTTAATGCCTTGCCTTGAACAGAAAAAATCTCCGCATTGGCTTCCAGTAAATCTTTTCGCTCCATACCCGGCCCTCTCGGACGCGCGCCTACCAGGAAAGCATAATCAACATTTTTGAACGCCACCATTGGATCGTCAGTTATTTCAATTCTGTGCAGTAAAGGGCTTGCGCAATCTTTTAACTCCATCACCACACCCTGCAAGGCATTCATTGCCGGTGTGATTTCCAGCAAATGCAAGACTATGGGCTGGTCAGGGCCCAGGAATGAACCTGATGCCAAACGAAACAGCAACGAATAGCTAATTTGCCCTGCCGCGCCGGTAACTGCAATATGAACGGGTGTTTTCATTTATTTTCCTTTTGTTTTTCATTTATACAGAACTTGAATTAAACAAAGTCCCATGAATAATCGGCAGTCATTATTACCGATAATATGTTTAATAACCAAACAGCTTCTTTCACTTCACAGATTTACTTTTACCAGCAAACAAGAACTGGCAATTCGTGCAATCGTATCATTCCTGCCATAGTAATAACACCCCCTGCGCTTACAGCTTAATCAAGCCATAGTTTTATTTATCGGGTATAATACAGCACAAAATCATCACATAAACGCATAAACACGGGTAAGTTAATGAAAAATGATCTTTCTAAATTCGGAATATATTGTTTTATATAGAGTTTTTATCTTATAAAATGGCGTGGTATCCAAATCATATCGTTTTATTTTTTACTACATATCGGGACTAAACGTACCCATAATAGTATCCAAAATGTAGTGTATCCAATATACATTCCAACAAATCAACCACTACAGATGGATAGTTGTCGTTTGAGACGCTGGAAGGTGTTTGACCTTATTGCCAATAATGAAATTCTGACGCAAAAATACGAAACTGAATCTCATCGCTTGAGTTTTAATGACTAGAAACCAGGATGAAATAAATCGGCTAGCGGATCGGTTGGATGATAATGAAGCGAGGTTAAGTTTTTTCTTCATCCGCAGAATTCGGGACGGTTTGGTTGGGTTATCATCGATAATCCGATAAATACCGGGTTATTAGTTGAACTGGCAGCGTTTATCAGATGGAGGGAGTGCTGTTTCCATTCTTGCTTATCAATACTTACTCTCGAAGGATAAGCCTTCTGATAGGCAACCTATTTCAGGTTTGCTGCTGACTATGAATCTAAGCTGGTTACAGGTCATTATGCTGTCGCTCTATCCGGTGCTTCTATCCAAGAGCAGTTTTATTTGTTTTTAGAGGAAGCAATTTAACTTTTGTCGTGTTAAACAGGAAAAACGTTAACTGCAAAAAGCTCCAGTAGGGTTGTTATCTGATACTGGAGCTTTTGAAAATCATTCGGCTATTTTTACCAGCCAACCGCCGCCGACATTGCAATTGTTTTGTGCATCGGCTTCGATGGCAATTCTGGCGTAAGTGCCTTTTAATGACGCAGGTAGCGTCCCGCTTACCTCTAAGTTGCCCGCATTTTTGGGCGTGACTTTGATGTTAGCCGGGAGTCCTTTTACGGTAACCTTGATGCTGTTCGGATGTGTGTTTGCAGATGCTGTGAAAGAAAAGCTGGAGCCTGCTGCAACTTCGGCATTTTCAGCTGGAACAAAATTGGTAAACTTGGGTTTGGCACAGGCTTTTGTGCTGCTACTGCCGCCACCGTAAGCCCAGGAAGTGCCAGTAACCAGCATTAAAACAAAAACCCACAAGCAATTAAAATGTTTCATCATTATCCCTTATCGTGTTGTTATAGTAGTTTTTTATCTGTTCAATATACAAAATAACCGATTTCGACCGATTGTCAAAAATGATTGGTGAAAACGATGGCGTCCATGTTTATCATCTTTGCTTGGCATTTTGATTTGTACAAAGTACCGCTACGCTATGAATTCCTGCGGAAGTGAAAGTTAATATGCGTAGATAAAGCCTGTGAGTTTTGGTTCCGATGGGTGGCGGTGGGCGGTGTGGCCTACTGGCAGCATTGGGCAGGAAATTGATCTAATCGTTTTTAGTCCACGAAATTCATCAGCCTGCAAGGGCTACACAGAGCCGCAACCAGAGCGGCTTTTTTTATGCTTGAAATTCTGGCAAGCATTGCGGTGGTTACTACCCTTTATTTATTCTCAATGGGACAGAATTGGGACAATTAAGTATCAGGCATAAAAAAAGGACTGGGCAAAAAGCCTAAGTCCCTGTTTTTTGTGGTGCCTCGGGCCGGAGTCGAACCGGCACGGCCTTACAGCCGAGGGATTTTAAGTCCCCCGAGATATGCTTTTTACAGCCCCCGTCAAATCTGCAAACAACCCCTGAAAGCCTTGTCATTACTAGCTTTGTCACCTTTCTTGACAATTCTCTAATATTCTGTATTATGCTCAAAACAGCGTTAAAAAGTTACCCCGGCGTTACCCCGGATTTTAGACTTTAGAGCAAGGATTTTAAAATTAGACGTCCCCAAAAATCCCCCGTTCCATTTGGGAGGTGAAAAAACCGCTCCTTTTTGGTGGGCAAAATACTCAAAATAACGCTAAAAAGTTACCCCGGCGTTACTGCTGTATTACCCGTATTTATTGGCTAAATACTCTAAACAGCATTAAAAAGTTACCCTAGATTAAAAAGTTACCCCGGATTCAGAGGCAAAAAATGGCAGACAATTTTAATTTCACCCAACAGCGTATTGAAAAATTACCCACCCCTGAAAAGGATAGGAAGGATTATTACGACACCGGTAATAAAAAATTAATATGCCGGGTGAGTGCCAGTGGTAATAAGACATTCTGCATATTAAAACGCACCACGGACGGCAAACTTCAGCGGGTCACATTGGGTAAGTGGCCTGACCTATCCGTTGCACAGGCCCGTAAATTGGCGACCGATGCACTTTCGACGCTTGCGGACGGTATTAACCCCACCGAACAAAAGCGTACCGACAAGATCAAGCAGATTACCTTAGCTGAATTAATGACCAAGTACCTTGAACAAAAAGATTTACGATCAGGTACAGCAGCGGATTACCGGAAAAAACTAGGGGAAGGTTTTTCTGACTGGCTGGATAAGCCCGTTAATGCAATCACCCGTGACATGGTTTTAATCCGTCACAAGAAATTGCCTGGCAATGGCACATCGAAGGATAACAAGATGCGGATATTGCGGCTCTTGATGCGTTATGCCCTGGCGTTAAAGATCATCACTGAAAGCCCGACCGATGCTTTAAGAGAAGTTGGCTTATGGAGCAAGCCCACCCGTAAAAGCCGTATTATTCCCGCAGACAGGCTAAAGGATTGGCATGAGGCCGTATTACAGCTTACTAATCCCAAGGCAAAAACCTACTTGTTGTTATTGCTTTATACCGGACTGAGAGCCAATGAAGCCCTGCACCTGGAATGGAAAAACGTAGACTTCAAGAACGACGCTGTGACCGTCCTGGACACCAAAAACCATAGCGACTTTACCACCTACATTCCTATGCAATTAAAACCCTACCTGCGAAGTCTGCTAGAGCTGACGGGTAACAATACCTTTGTATTCCCCGGCGATAATGCCGAAGGAGCAATGGCAATTCCCCGCTGGCCATTAGATCAGGTTACGTTAAAAACAGGTATTGAGTTTAGCAGCCATGATTTACGGCGCACCTTTGCAACCATTGCAGAAGCATCATTATTGCCAGAGACAATCATTAAACGGCTCTTGAATCACAATACCGACAACTCTGTAACCGGCGGTTATATTCGCACCGAAGCCAACACGATGAAACAGGCCATTGATCGAATTGCCGGGTTTATTCATCAACACGTTACCCCTGATAATGAAAATGTTGTCAGTATCAATAAATCAGCTACCCACTAAGGAGCAGCCATGAGCATCGACTATCACACCATTATTACCATTGAGCCCGGCAAACGTAGCGGAAAGCCTTGTATTAGAGGTTTACGTATTACTGTCGATGATATTCTTGATTGTTTTGCCGCCGGCATGACTGAACAAGAGGTTTTAGAGGATTACGATTATTTAACTCAGGATGATATTAGGGCGTGTTTTTCTTATGCAGCCGATAGAGAGCGTCACACCTGGGTTATTACAGGGCTCGAGCAATGAACGCACAACCGCAATTTATCACCAATGCCAACGGGGAAAAGGTATCCGTCATATTGCCTTTAGCAGACTATCAAGAACTAATGGACGATTTAGAGGACTTAGCGGCCATTGCTGAGTTAAGAGATGAAGAAACAATACCTTGGGAACAAGTGAAAAAGGAATTGATAGCTAATGACTTGCTATAGCGTCGACTTCAAAAAATCGGCTAAAAAATCTCTATTAAGTCTACCTAAGCCAGTTATACAAAATATCAGCCGCTTGATTGATGCCTTAAGCGAAAATCCCTACCCGGCTGGACACAAAAAGCTTTCCGGTTCTGAGCATACTTACCGGATAAGGTGCGGGGATTATCGCGTTGTATATTCTGTTTTCAATACGCAGTTGATTATTCAAATACTGAAAATCGGACACCGTAAGGATATTTACCGATGATTTAGTGTAACCACAACAACCACAATAACCGAATTGATATAATTCATTTTAACCGGATAGCTTTAGCGGGCGACAAGCAGAACTCGTCATTCTGTTTCCGGTTATTCCCCCTTGACGATGCACTTTGACGGAGTGTTGCTAATGAGCGATGAAGCAGACCGCTACGATTTGAAAGCCTTGGTGCGATTTGTGGATACCGTATTATTGAACCAGCCATCTGATGACCTTGATTGGTTATTGTTCGCCAAGCGCGAAAAAAACCGGCTAGGCATACCAGAACAGCCCGAAAGCCAAGATATGATAGCGGCGGCGTTTGCATTAATCGATGCGCTTCAGGGCATCAATTTGCGTAGGAAATTCAAAGGAAGATGCCCCACCCAAAAACAGATGCGCATGAAGACAGATCATCCTGCATTTTTCACCGTAGTGATGGCGCTTAATGGCAAGTTGGAAACGCTAGATGGCGAAACCCAACGCCAAGCTGCCATCAGAATGTTAGCCGAGGAGATTTTACAAATCACGCCCAAAAAAGCGGAAACGTATTATGACAAGGCTAGGCCATCCGCACAGACCACGCTTGAACGCATTAACCGTATGTATAAAATGAATGGCTGGGGTGACTTTAATCTTTGCCCAACAAAGGCCGAAGCTACGTCGGAGGAGCAAGCCCAAGCGGTTTTCTACGATAAAAACTTAAAGTACACAGAAAAGGTAAAACGCATTCAAGACATTCTTGGTGTTTCATACCCAGAAGCACAGCAAGTCATTTTAAACCTACACGCCAAACACAAATAATCAAAGAATTCAACCCCCAAAAAACGTTCATTTTTTGGGGGGTTTCTTGGTGCCAAAAAACAGCCATGATTACCCAATTATCAACAAAAGGGGCAATTAATCATGAGCGATACAAAAAACTTATCCAAAGATGACAAACTATTGACGACCGAATCAGCAGCGGCATTTTTAGTCATTCCTGCAGCAACCCTGACCAAATGGAGGTCGACAGGCGCCTATAACCTCCCCTACGTAAAAATAGGCCATGCGGTACGGTATAGACGACAAGATTTGGATCGGTGGCTTGATGCGCATTTACGAGAAACTGGCCGTCCAACGGCGAAACGCCCGGATGATGGCCGATTACGCCATAATCGTCAAAAAACAGAAATCGAGTTGCAGCCATGAAAGCGACAACTCAATCCGAGCAGACATTCAAAATAAACACCCCACGTCGGGTTTCACTCAGTGAATTAATCAAGCAGCAGAATCAACAAAGAGGCTTTGAGCCGTTGATCCTAGAGCCTGAATTATTGTTAAAGCGCGTTAGCGATGGCGGCTATTCAGGGCAGTTTTTGGCCGATGCATTTCTGAGCATGTATCGGACAACAAAACCATTCCCGGTATCTACTTTAAAATCCATGGCAAATTCAAATGCCACCAAAATGCCTTGACAGCAGATCAAAAAGTATAGATTCTTTCGTTCCTTGAACATCCAAGACTTACAGGCTGAAATAAACGCCATTGACCAAGAAATCGCTCAAATAGAAAGTAGCGGTGGGCAGGCTATTGTCAAAAAACTACTGAATATTATAGAACGGCTAGCCAGCTCAAATGATGCTCAGGAAAGTGAACTTCAGAAGCTTCGTGATGAAATCAATCGACTGAAAGGTGAGCAGGGAAAACCTGATATTAAGGCTAATAAAAAGAAAGACGGCAATATATCGTCCGAGGCTGAACGTAAGGAAGCTGAAGCCAATGCCAAGAAAGGCACCGAAAATTGCGACGGCGAATCAGGCGAGAATACAGAAGAAAAGAAGAAACGTCAGCGTGAGCCAAAACTACCCAAGATAAAAATAGACCATGAGGTATTTTGTCCATTG